>DATGQZ010000001.1:0-81528 GCA_035303945.1 Cyclobacteriaceae bacterium
AGCCTGCCTCAGATCCAGCCTTTATTGATGCTATGAAAGCGGCACTTACCAAATAATACGACTTCTTCCTAAATTTGCTATCTTGCATTCTACTCTGGCGGTTTGTTATGTACAATCCGCCAGAGTATCCTTATCGCAAAATGGCTAAGAAAATGTTACTTTCTACACGACATTATTTTACGGCAGCGGGCTTTATAAGCCTACTCCTTACTTTTTTTGCCTGCAAGCAATCAGAAAACCGAAACACATCCGAGCAAAATATTACCGCTATTTACAAAGACGGAATGGTATTGATTGAGGGTGGAACATTCTATATCGGTACTGACGAAGATCTCGCCTATCCGGCGGAAAAGCCAGCTGTCAAAACTACCGTGAACAGCTTTTGGATGGACGAAACAGAGGTAACCAACCGTCAATTTAAGGAGTTTGTTGATGCTACAGGATACGTAACGGTAGCGGAAAAAACGCCCTTATGGGAAGACATACAAAAACAGTTACCTCCTGGCACGGAAAAGCCAACGGATCTGGAGCTTACCGCTGGTTCGCTGGTTTTTTCTCCTCCCTCTCAGCCTGTGGCCACAGATGATATTTCCAGGTGGTGGGTATGGGTAGATGGCGCCAGTTGGAAACATCCTGAAGGTCCCGGCAGCAATTTAGACGGACGCTGGGACCATCCCGTTGTGCATATTGCCTATGAAGATGCAGCTGAGTATGCGAAATGGGCAGGAAAAAGATTGCCGACTGAAGCTGAATGGGAGTATGCCGCACGCGGTGGAATGGGCGGACAACGTTACGCTTGGGGGGATGAGCTTTATCCAAATGGCCGTTTTATGGCCAACACTTTTCAGGGGACGTTTCCTCATGGCAACGAAGGTAAAGACGGCTACATGGGCACCGCTCCAGTGAGGAGTTTTCCTGCCAACAGCTACGGCCTTTATGATATGATCGGCAATGTATGGGAAATTACTGATGATTGGTTTGATGCGATACGCTTCCAACGGTTAGCGGGTAATGCGCCACTTTTAGACAGCGGAATGAACCAATGTTATAATCCGAACAACCCTTATGCCCAGGAAAGGGTGATAAAGGGCGGCTCTTTTTTGTGTGCAGATAATTACTGCGTCAACTATCGTCCCTCAGCTCGCCAGGGCCATGCCTATGACAGTGGCAGTTCTAATGTAGGCTTTAGGTGTGTGAAAGATGTGGATCCACAAACGCTCTCGCTTCTGAAATAGATTTAAAAAAGATTTCCCCCCGCTTTTTTGACCTTTCCTTGGTTACTACGTTAATATCTGATGGAACAAAGCGTAAAAAGCCATGATGGAGAGAAAATTATCGATATTAGCTATTTATCTCGTATTACTGCTGTTCAGCGGGTCCTGTTCTACTGGCAAATTGAGGGTAGAGTCAACAAAGCCTTCTGCAAGTTTATCGGACTATAAAACCTTTGATTTCTTTGAATTGGAAGCAGCAGGTGATACCAGTAGCTCATTTCATGAAAACATAGCATATTTCAAGTCTGAAGTTGCTCGTCAACTAAATGCCCGAGGATTAACTCAAACTGCCAACCAACCCGAGCTTAAAATCAACTTGGGCATCGTGGTAGAAGAAAAAACACAAACCAGGCAAACCAGCCTATCTGATCCAGGCGAATGGACTTATGTGGGCCAAAGGAACTACAAGTGGGAGAGCAAAACGGTGGAAGTAGGCAAGTATAAGGAAGGGAGCTTGACCATACATCTTGTAGATAATGCCACGAATGAAGCCATATGGGTAGGTTCAATGGCAGGCGTAGTACCCCGCCAACAAGCAAAGAGAGAAACGGCAATTCACAAAGCAGTCATTGCTTTGTTTGAAGAAATAGAAAAGCAATAGGCTGTATAGTTTAGCCTATTGCTTTATTAATTTTATGCTGCATTTCTGGCTGCATTGATAATACCAAACATGGTCCTTAAGATCAACTTTTGAAGAACCGCATCTTCTTCGCCACTTTCCAGCATCGTCTGAATGGCATATTGCTGAATGGTAATCAGGGGCAAAACGATCCTTTCCCGTATGGCTATGGAGTCCTTGCTGAGGTGATTATCCTCTAAAAGCGTAGACATTCCTGCCACGGTCAAAATATTTTTTAATGAACGTTGGTACTCGCTGTGCATGAGCTCCCAGAATTCTCCGTAAGTCTCATTATCCTTCAAATACGCTGTTACCGGATAAAAGGATTTAGCCAAGGATTGCATGGAATTGCCCAATAAAGAGCGGAAAAACAGTGAATCCTGATACAGCTTTTGAACTTCTTGTAGCTTACCGGCTTTTTCCAATGCTTCTATAGAAGTTCCCACGCCATACATCCCTGGTATGTTCTGTTTCATCTGTGCCCAGGAACCAACGAAGGGAATGGCCCTCAAATCCTCAAATTTCATCCCCTGCCCTTTGCTCCTTTTCAATGGCCTAGAGCCTATATTGGTCAATCCAAAAAACTTCAAAGGCGTTACCTTTTCTAAATAAGGCACAAATACGGGATGGCTCTTGAAGTCTTTATAGGCTTGGTAACTATAGCTGGCCATCTCTTCGATGAGCTCTTTCTGCTCTTCCGTCAGGTTATTTTCAGCCGTAGGATAAAGATGGTTTTCCAAACCGGCACTCAGCAACTGCTCGTAGTTATAGGTACAACTGACTTGTTTGCCATAGTTAGAACTGATGGTTTGGCCTTGAATGGTTATTTGAATCTCCTGATTCTCCACTTGCTGACCCAGAGAAGCATAAAAATTATGCATATTTCCACCTCCTCTTGCTGGTGGCCCTCCCCGACCGTCAAAAAACACCACGTTGACATCGTACTGTCGTGAAATTTTTGTCAGCTCTTCTTTAGCTCTAAAAATAGACCAGTTGGCACGGATGATCCCCCCATCTTTTGTACCGTCGGAAAAGCCCACCATAATGGTCTGCTTATCATTTCTGTTCCTTAGATGCTCCCTGTACACTTCATTCTCGTACAACTGCTGCATGATGCCTGGCGCATGGAGCAGATCGTCTATGGTTTCGAACAGCGGCACGATATCAAGATTCAATTTACCGTCGCGACCTAGTTCAAGTTTGGCTAATTGATAAACGCTTAGAATATGTACCGCAGACTGGGAGTTCGAGATGATATATCGATGACATCCCATTTCTCCATTTTGATCTTGAATGTATCTGATAGTGCGTATGCTGTTCAGCATCTCACCATGAAAGGGATCAGACAAAGTCTCAGGGTCTGGCAAGGCGTCAACTTTCAGCAGCTTAGCAATTTGCTCTTCCTCATCCATATTCCTGTAGGTCTCCAGTCCCTCCTTCCCTTCCTGCAGTTCAATGATGCCATCCCAAAGGTCATCATGTTTGCGGCTATCCTGCCGGATATCCATACTTGCGAAATGAAAACCGAAGACTTTGATTTTTAATATAAAAGCGTCCAGCAGCTCAAGGAACAATCCTTCATGATGTTCGATGATACCCTTTCTTGCTTCATACAATATTTCCAAAAGTTCATCTTTGGTAGAAAGCTTGTCCTCACCTCCATACAAGGTTTGATACAAACGCCTTTCGGCTAGCAACAGATGCGGCTCCACATGATTGAAGGTCAATCTTCTGCGAACTTTCCTTATATCTCTATGGTAGCACTTCAAGATAGAATTCTGCAACTTGTCAGCCACTTTTTTGGTCACATCATGCGTTACATACGGATTGCCATCTCTATCTCCCCCGGGCCAAAATCCTACCATCAGCAGGTTAGGATTGTCCCACTCATGTAAGGGAATTTCCAGTTGGTTGAGCACCCTTACCAGTATATCCGTAATACTTGGATAAAATACATTCTCCAAAAACCAACAAAGGCTCAACGCCTCATCATAAGGCGTGGGTTTATCCTTTTTTATAAACGGAGTTTTGCCCAGTTGCTGCAGCAAAAGGTTAATATTTCCTAAATCATTGGCGCGGATGGCACTCTCTAAATCCGTCAATATAGCCAGTACGTTGCCAGGGTAAAATTGCGTTGGGTGTGCAGTAAGGGTAAGCCGGACAGAGAAAGTTTTTAATTTTTCAATCAAAGCCTCCTTCTTCTTATCGCTTTCAGCCCTTGCTATCAAGGCTGTCATGGTCCCTTTCCCCTTCAAATCGTTGACTTTTTCGAAGGCCGCATCTTCTATAGAGTCAAAAAGCACCACTTGACGCTCCACATACTGCACCAGTTGAAACAAAAGATCATGCCTTTCCTTTTCGGATTTGTCCGACATCAGATCTTCGAAAAATTGCTTAATGATATCTTTTGGTGTCTTTCCTTTCTCAAAACCGGCTTGACAGGCACTCGTCAATATAGGAAGTAAGGTTCCAGTCCGATAAATATCATTAAAGGGTAAATCGAGAAACAAACTATTATAAATGGTAAACCTTTTGGCTACCTCGGTTTGATATACCTTAGACATGCTCAATGTTTAATATGGAATTAAAATCCCAAAGTAAAGAAAATTACCTGAATTATAAATTTTATGCCCTGTTGCTTGCACTCTTTTTCAAAAGCCCCTGATTAATTATCTAAAACGAATAAAAAACAACCCATTTTTTTATATTCCGTAAAGGGAAAGAGGAATTAGCACCCCGAAAGCCCTGTTATTTTAGTAATTTCAGGCGCCAGTCTATTATTGTTTTAAAAATACCTTATGCTGATCGCAGTTTTATCAGGTTTTATTTTGGCACTTTGCCTTTCATTTTTTGGCAGATTGCTTAAAGGAAAACTGTCATTTATTCTATCGGCATTGCCGATCTTGCTATTTCTGTATTCTCTAAGCTTTGTGCCGCGCATAGCTGAGGGGGAGACAGTAGCGTTCAACTATACTTGGATTCCCTCCTACGGTATCAACTTGGATTTTCACCTGGATGGCCTTTCCTTACTATTTATGCTGCTAATTACAGGCATCGGTTCACTGGTGTTTTTATACACTTCAGCTTATCTCAAAGGCCATGTGTATTTGGACCGGTTCTATGCCTATCTCAGCATGTTTATGGCTTCCATGTTGGGTTTAGTACTCTCTGATAACATCATCACGCTGTTCATTTTTTGGGAACTTACCAGTATCAGCTCCTTTTTCCTGATAGGCTTTAACAATGAAAATGCAACATCCAGAAATTCAGCCATGTTGGCTTTAGGTATCACTGGATTGGGAGGATTATTCCTACTTGCAGGGGCTATTGCCTTGGGCGCAGCAGGGGGATCATATAGTATATCTGACCTGCTATCGCATTCCGATGGAATCAGTGAGCATAGCCTATATGGCTGGATCATTGGGTTTATATTTATCGCTGCCTTTACCAAATCTGCGCAGTTCCCATTTCATTTCTGGTTACCAGGTGCGATGGAAGCTCCAACCCCTGTTTCCACGTATCTTCATTCCGCTACCATGGTCAAGGCGGGCATATACTTGTTGGCCAGACTAACGCCCGTCTTAGGTGATCATAGCTGGTGGAACACTCCCTTAATCATCATTGGTACAATCACCATGTTGTACGCGGCGGTTCATGCACTATTCCGCTTGGACATGAAAAGCATCCTTGCCTACTCCACCATTTCAGCATTGGGCATACTGGTGTTTCTAATCGGATTAGGCTCTGATCAAGCGCTATTGGCTGCTGCCGTTTTCATTCTTGTGCATGCACTCTACAAAGCAACCTTATTTTTGGTTACTGGCATTGTTGATCATGAAACAGGAACAAGGGACATATCCCGGCTTGCCGGACTGCGTAAAGTATTGTTGCCTGTGGGTGTTGCAGGCTTATTGGCAGCTATTTCCAATGCAGGTATACCTCCTTCTTTTGGCTTTATCGGCAAAGATTTGATCTATGAAGGAACCCTGCATGTGGGAGAATGGGCTTATTGGCTGACGGGTGCAGCGATAGTCACCAACATATGCCTTTTGGTTACGGGTTTTATGGTAGGTTTTCGGCCTTTCGTAGGTAAGCTGCCTAGCCACTATGAGCATGTCCATCTGCCAAGTCCGCTGATGTGGGTTCCCCCTTTTATCCTTGCCACATTGGGAATCCTGTTTGGATTGGTGCCAGGTCTCATTGAGACCCCACTGATCAAGCCGGTGGTCGCCTCCATGCTTAATGAAACTCCGGATTTTCACCTCTTGCTCTGGCACGGGTTTAATGTTGTGTTGTTGTTAAGTGGTATAACCTTAGCTTGTGGAATAGCGCTGTTGTTTATTATAAAGCCTTCAGAAGCATTGTTGGGCAAGGCTGTGAGATTTAGAGAGATTTCACCGGAAGGGCTTTTCGAAGCATTTGCCCGACTGTTCAACAAACTGGCGGAAAGCTGGACGGAACTCCTTCAGAATGGATACCTTCGCTCCTATGTCTCTACAATAGTTGTGTTTTTGTGCATCATTTTGGGATATAGGCTATTTGAAGATGGCAATCTTGACTTCAACTTCCAGCGGCTAACCGCGGTTACAGTCTATGAGGCGGCAATACTGCTCATCATGGGGATAGCCATCTTTATCACGGTATTCAGTAAGTCCCGCTTGTTAGCAGTTGTGGCGATGGGCGTGATTGGTTATGCTATATGTTTGATATTCGTGTTCTATTCCGCTCCGGATTTGGCGATGACGCAATTCGCTATCGATACACTCACCGTAATCCTCTTTGTGTTGGTACTCTACAACCTGCCCAAGTACCAAAATTTCTCTAAGACTAAAGATAAAGTCAGGGATGGGATTGTGGCCTTGGCCTTTGGTACGCTGATGAGCCTCATTTCGCTCGAGGTTTTTAACCTGCCTACCGACCCTACCGTCTCTGAGTATTATGCGGCCAATGCCTATGTGCTCGGCAAAGGGAAAAACATTGTCAATGTGATCTTGGTAGACTTTCGAGGATTTGACACCATGATAGAAATTACTGTCTTGACAATAGCCGCCATCGGTGTATTTAGCCTGCTAAAATTGCACCTGAGAAACAGAGAAAAAGAAATTTAATCGTCTTCATCGTAATAGTAGCCTTGCATGAAAAGCTTGATATTTAGAACAGCCTCCAATTATTTGTTGCCATTGTTGCTGCTGTTTTCCGTATTCATATTGTTGAGAGGGCATTACCTTCCCGGAGGTGGTTTTGTAGGGGGGTTGATTGCTGCTATTGCTTTCGTGCTGCATTCACTGGGTAGTGGCCTCAAGGAAACCCGTAAAATTATTGCGTTTCACCCGGGTTTTTTGATGCCGTTGGGTTTGAGTATTGCTTTAATCAGTGCCACCCTTCCGCTTTTTTTCGGTCAATCTATTTTAACAGGCTTATGGTATGACCAACCCTTGCCTATAGTGGGCATGGTAGGTACCGCTTTATTTTTTGATGCGGGCGTGTACCTAGTCGTCATAGGCGTAACCTTAACCATCATCTTTACAATAACGGAAAGCAACTAAACATGGAAATATTACTCATTATCATCATCGGATTGCTATATGCCTCAGGTATTTACATGATGTTGAGGCGCAGTTTGGTGAAGTTGATCATCGGCCTGATTTTGATCGGCCATGGGGTCAACTTACTGATTTTTTTAGTAGGAGGGATTGTCAAAGGTAAGCCTCCAGTCATCTCAGAATCCATGCAGACACTAGCGGACATTTATGCAGACCCCATACCCCAAGCCTTAATACTCACTGCTATTGTGATTAGCTTCGGGTTGCAATCCTTTGCCATAATATTAATCAAACGAACCTATAAGGTGGTAAAAACCGATGATCTGGACGAATTAAACCCCCAAGGAGAAGAAATATGAATAACCCTTTGATCGTACTGCCAGTCATTGTACAACTGGCTACTGCAGTAATTTTGATTTTTTTCTGGGGAAAAACTACTATTCAGAAGACGCTCAGCCTTATCGCTGGCGTAATCAATGTCGGAGTGGCTGTTTGGCTGTTTAAGCTTGTTTGGGTGGAAGGCATTCAACTGATGCATGGGGGCGGCTGGCAACCTCCCTTCGGAATTACCTTTGTCGCGGATGTTTTTAGTGCGGTGATGGTTTTGCTTACCGCTATTTGTGGTATAGCAGTTACGCAATATGCCACCGGAAGTATAAGAAACAAGTTGGCCCGGTTTGGCTTCTATCCCATTTTGCATTTCCTTTTGATGGGGCTTAATGGTGCCTTTCTCACCGGCGATATCTTCAACCTCTATGTCTGGTTTGAAGTGATAATAATATCCTCCTTTGTTTTGATCACCTTAGGCGGTGAAAAAATTCAAATTGAGGGTGCTGTCAAATATGTGACGATGAACCTGCTTGCGTCCATTGTTTTCCTTACCGCCATTGCCTTGCTTTATGGTTTAACAGGAAGTTTAAATATGGCTGACTTATCCTTAAAAGTTGCTGAAGTTGACAACAGAACACTCATAAACGTCACTGCTGCCTTGTTCTTTATTGGATTCGGCATCAAGTCCGCCATATTCCCGCTTTACTTTTGGCTACCCGCATCTTATCACGCACCTCCACCCGCTGTCTCGGCTATTTTTGCGGGTTTATTGACAAAAGTGGGCATCTATGCCATCTTGCGGGTGTTTACATTGATTTTTGTACCGGATGATTTTATGCAACAGCTAATCAGCTGGGTAGCCGTGTTGACCATCATCACCGGGGCATTGGGGGCCCTCATCCAAAATAATTTAAGAGAAATTTTCAGTTACTTGATCATTTGCCACATAGGTTTTATGATCGCAGGCCTAGGCTATTACTCAGAGGTAGCTTTTATAGGGGTTATCTTTTACCTGATCCATGATATTATTGTAAAAACAAACCTGTACCTGGTTGCGGGGTTAATCTACAAGATCAAAGGTTCCTTTAATATTAAGCGCCTTGGAGGATTCTATAAACATTATCCCAAGCTTTCGTTGTTGATGGCAGTTCCCTTGTTTTCTCTGGTAGGTGTACCTCCCCTATCTGGATTCTGGGCGAAAATATTTCTCATCGAAGGAGGATTTGCGGATGGCCAATACCTAAGTGTTTTAGCCATCATACTCGGCAGTGTAGTCACACTGATCATCATCGCTAAAATTTGGACTGAAGTTTTTTGGAAAGAAGGCGTGGAACTACCCAAAAGGGAGTATATCAAATATTTTCATGAACTTAGGCCAAGCAAACAGCAAGCAGTAGTTATACCCATTATATTGCTCGCTACATCCTCCTTGTTTATCGGTTTTGGTGCAGAATACGTCATCCAAGTTTCAAAGCATATTGCTGCTGATCTCACGGACACTTCTTCTTATATTGAAGCCGTGTTAGGCTCACTCAATCCCTTACAACCATGATAAAGGCAAAATTTCTTAGTAACATGCTGCTGGCATTCGTTTGGGTTGCGCTTACCGGAACCTTCTCCTTGGGCAATTATGCCTTCGGGTTTATGGTTTGCTTCGGTATCATGTGGCTGATCAGTACCAACCGGAGAAGGGACCAGTATTTTAACCGTATACCACGCATCATCTATTTCTTTTTCTATTTTGTTTATGAATTGGTAAAAGCTAATTACCAAGTGGCTTCTGATGTAATCACCTTCAAAAAGGTAAGACCAGGCATTATCCGTGTGCCATTGGATGCCAAAACAGATTTGGAAATCACCCTTTTAGCCAACTTCATCAACTTGACTCCCGGTACCATTATCGTTGATATATCAGATGACAGAAAGGTGTTTTATATCCACACCATACGGGTGAAAACCAGGGAGAAGTTTATTCATGAGATTAAGAACGGATTTGAGAAAAAGTTATTAGAGATATTGCGATGACGGTAAGCGACTATTTATATTATGTGATTCTTCCGGTCCTAGCCGTAGCTATCCTATTGATATTCGTTAGGTTTATCAAAGGGCCAAGCCTTTCCGACCGAGTGGTTTCTTTAGACCTATTGCTGACAACCGGCATTGGAGTGATTGCGGTCTATAGTGTCTATACAGATCAGGCGACCTTCTTAGACATCGCCATGATCATGGCATTAATTGCATTTTTGGGTACTGTAGCGTATTCGTTTTATTTAGAAAAAAGGGAGAAAAATGATTGATTGGATAATAATAATTTTAAGCACTATTGGTACGCTTTCTATTTTGTTAGCTGCAATAGGCATCGTACGAATGCCTGACGTGTACCTTAGAATCTCGGTTACCACCAAGGCAGCCACACTCGGCATCGGATTGATCTTGATCGGTGCAGCCATGTACTTCAACGAACTGGGCATAACCTCCCGCGTAATCGCCATTATTTTCTTCCTTTTATTAACCGCACCGGTAGGAGCACATATGATCGGTAGAGCATCTTACTTCACAGGTATCAAGTTATGGGATAAATCTGTTTACGATGACATTAAAGGTAAATACGACCCTAAGACGCACGAACTATCCAGCGAGGAATCCACAAAAAACGTCAAACCATGAAAAGCCCATTAACACTTATCCTCATACTATGTTTGGCCTTTTGTTGTAATCCCAAGCAAGAACAGCATAAAACCACTACTGCTATGAACGAAACCTACCATTTCCTCCTAGGCACTTATACCGACACATCCAATCAAGGGATTAATATTTTAGAATTCGATCCAGAGGCTAACAAGCTCGAGATATTGCATATCACTTCTGGCATTGAGAATCCCTCTTTCGTGATTGCTAATACGGCGCAAACCTTGGTGTTTGCCACAGAAGAAACAGGGGGCGAAAAGGGCGGAAAACTGACATCCTTTAGCCTTGACAAAGCAACAAAAAAGCTGGAAAAAATAAATTCGGTATATACTCACGGTGACAGCCCCTGCCATATCAGCATGGATCCGACAGAGCAATATCTGGTAGTTTCTAACTATTCTGGCGGAAATATAGCTGTCATCCCGGTAGACAAAGAAGGCAGATTATCAGAGGCCGCTCAGATAATTCAACATCAAGGAAGCAGCGTACATCCCACTAGGCAAAAACAGCCTCATGTTCACAGCGCAGTATTCCATCCGCGGGAGCAAAAGGTATTTGTAGCAGATTTAGGTACGGACAAAATCTTTGTATATGATGTCAACGATAATACAGCTGCTCCACTAAGCGCCGCTCCCACTACCTTTTCGGTAGCAGCTGGTGCTGGACCCCGGCACCTCGCCTTCAACAAGTCCGGGGACCGCCTTTACCTAATCCATGAGATTTCAGGCGAAATAGGTGCATATGCTTATGAAGGAAATACTATCCAGCATTTAGCTACATACCCGCTCAAGCATGAGGGTTTTGGCGGAGAGGTAGGGGCTGCAGAACTGCGGTTTTCTCCTGACGGGAAATATTTGTATGCTTCCAACCGTGGCGAAGTGAATAACCTGGCCGCCTTTGAAATTGATGAATCTGGTGAGCTGACCCAAATCCAGACCTTACCATCTGGAGGCGAAGCACCAAGAAATTTTATCATCACTCCCGATGGAAAGTATCTGCTCTGCGGCAACCAAAATTCCAATGAAGTTGTATCTTTCAAAAGAAATACAGCTGATGGCACCCTCACGCCAACGGATGTCTCACTCTCCGTTAACAAGCCGGTTTATTTTTACCTTTTGGAGTAGCACTAGAAGCTAAAAAGTCAAATTGCAAAGGAATGTTCCAAAAAAATAAATTATCCGGTTAAAAAATGTGCGGATTCATTGTCATTTTTATACCTTTACGGGATTTTGAGTAATAAATAATCAAAATCTGAGCAAATCAATCATCAAGTAGTCAAAATGATAGAAGTTAGTGAGGTGAAATACCAAAGCATTTTAAACCGGCGAGACACCGAGAAAGCGATAGATTTGATTAAGACATCAATCCCCAAGCTCTTATCTGAAAAGTTGAACCTGTTTAAGCTATCATGCCCTTTGGTTATTTTGGACGGGACAGGCATAAATGATGACCTGAATGGCGTAGAGCGACCAGTACGTTTTCCAGTAAAAAATCAAATGGATTCCAATGCCGTTGTGGTTCAGTCTCTGGCAAAATGGAAAAGGCTGCAATTAGCAGAACTTCAGGCAGAAGTAGGAGAAGGCATCATCACCGACATGAGAGCCCTCCGGCCTGATGAAGACTATTCCAGGATTCATTCAATCTATGTAGATCAATGGGATTGGGAGCAACGCATCAGCCTTGAAAATCGCAATCTCCATTATTTAAAGGAAACCGTCAAAGCCATCTATGCCTGCCTCAGAGACACCGAACAACTGGTTTACAGGCACTTTGATGAAATCACCCCTATTCTACCTTCGGAAATCACTTTTATCCATACAGAGGAGCTGCTGCAGCGCTATCCCGACCAAAGTCCCAAGGAGCGAGAAAATAGCATCGCCAAAGAATATGGCGCAGTCTTCCTAATCGGTATAGGTGGAAAGCTCAGCAGCGGAGAGCCCCATGATGGCAGGGCTCCGGACTATGACGATTGGAGCAGCGCGAATGAAGATGGTTACGCCGGTTTGAACGGTGACATATTGGTTTGGAACCCTGTCCACGAATCTTCTCTGGAACTATCTTCCATGGGGATACGCGTGGATGCACCTACCCTACAGCGACAGCTGGAACTGAGAAATGCGGAGGAGAAAAAGAACCTTCTGTTCCATAAAAGACTACTAAATGGCGAATTGCCTCACAGTATTGGAGGTGGCATCGGTCAATCAAGGATGTGTATGTTTCTATTGAAGAAAATACATATCGGCGAAGTACAATCTGGTATCTGGCCGGCAGAAGAAATTGAAAAATGCCGACAATCTGGAATTTTCCTGATGTAAAATGATTTTTTTCACCTTTACCTGAAAAAAAAAATTTGCTCCTTGGTATTAATTGCAAAACTATTGTTACCTTTGAGAAATTTATTTATTACAATTACAATATTATGAACACAGGTAAAGTGAAATTTTTTAATGAATCCAAAGGATTCGGTTTTATCGTTGATGACGACTCTTCTAAAGAGTATTTCGTGCACATCTCCGGATTGGTGGACGAAATTAGAGAAGATGACGACGTTACCTTCGATCTTAAAGAAGGCAGAAAAGGCCTGAATGCAGTTAATGTTAAGTTAGCTTAACCAACACAACCACATCAGTATTCAAAAGCAGCTTGGAAAATTCCTAGCTGCTTTTTTTATGGATTTCTGCATAAATTTTTGCCGTCTCTGTCGTTGGTATACCAAAGTCTCGACCTAATTGTAATACGGCGCCCGCAAACAATTCCAATTCATTATCTTTTTTCCCAGAATGAATATCCAACTGAAGTGAAGTAGGAGTATGATAGGGAAAAATAGATGCCTTCTCCATTGTCTGTTGTATAACATCGTCCGGTAATACTACGCCTCTAGCTTTTGCAATGGCTAAGATTTCCCGCATTATAGCCAACGCCCGGCGCCCCAATTGCTCATCTTCCCGTACCTTGCCGATGGGCTGATTATATCGTGCCGTCACCAAGCCAAACGAAGCTATAAACAAAAATTTGCTCCAGATGGCAGGAAAAGGATCTGGTCGGTACTCGCAACTAATTCCTGCGCTCTTAAACAGGGACATAATCCGCTCAGGGGAATTATGGGTACAAATAGGATCATCGCCAAAAATTATTCTACCAGGGTTTCCTTTGTGCTCGACGACCCCTTTCTCTTTTATATGGGAAGCTACATATACACAGGCAGGCAATACAGCACCTGCATCAATAACTGAGCGCACCCGCTCATAAATATCCACCCCATTCATTAATGGCAAAATGACACTTTGAGGGGTTATTTTTCCTTGAAGCTGATGGCAAATCTTTTCGAGGTCATATTCCTTTACACATAATAATACAAGATCGATATGGGATAACTCCTTGACATTGGATAATAAATGATCGGGTCGGACCGTATTGTCTTCATGCTCGGGGCTCAGTAGTCGCAATCCCTGTTCCTTCACCCGTTCGTACGTCGCTTCACGGGCAACAAAGGTAATGTCAACGCTTTTCTCTGCCTGATATCTCTTAGCTAGCTTGAAGCCAAAATATCCTCCTACTCCCCCTAATCCAATAACCACTACTTTTGCATCCATTTTTTTACTTTCCTTTATTGTTCCCCAACTTAGACAAATTATCAAACCGCATAGGAAGGTAGTAAAGAACTGTACCTAACATCATGGCGATTAAAAAGCCGTAGGGTAGGCCCGCCGCCGTTACACCAACTATAAAAGTAATCGCAAATCCTTTCGTCTCCCCGGTTACGTCCTTTATCAACATCATAAGAGCCACACTCTCAAACAACAAAATAACTCCCAGAACCGGCAAAGGAAAAACTTGCATAATGGTTTCAAAATTTTCGCCAAAGAACAGTCCCAGCACCAGATATAACGTGCCATATAGAATAGCAGAGCCCCCTGTCCTTCCTCCAAAAGTGTAATGACCAACCATTCCGCCCGCCCCATGGCAGGTGGGAATACCACCGAAAAATGGATTGATCAGGTTCATCAACGCATAGGTGATGCCCAGCTGCTTTATGCTGAACGGTTTTCTTTCCGGAAATAGATCTTTCGCCACTTGTCTTGTCGCCAAAAGAGAGTTGCCCAGGGATAAAGGTATCTGAGGTAAGGCTAGCAAAACAAAACCTTTCAAAATGTTATCCTGCGATGGCATATGCCACTGCGGAATGTACAAGCCTATCGTCCCGGTCCAATCTTTCAAACTCAATTTAAAAAATAACGCGTAAAGGACGCCTAATCCTATTACAACAATGGCCGCAGGATATTTTTGGCTTCCCATCAAATAAATCACCAACCCAAAAGCGGCTATAGCAAGCAAATAACCAAATACACCTTCAGCAGGGATATATTGCTTGAGCGCCAATAAGGCCAACGTAATCCCTAATCCAAGCTGTAAACCCCGAATGACCACTTTAGGGATCAACTTTGCCAATCCATCCAAGGCTCCGGAGAGAGACAAAGCCAACATGATTGTGCCAATCGCCAGCCCCGCCCCAAACAACAAATCGCCGGTTAATTGTTGGGCAATGACTAAAGTAGCCATGGCTTTAAGTGGTTGGGCTGGCATGGGCATTTTATAAATCGCTCCTGTAGCAATTTGCATTACACCAAACATGATCAAAGCACTCGGTGCATGGAGGTCAGCCGCCATGACCATCGCCACCAGTAAAGGAAAGTCCGTTCCTATATCGCCAAATGCCCCTGCGAGCTCACGCCGATTAAATGAAATTCCTTCGACTGTACTCATCCCGTTTTTCCGCCTGACACTTTGAGTTCTTGCACCACCTTCTCATATTCGTCGGGATGGTTGACATTATAAAATTCGTGGGGATCGGGTGCAGTAAGCAATTCCACATCTGAATTAATGAGCACTTTTCGGGGACAGGAATAACCTTGGCTGAGGTATTCTAAGAGGACCGCATAAGCCCGCGGCTCCCACAAAGTGACCAGCGGCTCCGGAAATTTCGCGTCCGAATCAAAAAAAGCAGTAGCCAGCTTGGATGGGTTGCGGTGCTTGATAAGATATTGTAAGGTAGAACTCGTCAGAAGAGGCAGGTCACACGCAACCGTCAGCCACGCTCCATTTGGATCTTTTCTGAATGCGGAAAGAATGCCCCCCATGGGACCAAGACCTTGGAAAGTGTCAATCAACATGCCTGCTTTATCACCTATTGCTGTGGCTTGGGATGGATTACAGGACAAGTAAGTAGCCGAACAGAGGGGTCTCAGTAAAGCTTGCACATGCTCTCTTTGACTTGTACCATAATACTTTAATTCACCCTTATCTTTTTGCATACGTCGGCTCTCCCCTCCAGCCAATACCAAACCGTTAACGGGCGGAATGCGCGTCATTAGCCATCCTTTGACCCATCCGGCAATGCTTTCAATCTCCGAGATTTGCAGTACCGGTATTTGCTGCCAATCAGGAAGCCTTTCTTTAACAAAAGCGGGAAGTGTTAGATTTTTCTCATTCAAGAGTACAAGCCGCACATCAGTGAGCCTGTCCAATTTATTTTCTACATTTTTTTGGGGGTCAAGCACAAGAATTTGATGCTGGCCACGAAAATGGTTGCCATTGATAAATACTAAGTCTTCGCTATTGAAAAGTCTTCTTCTGTCAAATGCTGACAGGGGACGAGGGGAATCTATACAACTTGTGTGGTCTTTCTCCATAAATTGCACCATAGGAGGGGCTTCTCCCTCTCCATTGCCGTGCTCCTTATCGACGTATGCTGATTTATAAGAAGCACTTAGACGTACCGCTAATTCACTCACCAAGTTTCGAATAGCACTACAACTAGTTCCTAAGATGGCCAATTCATTCCGATGAAATTCGCCATACGTGGGTTTTGTAAGTGCCGTATGCTTCTGATGCTTATCTTTTGTAATCATTTTTGCCTCCGCTTTTCTCCATTAGCTTGATTTCTTTGATTACTATATCATGTGAAAATGCCTTACACATATCGTACACGGTCAAGGCGGCTACAGAAGCACCAGTCAATGCCTCCATTTCAACGCCCGTCTTTCCGGTAATCGATGCCGTGCAGGTGATGGCAATCTCTTTATCACTGATCACCTCAATTGCCAATTTACAATTCTCCAATCCTAAGGGATGACACAGCGGAATCAGATCAGATGTTTTTTTGGCAGCCATGGTTCCTGCAATAATAGCTGTTTGAAACACCGGCCCCTTTTTAGTCAGAATATCTCTTTGGTCTGTAAGCGAGCGTAGGATTTCTTCTCCCAGCTGAACCACAGCTTGGGCCGTAGCGATCCGTTTGGTTGATTGCTTCTGGCTAACATCCACCATGGAAGGATCACCCGTATGATCGTCTAGGTGACTAAATTTCTTATGCATACTATTTTTTAATCTTTACGTCAATTCTCTATCATTTTGAGTGATGAGCCTAATGGGCAACACCATCCTACCCCAAACGTTTTTTACGAAGCTTCTCCACGGTGTCCTTTACATATTGAATCGCAAAGTCCACTTGAGCAGCAGTATTGCTTCTCCCTAACCCAAATCTGAGTGTGCTTCTGGCCAATTCACTCTCCAAACCCATTGCTGTTAAGACATGAGATGGGCGGGTGGTGATGGAAGAACAGGCGGACCCTGAACTTATCGCCAATTCCTTGTTAATTGCAATTAAAAACGCCTTTCCTTCCACTCCTTCGAAAGAGATATTGCTCACATGGGGCAAACGTCTTTCTTTGTTCCCGTTTAATTGTGCTCCACCTAAGGACAATATTCCATCTTCCAACGCATCTCTCAATGCAGCCAATCTATGTCCCTCGTCCGACATGCGGTCTAAGGCTATCTCTGCTGCCTTACCAAAACCTACAATTCCAGGCACATTTAGGGTGCCACTGCGAAGGGCCTTTTCATGTCCTCCACCAGTAACTTGAGTGACCAATTTACTTTTTGACAGCCTAGAACTAATATACAAGGCACCTACTCCCTTCGGGCCATACATCTTGTGCGCTGACAAAGGCATTAAATCTATACCCAACTTCTGTACTGACAAGGGCATTTTACCCACAGCCTGCACAGCATCGGAAAGCATAATAATTCCACGTTGTTGCGCTATTTGAGCAATTTCATCGACGGGTTGCAAGACACCTGTTTCATTGTTGGCTAACATCACCGCGATCAATGCCGTTGTTTCCCTGATGGCATTTTCCAGTGCACCAAGATCTACTAATCCATCTTTGCCGACTGGTAAATATGTAGTCGATATGCCTCTTCGCTCTAAAGCCTTACAGGTGTCTAACACTGCCTTATGCTCAGTGGCAAGCGTTACAATATGCCCTCCCCGCGTCTCCAACGCTTCCAATACACCCCGTATGGCGAGATTGATGGCTTCTGTCGCCCCACTGGTAAAAATAATTTCCTTGGGACTAGCACCGATTAATACTGCCAGCTGTTCCCTCGCCGTTTCCACCGCTTCCTCAGCAAGCCAGCCCAATGGATAATGGACACTGGAGGCGTTGCCAAACCTTTCTGTAAACCAAGGCAGCATAGCTTCAACAACATCGGGCTCGCAAGGTGTGGTAGCATTATGATCAAAGTACAGGGGAAATTTCATCAGATGCTGTAAATACTAGCTTGTCAAGGTAAAAATAAAAACCTTTTCCTGCAATGAGAATGGCTTTAATGATCAGCAGAAGAAGCAAGACTGGTAAGTCTGTTTAAAGACTTTACTGTGCTTCCACAAAATAGGATTTCTAAAAATGCTTCTTTCAGGCTATGAAAAAACCTATCCAAAAAGCTGAAACAGCCTCTCGGATAGGTCCCATTAACTAAAACTAAGAGAACTTTTAACTTACAAACTTACCTTATCACCAAAGAACAGGGCATTGATCAACAGCCGGTCAGTGCCATGCCAATAGCTTCTATAGGTTGGATCATCGGCAAAAAGTACAATGGCACCCTGCCCTTTCTTTTCTGCTATTATGGATGCTGATTGACTCACTTTACGGATATTGTCCTTGGATACATAGCCGCTGACATAAGGTTCGGGCAGGTATTTTGCTACTGTTGCATACCGGTTTTTACTGGGTTGAAACAGGGTGGTTCCTGTTTTTACTAAGAAATTCACCCTTTGGGACAAACCAAAGGCCAAAGGATTACTTATATCAATATCCGAAAGGAATATTCCGCCGTTAATCCGATTAGGCACCTCAGTAATCTCCCGTTTGTCGTAATCTACCCGCGTCGCCACATTTGCCTTTGTTACTGTATCTTGAAACAATTTCTCTGAGGAAATGCCTGTTCGGATAGCCCATTCGGCACCGCCTCGGAAGGTAACTAAGGTGCCCCCATTGTTCACCCAACTTTTGATTTTTTCTACAACCTTTTCATCCCAACCATTATAAATGCCGTGTGGCAGCACGATCACATTGTAGCGGCTGAGGGGAACACTTGGGAAGTCGTCAAAGTCAAGCTTAGCCAAAGGCAGTCCTACATGGCGATCGAGTAACTGCCAGATTTGGCCGGCTTCTTCATAATTAGTACCCCTACCGAACACAGTTGCCACCTTGGGTGCCTGCAAAGTAGTAAAGCTCCTGCTGCCTAAGTCGATGCTATCGTCCAACCATCCGGTGGACACAGCATAAGCATTTATTTTGGCATCGGCGGTTACAGCTGTCAATTCTTGAAAGAGTTCATCCGCAGAAAGCGCTTGACCAGTGACTGGAATTAATAGAGAGCCATATCCAAATTCTTTTACTCCATCTGCAGTAGAAGATTTAAATGGTGATAAAGAAGCCTTTACCCGAATCCCCTTGTTAAGCAGTTGTGTCAAAGCCTTGGAGCTGTTATAATCCGTCCATTGCAATAAATAAGCGTAGTTGCTTTTACCACCCACCACCTGTCCGGAATGATTAGGGAGCTTGGTGATCTTTTCTCCACCAGCTTTAACGACTGCGTTTGATTTTGCCTGCTTAATACCATAAGCGTGTACAATAGACCAGGCGGTATTGTCATAATACAAGCTGTCTTTCAATAAGGTCATTTCCTCAAAGATAGAATGGATCAGCCTAAACTGTGGCTGTGAAGCGGGAACTACATATGCATGCCCCTTTTTAAAATTTTCACCCCCAAGGCTCAAATCATTGTCCAAGCCGTACACTTCTATCCTGTGACGCAACAACAATTCGAGAAACTTATGGGTCAAGCCGATATCATTTTCATCTCCAAAAACGTAGCTTTTAGCGGGATGTGCTTTGGCTTGATCCAAGGCCGATTTGAAGGTGTCTTTTTGAAGTTTAAAGAGACCCTCCTTTTCTGAAACAGCCGCGCGTAAGGTGCCGATGCCGGTGACAAAATGGTTTCTGATGGTGAAAGCAAAATGTAAGTCACCGTTTTCGCTTTCTTGCACTAAGCCCCTCGAGCTCGCCTGCTCCAAAGTGACCCCTACAGCCCCATGAAAATCAGGATAGGTAGATCCATAGATCGGAGAGAGATTGTCAAAAACCTCCCCGGTAAAGTACAACGATCCAATCTTGTCCAATTCTTCAATTTGATACTTAGCGACCACTTTATTGAATTCATAAGACGCTTTAGGCATAATTGGACTCTCAGTCCGCTCTGGGGAAGGTTCCAAATAATAGGTACTACCGGTGCCCATTTCATGAAAGTCTATATGTACATTAGGGTACCATTGATGGAAAAACTCCAACCTCGCCTGGCTCTCCACTTGCGTAGCGCTAAGCCAATCCCGATTGAGGTTGGCGAGATAATGATTGCTCCGCCCATTTGGCCAACCTTCACGGTGCTCTTTGTCAAAGGGATCCGCTGAAGGAAAAGCAGACTTATAGGAATTGTGCCAATGGGCAGCCCGATCTCTGCCATCAGGATTTTGAGAGGGATCGATTAGAATCACCGCCTCATTCAGAAAACGCTGTGTTTCCTCATTTTCATTGGCCACTAAATAATAAGCAGTCAATAGCGCTGCCTCTCCGCTGGATGTTTCATTGCCGTGAACACTGTACCCTAACAGCACTACCACTGGATTTTCCGAAGCCGAAATAAGCGGCGGAGCAGGGTCTACCAACTTTTTATGCTCCTGCTTGATAGCTTCCAAATTTGACAAGTTGGATGGGCTGCTGATGGTAGCGATGATCAAAGGTCGCTCCTCATAGGTCTTGCCTATGGTCTCCAACTGAATTTTATCTGAATGTTTAGCCAATTCTTCAAAATAGGCGATGATCCTATCATGTCGGGTAAAATGGGTACCGATAGGATATCCCAAAAATTCTTGAGGACTAGGAATATCCGGATTAAGCTGAGAGGTGTTTTGGATGTAGTAGGAAATATCCTGTGCCTTAACACCTAAAACCGGAAGGACAAAGGCTCCCCAGATCAAAAGAAGGCGTTGTGCCAAAAGTTGTGTCAAAATGTTCTTCATCTTTTTGTTGCAATTGTTCGATTTATTGTTGATTCTGAACCAGCAGGGAAGGCATTACCATCCCCGGCCTTACTGTTTAATATCCCGGATTTTGGTCTTCCGGATTTAGGGCATCATCTGCTATAATTTCATTTAAGGGAATGGGGTATAGATACTTATTGGATTCGGTAAGTCCTAACACTGCCCCTGCCCTTCCGGTGCGGATCAGATCAAACCACTGATGTCCTTCAAATGCAAATTCTAATCTTCTCTCCTGCTCTATCGCCAAAAGAATGTCTTCAGCGTTCGTAAGATCCAATGGCGCTAAGCCTGCCCTATTCCTAACTTGGTTTAAGTCAGCTACAGCTCCTATAAGATTGGGAGTGCCCTTTTTCACGCGAGCTTCTGCTCTCAACAGATACTGTTCCGCAATTCGTAAGATATAGGCTGGATCGTCACCGCTTCCTATTCTAAAGTATTTGGTTGAGTAAGGATTGCTACCCAGATAGGAAATGGTTTCTCCCCGGTTTCCTCCGATGGCAGGATCGGTCAATTCAGCCAACAGCTGGTCGGAAGGATGCCATTCATATCTACCACCTAAGCTACTGGGAAAGCCATAATGGGCATGGTTGTTACGGTCGGCATTGTTGTATGAAAGTTCGAAGATGCTTTCTTCAGTCTCCTTGTCATTAATAAAAGCTTTATACGGTGCTACCAAAGAAAAACGATTGCTTTCGATGACTGCTGTAGCCAACTGTTCTGCCTGCTCCCAGTTTCCTTGGTAAAGAAACAATCGCGCCTTTAATGCTTTGGCTGCTTCTTGTGAAGCACGGGTTCTGACAGTAAGTGGAGCGAGCAAATCTTCGGCTTTGTCCAAATCCGCCAATACCTGCGCATAAGTAGCTTCCAAGGTTGCTCTTCCAATATCGGCTCCGTCGTTCTTGGTCTCAGTAGGATTAAGCACCAGCGGAACACCTCCCCAAGCCCTGCCTAGATCAAAATATGCCAAGGCTCTTAAGAAATACGCTTCGCCAAGGATCTGGCTGCGTTCAGCATCCGTTAGGTTACGATCTTCAATTTGAGGCACCTTGGCAATCAAATGGTTTGCCGTGTTGATTACCCGATAGATCTGAACCCACATGGGCGCGAGGAAGTTGTTGTCTGCTACAATATTATGCTGGATAAATTGCTGATACTGGTTATAGGTGCCTGACCATTCGGCTTCCCCTGAAGACAAATAAGAAAAGGCGACATAATCCCTGCCGTAATAGCTGTTGTTTTGCAATTCGCTGTAGGCACCAAGCAGGGCTGCCACAGCACCTCCCTTGTTAGTTATGGCTTTTTCGGAGTCTATATCCAACACGGGATCCTGCTCTAACACATTGCAAGCATGGAGAAATCCAAGCACCAGTGCCAGAATAATTAAGTTGATTGATTTATTATTAGATGTCATAATAGCGATGAATTAAAAGGTAAGGTTAAGCCCAACTTGGAAACTTCTAGGCTGCGGCACAGTAGCATGATCAATGCCGCGGACATTTTGGTTTGATTCTGCTACGTTCACTTCTGGATCAAGTCCTTCATAAGAAGTCAGAGTCCAGAGATTAGCTGCCTGCACGTACACCCTTGCCTTCTGGATTCTCAGTCGGTTTAAGGTTTCTGAAGGTATGGTATAACCCAATGATACCGTGCGCAACCTCAAGAAAGAGGCATCAGAGAGTAATCTACTGCTTGGCAAATTATAATTGTTGCCAACCTTAGTCATCCGAGGAACATCCGTGACATCGCCTGGTTGCTGCCACCTGTTCAATTGACCGGGTAAAAAGGTAATAGAACCATTTCGCGTACCCCCGTGCTCCATAAAGAACCTGTTCAAATTGAGGATTTCTGCACCAATTTCGTAGTTGAACATAAAAGAGAAATCCAGGTTTTTGTAGTTAAAGGTATTGGTCAAGCCACCAAAGAAGTCCGGCCAGGCATTGCCCACGATGTGGCGGTCTGCAGCGGTAATCTGTCCATCTTCATTCACATCACGATACACTGCGTCACCTGTCTGGGGATCTACATAAAGCTGTTCATACACCCAAAAGGAATAAAGCGGGTAACCTTCTTCCATCCGAACCCAATCTCTGCTGTGTTGGGTAATCGGCACGGGCAGGGATAGAATCTTGTTGACATTCCTAGCAATGTTAAAGGAGGTGGTCCAAACCAAGCCAGACCTTTCAATATTAGTGGAATTGATGCTCAACTCTACCCCCTTGTTGCTGATTTCTCCAAGGTTTTCGAAGATGCTGGTGAAGCCCAATTTGCCAGCTACCGGTACTTGTACCAATAAGTCTGAAGTAAATTTATCATAGTAGTTGGCCTCTACCTGAACTTTGTTGTTTAGGAAGGCCAAGTCCAAGCCGATATTCCACTGTCTGGTCGTTTCCCATTTCAGATCGGGGTTTGCCAACTGTTCAGGGCTGATGCCAGGTTGCTGTAGATAATTGTTACCTGCCCTCCATAATCCCAAAGACGCAAAATCATTGATGCCATTTTGATTGCCCGTTATACCGATATTCGCTCTCAGCTTAATCAAATCAAACGGTAAGGCATCAGCAAAAGCCTCTTCTGACAAAACCCAAGATGCACCCAAAGAAGGGAAATACCCCCAACGGTTAGATGAACCAAAGCGGGAAGAAGCATCTGCCCTTACGCTTGCATCGACGCCATATTTATTGTTGATATTGTAGCTTGCCCGTGAAAAGAAAGACAATAACCCATAGCTGCTGCCGGACGTGCTCCCTGTCTGTAAAGAAGAGGAGCCAATTTCCTTGAAATCATTACTCGGGAAATTTTGACCGCTCAGGCTCAGATAGCTGCTCTTGGTCTGTTGGATCGTATTACCCAAAATCACATTGAGGAAGTTTTTGCCAAAACGCTTGTTATAACTTAACACTTGCTCATTGATCAACGTAGTAACTTGACTTTGATATCTTGAGGCATTGCCTTGTGGCTGACCTGCAGCAATAAGGGTATTATTGTAAGTCCGGTCTTCGTAGCTGTTGTAGTCAATACTCCAGCTGGACTTCAAACTTAGACCTTCAACAATTTCATAATCCGCATATACGTTGCTGACTAAACGGTTAGAGAGCGCGCTCATGTCTAAGTTTTCGAGCAAGGCCAAATGGTTATCAAATATCCCATATTTGGCATAGCTGCCATCCTCATTGAATACAGGGAGATAGGTTGGCACGTAAAGAGAAGAGTTGATCACCCCTGCGGCGCTGTCATTGTTTTTACTGTGTATCCTTTTGGAGTGGGAAATAGAGGTACTGGTACCTACCATCAATTTGCTGTTGATCGACTGATCAAAGTTGAACCTTCCGGAATACCTTTCAAACGCTGAAGGTTTCAGGATGCCTTCTTGGTTGAAATACCCCCCGCCAATAAAATATTTGCTTTTTTCGGAGCCACCAGAAAGGCTCAAGTCATAGCTTTGGGTCAAGCCTGTCTGAAAAACATCAGGAATTCGGGAATAGGTAGTCTGCTCTTCTGGTAGGCCTTGCCCACCTTCGGATACAGGTCTGAATGGACGATTGGCATACTCCCCGCCATCGTTGATAAAAGTCTCATTGATCAACTCAGCCTCTTGCTGCGCGTTGACGGTCTCATAGATCTTAGCCGCTTTGGATACACCAAAATAAGAATTAAACGAGATCGTAGAAGCTTCATTGATTTTACCTCTCTTGGTCGTAATTAACACTACACCATTAGCTCCTCTTGCTCCATAGATAGC
This sequence comes from Cyclobacteriaceae bacterium, assembly GCA_035303945.1. Taxonomy (GTDB): domain Bacteria; phylum Bacteroidota; class Bacteroidia; order Cytophagales; family Cyclobacteriaceae; genus DATGMS01. The sequence continues at coordinate 24,641 of DATGQZ010000001.1, forward strand.
AGTGGCATTCGCATCCTTTAGGATTTCAATACTTTCTATGTCGTTGGGATTGAGGTCCGCCAAGGGATTGGTGGATTGTCCGCCCAAGCTTGCAGTCGATAGGTTTTGATTGTTGATAAAGACCCCATCGACAATGTATAAGGGGTTATTGCCGGCGTTAATAGACGTTGTCCCTCTTACGCGAACAAAAATACCACCTCCGGGTGTACCAGAACCTGCAGACACTTGAACTCCAGCTGCTTTACCTTGTAGCAATTGATCGGGAGACGGCACTGGAATTTCCTTTAACTCTGCGGCATTGACGGAGGTGACCGTACTGGAAATGGTCTTTTTGGATTGCGCTCCATAACCGGTCACAACGACTTCCCCCAGGTCCGTAGCACTTTCCTCCAAAATCACCTGCAATGGTGAAGCAGTGTTCGGACCTATAGTTACCTCTTTATTTTGAAAGCCGATACTGGAGAAGACTAGCGTCTGACCATTGGGTACTTCAATCGCGAAGTTGCCGTCGATGTCAGTGACTGTTCCACGGGAGGTGGATTTAATCAATATGTTGACACCGGGGATGCCAAGGCTGTTGCTTTTTTCAACAACAGAACCTTTTACCAGGATATTCTGCGCCCATGCCCAGTCAGAGAAGCAGAACAAAATGACAAGCACCAATAGGTACTTCTGTGGTAGTGTTTTTTTCATTGAATTGATAAATAAGTAGGGAAAAGCCTTGATCAATATATCACTGATCGTTATGGCCGAATCATAAATTGTTTACTAATGGATGGAATTAGGAAGGCATCGATACAATACTCCCATTCTATCGCACAACGACAGGTAGGGTTGGATCAAAGCACAACAGCTGGATTGCTATCAACACATCATTTTGCCCATACAACAACTGCCCATAGTAGCATACACAGCAGAGGGAGTCAGTTGAAAAAAAATTGGATGAGATGTAAGCGTAAGCGTTTTCATGAGATTTTGATTTATCATTCCTTTATTGATTAAGGCAGGATGTAGCACCTTTCAGCTGTCACTGATGGTTGCCAGAGCGTCATTGAGCCTGGTCTCTCGACTCTTCGTAATAAATACCCCACAAATATAGTAGACTTTGTATGAAAAATAAAAGCGTCACCAAGATTTTTTTCTAAATGAAAATTTGGGGAATAGTCCCGCTAATTTAGGAATATCGAACAAAATTTTGGCGTCATCACATTTCCCTAAAACCTACGCTACCCAACCCAATATCTACCATACACTTATCTATGAAAGTGACCCATGGCAATCGTTAATTATAATCGTTCTAAATATTCTAACGATTATTCCTAAGTCGTGATTTTATTGTCAAAATTAATTTTTTAACCAATCTTTGCTTTGTAACCAACCCGATCACAATGGATCGTTATGTTAGCTCATTTTATTTAATGTAGTTATGGACCCTACCAATACCCAAGATCCCGAATATTACCACAAAGTGGTCGATTGCCAATATGCCTGTCCGGCTCATACGCCGGTGCCGGAATACATCCGCTTAATAGCAGCGGAACGCTACAGTGAAGCCTATATGGTCAACTGGGAATCAAATGTATTTCCTGGTGTACTCGGCAGAACTTGTGACCGACCTTGTGAGCCAGCCTGTAGGCGCGGCCGCGTGGAAGAAGAACCCGTCGCCATCTGCAGGTTAAAAAGAGTGGCGGCCGACAACAAGGACGATGTACGGCGATATATGCCTCAAGGGCCTTTCCCCCCGAATGGCAAGAAGATAGCCCTGATCGGCGGCGGCCCTGCTTCCCTTACAGTGGCTCGCGACCTCGCCCCTCAAGGCTACGAGATCCACCTATTTGACGAACAATTTGCAGGCGGCGGAATGATGCGCAGCCAAATTCCTTCCTTCCGACTGCCAGAAGAAGTACTTAATGAAGAAGTGGACTATGTTTTGGATCTGGGTATTCATACCCACTTTAACCACTACGTAAAAAGCTTAAAAGAAGTACTTGACCAAGACTATGATGCCGTCTTCGTAGGCACAGGTGCTCCCCGTGGAAGGGACCTGCCAAAGCTGCCTGGAAGAGAAGAAGGCGCCGCAAACATCCACATAGGTATCGAATGGCTGGCCAGTGTAGCCTTTGAGCACACGCATGCAATAGGCAAAAAAGTCATTGTATTGGGCGGTGGCAATACGGCAATGGATTGCTGCAGAACCTCCAGAAGATTGGGCGGTGAGGACGTGAAAGTGGTGGTGAGAAGTCCTTACGCTTCTATGAAAGCATCTCCTTGGGAAAAGGAAGACGCACTACATGAGGATGTGCAGATTTTTGACAACCATGTGCCTTTGAGCTTTGAAGTGGAAAATGGTAGACTCATCGGAATGAAGTTTCAAAAGGTACATCCTGTATACGATGAAAAAGGAAAGCGACAGCTCCTTCCCACTGGCGAACCAGATGTGTTTATTGAAGCGGATGATGTATTAATTGCTATCGGCCAGGAAAACAGCTTCCCCTGGATAGAGCGTGACTGCGGCTTGGAGTTTGATCAATGGAATATGCCAATTGTAGACCGCGTAACCTTTCAGTCCACCCATCCCAAAGTGTTTTTTGGTGGAGACGCAGCCTTTGGCCCCGAAAACGTGATTACCGCGGTAGCCCATGGACATCAAGCGGCCGTGTCCATTCATTTGTTTTGTAAAGGAGAGGATCTTCACCAGCGACCTTCACCCTACACCAATCTGGTGAGCCAAAAAATGGGCATTCATGAATGGAGCTATGACAGCTATGTAACTGTAGATCAACGCTACGTTGTACCCCAAGCAGAAAAGACACTTACATTGGTTAACCGTAAGAAAGAGGTGGAGCTGGGCTATGTAGTGGATACTGCCTTCAAAGAAGCGCAACGTTGCCTCAACTGCGATGTACAGACAGTTTTTAAAGAAAACCTCTGTATAGAATGTGATGCCTGTATGGATATTTGCCCTACCTCCTGTATCACCTTTACGACCAACGCGCCAGAGCCTGAACTTCGCCAACAGTTGTTGGTACCCGCAGAAAATCTTGACCAGGATCTTCTGGTGTCAGATTCTCTTAAAACGGGCAAGGTGATGGTCAAAGACGAAGATGTCTGCCTTCACTGCGGTCTATGCGCCGAACGATGCCCCACATCCGCTTGGGACATGCAAAAATTCTCCTATAATGTTACTAAAGCATTTAATCTATGAGCTTTCCAGAAACGCAGACTAACGGGCATTCAAAAACCAATGATTTTGTGGTGCGTTTTGCCAATGTAAATGGAACAGGCTCTGCCAGTGCCAATTTCCTTTTTGCCAAAGCCATCTTCCGGATGGGGATACCGGTAAGTCCAAAAAACATATTCCCTTCAAACATCCAGGGTCTCCCGACCTGGTACGAAGTACGGGTAAGTGAAAAAGGCTATCTTGGCAGGCGAGCTGGAATTGACCTTATGGTCGCAGTTAACGCCCAAAGCATGGATCAGGACGTAAGAGATGTACGTCCAGGTGGCTATTTGATGTATGACAGTACCAAAAAATTGCCTTCTGCATATATTAGGGATGATATCCATTATTTGGGCGTGCCGATGATGGAAATGTCCAACGCCAACTTCAGCGATGCGCGGCAAAGGCAACTCTTCAAAAATATCATATATGTCGGTGCATTGGCCGAACTCTTAGGAATAGAATTTTCTGTACTGGAAACATTATTGGGAGAGCAGTTTGCCGGAAAGGAAAGACTAATTGCACCCAATATTAAAGCGTTAAAACTGGGGGTGGATTATGTGAAGGAGCACTACAATCAACCTATTGGGTTCCACCTAGAACGACGGGATAAGGTGGGTAATTCCATTTTGATCGACGGCAATACCGCATGCGGATTAGGTGCAGTATACGGTGGAGCCACGGTCATGGCATGGTATCCGATTACCCCTTCCACTTCTGTGGCTGAGGCATTTGAAAAATATGCCACAAAATTACGCATCAACCCAGTGACGGGAGAAAAAAACTTTGCCGTCGTCCAAGCTGAAGATGAGTTAGCAGCTATGGGCATGGTCATTGGTGCCAATTGGAACGGCGCTCGCGGCTTCACTGCTACAAGTGGTCCGGGTTTGTCTTTGATGAATGAATTCCTTGGCTTAGCCTATTTTGCCGAAGTACCTGCAGTCCTTATAGATGTCCAACGCGCTGGACCGAGCACCGGAATGCCCACCAGGACTCAGCAATCGGATATTCAGCTAGCAGCCTACGCTTCTCATGGCGATACCAAACATGTGCTTTTGTTTCCTGCCAATCCGAAAGAGTGCTTTGACATGACTGCCGAAAGCTTTGACTTAGCCGAGCAGTTACAAACTCCTATCATTCTCCTTACCGATTTGGATTTAGGGATGAATGACCATATGACAGAACCCTTTGAATGGGATGACGCGCGCAGTTACAAAAGAGGAAAAGTGCTCACTGCGGACGACCTTAACAGTATGGGCAGATTTGGAAGGTACTTGGATGTAGATGGAGACGGTATACCTTACCGCACTTATCCGGGCACCCATCCCACCTTGGGATCTTTCTTTACGAGAGGAACGTCTAGGGACGAATATGCCAAATACACGGAGGATGGTGCTGCCTATCAACGAAACATGGAAAGGTTATTGGTCAAATGGGACACTGCCAAAAACCTGGTACCCGCTCCACAGCTCTATCAAAAAAGTAACAGGAGTGACATCGGTATCCTATTCTTTGGGACCTCTACTTACTCGGCAGAGGAAGCTATGGACAGCCTTGACCGAGAGGGGGTGGTAGTAGATGCCATGCGGCTGAAAGCTTTTCCATTTAACAAGCAAGTGGAAGAATTCATTGCTTCCCACAAAGCCATATTTGTCATTGAACAAAACCGGGACGCACAGATGCGTGGATTGTTGATCCTCGAATTGCAAGTAGATCCAACTAAGCTGATTCCTGTGCTCAACTTTGATGGTATGCCCATTACTGCCTTTGACATTGTTCAAAAAATCACCCAACATTTGACCCCTTCAAAATCTCGACACAATGACCTATCAGCGACCCTTATTTAGACATCCCAAATTACCTCGGAATAAAAACGGGTACACCTTAAAAGAATACGAGGGAGCCTTATCCACTTTATGTGCCGGCTGTGGGCATGACAGTATCAGCTCTGCGATCGTACAAGCTTGCTTCGATCTGGATATAGAGCCTCATCACGTGGCTAAATTGTCGGGAATAGGCTGTTCGTCCAAAACGCCAACTTATTTCCTGGGAAATTCCCACGGCTTTAATTCCGTACATGGAAGGATGCCTTCTGTTGCTACAGGAGCCGCTATGGCCAACAAACAAATGGTGTATTTAGGCGTCTCCGGTGACGGGGACACCGCTTCCATTGGCATGGGGCAATTTGTTCATGTTATCCGAAGAAACCTGAACATGGTCTATATTGTGATGAACAACGGATGCTATGGTCTAACAAAAGGGCAGGACTCGGCGACTGCTGACCTTGGCTCAAAAAGCAAAGCAGGTTCAATCAACCCCTTCCAGCCCATCAGTCTGGCGAGTTTGGCATTGGAACTCGGGGCTACTTTTGTGGCACAAAGCTTTAGTGGAGACAAAAAGCAGTTGGTACCTTTGTTGAAAGCAGCAATTGAGCATCCAGGTTTTGCTTTTATCAATGTCATTTCTCCTTGTGTGACCTTCAACAACAATCCAGGATCAACAAAGTCATACGATTACGTGAGGGAACATCTGAAAGCAACTGAGACAGTTGATTTTGTTCCAAAAAGGAAACAGATTCTGTCCTCATATGATGAGGGCACATCCACAACTGTCACCATGCATGATGGATCTGACATACAGCTCAACAAGTTGGCCCAGAATTGGGATCCGGAAGATCGATTCTCTGCTGTCAATGCTCTTCAGCAGGCCCAAGCCAAAGGAGAAATTCTCACCGGCTTACTTTATGTCAACACCTCCTATAAAGATCTCCACGGCACCTTAAACACCAGCCAAACCCCGTTGAACCAGCTGTCGGAAAAAGAGCTATGCCCGGGGCCCACTATTTTAGAAGATATCAATCGAACGTTTAGGTAAAGTAATTTTCGCCCTATTTATCTTTAAATGGATAAATAGGGCAGTTTTTGTATCTACCGAGCTGTCTGTCCTTATCAGTAAGACCTGCAACTCTAATTCTTTAAAAATACCAAACGCAGTACTTGTGTTCAGCCGCTTAACTTTTAATCCATTGTTTCTCCTTTAGTGGCTAATTTATGTATTTTTGCCTTTGGCAGTAAAAACAATTGAATATGTTTGATAATCTTAGTTATAAATTAGATAGGGCATTTAAAACCCTTAAGGGTACTGGAACGATCACTGAGATCAACGTTGCCTCCACGGTCAAAGAGATCAGAAGGGCTTTGATTGATGCGGACGTTAACTATAAAGTGGCCAAAGAGGTTACGGATGCGATAAGAGAAAAAGCGCTGGGAAGAGATGTATTGATCTCGGTATCACCGGGACAATTATTGGTAAAGATTACCCAAGAAGAGCTGACCGCCTTGATGGGTGGATCCAAAGCTGACATTAACCTCAAAGGTGACCCAGCAGTAATCCTTATTTCGGGTCTCCAAGGTTCCGGTAAAACCACATTTTCGGGAAAGCTTGCTACCCACCTTAAAAAGCAGGGAAGACAAGTATTACTGGTAGCTTGCGATATCTATAGGCCAGCTGCTATTGATCAGCTAAAAGTGTTGGGAGAACAAATAGGTGTGGAAGTATATGCGGAGCCTGAAAACAGAAATGCGCTGGAAATTGCCAATAATGCCATCGCTTACGCGAAAAAATCGGGCAAGAAAACGGTGATTGTGGATACGGCGGGACGTCTCGCTGTAGACGAAGCCATGATGAACGAAATTTCCGAACTTAAAGAAAGGCTTAAACCCTCGGAAACACTATTTGTGGTTGACTCTATGACTGGTCAAGATGCCGTCAACACCGCAAAGACATTTGATGAACGCCTAGACTTTGATGGGGTGGTGCTGACCAAGTTAGACGGTGACAGCCGCGGTGGTGCTGCCATCTCTATCCGCCACGTGGTAAACAAGCCTATCAAGTTTATCTCTACCGGAGAAAAAATGGAAAACCTCGATGTCTTCTATCCGGACAGGATGGCTCAACGCATCTTGGGGATGGGTGACGTGATATCCTTGGTAGAGCGTGCGCAACAGACTTTTGACGAGGATGAAGCCAAACGGATCAACGCTAAAATCCGCAAAAACCAATTCAACTTCGAAGACTTTCTTTCCCAACTGGAGCAGATCAAAAAGATGGGCAACCTGAAAGATCTTATGGGAATGATTCCTGGCATGAGCAAAGCGATGAAAGGTTTAGATGTGGATGACGAGTCCTTTAAGCCAATTGAAGCCATTATTCGCAGCATGACACCCACCGAGCGACAAAACCCTGACCTCATTGATGGAAGCAGGAGAAAGAGAATTGCGGATGGTAGTGGAAGGACCATTCAAGAAGTCAACAATCTCATGAAGCAGTTTGGCGATATGAGGAAGCTAATGAAGCAAATGAACAAGATGGGCGGAGCGCAAAAAGCCATGGGCGCCCTCGCACCAAAGTTGGGGAGAAGATAGATCGAAATGAAGCGTAGGGTGCGGTTGCTAGCTGACCGTCTCTTCTGTTAATATCTAAGCCGGACATGTTAAAACATTCCGGCTTTATGGCTTAATGCGGACCCGCTGAGGAACTTACATTTCCATCCCATGTAATACAAATTTCATAATATGCCTCCTGAACACCAAGTACATCAACGAAAGTAATGGAAGTATCATCAGCATAACTTACGGCCTCAATAAAGGGTACAGGATTATGACCCACGATTTGGTGGTATCCCTCTAGGGGATAATTTCTCAATTCTTCTTTATCGGCCCAGGTGATTCCTCCAAACTCCTTCGATCCCCCTCTGATAATACCCACTTCAAACAGCAATCCTCGGTGCCAGGTTTGGCTCAAAGCATTGAGTCGGTGAGCCAAACTGCTGCCTTTACGCGCTTCTTTTAAGGGTATCTTTTCTTCTAGGTTGATAAAGCGATCATACCAAGGACGGCTGAGTCCTGCATGGGTAAACAGGTAATTGTTGGTCTGGTAAGCCACTTGAAAAAGATGGAGGTACTGGTTAAACAAAGCCGTTAAAGTGGCCTGCATGCTGGGCCGAAATCCAGAGCAACGATATACTGGGTAGTATAGGTATTGTATATCATGGTTGCCCAACAAAAGCACATACTTTTCAGGATGGCATGCTTTCATCTTGATGACGTCCTTGAAGTTGCTTAAAATTTCCCCATCGTCGTGGCTTGTGCTGTCGACATAGTCGCCTAAAAAAACTATTTTGTCATATTGACCAAAATCAATAGCCTTCCAACAGGATTTGCCGTGCAGATCACCTACAGCCAAGATCTTAATTTCCTCCATAAATAATGAAACAAAAAGCGTAAATCGGTATCTGGAATTTTTGCCATACAATAACTACCAAAAGGCAGACCAGCTAGAGATGGGGGTAAGACACCGGCTCCCCGCTTAGCCGATCAATTGGACGTCGAGCATCCAATTTTTGCATCTGTGGCACCAACAAATCCACCAATTCTTGTGCCTTTTCAGCATACTCTTTGACCAGGTTGCGTTGCTCCTCTATATCCTCTTCAAGATTGTATAGATAAGACTGTTCATTATCGTAACTGTAAACGTATTTCCATTTTCCCTTTCTGATTGCAGTAAAAGGCTCTATACCTTCTTCTTCTCCCCGTATTTTCTCTCCCGCCCAATAATGGGGATAATGCCAAAATAAAGGCTTTTCCCGCTCAGTACCCGACTTCCCCTCGCTTATGATGGAAAGCAGGTCAACGCCATCTACCGGATAATCGTCAGGAAAAACATCTGCAACAGCCAAGATGGTGGAAAATATATCTTCAGAAATGGTGGGATAGACAACGCGTTGAGGCTGGTGGTGGGGAACCTTCATCATAAACGGCACCCTATAGGCTCCCTCGTAGCGGAATCCCTTTCCAGCAGTTGCGGGGTAGTTTACCGTTGGTGATCCAGCAGCTTTTATCACATGGCCCCCATTATCTGACGCAAACAGTATAACGGTATTTTCCTCCAATCCCAGTTCTTCTATTTTCTGCATTACCTGACCTAAACTTTCATCCATGCTTTGCACCATGGCCGCATATTTTGCCTCTGTCTCTGATTTACCTTGCTTGCGGTATTGCTTCACATATGCTTCCTTGGCTTCTATGGGAGTATGCACCGCATAATGTGATAGATGCATAAAAAAAGGTGCATCCTGTCTGCTTAAACTGTCCAGCGCTTTCAAGGCCACGGCTGTGATTGCATCGGTTAAATACATCCCTTGGGCAGCATATTCCTCCAAATCCGGTATCCTCCAGCTCATGTCTCCTTTAAAGTAGGGCGGGAAAAATGTTTGCGGGCTCCCGATATGGGTTCCTGCATAGGACTTGCCAAACCCTAAATTTTCGGGATCAGCACCTGGTGATCCTTTAGAGGCAAAATGTGCTTTTCCAATATGCAGGGTTGCATATCCAGCATCAGCCAATACGGAAGGCAACGTGAGCTGTCCCTGTCGCAATCCTTCCTGATTCCACCTGGGAAGTAAATACCTGCTGCTTTCCTCCTGCGCCTCTCCCGGAATCCAGTTGGTGACCCCGGTGCGCATAGGGTTATGCCCTGTCATTATTGCCACACGGCTTGGCGAACAAACCGGGCTTGAAGAATAGGCCTCTGTAAAAACGTAACTTTGCGACGCCAATCTTTCCATGTGGGGAGTCTTGAAAAAATGATTATTGTCGACTTCCTCCTTCCAAAAAGGCACAGAGGTATCAGTCCAACCCATGTCATCTACGAGGAAAAGGAGAATATTGGGGCGGCTTGAACTGCTCTGATTAGAGGACTGAGAGCCACTACAGCCGTAGAACATCAAGAGCAATAGACAACTGACAATATTTTTTGGCGACATCGTAGTGTGGCGTTAGGTGGTTTGACGGTTACCCCTGATATCATCAATAGAACCATCTCAATATAGCTTTTCTAAACCTTCTCTCCAATAGCTCCTATTTTTCAAGATGCTCCCGTTTTCTTCTGGCAAATTTTTCCTTGATGATATCCTGTACGGGAATCCCTTCGATCTTGCTTTCCAGCCAGGAAATTATATCAAGATAGAGAAATGCGCGTTTTTCATAGGGATGATCCTCGTAGGGAATCAGGCGTTCCCTAAGCTCTATAAATGCATTCTTCAGTTGGTAATCGTAGATCCTATTGAGGTTACGGATAAAGCTCATGATTTCTTTCTGCACCAAATGAAGATCGTTCATTTTGATGAGAAATTTATACACCGTTCTGATTTGCTGCTCCAAGTCCTGATCCATCCCTTCTTCATAGCTGGCGATCAGTTTGAGTATATGCGCAAAGCTCTGCAGATCTTCCCGAAGCCCATCGCCGGTGTGATTGATTACTTGATCAAGATGCCGGATAGCGTTCCTATTATCCCCGCTTCCAAAGTAGAGACAGGCAACCTTATAATGCAACACCATCACATGATGGACATCCAACTTGTTTTTTAATGATCTCATCTCTCTCAGCAGCGCCGGCACCACATTATTGACCCCTTCGGTAAAATCACCCGTCATAAAATGGTAATTGATACTATTGGAGTAATAATAGAGGAAGGAAAGGATGCGACAATTTTCATCCATCTTAAAGTCATCCGCCTCAAGATTTGAGCGGAATTCCATAAACACCTGAGAGAACCGCTCATATTGCCCCATATAAAAAAGTGTATCCAACAGATAATGATACGCCTTCAGATAATTCCCGGTAGCCACCCGGCGCATCTGCGGATGCTCGTTAAACAGATTGACCCATTTTTGGGCTGAGCGATAGCAATGGGGGAAATCCTGAAGAATATGATAAAACCATACCTGCGCTTGGTAAAAATACAGCTTTTCATAAAAAGAGAGGCTGTCCTGATCCATAGCCGGCAGATTGCTGTTGTAAAAATCCTCTACCATCCGGATATCATTTTCGTCCCGCACATACCCTACCTTTAAATATAGCCCGTAAAGCTGTAGGGAAAGATTGCTCAATGCATTCTTTAATGAAACATTTTGAGTCAGACCCTTGGCCTCTGCCGCAAGCAGCTCCGCCCTATCCCTCATGCTGCGGGTGATGTGCTGCGATTCAATCACCTTTTCCAGCTCTACAATCCTAAGCACAATGGTATCTAAAAAATATCGTTCTGCTATATTTTTGGCCCTCGCAAGTAACTTCAGGCTTTGTTGATAAAGGCCTTTGTTGTAGAGGATCCGGGCAAAGTCGATCTGCTCGTTTAACTGTAATTCTACATTTTGATCTGCATAAACCAGTCTTAAACCGACGAGTATCTGCTTATACAGGTGGGCTTTCATATTAGCCAGCTGCTTTTTACTCACAGGAGCTTTCTTCAAGACTTGCTGCTCATCGTACACTTCCAATTTGTCCAGAATATCAAACAACTTGATGAACTTCGCATTTTCGTTCGACTCAAAACGCTTTACAAATAGCCTAAAACTGCGTTTTTCTGCTTGGGTCAGGGATTTTATAAGAATAAAGAGGAAATCTTTCTCTTTGCTTGACATCGGATTAAACACATCCATAAGCATTTGATTTATAGATCAATAGTTGTAAACTACGAACGTTTAACGTTGGACAATCAAATCTAACCCGATTTCCCGTCATTCCTTTAAACTTTACTTTAGATTTTTAATAAAAATCAAAAATATGGAAAATAGGAAAGTACTTATCTTTGATACCACTTTGAGGGACGGTGAGCAAGTCCCAGGTTGCAAGTTGAACACCCCCGAAAAGATTGAGATTGCACTAGAGCTGGAAAGACTCGGTGTTGATGTCATCGAAGCAGGTTTTCCCATCTCCAGCCCAGGCGATTTCAAGTCTGTAGTTGAAATATCAAAGAATGTTTCTCAGCCTATCATTTGTGGCCTGTCCCGCGCGGTGAAGAAAGATATCGAAACAGCAGCAGAAGCACTAAAATATGCTAAAAGGCCCAGAATCCATACCGGATTAGGAACTTCAGACAGCCATATTCTTCATAAATTCAACAGCAACCGGGACCAAATCATATCCTGGGCAACGGATGCTGTCAAATTTGCAAAATCTTTTGTAGAAGACGTTGAGTTTTACGCTGAAGATGCGGGAAGAACTGACAATGAATATTTGGCACGGGTATGTGAGGCGGCGATTAAGGCAGGGGCTACCGTTTTGAATATTCCCGACACAACAGGATATTGCTTACCCGACGAGTATGGTGCCAAGATCAAGTACTTGATGGACAATGTGAGAGGCATTGAAAATGTCATAGTATCTGCCCATTGCCACAACGACCTCGGACTGGCCACTGCCAATGCCATTTCTGCCGTTATGAACGGTGCCCGACAAGTTGAATGTACCATTAACGGGATCGGTGAAAGGGCCGGCAATACCTCCTTAGAGGAGGTGGTCATGGTGATCAAGCAACACCCCCGCCTGAATGTCCACACCGACATCAATACCCGTCTCTTGAACCCTATCAGCAGATTGGTCACCGATAAGATGGGGATGATGGTGCAACCCAACAAAGCCATCGTGGGATCAAATGCTTTTGCTCATTCTTCTGGTATCCATCAGGACGGCGTGATCAAAAACCGGGAGACTTACGAAATTATCGATCCTCAAGAGGTTGGTGTAGATGAATCTACAATTCGGTTGACAGCGCGCAGCGGTAGAGCGGCTCTTGCCTACCGCGCCCACAAAATCGGCTACTCCCTTACCAAGACCGATCTTGATGAGGTATATGTATTATTCTTGGAGCAGGCTGATATTAAAAAAGAAATTACTGACGATGACTTGTTGGAAATTATGAAAACTGCCAAACTTTCCAACAAAGTAGAAGCTTAAACAGGAGCAGCATTCAGTTTTGCAAAAGAGATGGCATAGAGTCATCTCTTTTTTTGTTTATTCTTTAAACGCCCACTAGTTCGGTGGTTTTTTTCTGAAGAATCAATTCACTGGAACCGTAATATTTTCTATTTTTAGGATAAAACCACCAAGACTTTTAACATTGAAGAAGGACAAAGAACAACTCAGAAGTAGAGAATGGTTTGGCAGAACCGGAAAAGACGGCTTCATCTACCGTGCGTGGATGAAAAATCAAGGAACTCCAAACCATCAATTTGAAGGAAAACCTGTCATCGGCATCTGTAATACCTGGTCAGAGTTGACTCCCTGTAATGGACATTTTCGGGAACTGGCCCAATCTGTCAAAAATGGCATTTTGGAAGCAGGGGGATTCCCCGTCGAGTTCCCTGTAATGTCTTTGGGCGAGACCTTGATCAAACCCACTGCCATGCTGTACCGCAACCTAGCAAGTATGGACGTAGAAGAATCCATTCGAGCTAACCCCATTGATGGCGTGGTATTGTTGTGTGGCTGTGACAAAACTACCCCTTCATTGGTCATGGGTGCATGCAGTGTAGACCTACCCACCATTGTAGTTTCAGGGGGGCCTATGCTTGCGGGCAAATTCAATGGACAAAACATCGGAACCTCAGATCTATGGCGTTTTAGCGAATCCTCGAGATCGGGAAAGATGAGCCTGCAGGCACTATTGGACGCTGAGGGTAGCATGTGCAGAAGCCAAGGGCATTGCGCGGTGATGGGTACTGCATCCACCATGGCCAGTATGGTAGAATCCTTGGGATTGTCTCTCCCCCACAATGCGGCCATACCAGCGGCTGATGCCCGCAGGAAAGTACTCGCTCATATGTCGGGAATGAGAATTGTGGAAATGGTCAAAGAAAACCTCCGGCTTTCAGACATCCTGACCAGAGAGGCATTTATCAATGCGATTATTACCAACGCAGCTATTGGTGGATCTTCCAACTTTGCCATCCATCTTTTGGCCATTGCGGGCCGCATTGGCGTGGATTTGAATCTGGAGGATTTCGATGACACAACGACCAATGTACCTTTAATTGCCAACTTGCAGCCTGCTGGCAAGTACTTCATGGAAGATCTCTACTATGCCGGCGGAATCCCGGCCGTGCTAAAAGAATTGAAAGACTACCTCCACAACGACTGCATTACTGTCAATGGGAAAACCATAGAGGAAAACTACAGGGACAGCGTCTGCTACAACCGGGATGTAATCACCACCGTCGACGTTCCTTTTAATCCTATTTCGGGCTTAGTGGTACTCAAAGGCAATCTCTGTGAAAATGGTGCCGTGCTTAAACCTGCATGCGCTACGGTGGAAATGATGCAACATACCGGCAAGGCGGTGGTATTTAAAAACATTGAGGATTATAAAGCGAGAATTGATGACCCCGATTTGGAAGTAGATGCCAGCAGCGTATTGGTACTTCAAAATGTCGGGCCAAAAGGTTATCCGGGAATGCCGGAAGTAGGTAATATGGGTATTCCGAAAAAGCTCTTGTTGGAAGGCGTTACGGATATGGTCCGCATCTCCGACGGAAGAATGAGCGGCACTGCTTTTGGCACCATCATTCTTCATGTTTCTCCCGAAGCAGCGGATGGGGGCACGCTGGGTATTGTGCGGGATGGAGATTTGATTACACTTGATGTTACCAAGCGATCCTTGCATGTTCATCTGGATGAAGCAGAAATTCTCCAGAGGAAAAAGGAGTGGCAGCCATTGCAATTTGATGCTTCAAGAGGCTATGTCAATCTTTTCATCAACCACGTTCAACAAGCTCACCTGGGAGCGGATATGGACTTCTTAAGAGGTAAATCCGGAAGTGAAGTGGTGAGAGATTCCCACTGAGACTTTTTCTACGCTACAAACTAAAAAGGAGAAAGATGGCATCTTTCTCCCTTTGGTATTTTTTACCAACCCGGGTTCTGTGTCAGGTTGGGGTTCAATACAATTTCCGTCAAAGGAATGGAATTCAAGTAGTCCCTGTTGACATCAAAACCATAGCCGTTAGGCATTGCATTTTTGAAGGGGTCCAAGAAGCCGTCTTCATCCACCGGAAAGGGGTTTACCGCAACCTGAGAAGCTTTAAAACCTTTTGGCCGCTTACCTACGATAAGCTCATCCGCCGCGGCCCACCGTGCAATATCATGCCACCGAAAACCCTCTGTAGCCAATTCCACTCTACGTTCCCTCCTGACTTCATTAATAATCGGTGATAGATCGGGAAAATCCCAATTAGGATCATGAGTAATATTGGCCAATTCCAGATTGGGCATGCCTACCCGATCCCTGAGTTTTTTGATAGAAATATCAATGTCCTCTTGGGTGATAGTACCGAGCTCTGCCTTAGCTTCAGCATAGTTGAGAAGTGCTTCGGCATAGCGATAGATGATGCCAGGTGATTCTTCATACTGCTGCACATGGTAATTCATATCAGGGTTATACCCTTTGATGTTGATATAACCAGCAGGTGAATTGTGTGCGGCATTAGAGTTCAGCTTGTCATAGACTGTCTTCCAATATTCAATGGTGCCGTCTTTATGGATTCTCCATATTCGATCATGGGTCGCAATATTCTGATAAAAACGAGGATCCCGATTGACTTTTTCCTCCATCAAGGAACTGTGTCCTTGGAAAAGTGGGCTTACGCTGATTGGCCTACCGTCGATACAGAGATAAGCGTCGGCTAGGGATTTTGTAATGGAATTGTCATTTGGAAACTCCATCCTATGGTTGCGGTCGTTTGTGAAGCTGGAATTTCCTCTTGAAAGCTCGTTATTATACTCTCTCCAAAACATGATTTCCGAATTGTTGGAATAATCCTGCAAGGCAAACAAATCATAATAATCTGACTCCGGGTTTCCTGTAGTGTAAATATCATAGACACCCGACTGCATCAATTCCAAGGCAGCCGCTGCAGCCTTTTGCAAATATTTTTCAGGCTGGGCATTGGATACTCCAAATGCCGTGTTCGCATGGTATTTTTGCCAAGTCCCCTCATACAAAGCGACGCGGCTTTGTATCAACAAGGCCATCCAGCGGTTGACTCTCCCCTGCCCCTTGGTTTTCTCCGCTGTCAGATACATAGCCGCAGAATCTAGGGCAGCTATAATATTCGTGGCGACCAGATCCCTTGAATCCCGGGGATTGTACAACTCTGGAGAATCGGTCTTCAGTTCATAGGTGATCCATTGTATATCACCATACTGCTGCAACATGGTGTAATACGACAATGCCCTAAAAAAATAGGCTTCTCCTAAGTACTGCTGATAATCCTCTAAAGCATAGGATTCTTCTACTTTTTTATAGTTATCAAAAAAGTAGTTGACCCGTCGTATCCATCCAAATCCTATCGATCCGCTGGTGTTTATTACCCTTGTTCCTTGAAGACGACTATCTACATTGGTACCTACTTGATTATCGCTGTTAAAGTCAGCGCCATGATTGGGATATTTGGCGAAATACGTGGTGCTGTAAAAGCTATTCATATAGGTTTCCAGGTCCTTTGGAGTCTTAAAGTAGTTGACATCTGATATGGCATCCAAAGGATAGCGGTCTAGGAAATCCTCATTACAGGCGGTAATGCTGGCTATTAAGATGAGACTAAGATAGAAATATAACCTTTTCATAATGCTTCTTCTTTTCCTTTAAAATGTAAGATTAAGTCCCACTGACACCACCCTTGACAGCGGATAAATACGTCCTGACTGGTATCCACCATTGTCAGGATCCGAAGCAATGGTGGTTTCTGGGTCGAAGGTTCCGGGCAATTTGGTTAAGGTGAGCAGATTTTCCCCAGATAGATAAATCCTCGCTCTTTGAAGCGACACTTTTGAAGAAATATCTGAGGGTAAAGTATATCCGATCTGCAGATTTTTTAGTCTTAAATAAGCTGCATTCTGCAAAAACCGGGTTTGCACCTGTCTGTTCTTGTTCGTTTCTGCGGAAAAATAAGGTTTTGCAAAATACGCATCTGTGTTGGGCCCCAACATATTTGTCTCATTTGCCGGTCTCCAATAGTCGAGGGTGAAGGAGTTTTTATATAAGCCCGAACTGCCGGTGGCATTCAGCATACCCCAAAAGAGTTGCATGGACGTTGGAGGGAAATAGTCTCGCTTCCCTATCCCTTGCCAGAACATGCTCATATCAAAGCCTCTCCAGTTGAAACCACCAGAGAAGGAATAATTGTACCTGGGGCTGGTATTTCCGATGACGCTAAGATCTCCATAATCATTTAAGGTTCTGCTGCCGTCACTCACTTTCCCATCACCGTTCAAGTCCTTATACTTGATATCTCCTGGCCCCCACTGTGCAAAAAACCTGGATTGGTCGGGCATTTCTTCTCCTTCTACTTGTATGATCCCATCGGTAGTGTATCCCCAAATTTCACCGACCATTTTGCCTGGATACCAGGTGTCAATCAGTTCTTTTTCATTATAATACTGTAGGATCTTTGCCCGGCTGTCTCCTAAACTCACTTTCGCATAGTAGGTGAAGTCTGTTGAAATTCTATCTCTCCAGGACAATACCAGCTCAAAGCCTTTGGTAGAAAGTTCAGCATTGTTTCTTTGGGGCGTGGACACTCCCAGCGGGTAGGGCAACTGCTCTGTAGGCCCCAGCATATTTGTCGTGACCCTGTTGTACCAGTCGAAGGTTAATTGCAGCCTCTCGCTCAGGAAGCCAGCATCGAAGCCAAGGTTGGTGGTAGTAATCGTCTCCCAAGTCAAATCGCTGCTGATCAAGCCTGGAGGAGTGGCATACTGAGGACGCTGACCATCAATGATCCAGTTTAATTCCGCTCCTACCCCCATGGTGGTGAGGTAGGAATATAACCCTACATTTTGGTTGCCCAATGAACCGTAGGACCCACGGACCTTAAAGCTGTTGACTACATTTTCAAGGGGACTCCAGAAATTTTCATTGGAAATAAAATAACCTGCTGAGGCTGACGGAAAGAAACCCCATCTTGTTTCTGGCGCAAAGCGTGAAGATCCATTGTAGCGTGCACTGGCTTCAAACAGGTATTTTTCTTTAAAGTTGTAATTCAACCGGCCAAATACCCCTTGTGTAGCCCAATGATTCATCGCATCGGTGACGTTCTTTTCTCCCAATGCGGTGCTGATAGAAGGCACCTCGTCTGTAATCAAACCTGTCGCCGTGGCCGACATGGAAGTATAGTGGCGGGCTTCTTGTTCATATCCTGCCAACACATTGACAAAATGGTCTTTAATGGTCTGCTGATAGGAGCTGACCACGTTGATTAAAGTATAATTGGTTTGGTTATAGGAGGACTCGAAGGATGACTCCGGCTTTCCTACATTGCCGAGCTGGCCCGTTCCCAATTCAACCCATACAGGCTTAGGATGCACCATCCTCCTGCTGTTGATGATGTTGTGGTTAAAATTGAAGGTGGTGACCCACCCTTTCAGCGGCTCCAGATCCGCGCCCAAATTCACAAAAAAGTCATTGGTTTCAAATTTATCCCTGCCGGAATCCTGTTGCCAACGAAGCAGTGGACTTTGGATGGTCCCATTGATATTGTACATCGGCATCATGGGGGCAAAGGTGATGACCTCCCCCATCATATGCTCCCTCCCTACGGTCGTCTGCCCCACTGGGTAATCGGCCAAACCTTTGGCATATTTGACCCCCGTTCGTACATTAAGCCAATCCGTGACTTGGGAATTGAGATTAGACAAAAAGTTAAGCCTTCTATAATTGTCATTGCCGTACTTGTACACCCCATTTTGATCTACAAAGCCGCCAGATAAATAATAGTTGGTCCGTTCTGTTCCACCGGATATGTTGATATGGTGCTTTTGGTTGTAGGAAGTGTTCCCGATCAAGATCTGCGGCCAATCGTAATTTGCATTGCCATTTCGCCTACCGGCCCAAATATTATCTATTGGATTATCAGGGTCATATTCATATGGAAAGGTTCCGTTCATATACCCACGGATACGCTCTACTTGTTCATCACTGTAAACAGGTGTCAATCCGGCATTGGCGTTGGCTTGGTTATAAGCCGTGGCCCACGTCATCGCATCCACAAAGCTGGCTACTCCGATAGGGGAGTTCATGGAAAAGTTGTTATTGTATTCGATATTTACTTTGCCTTGTTGACCTTTCTTGGTCGTAATTAACACGACGCCAAAGGGAGCCCTAGATCCATAAATTGCTGAAGCAGAAGCATCCTTTAACACGGAAACACTTTCCACTGATTCAGGATCAATATTATTGATATTGACTTCAACGCCGTCCACAAGAATCAGCGGGGAGGCATTGGCATTGATTGACCCCAAACCCCTAATGTTCCAGCTCGACGTGGCGCCAGGTTCTCCTCCCCTCATTCCCATGGTGATGTTTAGGTTGGGAGAAGCACCTTTCATCAGATCTCCCATATTTACAGCAGGACGGTTTCTGATTTCCTCGCCGGATATAGCGTCTACCGACCCTGTCAAAGTCATTTTCTTTTGGGTACCATAACCTACCACTACTACTTCATCTAGGGCGGTCATATCTTCCAATAGAACCACGTCAATGACTTTCCGTCCATCCATGGGGACAGTCAGGGTCTCAAATCCAATAAAGGAGAAAACCAAAGTAGAACCGGGTGGAACGAGCAGTTTATATCCACCGTCTAGGTCTGTAGCGGTACCCATTGTGGTACCCTGAACTGAAACAGTGACCCCAGGAAGAGGTTCACCCTTATTATCTACTACCTTTCCTGAAACGGCAACATTGGCCGTCTGCTGAAAATCAAATGATTCGTAGTAGATTTTGTGCGCATCTGCCGAGATGTGCTTTTCTGCCAAAGCCGGAAAGGCCAGCAACGAAAGCATCCCCACAGCACAATGCACTGTGATCCGGGGAATGATTGGTAAGGATGTGTTCATATGATCTGGTTTGTTTAAGAAAGAATACTCCCTATAATCCTACGGCACTTCCAATACCCATATGGGTACGTACACATGAAAATTGAGTTCAATTCTACAGCCGCTTCCATTCTCTGGAGGTACCATCAAAAACTATAATAAAAATAATTATTGGATTTTTAAAACAAAACAAAAAGTTTCCTTACGTTTGACTCGGATCAGAATAGGAATAGGAAAAATAGAGGCGGAAGGCCTATATAAAAATAAGTGCCATTGGTACAGGAACCAATGGCACAGGAAAATTTATGGCACCACCGTTACTTTTCCGGCGTCATAAGCTACTTGTTTATAATCAGCGCTTTGGTAGCCATGATTGGTAACCACAATGGTCACATCAAATTCCCCGGCTGTTTTGTAGGTGTAGGAGGTATACCAGCCAGTTTCTCCTAATGCGGTTTTAAAACCTCTGGCCTTCACCAATCCATAATCGGAATAGTAGTCACTCACGATTAAAACCGGATTTCCAAACATATCGATGGAATCCGTTTCGGTGTTTTTCTTCTTCATGATTCTCCTCTCTCCTCCCGGCCATACCGTTGCAATATCCGCATCGGTTTCGACTACAAACCTAAAAGCTTTGTTTGCCGTCGGTTGGGTAATAAGAGAGTCATTTCCATCTATATCAGACATGTACATTTTTACAGCACTCACTGTCGGTGCGGGCACATTATCTTCCTGCAGGCAGGAAAGGAAGATGAAGGGGGTCAGTAACCCCAAAATGGTGGAATATTTTATCTTTTTCATAATCAATTTCTATAGCTAAGTCTGACAATAGCCCAACCGACTAATAGCCAGGATTTTGTAGTAAAGTAGCGTCTTTTTCAATTTCGCCTACAGGGATTGGCAACAGCAATTGGTACTCTTCTATCGGCTCAGAGGTGAAAATCCGGTCGTCAAATCCCACCGGCGTCATCAGTGCCCAAGAGATTTTTTCTATGGCCTTATTTGTCCTTACCAAATCAAAGAACCTGTGCCCTTCAAAAGCCAATTCAAGTCTACGCTCATGCAAGATTCGATCAATATCCAGCTGGTCTGCAGTCAGCCCTTTTAAGCCGGCTCTTTCCCTCACCATATTGAAATAAACGACTGCCTCTGAAGCCTGATTGCTTCCAAACAAAGCTTCGCCGTACATCAACAGGGCATCGGCATAGCGAGTAATCATATAGTTATTATCAGTACCAATAATATTGTATTGGGACAAGGTACTTTTTTCAGGAGTAAACTTCTTTGGCCATGGTTGTAGTTCTGGACTGCCGCCGATCAAAATACCTGAATCCAGGGTTGCGTTGTAACGGCTCCAATCGGGATCACTGATCCAATCATTTTCAGCCACAAAAGCCTCCATAAGATTGAACATGACCACCGGACCTCCCCCGGTAGATACGCCATATCGGTAGCCATTCTCATTCGTCATCCAGCGGAACAAGAAGCTCGGCTGACCTGCGGTGGCATTGTAATTCACTTCAAAAATAGATTCAGCGTTAAACTTATTTTCAAACTTGTGAATGTCCGCAAAATCTGACAACAGTTGGTAGTTACCTGCTTCCTTGTCAACAATCAACCTCTTCAGCACGGCAGCCGCTTTAGCATGATCGCCGATAGTCAAATATACCTTACCAAGGATGGTCATCGCGGCTCCTTTGCTGGCACGGGCCTCTTCACCTTGCAGATTCGCCTTTTTATAGCAATTGTCAATGGCAAACTCCAAATCAGGAATGATGACAGTATTATAGATTTCACTGACTGAAGTCCTCCCAATGCCGATGGCGGAGGCAGGATCGTTGAGTCTTTCCACTACCTTAGGCACATCGCCGTACAGCCTAACCAAGTTGAAATAGGCCAAAGCGCGTAAGAAGCGAGCTTCTCCCTTGTAGGCGTTTAACAGCTCCTGTTCAGCCGCGTTCAGCGCGGGATAATTGTCTATAATATCAATGATGTTATTGGCGTTGACGATCATCTTATAATAATTCTGCCATAACGACGACCTAGAATTGCTGCTGGTCTTTTTGAACAAATAGTCCGCACTTTGCCAAAGCACATCTTTGGCATCATCGGAGGCAATTTCTAAATACTGAGGAAGCTGGTTGTGAGCATAGATGTCTTGCAAGGGCTCATAGCAAGCCACCAAACCGGCCTTTATTTCAGCAGGATTGTTGTAAAAGGCACCACTCGAAAGGGTATCTTCAGGTTGCCTGTCCAAAAAATCCTCTGAACAGGAAAACATTAGGGATATGATTAATATAGAAAATAACTTTTTCATAATTCCGGTTGATTTACAGGGACAGATTAATACCCAGTGAGAAGGTTCTTGCCAACGGATAGGCGCCGCGATCTATACCTTGAGACAACGCTGAGTCTCCTTGATAATTGACCTCTGGATTGTAGCCTGGATATTTTGTGAAGAACAAGGCATTCTGAACGCTTAGATATAGTCTAAGGTTAGAAATATTTGCTCTACTAGCTAATGGACGAGGCAGGGTATAGCCTAATACTATGTTTTGGACATTGACATAGGTGCCTTTATACAAAAGGCTTCCCGCCACACTGGCACCATCGGCACTCTTTCTGATTGGCGTCGCATATTTAGCATCTGTACGATAGGGAGTCCAGTAGTTGTTATAGTATTCAGTGGTCATGCTTCTTCTTCCTCCTCCTCTGCCAAGCATACTCTCAAACTCGACCATAGAGATATCCCCTCCGTGCACACCGTTGATATGAACGGATAGATCGAAGTTCTTGTAATCGAAGTTATTGGTCATCCCCCATACAAAGTCCGGATTGTTTTGCCCAATAACGGTTTGATCGCTGGCATCCAATATACCGTCTCCGTTTACGTCTGCAGCCTTGGGTGTACCTGGGTTGGATCGCATGCTCCACAATGCCTGATGAGCGTTAAATATGGGATTAGTTTTAACATCTTCCCAGTCGTCAAAAGCTCCCAAGTTATGGTAACCCCAAATGCCCGCCAGCGGCCTGCCTTCTGTGGTGTAGCCGTTGTTATTAACAATTGGACGCTTATCCTTACCTATGTCTAATACCCTGTTTCTGTAATAGGATAAATTGGCGCTGGTAGTCCAATTGAATTTGCCGGTCATGTTGCGGGTGGTAATGGAATACTCAAAGCCCCTATTTCTCATAGAACCAATATTGGCCATGTAGGAACCAAAGCCAGTGATGATTGGCAATGGCATATTGAACAGCATGTTCTCCGTGAGACGGTAGAAGTAATCCACGCTAAGCATCACCCGGCTGTCAAGAAACTCGACATCCGTACCAATACCATAATCCGTTGTCTCCTCCCAACCTAAAGATGGATTTGCCACTTTGCCATCTACATAAGACGGAGCTATAGTAGATCCCGCGCCTAGCACATAAGCTCCTGAATTCAAGGTGCTCAAAGCGAGGTAATTGCTGATTCCGGCATTACCGATAATTCCCCAACCGCCACGAATTTTCAAGTCATTGACATAGGACCTAAGCGGCTCGAAGAAATTCTCATCAGAAGCTCTCCAGGCAACTGAAAAAGAAGGGAACACACCCCATTTGTTGTCTTTGCCGAATTTGGATGACCCATCTCTTCTGATACTTCCTGTAACGTAGTATTTGCTCGCGTAGTCATACATGACCCGGGCAAAGCTACCAATCATTGCCTCACTGGAGCGGTTTGTACGCGCATCATTCTGCGCATCCACAATAGTCACCCCTTGATTAAGGGTGGGCAGTAAATCGGTGGGATAATCATACTTATTAATATAGGTGCTTTTATAGACCGCTTCATCCACCGAATATCCGACCATAGCATTAAGAGAATGCTTGTCAAACTTGCGGGAATAAGTCAAGAAATTTTGGGAGTTCCAGAAGAAGTCAGAGGAAACCTGATTGATCCCTCTTGATCGTGAAAAGGGCTGCTCTGTAGTTGGTATATAGCTTGGCAAAAAATAGTCCCTTTCCCAAAAGCGGATCTGTGTGTGCAGCTCTGACCTTAGCGTAAGGTCCTTCATAAGCTTTACTTCACCATACAGCGTCGCCAAGTTTTTGGTGGTCTTACGTCGGTCCTGGATCTTAAAGGTCATCAAGGGATTAACCGCAAAATCCAAATTCCAGAACCAAGGGTTTTCATAAGTAGATTCCGTACCATAATAATGAGGTACACCATTCTCATCTGTAGGTGCCCAAATCGGCGGCAAGGCCAAAGCATTATAGAAAGGATTACTGCTTGCACCACCCTCTGTGTTGGACAGGACATCCGTGGTTTCTACAGAGGGTGCTAGCATAAGCCCCATTTTCAGCCACTCATTCATCTTCATGTCCACATTGGCCCGGAAGGAAAAACGTTCATATCCGGAGGTTTTGATGATGCCTTCCTGATTAAAGTATCCTCCAGAGACTCTATAAGTGACATTCTCCGTACCTCCTGAGGCGGACAATTGTATATCGTTGACTTTACCCACTTGACTGATCACGTCCTGCCAATCTGTATTATGCGGACTGTTTTTGGTAGTGTCAGTCACCGTAATCCAACGATAGAACATCTCATAGGGATCCTGCATCCCTTCTTTGTACTGGGTAAAGTTTTTCCAATTGTAAATCCTGGTCTCATCAGAGTCCGTCCACTGCCACAAAGGGGCCTCAGGATCATTGGTACCAAAATTTGGATCCTCAATAATATAAGCCGCAGCTCGGGAATCGTCCATCATTTGCAAGAACTGCTCCCGGTTGAGCACGTCCACCTTATTCAACATGGACTGTACGCCGGAAGAAGCATTAACGGTGATGGTGGGTTTACCGGTCTTGCCCTTCTTGGTGGTGACCAATATCACGCCATTCGCTGCCTGGGTTCCGTAAATGGCACTGGAGGAGGCATCCTTCAACACCTCAATGGATTCAATGTCTGCTGGATTGATTGAGTTGAGTGGGTTTTCTGTTTTGTTATAACCGTCTTTAATGGGGAAACCATCTATAACAATCAAGGGGCTGTTGCTGGCATTGATGGAGCTAACCCCCCTGATGACGATATTGGATCCTCCACCTGGAGCAGTGTTGTTATTGGCAATTCGAACCCCAGCCATTTTTCCCTGAATCGACTGGGCAAAGTTAGTGGAAGGACGATCTTTCAGATCCTCTGAAGACACGGAAGCAATTGAGGTAGAAATATCCCTCCTCTCTTGGGTTCCATATCCAATCACCACTACTTCATCCAATGAAGCAGTATCTTCATTAAGTGTGACATTGATGATACTTTTGCCCCCTACCTCGATGGCCTGCCTTTCGAAGCCTATAAAAGAAAACACTAATACACCACCATCAGGGGCATTAATCGTATAGCGTCCGTCAAGGTCTGTAACTGTACCTATAGTAGTTCCTTGCACAGTAATGGTTACTCCGGGTAGTGGTTGACCGGATGAATCAACCACAGTACCCGTGACGGTGGTATCCAGCATTTGTCGATCAAGACTAAAACGGGCTGAGGAGCTAAATCCTTCGGCAGAGGATGGCGTATATGCAAATCCATGCATCGCAAGGGAGCCCACCAACAAGACGCTTAGGGAGCATTTACTTGCCCCATAGCAAATCGAGGGTAATCGTTTTTTCATAGTTGTGGATTTATTGTTGTTATGCTACCAATGGCTTCTGTAATGAATTCATGTTGAAGGAGGATTAAATATCAGACATTGATGAGGCACGTACCCACAAAATCAAAAAATGATAAGAAAACTTCCCAAAAACAGCGTCCAAGGAAACATTTTGGTAACGGCTCAATATTAGGTATTATTTTCTATTTTCCTAAAGGAAAGAGTAGAAAATTACAATTAAAAAATTATATCTATTTAAACCAGAATTACACAAAATAAAGAGGACATTATATCCAAAAAACCCCTATTTGTTGCAGCTTCCAAAAACAAAGCCGTCATCCCGATAAGGAAATGACGGCTGATGATTTATTCGCCTTCCTCTTCTTCCAGACGCCGGTAGGCAAGGATTCCACCCAACAGGTTACGAACCTTTTTGAAGCCCTTGGTTTCCAGAAAGGTTTTAGCGTTCCCGCTTCTGGCACCAGAGCGGCAATGTACCACAATCTCCTGATCTTTATAGGCATCAATTTCTTTCAACTGATGAGGGAGCTGGCCCAAAGGGATATTTAAAGCGCCAAGGTTGTCTTCTTCATATTCCCATTCTTCTCTCACATCCAAGAACACAAATTCCTCATTTTTGTCCAAACGTGCTTTTAATTCTTCTGCTGTAATATCTTCCATAATCTATTTAACTAATATTCTCATCGAATAAGGCTTATTGTCTGTCCAAACCCACAACACATATACTCCTTTATCACTACCTGTAAAATTAAGTATTTTACCTTTTTCAAAAGATTCTACTGGTATATTTATTTGCCTTCCGTAAGCGTCGAACAACTTAATATCATCCACAACACCTTCAATAAACAATTTTTCTATTACGGGATTGGGATATGCGACAATACCTGCATCTTCCGAATCAACTTCGTGATCGCTTACCGGGTCCAAACTAAGGTGAGGGCGCATCATCAGGCTCCCCGCAACCTCTTCATTACGCTGCCAACTGCCGTTCACATTGAAGAAGATCTCCTCTCCCGCATCACTGCTTTTATCCAAGCCAATGTAGATAAAATCATTGCTGAATTGTGTGAAGCCAATAAAAAAGGTATTATTGATCCTCAAATTAGTATCCAAGGGAAAGTATGCAAATTCTTCTAACTGTTCCTTTTCCGGAATTAAAACTTCTTCTCTAAATATTGGTTCAGCGTCCAAATCGTTCCATACCATCAGCTCAATGGGTGAGCCAACTTGCGAAAAATTAGCAAAATTTATACTTATCCCTTTTAAATAGGATAGATTGGACAGCTCGTACCGAACAGCCAACATACCCGAACGTTGATTTATCCCTGCAGCGTAATCGACCACACCATTATCATAAGCAAAAAAATCCCGAACTGGCAGGGTGTGATACACCGTATCGTTGATGCGAAAATCAACTTGGGGCGTATAAATGGTGTCGCCACCTACAATATCTTCAATCAAAAAATGATCACCAGTCGTCAAATAGATTATGGTCTCCAAATCAAAGGGTTCAGCAACCTCTATTTCAAACGCCTTGAGCGGAATGCTGCTGAAATCTCGTCTTTCCAATGCCTGTGGCACAGGATTAAAAGGCGTTTGTGCATGAAGCTGTCGGATGATCTTTTGGCTTTCCTTGTCCCGCAGCAATATCGAGTATTCCATCGCCCTGAATCGGGAGGACAAATTTTTGAATTGACTATTAATGGTACCTGACAATGCAGCTTTATCCCACTCCCAATAGGGTATCGCATTGAGCTTACCGAAAGGACTGGTAGGTAGTCTTGTCAGAGCCCTGTCTTCGATCTGCACAGACTTCACAGACCTGTTTTTGTTGAGATATACGTAGTCCAACACCCAAGTATCAAAGGGACCTGAGAGCCTCCCTTTGTTTTGGAACCGAAAGCGAAACGCTGCATGAAAAAATGACTGCTCTACCAACACGAATTGATGACTAAATACGCTTCTCTTCTCCAGGTCACCTCCTGACGTTTCCCAAACTAGCTGCCATTCTCCCGTATCATCTAAAAAATATAACTGAAATTGATCATTTTCATCGGGCATCTCTCCTCTGCCTCCAGCTTGCCAATAAAAACTCAGGAACAGAGAGTCCGCAAGGTTGAATGAAGACAAATCAATCTCACGGGACACTAGTTGGTCGGCATCGCCATTTTCCAGCATTGCCGCTGAGTAAGGCTTACCCCTGCTATCTACTCCATCTAGATATACTGCCCCAATACTAGGAGGATCAATTCCCATTGAAAAAGAAGCCAAGGCACCTTTGCTATCCCATTTTAGACTGTCAATTTTGCCGTTGGAAAAATCATCCCAAAAAGGAAGCAACAACGGCTGCGCCATTATCTTCATCCCCTCCTGGCGCGGATCACCCGCATGCTGGCTATGGTCCACCGGTAATTGGCTAAACTGTGCTTCTACCCTAGCTACCAAAACAAGGCAGCACATAGCGGTTAGAACAAGCTTATACAAAGCGATGGCTCGGTTCATTTTAAAAATCTGTCACGTTCCCTATTTCAGAAATCCAAAGATCCACAATCTCACCCGTCTTGGCATCCACACCTGCAGGAGGTAGCTGTTGCAGGATCGTTCCTTTTGGTACTGTATCCGTAGGTACATAAGTAATACTCCCCATTCGAAGCCCTGAGCCAACTACTAAAAACTCCGCCTCGGCTTCATCCATGCCTAATAGATTTGGAACGGACAATGTCTGGTTGCCTAAACCATCCCCAACCACCAGATCAATTTGGGAACCTTTGGCGATCTCCATGCCTTCTTTGATATTCCTGCCGCGATACTTCTGTTCTAGCACGACGTTTCGCGCTATATCGGGCACATATACAATCTCCCCTCTCACCAGTCCGTAATTCGAGAGGATTTCCTGGGCATTTTTTAAGGGGGTATTGATTAAGTTGGGCATCTGCACCAGCGGAGGATTGGCCGCATTTAAGGTGACATAGATTTTCCTGTTTTGTTTGACCTTAGCCCCAGCTTTAGGGTTTTGCTTAAGGACCTGTAGCGGTGGAATATCTGCCACAAATCCACTGTCCGCCGTTACCTTCAGTTCCAAATTCCTCTCGTTCAGGAATCTCTCCAATTCATCATATTGAAAACCCTCAAGATCGGGAACTGTCACGGCTTCTCCATGATGGGTATAATTAGGTAAGTATACGTTGAAAAACGTAAAAAGTAGGACGAGCAAAGCCGCCACCATTAAGAAAATATGTATACCTATCTTTTTGATTCCTTCTTTAATTTCACTCATTTACCCTGTACTAGATTTCGTTCTAAAATATAAAGTTATCACAAAAACGTGATTATCCACTAATTCATTTAAACGTGTGCAATGATGAAGGATTATACCATCTATTGGATAATCAACCTTTTTGTCTCCGACAGTTTGTCCCCCGTAATTTTTACAATGAACACCCCTTTTGAAAATAAGGCTGTGCTAAATGTATAGGTCTGGTTTAGGGTTTGGGGGTATACCACATCATGCACCACCTTACCCGAAGAACTAATAACCTGGATATTCACATCTTCATACTCTTCCAGGCTGAAGACGACGTTAAAAAGATCGAAGGCGGGATTTGGGTATACGGTCGCGTTGCCCATGCCCGGATCAACCGGTTCAGGATTGGCAGAAAGAAACAACTCGATGTTGTCCAGGTAGAGAGGACGACTTGTGCCATTGGCATGTACTACCTTGAAGGCGATCCTGACCTTATCATTTCCCTCACCTGCGAATGTCGATAGATCTACAAATTGCCTTGTAAAATCCGCGCTAGAACGAACTGATCCTCCATCTCCAGAGATGGTATTCAGTTCTACATCATCCCTCTTCCACAGTTCCTGATAGGAATACCCCCCGTCATTACTCACAACCACACTAAACGAAGTATGATCGGTGGAACGAAATCCCGCTCCAGCCCAATTGAAAAACACGCTCGCCTGTGGGGTTTTACTCAAGTCAAACAAGGGGGAACTAAACCAGTAACTATTGCCCCTTTGGGTGCCTGACAAGGTTAAGACCTGGTTGCTCCCCTCTTCAGGCAAAGCGGTCAACTCCCAAGAGTCCGCGTCTTGTTCCGGATTGATGCGTATCCAAGGATCGATCCCATTGAGATCATTAAACGTCTGTCGCCAAGGAACAGCAACAATGGAATCATCTTTAATATAATGCCATGTCAAGGTGCTGCTACTGCCGGGGTTCTGGTCATAATTGGGGTTGAATACCGTATATTTTACAGCGGTAAAACCATCGCTTAAGCCCGCATCAATATCATAGACAGCAGACGCTCCTGGACTCAGCGCCGCATCTTCCACTTCAAACGTATCTACAGATCTATTGCCCGCTTCTCGTCGGATCATAAAATTTGACACAGGCAGATTGCCTGTGTTGATAACTTCTATACGCTCACCATCCTTTTCACTACTGGTAATAGGTCCGGGATTGACGACTTGAACGACTTTTAACTCATAGCGGTACTGTTCCTGCGCGAGGATCTCGATGTCTTTGATATAGAGATTATTGCCATAGCCATTTATGGATACAAAGGCAATTCTGATTTCGCCCTCTCCAGCGTACCGGCCGAGATCCACAATTTCGGTACGGAATTGCTGCTCACGGTCCGGAATAAATTTTTCAGAAGTAGATGCAACAGTCTGCAGCGATTCCCCTGTCTTCCGATATGGGGCATCTAGCAATTCGAAAGTATTCCCGCAGTCTGTGGATACTGCCACCAATAGAGATTCCTGAAAATCAGGATTAGGATACGAGCCATAGGCTAATTCAAATTTCAGCTGAGCACCGGGGGCACCAGCAAGGTTGATCCGCGGAGAAATAAAATAATCCAATTCCCCTTGGGTTTCATAGTCAAAGCCATTGAGATAAATGAGTGTCTGCTGCTGGCCATCCACTGCCACATTCATCCTGCTCCAAGTCACTCCCCCGTCAGCATTCTTGCGTCCCCACAAGCTGGTGAAATCGTTATTTTTGAATGCATAGGGAAGTGTGATAGCGGGTTGAATCCTCGGATGGGTGATAAGGGTATTGTTGGTAAGATCACTATCCGTTGTTCCGTTTACCGAAGTGATCTCGACTTTAAATTCGTTAGAGGCACCGGTCGGCAGCGTAAGTCGGTCAAAAGAGAGCGTTGTCTTTTCTCCGGGCTGAAGATTTACCGAAAAATTTCTGCGCTGCAAATTTTGTCCGTTCAAACTGATCGCTAACTGGGCGGAAGTGACAGGATTGCTGCCCACATTCAGGATGGTAATCTGTGGCAATACATTGGGCTCGCAAATAAAATCCTGTGGGTTGACGATTGCTTGAACAGCCAAGTCATTCGCAAGCAAGTTGGGCGCCTGCGTAGCCCGACCGTTTACCAAGGAAGCCCTTCTCGGACTAAAATTCAATACCACATCCATCCTTTCCACCTGCCCTTGGGTAAATAGGCTCATACAACGATCTGGGGTGTAATCCATAAAATTTTCGACCATGTCCCTTGACTCACAGGTGAATCTAGGGGAAGTAAGGCAGCTATTATTGGCCATCCCTTGATTAGGTGTGTCTTCAACAAAATCGTCTGCATCACAGCCTCCGTCGCCCCAGATATGCCTCAATCCGAAGTAATGACCAATTTCGTGCGTAGCTGTACGCCCACCTGAATTATTCGATGCATTTCCGCCTGTCCCAAACATCCGGTAGTCGATGGTTACTCCATCGGTCTCACGCGTAGCTGGTGGAAAGTCAAGACCGGGAAGCTCTTCTGAAATGGGAAAAGCAGAATAGCCCAAATAAGGCGCCTGCAACGGTACGACCCATATGTTCATATACTCCTCTGGGGGCCAAAGCGCCAGCTGCCCGATGAGCGCATCATCATCAGGGGTATAAACGCTCTTCGATCCGGCTACACGGTTAACACCATTGGTCGGCAGGCCGTTTGGATCCTGCTTGGCAAGTACGAATTCGATATTTGCTGAAGCCGCTAGATTTGCAAACTCGTCAGGGGTATTGTTGGCATCAGGGTTCTGCCGCGAGTAATCCTGGTTAAGTATATCGATTTGAGCTTGTATCTGGGAAAAAGGAATGTTAGCACCTTCCCCTTCCGGCGTGCCATTGTGAATCACATGAACAACAACCGGTATTTGTCTCTTGCCATTTGCTTGGGTACGGAAGCGGTGGGGATTTCTTCGCATATCCCGCTTTCTATCCTGAAGCCAAACCTCAAAATATTCCCGCGAGCCGTAAATGCCCAGTCGGTCTTGCTGTTTTTGTTCTATATAAGTTGCTGCACATTTTTCTAAAAAGAGTTGGCCATCGGCAACAGGTGCAGCCTGCTGAGCTATAGCAAGGGATACCCAACCGTAAACAAAGAAAAAGGATAAGACGAATCTTATCCTAGTTATACAAGACATGTTTTTCATGTACGAAAATCCAATTAGGCCATTCATGCAACCTCTACATTGATCGCAACCACTTTTTTAATTTCCGGAATGACCTTTTTGATGGCTTCCTCTACTCCTGCTTTTAAGGTCATCGTGGACATGGGACAAGAACCACAATTCCCAAGCAATTCAAGTTTCAATATCATATCATCCGTTAGATCAATGACCCTCACATTGCCTCCATCAGCCTCTAAGTAAGGCCGGATATTGTCCAACGCCTCCTCTATCTGTATTTTATAATTCTCTAACATTATCTTTATGCTTATGCTTTTATCTGTACTACCGCTGTTTTTGCTTTTTCAGCATTCCTGATGGCAACCTGCCGCGCGAGGTTTTCTGCCAAGCGCGCAAAGGCATTGGCAGTCACTCCCTGTGTTAAGACTGCAGGATATCCCGTATCTCCGCTTTCCCTGATGCTTTGTACAATAGGAATTTCTCCCAGAAAGGGAACCTCATATTTTTCAGAGAGCTTTCTCCCGCCCTCTTTGCCAAACAGATAATACTTATTATCAGGCAGTTCGTCCGGCGTAAAATAAGCCATATTTTCCACAACACCTAGAATGGGAACATTTATTTGAGGCTGCTTAAACATGGATAAGCCTCTGGACGCATCTGCTAACGCTACCTTCTGCGGAGTTGAAACAATGACAGCACCCGTCACCGGCACTGTCTGAACCATGGTAAGGTGAATGTCGGAAGTTCCTGGAGGCAGATCCAGCAACAAATAATCAAGCGCTCCCCAATCCACATCGGCTATAAATTGACGCAAAGCGGAGCTGGCCATGGGACCTCTCCATACTACTGCGCTGTCTGCCGGCGTAAGAAAACCAATAGACATCAACTTTACCCCGTATTGTTCTATAGGGAGAATAATATTTTTACCTTCTTCTTGTTTTACGGCGGGTTGTTCTCCTTCAACATTGAACATGGTTGGCACAGAAGGGCCAGAGATATCTGCATCAATCAATCCCACTTTGGCACCTGTTTGTGCCAAAGCAACCGCCAAATTAGCAGCAACCGTAGATTTACCTACACCGCCTTTGCCTGAGGCAACAGCAATAATGTTTTTTACATCAGGTAAAAGTTGTGCGCCCAACCTTGCGGAAGAAACGTTGGAGGTCATGAAAATATCCAGATCAATATCCTCACCAAACTCTTTTTCTAAAGCTCCCACACAATTGCTTTTTATTAGCTCTTTGAGTGGACAGGCCGGCGTAGTAAGTACTACTTTAAAAGCTATTTTATTTCCTTCAATGGCAACATCCTGAATCATGTTTAAGGTGACCAAATCCCGCTTTAAATCGGGATCTTCTACCGTTGACAATGCCTTCAGCACCCTTTCCTTGCTTATATCCATTATTTCGTATTTAGAGGCATCTTGCTTTATGTGACAAAAATACAAAAATGATTGGAGACGCCTACCCTTCTATACAATCTTGGCCTTATTTTAGTTGCACCTTTGTCTGAAAAACGCAGTTGATTGTAAGACAATCCACTAAACCACAAAGCCATGGAAGAAAAGACAGAAATAAGCCTACACCTACCTGAAGACCTACTGGTACCAAAAGGAGATGCCATGTTTATCAAACTCAAAGACCATGTAAAGCATGGAGGTAAGGTTAGAATTTATATTAAAGATCAGGAGGAGAAGGTTGTCGATACAGAAGAGGAGCTGTTTGAAATAACCACTCCTTACATCAACCAGTAGCAGCCCATTTTTTTTATTGCGCTTCATGCGTCGGGCTGAATGCTGCGCTCCAGGAGAAAGTAATTGTGCGGAAATCCTTACCTTTGAGGATCTCTTAAAAGAAAATGGGCATCAGCAGAATCACTACGGAAAAAGTCAGGGAGCGGGCGGACATTGAGGACGTGGTAAATGATTATGTGCCTCTAAAGAAACGTGGGCAAAACCTATGGGCCTGCTGTCCTTTCCACCATGAAAAGTCTCCTTCATTTTCTGTATCCCCGGTAAAGCAGTTTTACAAGTGCTTTGGCTGCGGCAAGGCAGGGGATGCAATCCAGTTCATCATGGATATAGAGGGCATAGGATTTAATGAAGCCATCCGACACCTGGCCAACAAATACGGCATTGAGGTAGAAGAAGAGACTGCTCCTACGCCAGAGTTGGTGCAAGCTTACAATGAACGCGAAAGCCTTTACATTGCTTTGGGATTTGCAAAAGATTTTTTTGTCGAAAATCTAAGTACAGATGAAGGCAAGGCAGTGGGACTGAGCTATTTTATAGAAAGAGGCTTTACTCCCAAAATTATAGAGAAATTTGATCTTGGCTATGCGCTCGATGGCTGGGATTATATGCTGAAAGCAGCTAAGGCTGCTGGCTTTAAAGAAGACATTCTGCTGAAAGCCGGTTTAGTCCTTG
Organism: Cyclobacteriaceae bacterium; assembly: GCA_035303945.1. Lineage (GTDB taxonomy): Bacteria > Bacteroidota > Bacteroidia > Cytophagales > Cyclobacteriaceae > DATGMS01. The sequence continues at coordinate 59,061 of DATGQZ010000001.1, forward strand.
AAAAAGAAGGCGATGCCTCCAGGCTTTATGATCGCTTTAGAAACCGGGTAATTTTTACGATCCATAACCTGGGCGGCAAACCGATCGGCTTTGGTGCCAGGATCCTGAAACAGGACAAGAAACAACCAAAATACATTAATTCGCCTGAAACTGAAGTCTACCACAAGAGCGACGTGCTATATGGCATGTTTCAGGCAAAACAAGCCATGCGGCAGATGGACAACTGCTACTTGGTGGAAGGCTATACCGATGTCATTTCCCTGCATTTATCGGGCATAGAAAACGTAGTTGCTTCGTCGGGTACATCATTGACAGAAAACCAGATCAAGCTGATCAAGCGTTTCACAGACAATGTTACGGTGCTATACGATGGAGATCCTGCCGGGATCAAAGCATCCCTTAGGGGCATTGACATGTTGCTGGAAGGGGGACTTAATGTTAAAGCGGTCGTTTTCCCAGAGGGGGAAGACCCCGACAGCTATTCCCGGAAAGTAGGTTCACAGACTTTTAAAAATTACCTGCAGGAACAGGCAAAGGACTTTCTTTCGTTCAAAATTGCCCTCTATGCAAAAGAAATAGAGACCGATCCCATTCAGCGGGCAGAAGTTACCCGTCAGGTCATCCAAAGTATAGGCAAAATACCGGACCCGCTGATCAGGGCAGCATATATTAAAGAAACATCGAAGCTATTGGAGGTCGAAGAGGATGTTATCCATATCGAACTCAACAAGCTACTTTTCAAAAAGAAGAAAGATCATTTCTCTAAACCAGTAGATGGAGTACCGGAAAGCCCGCTGGAAGACCTGCTGCCTCAGGCAAAGAAGGAAGGCCTTTCTTCTGCCAAACTGCTCGCGCTTTCAGAAAAGGAAACCCTGCGCTTGTTGATCAACTATGGCTTTGAAAAACTTGCTGAAGATTTACATGTCTGTGACTATTTGTTGCAAGAAGTTCAAGACCTGGAGTTTGCCACGCCGGTGTACCAACGGATTTTAGCAGCTTATAAAAGCGCCCTCGAAAATGGTATCCTTCCAGATATTAACTACTTCCTGGGAATGAATGATGCGGAGATTAAGCGGGAAGTGATTGATTTGATTACCATGGCCCACGAAATTTCACCAAACTGGGAAAAACGTCATTTGATTTTTACTAACAAAGAACAGGATAATCTGTCTAAAGCAGTCTACGAAGGCGTGCTGAGGCTAAAGCGAAGGGTTGTCAAAAAGCTGCTGGATGAGGCAATGAACAAAGTAAAGGAAGCCAAGGAGGAGGAAGTAGAAGGGCTTTTGGCAATCTACATGGAGCTTAAAAACTACCAAGTGGACATTGATCGTCAGCTGGGGACGGTAATCTCTCACTAAGAAAACTAAAACCATGCTGTTTCGGTTTTAGTGGATAAAGAATGTAATTTCGCATTCCATTTTGATCATTGAATTTTACATATGGCTGAAGAAATTAAACTCAATAGCATAGAGGAAGCAATTGAAGCAATAAGAAAAGGAGAAACCATCATTGTCGTGGATGATGAAGACAGAGAAAATGAGGGGGACTTTGTGTGTGCTGCAGAAAAAGTGACTCCCGAAATCATCAACTTCATGGCCACCCATGGCAGAGGCTTAATTTGCGCTCCTCTTATAGAAGATCGTTGTGAAGAACTGGGGCTGGAACTGATGGTGGGAAGAAATACCGCGGCTTATGAGACCCCTTTTACCATATCTGTTGATTTGATTGGTCATGGTTGTACTACAGGAATTTCTGCCAGCGACCGCTCAAAAACTATTAAGGCACTGATCGATCCCAACATTAAGCCTGAAGAATTGGGCAAACCTGGGCATATTTTCCCTTTAAAGGCAAAACGAGGCGGGGTGCTCCGTCGTGCCGGACACACAGAGGCGGCAATGGATCTCGCCAGATTGGCGGGTCTTTATCCGGCAGGTGTTTTAGTGGAAATCATGAACGAGGATGGCACGATGGCACGCCTTCCAGATCTTGTGGAAGTTGCCAAACGGTTCGATCTGAAATTGGTATCCATCAAAGATCTTATTGCTTACCGACTGAAGCACGAATCGCTTATCAAGCGCGAAATCGGCGTGGATATGCCTACGCAATGGGGTAATTTTGACATGATCGCCTTCCGCCAGACCAATACCGATGACCTTCATCTGGCATTGATCAAAGGTGAATGGAAGGAGGACGAACCAGTGATGGTCAGGGTGCATTCTTCCTGCATCACGGGCGACATCTTTGGTTCTTGTAGATGTGACTGCGGCCCTCAGCTCCACAAGGCCATGGAACTGGTCGAGAAGGAAGGGAAAGGCGTTATCCTCTATATGAATCAGGAAGGTAGGGGCATTGGCTTACTCAACAAACTGAAAGCCTACAAGTTGCAGGAACAGGGAATGGATACGGTTCAGGCCAACTTAGCCTTGGGTTTTCCTATGGATAAGCGGGATTATGGCGTAGGTGCTCAGATATTAAGAGATCTGGGTATTTCCAAGTTGCGATTGATGACCAACAACCCTACTAAAAGGGCTGGGCTCCTAGGCTACGGTTTAGAAATCGTGGAGACGGTACCGCTAGAAATATATCCCAATGCCCATAACGAAAAGTATCTTACCACCAAAAGAGATAAGATGGGCCACAATATCCTCCAATCCGCCGTCAACAAACTCAAATAATTGGTTATTATAAAAGCTTATTCTCTTTCATTATAAAAAAGGGAATTTGTCAACATTTGGCTAATTTCGTTCGTTACGTCTATAGGAAATAAATTTATGGAGATGAGAAAGATATTTGCCCTAATAATAACCTTGTTTATGGTCGGATCCTTGGCGCAAGCTCAAGATTTTCCTTCCCAAATATGGCATCAGGGTAAGGTTTTCCTTACTACTGGTGAAATAGCTGAGGGTAAGGTGAAATATGACTTAGAAGCCAATGTGGTACAGGTACATCGGGAAGGCATTGAAACATTCAGTGCTACAACTGTCGACCATTTCGAAATTTTCGATGAATACTATGGAGGGATAAGGACATTTTACAGTTTGCCGTATGCTATCAATTCGGATTATAAAGTACCGATCTTTTTTGAATTGTTGGTGCAAGGCGATGAAATCACCCTGCTGTGCAGGGAATATATCACTACTGACGCCCGCGGCATGCGGAGAGGCATGTATTATCCTATGTACATGAACCCCATGTATGGGATGCCCATGATGGCATCTTCAAGGCTTGCATTTGACTTTTATTTCTTGGAAGACACCGGGATTAAAAAATACAGCCAAAAGAAAAAAGAACTTTTCGAAATTATGGATGACAAGACGGATGAGTTGAAACTCTTTATCCGAAAAAACAGACTGTCCCATGACAAGCGCGGTGATTTATTGAGAATCACTGCCTATTACAATCAGTTAAAACAACAATCTTAAATGTCGAAACCCCTTATTTTAGTCTCGAATGACGATGGGATTACCTCCCGCGGCATTCGGGTATTGGTTACAGTCATGCAAAGGCTGGGTGATGTCATCGTGGTAGCGCCTGACGGCCCCCAATCTGGAACTGGCCATGCGATTACCATTGGCAACACCTTAAGACTCACAGAAGAAGATATATTTGAAGATGTGGTAGCTTACAAATCCAGTGGTACACCGGCGGATTGCGTCAAGCTCGCCAAGTTTCATGTGCTCAAGGATAGGAAGCCGGATTTAATTGTCAGTGGGATCAACCACGGCAGCAATACCTCCATCAGCGTCCTTTATTCCGGTACTATGTCCGCCGCCATTGAAGGAGCTATAGAGGGCTATCCCTCTATTGGCTTTAGCCTTTGTGACTTTAGCGCACAGGCTGATTTCAGCCATATTGAAGAATGGGTTTATAAAATCGCCAAGCAGGTTCTTGAAAACGGCATGCCTAAAGGAGTGGCACTTAATGTCAATTTCCCTCCTAAGCGAAACGAACCCATAAAAGGAGTAAAAGTATGCCGTCAAGCCCGTGCGAAGTGGCAGGAAGAATTTGAGGAGCGATTCGATCCGAACGGCAGACGGTATTTCTGGCTAGCCGGTAACTTTGTCAATTTTGATAAGGGGGAAGACAATGATGAATGGGCCATTGCCAACAACTATGCCTCTATCGTTCCTTGCCAATTTGATATGACCGCCCATCATGCCATTTCTCAGATCAATGATGATTGGAATTGGGAGGAATTAAAACATTAATGCAAGCAAAAGGCCATAAGAAATGAATAATTGCTTATGGCCTTACTTTTTAAACCAGCTTTATAAAATCGGCTGCTACAAGACTTTCCACCGGAACGGTGTGGTCTACCAATTCTAAATCTTTTAGTGTATCCATGGTAATGACAAGGGTATCAGCGGGTACCACTGCCTGTTCAGCCCATCGTGTTTGTGTCAACCAAGCCTTAATATCTTCTTCCAGAATTCCATATTTTTGACTCAAGACTTGGGGTAAGTTTTTATCCGTTGCAAGGTTCGAAGCTTTCTGATATACCTTATCCCTAAGGGCTTTCACGATGTCTGGATGACGCTCCAGCACCTCAGGAGATGCTACCGTCACAAAGCAGGGCCATGGCGTAGGGATTTCCCCTACCCTTGAAAATAGGCCGGCATCCACTAAGGGCTTGGTCATATACTTTTCCCAAAGAAATATTTTGGCTCCGCCGCTTGCTAATGCCGTCTTGGCCCCTTCTAAATCTCCCACCAGCTCAAATCGTAAGCTTTTTGGATCCCAGCCCATTTTTTTAGCCAGTACAAAGGCCATTAAATGCGAGCCTGATCCATATCTACTGATCGCAAAGGGAAGACCTTCTAGCTGCTCTAGCTTTTTGTCAGCAAATCTTGAGGACAGGTGAATACCCCAAATGAGAGGGGACTGTACATGGTAGCCAATGATGGCGCAGGGATTTCCTTCGATGCAGTCTTTAACGAAGCTTTCCGTCAGGATGATGGCAATGTCAGCCTGCTTGTCTCTAAGAGCCTTATTCATAGCACCAGACCCTTTGGGCTCATCTTTCCATTCTAGAAGAACTTGCTGGTCCTGAAAAGGCTGTTCTTCCACCACCTTCAGCCAGGGATAATTAAAGTGTTCGGGTACACCGATAATTTTGATTCTGTCCATAAACAAAGATAAGTAGCAAAAAAAGGCCAGCAAACTTTTTCTCCCTGATGCTTGTTCGCTAATAGTGTGTATCATTCGATAGGGCTAAATTTGCCCTTTATCCAAGGATATTAATACAGGTATTTCTATCTTTGGCGCTAATCAACTGAACTCCTGATATAAGGGGATAATTACAACGAATCATCAAACCTTTTAAACCTATAACTATGAAATTCAAACCTGGAGTTAAATACGGGGAAGAGCTCAAAGACTTATATGCGTATGCAAAAGAAAACTCTTTTGCTTTGCCTGCAGTCAATGTTATTAATTCAAACACGGTGAATGCTGTATTGGAGACTGCCAAGAAAGTGAATTCCCCTGTCATGATCCAATTCTCAAACGGTGGGGCGCAATTTTTTGCCGGTAAGAGTTTGCCAAACGACCAACAGCAGGCCTCCATTGCAGGTGCTATTTCCGGCGCCATGCACGTACATAGAATGGCTGAAGCTTATGGCGTTCCCGTGGTTTTGCATACCGACCATGCCGCTAAGAAACTGCTTCCATGGATAGACGGTTTGTTGGCTGAAGGCAAAAAACACTATGAAGCATTTAAGAAGCCGCTATTCAGCTCCCACATGCTGGATCTTTCTGAAGAAAGTATCGAAGAAAATATCGAAACCTCTGTTCGTTACTTTAAAGAGTTCCACAAGCTGGAAATGGCGATTGAGATAGAACTTGGCGTGACAGGTGGCGAAGAAGACGGTGTTGACAATACGGATGTAGATAGTTCTAAACTATATACTCAGCCAGAGGAAGTAGCTTATGCATATGAAGAACTGAAAAAGGTGGGTGACCTATTTACCATTGCAGCAGCATTTGGCAATGTGCATGGTGTGTACAAGCCCGGTAACGTCAGTTTGACTCCAGTAATTCTTAAAAACTCTCAAGATTACATTAACAAAAAGTTTGGCACTACCGGCAAGCCTGTAAACTTTGTGTTCCATGGTGGTTCCGGATCATCTGTAGAAGAGATCAGAGAGGCTAACAGCTACGGGTCTATTAAAATGAATATTGATACGGATATGCAGTGGGCTTTTTGGGAAGGCGTGTTGAATTATTACAAAGAGAAAGAAGGTTACCTGCAAAGCCAACTGGGCAATCCCGAAGGAGATGACAAGCCCAACAAAAAGAACTACGATCCACGCGTATGGCTTAGAAAAGGCGAGGAAAACTTTGTGAAGCGGTTGGAACTGGCGTTTGATATGCTAAATGCTGTAAACAGAAACTAATCCTTCTTTAACCATAAAAAACCGTGGAAGCTGTTCCACGGTTTTTTTATGATCTGTAATAAATACCTTTAGGTAGATAGGATTTTTGCAATTCGAAAGTCCTCGTCGTCCACTTCTTTATCGTCTACTATCGCTTTTTTGATGGGTGTATATACCACTTTATTGTTGATCACTCCGGCCATTACATCATACTTGCCATGCATCAAGCCCTCAACAGCCGCTACACCCAGCTTGCTAGCCAACAATCGGTCATAGGAGGTCGGCGAACCACCCCTCTGGAGGTGACCAAGGATTGTTACTTTAATATCATATTGGGGTAAAATCTTTTTAACTTTTTGGGCAATTTCCATTGCACCGCCACTTTTACCTCCTTCAGCCACAATCACAATATTAGATTGTTTTTTTGCCTTGGCTCTTTTGTTTAGCCGCTTGATGAGGTTTTCCACCGGCATCTTTCTCTCCGGAATCAATGTCGCAGCAGCACCGCTACCGATACCTGCATTGATGGCGATAAATCCGGCATCCCTGCCCATAACCTCCACAAAAAAGAGTCTGTCATGGGAAGAAGCTGTGTCACGAATTTTGTCAATAGCTTGAATAGCTGTATTACAGGCTGTATCAAATCCGATGGTGCTGTCGGTGCCAGAGAGGTCGTTATCAATGGTACCAGGCAATCCGATGGAAGGAATCCCATATTCTTCAAACAAAAGATGCGCGCCGGTAAGTGAACCGTCCCCTCCAATCACCACCAAAGCATCAATACCGTGCTTTTTCAGGTTTTCATAGGCTTTTTTCCTTCCCTCGGGCGTTCTAAAAGCCGCACTTCTCGCAGATCTCAAAAAGGTCCCCCCTCTTTCCAATATATAAGCAACGTTTTTTGTCTCTAGCTTTTTGATTTCATCATTGATCATCCCTTCGTATCCCCTATAGATCCCATACACTTCTATTTTGTAGTACATGGCAGATCTCACTACAGCCCGTATTGCTGCGTTCATTCCTGGAGCATCGCCCCCTGAGGTTAACACACCTATTCTTGATATCACTTTATTTTCCATTCGCGGTAGTCGTGGTTAAATTTTTAAAAATAAGTTCGGCCGTTGCAAGATTAGTGGCCAACGGAATATTATGGACATCACAGATCCTCATCAACATCTGGACATCGGGCTCATGGGGATGCTTGCCCAAAGGGTCCCGAAAAAATATTACCAAATCAAGTTCCTTTTGCGCGGCCATGGCAGCAATCTGTGCATCCCCACCTATTGGGCCTGACAGCAGCTTCTGTACTTCAAAGCCAGCTTTAACAATATGATTGCCCGTGGTGCCAGTGGCCACAAGAGATACCCCTTGCAAAACTTCTTTGAAACCAGATAGGAAATGGACCATTTCGGCCTTCTTCCCGTCGTGGGCAATAAGTGCGATCTTCATTATATGTTAGGTTAATAGATTCAAGACCTAAAGTTAAAAAAAATAATCATGCTATAAATGCGAGGTACGGATAACAATTGAGATCCCTGTTGATCCCTTGTGCTCTAGACTTGTAAAATAAAAAAACCCAGTTTTAATTGCCTGGGTTTTTTGTATTGCAGTGCTGCCATTATAGGCAGTATGTAAACGGGGATTATAATCCCCTGAAAGCAGGCGGCTCAATACCATTGGATCTAATATAAGATACTGCGGCACCTCTGTGATGGGTAGCATGATCATCAATCAGTCCCAACATCTGTCTGCGGCTAACTTTGCCCGCAAAAGTGTCGATTTTTTCGGCCAGCTGTGCTTCCGTCAGCTTGCTGATTGTCGCTTTCCCATAGTCATAACAATCGTTGATAAACTTACGCAGCTCCTCTTTGGTTTGAGGTTTAGCATCCAATTTAAAGCCAGGATCTTCCCCTAGCATAAAACCCTGCGTTAGTCCCCCCACACTGCCCGCTACATGCGTTATTTGCTCTTTAAAACTCATAGCGGATTCGTGAGGCCGATAATCCAACAGATTATCCGGCATTTTTTCCAGTACTTCCAAAGTAAAAGCCTTGCTGTTGTCCCACTTCGACAGGAATTCCTCCATGTTGGTCTGTGCCTGTGCACCGAACATTCCAGTCAGGCAAATCATAAAGACAGCCATCATCAATTTGTAAACCATCAGTTTTTTCATAAGCGGTTTGAGTTAATGGGTTAAATAAAAATAATAACAAACTTATCAAATTTTAAGAGTTGTTTATGCATACATGATCTTCTTTAAATCGCCGACAGGCTACAATAATTATATGATTAAATGTCGAGCCTGTCCGAATGCCTGAATATGAATCGTCCGGAACAATGTTTACACGCTTACGCTGCAGGACTTTCCTTGGTTATTCCTGTGATCTGCTTATTTTTGCGATGTTTTCGTTTTAACCGGATACTATGCAACTGACGAAGTTGGAAATTAAGGGCTTTAAAAGCTTTGGCGACCGTGTCGTGATCCATTTTGACAAAGGGATCACAGGCATTGTGGGGCCGAATGGCTGCGGCAAATCCAACGTAGTGGATGCAATTCGTTGGGTTTTGGGTGAGCAGAAGACCCGTATGCTTCGCTCGGAGAAAATGGAAAACATCATTTTTAACGGCACCAAAACCCGAAAGCCGGTAAACATGGCGGAGGTCTCTTTGACCTTTGAAAACACCAAAAACCTGCTGCCAACAGAGTACACTTATGTGACTATAACCCGGAGATATTATCGTTCGGGAGAGAGTGAATATCTGCTAAATGGCATCACCTGCCGGCTAAAAGATATCAACAACCTCTTTATGGACACGGGCGTTCAGTCTAACAGCTATGCGATCATCGAGTTAAAAATGATCGATGAGCTGCTCAACGACAAAAACAACTCCAGAAGAGAACTATTTGAAGAAGCCGCAGGCATATCAAAATTTAAAACCAGAAAGAGAGAAACACTTAAGAAGCTTGAGGATACCGATGCCGACCTGGATCGGGTGGAAGATATCCTGTATGAAATCGAGAAAAACCTAAAGTCACTGGAAAAGCAGGCACGACAGACGGCGAAATATTTCGAAATCAAAAAAGAATATAAAGCCGCGAGCATCGCCTTGGCCCAAAAGACGGTGACCCAATACACAGACAATCTTTTAGCCATTCATCTTAAGATTGAGCAGGAAAGCGATAAGAAGCTACAGCTCAACAGTCGAATGGCAGAGACTGAAGCTTTACTTGAACAGCATAAGACGGAGCTGGTCAACAGAGAAAAACTTCTTAGCTCCCGCCAAAGAGCGCTCAACGAACATGTCAACAAGATCAGGCAGTTTGAAAGCGACAAGAAAATCAAAAACGAACGCCTTCGCTTTTTAGAGGACCGGGCACAGAAACTACGGGAGCAAATTGAACTGGATCGCCAAAGTAACGAAAGGGCAGCGTTCAGCATAAAATCGCTGCAGGCCGAAAAAGAAGTAGCCGAAAAACTACTTGCTGAAAAAGAAGCTGTTCTCAGCACCTTAAAAAGCGAGTATGAGCAGCAAAAACAGGCGCATGGGCAGCTTCAGGAAAATCATAAAGTGCTAACCAGAGATTTCGCTGCCAAAAAAGACAAAGTCTATCAATTAGCCAAAGATCTGGAAATTCATCAGATCCAACTCTCTACATTAAAGCAGGAACTGGAAAAAACAGCCTCCCAGGATAATAACCAAGAAGAGCACCTTTCTGATTTTGAGGAAAAGCTGGTGCTACTAAGGGAAGAGCTGGATAAAAAGTCCAATGAACTTGCTCTGCTAAAAGCCAAAGAGGAGGAGCAAAGCCTTCAAATCGAACAGGCTAACCATACCATAGACCTCATCCGCGAGGAGATTACCCAATCCAGCAGGAGATTAGATGCGCGCCAGAATGAATACAACCTGACCAAGTCCATGGTTGACAATCTGGAGGGATTTCCTGAAGCAATCAAGTTCCTCAAGAAAAACTCTTCCTGGGGTAAGGATACGCCCTTGTTGTCTGACATCCTCACCACTGACGAAAAGTATAGGGTCGCCATTGAAAACTATCTGGAAAACTACATGAACTATTATGTAGTGGACACCGAAGAGCAGGCCATTGCGGCGGTAAAGCTGTTAAGCGACGCCGCCCGCGGAAAAGCCAACTTTTTTGTCTTGGAACACTTTGAGCGATTTCAGCCTTCACAAAACAAGCTATATCCTCAGGCCGTGGCGGCAACTGAAATAGTGGAATACGATCTCAAATATGCCAAGCTTATTGCTTATATCCTGGACGATGTATACGTCGTCGGGCCAGAGATCAGCAAAGTTCCCTCTGACAACAGCGCAATATTTATCACCGAAAGCGGCAAGTTTATCAAAAGGAAATTCAGCATTTCCGGCGGATCAGTGGGTTTGTTTGAGGGAAAACGCATCGGTCGGGTAAAGAACCTCGAAAAACTTGAAAAGGAAATCAAGGAGCTTCAGAAGAAAATCAGTGCCACCCGTTCCAACCTTGACGGCAAAATGTCTGATTTGCTAAAATTGAAAGAAGTATCTTACCGCACAGGATTGGAAAACTTAAGAAATGAGATCAACGAGATCAACCAAGAGTACGTCTCTGTTCGAACTAAAAAGGAACAGCTAACAGAACTATTGTCTTCCAATGCCAATAAACGTGAGGATATTTTAGAGAGAGTGGGCATCCTTGAGGAGGAAATGGTGGACATCCGCAGCCAACTTAATGAGGAACAGGCAGACTTTAAGCACCTGGAAGAGGAGATGGCCGAAGTAGATGAACTCCTGCAGCGGGAATCTGATACGCTTTCACAAAAATCAACCCTGTATAACCAAGAGAATATCCAGTATCATCAGCAGGTGAACCAGGTGGATCGGCTGGAACAGGAAATATCCTTTAAACAAAGCGCCTTCGAGAGCAGCAAGGAAAGGATTAAAAAATCACAGGATGAGCTAAACACCACTGACCATGAAATTAAGTCTTTGTTGGACAACAACGAAATCAAGGATGATGAACTGATCGAGCTATACACAGAAAAAGAAAGTATAGAAGCTGGCGTCAACGAGGCGGAAAAAAGCTATTATGCTATCCGAGGAAGTATTGATGAGCTTGAAAAAACGCTGCGCGAGATTCAAAAGTCCAAGGAAAACATTGATGTGCTGGTCATGGACCTGCAACAATCCCTAAATGAAGTCAAACTTAAACTGAATGGCCTAAAAGAAAGGCTAAGTGTAGAGTTTGAAATTGATTTGGAAGCCTTAATGGCTGAGCATCCAGAAATCGACCCGCACTATAGAGAGAAGGATGAAGCAGCCATCAGAGAAGAAGTAAACCGCGCCAAAGAAAAGATGGAAAAAATGGGCCCCATTAACCCTATGGCCATGGAAGCCTATGACGAAATCAAGGAACGGCATACCTTTATAACTGAGCAAAGAGATGATTTGATTAAGGCCAAAAACTCCCTTATGGAAACCATTCAATCCATCGACCAGGTGGCCAAAGACACCTTCCTCGACGCTTTCGCAAAAATTAAAGAGAATTTTATCCGTGTGTTTAGGTCCTTGTTTACAGCAGAAGATGACTGCGATATCAAATTGGTAGATCCTACTAACCCGTTGGAGAGTCCAATTGAAATTATGGCCAAACCAAAGGGGAAAAGACCTTTGTCCATCAATCAGCTGTCGGGTGGGGAAAAGACCCTTACGGCAACTTCATTATTGTTTGCCATTTATCTGCTGAAACCCGCTCCCTTCTGTATTTTTGATGAGGTGGATGCTCCACTGGATGATGCAAATATTGACAAGTTTAACCAGATTATCCAAACCTTCTCTAAAGAATCTCAATTTATCATCGTTACCCACAATAAACGAACAATGGCCAGCACAGACATCATTTATGGTATTACCATGATTGAGGCTGGCGTATCGAGGGTGGTGCCGGTCGATTTGAGAGAATTGGAAGAGTCAATTTAGGGAGGGATTTTGTTTGATTTTGCTTCGAATGGACTGTGAGGAAAAAATGAGCAAATAGATAATTACCAGAAGGATAACCAAGACCGCCATTTCCAACTGTGCCCAAAGGCCGGATCGTTCCACAATTCTCCCTGATTCCTTAGTAAGTTTGTCCCCCTCTAACAGCTGAATGGCAGAAAGGGCTTTAACTTCTTTAAAAACTTCCTCAAAATCTTTGTTAAACCGTATCGCGTCTGTTTGCTGATGCTGAAATGAGTAGACTTGCAGATCCTGGATCCTCTGCTTTAGCTGCATCAGATGGAGGGCTTCATCGGGCGTTAGATTGGTGTCTTCAAAGTCCCCGATAATTTTCAGGATTTCTTGGCGGTGAAGCTCCAGATCATTTTCCAACAATTCACTTTCAAATTCAGGCTGGTTGATGGATAACTTCATTAAAAAAAGGTGTTCTGTGATTTCAAAAATATAGCTCTCTACCACCAGCCTATCATCGTAAAAGGAGATAAAATCCCTCCCCAAATCAGTTATATTGCGCCGGTCAACAATATTTTTTGCAAAAACAAGCAACACAATAACCGATAAAATGAGGGCAGCCTGCAGTTTGTATTTGATCGAGTGAATCCATTTCATTCAATTAAGATACTGGATTTTCCGTCAAGACCAATAGTTTGTTTGACAGAACGGCTATACCGTCAGCTTTGATAATGTAGCCGCTCCGCGATTGATCTCCATCGCCAAGTCAGCGATTTTTTTGTTGCGAAGCATACGCTCAAGTTGATGCCGAACCAGCTTAAATTCATGGTGTATAGGACATGGTTGTTCTTCTGAACATTGCTTTAACCCCAAGCCACAGCCTTTGAAAATTTGCTCCCCATCAATGGCGATAACCAAATCGATCAGCGTCAGGTTTTCCTGCTCTTTTTCAACATAAAACCCCCCATTAGGTCCTTTGGCTGAACTGATGATACCGCGCTTGGCCAACGCCTGCAGGATTTTTGCCGTAAAATGCTCAGGAGCATCAATTTCCTTACATATATCCTTTATCCCTAACTTTTTGCCGATGTGGGACTGAGACCAGATATAGATCACCGCCCTTATACCGTATTCACAAGCTTTAGAAAACATCTTATAAATTTTTTACCCAAAATTCGTCCTCCCAATGCTCCTGTACCTTATCATGGACCATCTCCATTTTTTGCTGAAATTCCTGCAAATCGTCATGGGTCATCTCGACCTGCATATACGGAAACAGCTTCCGCTCTTCAAAGCGAATATGGCTCTCCAAGCTATCCGCGTATTCGAGTAGTCCTTCTTCCTGTACCTTATCTTTGTCAGCAAGGGATTGAAACAGTTGTCTCAACTGTGCATGTTGGGCTTCGGCTTCCTTTCGCAATTGATCATTTTTAGCCAAATAGCTAAACAAGTGCTCCTCCTCCTGTTGAAAGTGGACTTCTAAATGTGTATTGACAAAATAATCTACATAGTTGAAAATTCGCTGATGATCAACCTGGCGACTTAAGCCCTGTCGGATCTTCCATACCAGTAACAATCCAAAGTGATGGTCCTGGGAAAGTGGAATTAAAGCAGGATGACGCTTTTGAGGTTTTGACATTGCTATACCCGGATAGGGAGTTAAATTGGATGCGTTACAAACTTACAAACTAAAACCAGATCAAGACAGTTCGATACTGTTATAGATCCTTGTGCCTGAACATGCGGAAGGATAGGCCAACAGGAGCCAATGCCCAAAGCAGCAAGACTACCAAACTGCCCGCTACGCCCCACCACTCGTTAAAGAACTTATTGAAGATCGCCCCACTATAGCCCATTAAAGCGGCTGCTTCCGTTTGCATCAAAACCAGGATCCGTCCCAGGTCTACAGGGTTCAGGAAAGTGATAAAGAGAACCCCCCTCTCGATGGGATAGTCACTGAAATTGTACATTAGCATCAGCACAATCCCATCAAATATCAGAACAAAATAGACCCAGAAGAGAAGGGAAATCCCCATGCCTCTCGCCTTGTCCTTCGCCCATATACCTGCTAAAAGAGCCAAGGCAATGAATATTAAAGTCAACAGGATTGACAGCAACAACAACATGAAAGATAAAGCGGAAGGATTCATTAGCAACAGCGGCAATCCCAAACCGATAGATAGCGCCACACCAAACGACAAGGACAAGCCTAAGAAGATGCTTCCCAAGACCACATTTCTTTTAAGCGGCTGCGCCAATAAAAGGACGACAAACTCATACATATTGTAATAATAGATGGTGGAAAAAATAATTGTCACCATCGGCACCAGTAACAGAACGAAATTGAGGATCCCCAGCATGGCTTTGTCCACCTGACCCTCCAACATAAAGAAACCAAAGCCGGCCAACATCAAAAATCCCATGTAAAAAAGGATAATCCAATTGCGCAGCAAATCCTGCATGATAAATTTTGTCAGCTTAAACATAGACATCTTCTTGGTTTAAAATCTGTGCAATAATGCGGTTAAGCCTGTTTTCAGCGGTTTCATTCTTCAGTTGATCCAGGCTTTTAAAGAATTTCACTTCACCATCCATTAGATAAGTCACATGGGTGGTAATCTCATCCAAGTCATTAAGGATGTGGGAGGTGATCAATACCAGTTTTCCCCTTGCTATCTCCTTCTTGAGTTTGCCTTTTAGGAGTTCATTAGAAATCGGATCCAGACCAGCGGTAGGTTCATCCAAGATCAAAATGGGAGGATCAAAAAGGAAAGCCAATGCAGCGCTGACCTTTTGTTTCATCCCTCCGGATAGAATGCCAAGTCTTTTAGAAGCCATGTTATCTATCTCAAAAGCCTCATACATATCCATATCGTAGGCGCTCGGCTTGACATCCCTCCTGATATCCTTCATCATGGTAAAAAGCTGCTTAACAGTCATGTTTTCGGGAAAACGGCTCATCTGAGGCATGTAACCGATGTGCCTGCGGTAGACGCTTTGCCCCTTTACGGAGTGGTCGCCTACAAAGATTTCTCCCTTGGCTACTACCAAGCCCAGCAAAGCTTTGATTAGGGTCGTTTTACCCGATCCGTTGGGGCCGATTAAGGCCACACTCTGACCCCTATCAAAAGCTAGATTGATATTGCTCAACACTTGCTGTTTACCAAAGGCCTTACTGAGATTGACTATTCTTATCATCATTTTCTAGGCTTAATTAATGGTTTTTCATCTACAAGTTGCTCCGGGATCATTGAGGGAAACATGCGCTCCGCAATATCTAGACTGTTGACCAGAAAGCTGTTAAGCAACATATGAGCAGCCGGAATTTTGTCTGTGATTAAAGCAAACAGATTGACCGGTCGGTGAGGTACATCTCCAATGCCGTCTTTGTCTAAATCATAGCCTTTGTATTGGCCCCAGTAATTGCCTTCGAAAAGGTTCAGGTTGGAGCGGGAATTTGTTAACACCTCAAAAGTATTCCCTATGAAATTATTAGACAGGATTTTGTTGTCTATGCAGTTACCTTTGATGTCCATGGCCCTGCCGTTGCCATAAAAATCGTTATTTTCGATTACCACCCTGTTGGCGCCTTCGGCATATACTCCCGTTGTGTTACGTTCAAACCTGTTATGCAGCAAAACCCCATCGCTGATCTCCTTTAACAAAACCCCATAGGATGAGCCCCCCCAATTTTCCTTGAAAATATTGTTGATCATGCGAATGTGCTTGCTAAACATCACCGCAACCCCTGCTCCATTCTGGATAAATGTGTTGTCTTCATAGATATCATAATTTGAAAACATGAAATGGAGTCCATACCGCATATTGTTCATGCTCAAATTGTTTTGGATCAAGCTTCCATTGACGAATTCTAGGTAAATACCATCTCGATGATGGGTCACTTCATTTCCGATGATCTGGATTCCATTGCTTTTCCAGGCGTGTATAGCATTCCCGGCCTTCACTTCATCCTCTGCCTCTCCTTTAATGACGTTGTTGCGGATTAAACAATCCTGCGAATTTTTGATGTATATCCCGAAGAAGGCATTGACAAGCGTATTATCTTCAATGACAGCACCTTGCACCTCATTAAGCTTAATAGCCGCTCTGTCTTCAATATAACTCACGCCAATATTTTTCAAGCTGAGCCCCCTGATACATACATTATCTGCATATACCACGAAAATCTCATCTCCGCCCTCACTGTCTATCACGGGATTGTTGATACCTATGATACTGAGGGGTTTGTGAATTTCTATGAGGCTTTCCAAAAAAAGGCCCTCATGGATGAAAAGCGTATCATATTCCTCGGCAAGAGCCACTGCCCGTTTGATCTCCGAAAGCATGGAACCTTTCTTGATGTTCCAGACACTCCCCTCAACAAGGACTGAAAGGAACAACAACGGCGTTAGACACCATATCTTCTTAAAAACCTTCATGACAATGGATTAATGCCCTTGAAAGGGATGATTTTTTAGCTTATACCAATCAATATGCTCAACATCCCTTTCTAAAGAACTGCTGAGATTAAACGCAGCTACATTGCCACCCATGGGGCTCTTATAGTTTTCAGAAAAAACGAACCTAAGCTCATCTACAGGCTTTAGCTGACCAGGCTCATCATAGGAAATTGCCAAAATATGGGCATATCTTTCCTGGCTGTTATCCTGTAGGTAAGGCACCAGGCATTCCAATGCATCAAATTTGAAAACCCTTCCCTTTTGGGTTACCAATTCTGCCCCGAACTTGGGATCCGCAATGCTCATCCTACAATGGGTGCAATGGTCCTCTCCAAAAGCTATGGGCTCAGGCTTTACCCCACAACTAACTAAAAGAAGAAGAAGCAGAATGCCATTCCAAGCAGTCAGTTTGTTTATGTCTTTCATTTTTACAGCCATTAATATTTAAAGTCAGAGGGTTTGTTAAGAAGATGCCTGAGGTGATGCTTCATCTTAAAATAAGCTAGAGCCGAAATGGCGATCGCCAAACCCAAGCAGACTCCTCCCCAGTGAGGATACGATTCCACATAGAAATTAAGAAGATCTTTACCTCCAAATAACGGTGGCTGATAGGTCATTCCTTCTACTTTTATAGGGGCGGTAGGATCTAAATTATGCCCATAATCATACAACCAAAGGTAGAAGTCGTATATACCCAATGCCCCAAGTACAGCAAGGAGTAAGCTCCAGGATAGGTAGCCCCATAGTTTATTTACCATTACTGCGACCGCTCCTAATCCCAACATACCATATACAACGAGAGGAAAATACTTCAACTCCGGGATGGATTCAGGATGAATCGTCTTCATGCCAATGTAATGATTAAGGATATTCACATTCTGAAGGATCCATTTATCCGTACCCGAAATTTTATTAACCCAAATGTACATTTGAAGACCTCCGGGAAATTGTGGCGCTTCCAATAAGATTTGCCATAAAGGAAAGGCAAAGACCAAAGCTAAGCTTACCAAGGCGATGATCATCAGCCATCTCGGCGCAGGTAGGTATTTCATGATGGCAAGATTTTTAGATTATTACCAGACAAGCAAGTCCTAATTGACCACTGTAGGACTTCCATATGGTTTATCAGCCGCTATGCTATTATGTTTGGCTGGTGAATACTCAACTGCCACAAAGCTTGCGGCAGTTGAGCCATTGTTATTTGGCCAGGGCTTGGGCTTTTGCTTGGTCTATAAAGGCATTGGCCTGCTCCTGTCTCTCACGTAGTTCTTCGTTAAGTCCCCATTTGAGCGGGACATTTGAGCCTTTGGGCGACACCCTGACATATCCCGACATTTCCTGATGAAGCGCTGAACAGAAATCGGTGCAATAGAAAGCAAACACACCAACCTTTTGAGGCTCCCAAAGGAGCGTCCTAGTCTGTCCAGGCATGATAAGCAGCTCGGCATTGGTCGCTCCTTGGATGGCGAAGCCATGAGGCATATCCCAGTCCTGCTCCATATTCGTTACGTGGAAGTATACCTTGTCACCCGTTTTAATCCCTTCGATATTGTCTGGCGCTAAGTGACTGCGCATGGCAGTCATGTAAACATGAACATTGTCTCCATCGCGCTCTACACGGGTATTACCTTCACCTAAAGTGACGTATGGGTGTCTGTTCTCTTCTATCGGATAGAATTTTTTAGAATTAGGCATTATCATATCTGCTGCTATGATTTGTGCATAATGAGGTTCCGCTTTTGTAGGAAAGTCAAGAATCATCTTCATCTTATCGCCTGAAATATCAAACAGCTGGGCGGAGTGCATCATCTCGGGTCCTGTTGGCAAAAACCTATCTTTGGTCATTTTGTTCATCGCTACCAAATATTTACCATTGGGCTTGCGGGTCTCTCCTCCCGGAATGGTAAGGTGACCTGGAGAGTAATACACCGGATGCCTATCCAAGATTTCTTTAGTTTCCACATTCCATTTAACTACTTCCGAAGAGATAAAGAAGGTTGTATAGGCATTACCTCGGCCATCAAATTCGGTGTGTAATGGTCCTAGCCCGGGCTTTTGAACGATACCGTGAAGGCCTGCTTCGTAGCTAATGATAGGGATTCCGTCAAATTCACCGTCAAATTTCTTCTCCTCAATTGCCTTCATAATTTGGCTAAAGGAATACACAGACATATCCGCCGATAATTTGCCATTTCCTACTAAATATTCCCCGGTAGGATCCACATCAGCTCCGTGAGGTGATTTTGGAACGGGAATGAAATAAACCATATCGGGGCACTCCTTAGGATTTAGTATTCTGGTGGTGGTCATTTCTGTGGATGTGACGATACCAGTGGACTCATCCGTCAGGTTATGGAAGTAGGAGGTCTTCCGCTCTGTGAATTTCCCTGCGGCAAGATATTCCTCTGCTTTTTTCCAGTTGATAATTGCCATCAAATCCTTATCCATCTGCGACGCATTCACTTCCAAAAGCGAGTGTTCTTGTTCAGAATTGTAGGTGGTCAAGAAGCTCCAACCGTGGGAAGGGCCTTTTCCGTTTCGAGCTAAGTCATAGTTAAAACCAGGCATCTCTATTTGGAAAGCCAGTTTCATATGTCCATGCTCCGGGTCTACCGATACATAATTGATCAGACCTTTAAAATTTTCCTTATAGGTATCGATGGGTACATCTGCCTGCGGAATAGGCACGCTAAAGCGTGTTCCAGATACAAGATACTCGGAGTTTTCCGTGATGAAGGGCGCACAGTGCAGTCCGGCGACATCGGGAATTTCAATGATCTCCACTGTTTCAAAAGTCGTGAGATCTATGCGTGCAATCCTTGGCGTATTGTTTCCATTGACAAAAAGCCATCGACCATCAAATTCTCCATTCTGTTGAGAAAGTTCAATATGATGAGAATCATCCCATGGGACAAAGCCATAGGAAGTATTAAAGATTGGCTTCGTCTCCTCGTTGTATCCATAGCCGTTTTCGGGCAGTTGCGAGAATACTGGGATTTCCTTGAACAACCTGCCTGATGGAATACCATAAACCGTAATTTGACCACTGTACCCTCCGGACAGAAAGGCATAAAATTCATCATACTCCCCTGGAGGAACGTACACCTGCTGTGCAGCATCTCCGTGAACTACCTGATTGGTGTCACGACCCCCACATGATGCCAAGACAAGCAAGGCAACGATGAAAATTCCTAATTTATTTGGTATCTGATTCATAAAATAATTGGTTATAAGGAATTAAGAGGCAGCACCGTCTTTCTCCCCAGTTTTTTCGACATCGTTGTGGCGGAAAAATTCGAGCAGGTTACGTGCGTCTCCTATTGATACATTTTGGTTGGGCATTCTTGTAAGACATTCCTCTAGCAAGGCTTGTGCTGTGGGGTCTTCATCCAGCATGATCTCAACATTGGTGATCATATTCATTATCCATTCAGGCTTTCTACGGTTGGTCACACCTTGGAAACCAGGGCCAACTACCCTTTGATCCGTCAGTTTATGGCAGGCAGAGCATTTCATATCATAGATCGATTTGCCCATCTTGACCATATCAGGATCAATCTCGTTCTCCAGGTTAACTTCTGTAATCTCTCCCACTCCCTTGCCTTCAGCAATGGATGGTGCTACTTCTTTTGCTGCCTCTTGGCTTTGCGCTGACTCATTACTGCTTCCATTGCCTCCCGACCCGCAGGAGAATAGTAGCATACTAAACAAGGCGATGGGTAATACGGATAGTCGTTTCATAGGTCAATGTTGGTTTTTGGTTGTGAGAAAATTGTATGGCTTTAAAAGTTATATCACTGAATGCTGGTTGCATGGCGGAGTAATTTACCGTTTGAAGATTTGATCACACTGATGCTGATTAATGCGACGGCCAGGGGCAATAGCACGGAGACTGCAAATATCAATTCGTAGTAGAAAGGTACCTGCCCCCACTGCAGCCAATAAAATAGGCCTTGGGCAAAGAGCAATATTTCGGTCAAGAGAAAACCAAGTACAAATGCACGGCTCCCCCAATGCAACCAGATATTAGCCGAAGCGTCCTTAATAAGGCTGAAGATCAACGCAAGCAAGAGACCTGAGACAAAACCCAGGAGTATCAGATGGATGAATCCTATCATTAATGGTCTAAGTACCAATGACACCGCCGCCGCAGCAGGAATCAAGACAACTGCTTGAATGGAAACCTTTGCGATCCATGATACCAGGCCGAATCGGTAAAATAGGCTTACTGAGGGAGAAGATGTTTGGAGGAAACTGCGGCCAGCTTCATTTATAAACTTCAAAAACAGGAGCATTGCTGCCAGCTGCAACAACAAACCGAGACCGTTCATAACTAATGGAACGGAACCTCCGATCCCCCATTTCAGAACCAAACCATAAGTCAATAACACCGAGGCCGAAAGTAGGGGATAAAATGTTTTAAATAAGGTGGTATTTATCCGGAAATCCCTCGCAAGCATATCCAGCAACAGTGCCAGCACGGCAAAACCAAACCAACCATGAAACTGAAAGTGCAGGTAAAACTGTATGGCCAATTGATACAGTATTGAATTTCTGCCTCCGGTGACTGCTAAAGGTCCTAGGCTCCACACACCAATGGTGGACACCGCCATAAACACCAATGCTGTCTTCAACATTAAAGACGACGAGGGATGCCGTGCCACATGATGCTTCCATACCAGATACAGAAACCGGTAACTGGCTAGGATATGTAAAGCCGAAAAGAATATAGACACTGCCCCGTAGCCCTGTATGGGAAAACTCACCATCATACCTACTACTGTGAGCTGGGTAAACCAAAAAAGTCGCGCGTAAGTAGGCATTCGCCGTTTTTCGATTGGAATAAATCTATAGCATATAAGCGCATACAAAGCCAAATACACCCAGCCCAGCATCGCCACGTGAGAATGACCATGCAATAAATTCCGGTAATCCAACCAGCTAAATTCCCATATAAAGGCACCCCGAAGAACAAGCCCCATTAGAGCGGCAACAAAAAAATTGAAAAGTGAAAACAATATCCAGTTCATATTTATTTTCATCTTCGAGATTAATATAATATAAATATAAAGTATTATTATTACAGGAACAATATTATAAAAACAAATTAGACTGGGGGCTGAACCCGTCAGGATGAAACAAATTTTAATTGCCCATACGCTGACGGGATTTAGCCACTGCTAGCAAGCTTTTACTCCCGCTTATTAAGCCTTTACGACCTTTGTTCTTTCCTCCAGAAGAATGGCTTTTGGAAATAGAATACTGTTTTCCAAATGGATATGCTTGTGCAAATCCTTCTCAAATTCGTCCAATAAGGCATAAGTTACCTGATAGGTATTGCATGCGTCGGCAGGCGGAATATAGTTGCCGGTCAAAGCTGCAATTCTCTCAAAACGCTCACCTTCGTCCGCATGCTCCTCCATCATCATCTTGATTGGATTTTTAATGGTTCCGAAATGCGCTGCTGTAGTCATTCCCTCTGCCTTTTTCTTCAGCATTTTGCGGATATAAGGGAAAAGAATCAGTTCTTCCTTCTTCATGTGGCCAGAAAGCTCTTTGGCTGTTTCATTAAATAGCGCATTGATTTCAAACAGCTCTGGATGAGCGTCACCATGAACTTTGCAAAGCTTGTTGAGGTACTGCAGCAAGAGCGGGATCCGTTCCTCCACATAACGGTGATGCTTTTTCTCAATA
>DATGQZ010000002.1:0-20670 GCA_035303945.1 Cyclobacteriaceae bacterium
TGTCTTGCCTGCTGGTAGTTGATAAGAACAACGACTTTTATTCTCCAAAACACTTTCTCCTGCTTTTCACATCTTTTGACTTTTATTAAATATTCTTAACGCGAAGGGAAAAAATCCATTGGTAGATTTACGGCACATCTATGATCGGTGGTTTTTTAAGTGTTAATCGGGAAAATATGAGGAAATTCAAAAACAATCTACGTACCGAGTTAGTTAATAGCTATAGAAAAGGCTGGCAACGGTCCATCTACCGATGGGAAGAGCAGTCCGGCTCCCCTGTTGTAATCAGCTGTATCCGTTGCCTGCCTTCAGCATCCGGCAGATCGGTAAGCTCAGCTACCCTATCGGTTCGCCGCCGCTATAATACGGAGAGTTGATCAAATCACTTTTTATAGTTGCTAAAGTCGCATAATAAACGGTTTTGTAGCGCGGGAGAAGTATCGGGTTAAGCAAAAAAAAACCTGGTCAAGAGACCAGGTTTTTTTCATTCACTTTAACCACTAACAACCATAAACAAATTCATCATGTTGTATGCAAAAACATACGGATGACAAACATCATTATTGTTGTAGTCCGTACGGGAATCGAACCCGTGTTTTATCCGTGAAAGGGATACGTCCTAACCCCTAGACGAACGGACCATTTTTCAATTTTATCGGAGGAGCGTCTCTCTGTTCCGTAATTGTGATGCAAATATAGAGGGTTAATTTCACAAACCAAAATTGAGCAATAAAATATTCAAGCAACTTTTTCAAAGCACTGAAAATTAGCTAGAAAAACTTTTGAGGCATTTTAACCTTTTTGTAAATTAGACAGATTTTCTAAAAAAAGTTGCTCCATTAGACAGCCAGGAGGATTAAATCCTAAACTTTAATGCTGAGGAAATCGTTTAGCCTACTAATTCTATAGATTTTAATTATTATATTGTTGGAAATTTTAAACTGAATAGATTATGTCATTAAGATTAGGAGACATCGCACCAAACTTTACTGCAGAGACCACTCATGGGACACTGGATTTCTATGAGTATTTGGGAGACAGCTGGGGCATATTTTTTTCCCATCCCGGAGATTATACGCCTGTATGCACCACAGAACTGGGAACTGCAGCCAAACTAAAGTCGGAATTTGACAAAAGAAATGTCAAAATGATTGCGCTTAGCGTGGACGGTATTGACAGCCACCATGGATGGGTAAGGGATATCAACGAAACCCAAAGTACAGAGGTTAATTATCCGATTGTAGCGGATGAGGATAAGAAAATATCCTTATTATATGATATGATTCATCCCAATGCCAGTGAAAATGTGACCGTCAGATCGGTTTTTATAATTGGGCCAGACAAGAAAATAAAGCTAACCCTCACCTACCCAGCCAGTACCGGGAGAAATTTTCAAGAGTTGCTAAGGGTGATCGACTCGCTTCAGCTTACAGCTAATTATTCGGTAGCTACCCCTGCGGATTGGAAACACGGTGATGATGTAGTTATTACGCCTGCAGTAAAGAATGAAGAAATTCCTTCGCGTTTTCCAAAAGGACATAAAGAAATTAAGCCTTATCTTCGCACAACGCCACAACCAAACCTATAAAATTAAAAAAGGGATGAGCCACTCATCCCTTTTTTAATGAAATGTGTAGTGTATGCGAATTTTATCTGTTTAATTTTGAGTCTAATACTATGGCTCAATTTACATCATGAACAAAAAAATATACTCCGTGATCACAGGGTCCGGAAAATACCTGCCTTCGCAGATTGTTGAAAACGATTATTTTTTAAACAGCAGTTTTTTTGAAACCACAGGGGAACAAAAAAACAAACCCGTCGGAGATATTGTAGCCACTCTACAGAAAATCACAGAAATTGAGCAAAGGCGTTATGCGGAAGAGGAATATGTCACCTCTGACATGGCTTATTTTGCTGCCAAAGAAGCGATTGCATCCGCAAAGGTTGATCCCGAAACTTTAGATTACATCATTGTGGCGCATAATTTTGGCGACATCAAGAAGGGCACGCAAAGGATTGATATTGTACCAACTCTTGCTGCCAGAGCCAAAGCAAAACTGGGCATTGCCAATCCTTATACCGTAGCCTATGACCTTCCTTTTGGCTGCCCCGGATGGATACAGGGCTTGATACAAGCCGATTGTTTTATTAGATCAGGGGACGCTAAAAAGGTGCTTGTCATTGGTGCCGAAACGCTTTCGCGCATTGCTGATCCTCATGATATCGACAGCATGATCTATTCAGACGGAGCTGGCGCTGTAATCGTAGAGGCAAATTCAAGCGAGAAGGCTGTGGGCATCCTCAAGCATATTTCGCGGTCTGATACACTGGAACATGCAGATCTTCTTAACATGGCCCCTTCCTATAACCCCGCTTATCCTGATGATTCACTGTTTATAAAGATGCAGGGTAGAAAGATTTATGAATACGCATTGAGTACTGTACCCCAAACGTTGAAGGAGGTACTTGACAAGGCTGGTTTGCAAATAACCCAAATAAAAAAGGTGTTGATCCACCAGGCGAATGCAAAAATGGACTATAGTATTCTTAGTCGGTTCTTTGGACTTTACGGACTTTCTGAAGTTCCTATGGAGATCATGCCTATGACCATTTCCCATCTAGGAAACAATTCCGTAGCCACCGTCCCTATCTTGTACGACATGGTAGTGAGAGGAGAACTTCCTGGTCACGAAATTCAACCAGGTGATTATATACTTTTTGCCTCAGTCGGTGCAGGCATGAATATTAATGCTGTAGTCTATAAGATACCTTAAATTCTATATAATGATCATCGATTCCCATCAACATTTTTGGACATATTCTCCCGCAAAGCACACATGGATCAATGATAACATGAATGTGTTGAAGCGCGATTTTCTTCCTTCCAAGCTATGGGAGATTTATCAGCGCAACAATATTGCCGCATGTGTAGCGGTTCAGGCGGATGCATCAGAGCAGGAAACAGATTTTCTTCTTCAACTTGCTGCAGAGTATGATTTTATACAGGGTGTTGTAGGCTGGGTAGATCTGCAGGATAAGGAGCTGGATAAGCGGCTGGAACATTATAAATCTTTTGACAAACTTAAGGGGTTTAGACATTTGGTTCAGGATGAACCAGATCCTGATTTTATGTTGCGGGAAGATTTCCGCAAAGGTTTAGCAAGGCTTGGAGCGTTTGACTTCACTTATGATATTTTGATTTATCCGCATCAGTTAGATGCGGCAATTAAGACGGTTCAGGACTTTCCACAGGTCAGTTTTGTATTGGATCATATTGCCAAACCTGACATCAAAAATAGAAGGACAGATAATTGGCTTTCGAAAATAAAGCTTTTAGCCCAATTACCTCATGTATATTGCAAGGTATCGGGAATGGTAACAGAAGCGGACTGGCAGCATTGGAGGTCAGAGGATTTCATTCCCTATCTGGACACAGTGGTGGCGGCATTCGGGATTGACCGCTTGATGTTCGGATCAGACTGGCCAGTATGCTTGTTGGCAGGCGGTTATGAGGAGGTTTTGCAGGTAGTGGTGGATTATTTTAAGGCATTCTCTGAAGATGATAGGGACAAGCTTTTTAGAAGCAATGCTGCCCGATTTTACGATTTAAACGTTTTATAAGAGCGGAGACAACAGTATCCGCTTTTTCCACATAGCTACAATTTCACTGAAAGGCGGGATCTTGTGTTAAGGCCGCTGGTTTATCCTTAAAGGATCTCTCAATAGCTTCCCGGATTACCATAAATGGTATTAAGTAGCGCCTATTTATGTATTAGCTAATAATGGGAAAACTACGGAAACTTACAATATGACTTCTATAAAACCACTGCTCATATCGCAATGGTTGCATATAGCCTGACTCGGTGCAGCTTCCATTACCCATGCCAGCACTAACATATCCCCATTCCGCTGAAGCCTATTGACGGTTCTTCCTTCTGCGGTCCCACCATACATAAGCAACAAAACCCAGTAAGCTGATCACGCTTACCCAAATTAAGCCATTGATCAAACGGTTATTGTTTTCACCCAAGTAGGCGATGAGCGCTGTCAACGGCAGTATGCCAATTATGGTCGCGCCAATAAATCGCCAATACCCCATCCGTAGAATTCCGGCCACAAAACTAATTGCGTCGTTGGACAAAAATGGTGATAACCGTGTGACAATAACTGCCCAAAATCCGTAATCTTCAATGTAACCTTCTACTTTTTCTTTGGTTTTTTGACCAAGCAGGCGCTTTATTAACGGCGTGCCAAAATAAGCACCAATGCCATAGGCTGCAGAGGAGGCACAAAAAATAGCCACTAAGATAATTATACCGCCTTTCCAGGGGCCATAAGCCAGCACCGACACCACCATCAATAGAGGGGTGGGAACGACAAGCAAAAACATCTGAGCGACCATAGCGAAGACGATAAATAATGGACCCCACCATCCAAATTGCTCCACCCATTGAGAAACCTCCTTTTCGTTTTCACTACTCAGCTTCCCCCAGGCCTGCTTAGAGAATTCATTGACGGCGGGAACAAGAAAATACAGAAGAAGGAGGCCGACGACGACTGAAATTGACAGATAAAGCGGTAGTTTGGATTGCTTTTGTTCTTTTTCTTGACTCATCTATTTATTTTGGAGCGAATAATATTTGATTCCTAAAAGTTGGATATGCTATCATCAAACTAGCCATTTCCTTGCCAATAAAATACCAGTTAAAAACCAATCGTAGCCCTATGAGATATTGTTTAGCCCTTGATTTAAAAGATGACGCAAAAGCTATTGAGCGCTACAAAAAAGCTCATGAAAAGGAGCAATTTCGACCCGAGATAACGGAGAGTATCAAAGCCGCTGGTATTGAAGATATGCATATCTACATTACCGGCAACAGGTTGTTTATGATTATGGAAGTGAGGGATGATTTTGATTTTAAAAGAAAAGCAAGCATGGATGCTGCAAATCCCCACGTGCAGGATTGGGAGAATTTTGTGGAGCAGTTTCAACAGCGTTTACCATGGGCACAAGAGGGCGAAAAATGGGTGTTGATGGAACAAATCTACGCATTAGAAAAAGAAAACTGAGCTCCGCTCAACACGACATCTCTGTTGAGAAAAAAAAAGAGCAACAGACCTTGGACCTGTTGCTCTCTGGTGCCAATCATCATGGCTTACATGTTCTTAACTTCTGAAACTAATCCGTTCAGTACTTTTTTGGCGTCACCAAACAACATCCTGGTTTTGGAATCAAAGAATAACGGATTTTCGATGCCCGCATAGCCAGAGCTCATGCTTCGCTTAATCACGATTACGTTTGCTGCTTTATTTACCTCCAGAATCGGCATACCATAGATAGGGCTGGAAGGATCGTCATTAGCTGCAGGGTTCACTACGTCGTTGGCTCCAATAACCATTACTACGTCTGTAGTAGTGAATTTCTCATTGATATCATCCATATCAATGAGTTTGTCATAGGGCACATCGGACTCTGCCAAAAGTACGTTCATATGCCCCGGCATTCGTCCAGCCACTGGATGAATACCATATAGTACTTCTACACCTTTTTCCTCCAATATTTTTTCCAGATCGTGAACAGCATGCTGCGCTTGCGCTACCGCCAAACCATATCCCGGAACTACCACGACGCGCTGTGCGTAGTTAAGCAATATAGCAGCGTCATACTGGTTAATTTCTTTGGCCACTTGTTCCTCGCCGGAACCTACCGCCACATTGCCAGCCGCTGTTCCAAATGAGGTAAATAATATATTGGCTACAGAACGGTTCATAGCCTGGGCCATCAACAGCGTGAGGATAAGGCCTGCAGAACCCACTAAAACACCGCCCATAAACATCACCATATTGTCATACAGCAAACCTGTGGTTGCGGCCGTCACCCCTGTCAAAGCATTCAACAGAGAGATTACCACCGGCATATCGGCTCCGCCGATTGGATATACAAACAACAAGCCGTAGATCAGTGATATTATCAATACCACATAAATCAATGGGGAGTTTGGAACGCCTGCGTATAGGATATAGGCAGCAACAGCGATAGCGAGACCAAAGACAAAGAAGGCAAGTGATTTGTTTACACGGATATCTTTGATTTTACCCTGTAGCTTACCCATTGCAATAAGACTACCAGTGAAAGACACCGAACCAAGGATTAGACTGACCATCAGTACGGTACCCTGCCCAATTTCCCCTGCCGGAAGATACTGATACTCTACTAAGCCGATCAAAGCAGCAGCGGCACCGCCCATACCGTTAAAAAACGATACCAATTCGGGCATTGCTGTCATCTTTACGGTTTTCGAAAAATATAATCCTCCAACCGTTCCTATAGCCATGGCTACAAGAATAATAAGAATATTGCTGAGTCCCGGCGTAAACAAAGAAGCAACTATGGCAAGTAACATCCCCGCTAATGCGATTCCATTTCCTCTACGCGCGCTGTCAGGATGACTTAACATCCTCATCCCCACAATAAATAGAACCACAGCGATCAAATAACAAATTGAAATAATTGACTCTATCATGGTTCTTATTTTTTAACAGGTTTCTTTTTGAACATTTCCAACATGCGGTTGGTCACTGCAAATCCACCGACCACATTGAGGGTAGCCAGCACAACAGCTAGGAATCCCAAGATTAAACCGACATAATTATCGGGAGCAGTGTTTCCCAATACGGTAATGGAACCCACGATTACTACGCCTGACAATGCGTTGGATCCCGACATCAGCGGGGTATGCAGCACGGTGGGGACTTTTGAAATTACTTCTACCCCTACGAATACCGCAAGGATAAAAATGTAAATCTGTTGCTGGTTATCTGTTAAATAATTTAAAATATCTTCCATATTGATTAGGTTAACAAGGGTTTAAAAACAATAGCTCCCTCATGGGTGATGCAGGTTCCCTTAATGATCTCATCATTAAAATTCAGGTTGAGCTGATCTTTTTCCAACAAGAGTTTCAGGAAGTTCTGCAGGTTTTTGCTGTACATCCGGGTAGCATCTTCGGGCATTGTGGCCGGCAAGGCTGAGCTGCCGATGATCGTTACCCCCTCGATCACCACGGTTTGGTTATCGACAGTTCCTTCGCAGTTTCCCCCGTTCACTGATGCAAGATCAACGACCACAGCACCTGGCTTCATTTTCTTTAGCATGGCATTGGTGATCAACAAAGGAGCTCTTCTGCCCGGTATCAGCGCCGTAGTAATGACAACATCCGATTTGACAATTGATTGCTCCAGCATCTCTGACTGCTTCTTCTTATATTCTTCTGACTGCTCCACGGCATAGCCACCGGCACTCTTGTCTTCCACCGCACCGGGCACTTCCACAAACTTGCCCCCCAGGCTTTGCACTTGTTCCTTCACCGAGGCTCTGGTATCAAAGGCTTCAACTACCGCTCCCAGACGCTTGGCTGTGGCAATAGCTTGAAGACCCGCTACCCCAGCACCAATCACCAAGGCTTTGGCCGGAGGAATGGTACCGGCCGCCGTCATTAGCATTGGAAAGAAGCGGGGAAGGTGCGTCGCGGCCAAAAGCACAGCTTTGTACCCTGATACGGTACTTTGACTGGACAATACGTCCATACTTTGCGCTCTGGAGATCCTAGGAATGGAATCCATGCTAAATAAAGTAATACCTTGCTTCGCCATTTCCGCCATCAGCTCCCTGGCAACTAAAGGCTGGTATACGCCAACCAATATTTTACCTTGGGATAGACTTCTCCATTCCGCGTCTTCCAAGGGACTAATTTGAAAGATCATTTCCGACTGGGCCATAATGGCTGAACGATCGACGGTCTCAGCCCCGGCTTCCCGGTATAGCTCGTCTGATAAATAAGCGGTGTTACCAGCTCCTGTTTCCACAAGAACCTTGTTTCCCGCAGAAACCAATGCTTTTACCGCTTCGGGATGAAGGGAAACGCGGGTTTCCGGTGTGGGTTCTTTTAATACACCTAAAATCATAATGGTTCGTTTATTGTCATTGTTGTAAAATTATATACTTCTTTCAAAAAGGCATGGATAGGAATTGATTTTCCATCAAAATGGGAAAATGATTTAAGCAACGCAAAAAAAGCCAAATTCCATTAGAATTTCACTTGAAATTACGCCTATTTTCGGGATTATTTGTAAAAATCAGTCCAAAACTGGTACTTTTTAGAAATTGATTGCCTGAACCTATCTATTCTGCAATTCGCCACATGGTAAAAATATTTGCCTAGCATTGGTCCCTGCTTAATACCACATAGCAACTAAGGGTACCAGCAATAGCGACAATCCCACCGTCAACAACACCAAAATGCCAGACTGCTCTTCCTTGGATCCAATAAAGCTGGCATATACGGTTACGTTTGCAGCAATAGGGAAAAATGGAATCAATGCCAACATCTGCCGGTCTTCCCCCTCCAGCTGGTCGACAAGTAAGTATTCCAGCAGGACAAGAACACCCATTAACAAAATAGCACTTATCAGCCGCAAGGATAGGATCTTCGTAAAATACGCCTTATCCAAGGCTTTAAAATCCACTTTCAATACATTCATGCCGACCATTAACATTCCGCCCGCGGATACTAGCATGCTTAGCACATCAATGAAGGGACTAATAGCATCAGGTGTTTCTATCGCAACAGCCTTTAGGCTTAAGGCTAAAAAGAAAATATACAGAAAAGGAATTTTAAGTATTTTCCCAATAGATTGGCGGGTAGAATATTTTGATTTTGCAACCTGAAAATAACCAATCGTGTTACCGTACAAGGCAGTACCTATATAGATACAAATTAAAGTTGTAATCCCCTCCTCCCCAAACAAAGCAGTAACGATTGGGATACCAAAGAAGGCAACATTAAAATAAGAAAAGGCACTTTCTAACAAGAATGGCTCATCTGCTTTTGGCATGTGTTGTACTGCCCATCGCGCTGGTAAAAGCATAGCTGCCGCTAACAAAAAAGACATTATCGGGAGTATGGCTAACTTTAACGCATCAGCCTCTAATACATGATTGATTACCAGAATCGGCATGCAGATATAAATGAGAGGCTTTGTGATCCAATCTTTGGAGACCCATTGTTTCTTATTGATCCAAAATCCAAAAGGAATAAAAAGTAGGTAAGGAAAGAGGCTTTTATATAACTCAAGAAAAACTTCCATACTTAATCTTGCATAGCAGGTGTTCACACAAGATAGCGGCCGTTCTGACGTTGTACCACACAGCGTTGACATCCAACAGCATCCCGTTAGCCAGGTGTCCCAGCGTATAAATCCCTTCCCCTCCCCGAGCTGAAACTGCTTGCATGGTCAATCGGTCGATCAGTGCACCTCCCACGGGATAAGAATACAACATTTGCTTGTCCAGCAAATTATCTATCAATGGGCAATCCATTTGATCTAGATCGGTTGGGCTGCCGGTAGCATTTACAATTTTGTGAACTTGCCGATGTTCACCACTTTCTAGCACACACTTGAATACACGCTGATCCTCTTGAAATATAACATCTTCTAATCCAGCACATACCTCAAGTTGCTTCTTATCAAAGAGCCCTTTGAGCCGATATGCATTATGTAAAGGCATAGCGTGCCGGTAGATCATCCATAGCGTACCGAGCTTCTTTTTAAATTGCTGTTGTTCTTCTGCGTCCCACATTTGCCAGATAACACCTGCGTCATACCGCAGGGAATAGATTACATGGGACAGTGCATCACCTCCTTTTTCTGCCATGGCGATATCCTCTGCCAATAGCTGGTCCGCTGATCTGCCTTCCCGCATTTTTTCCTGCCAGTCTATTGCCTGTCCCGCACATGTTTCTACTTCTTGCTTGAATAGTTGAAGTATATCTGCTACGGTAAGTTTTCTTAGCTTGTCACGCTTGACCTGATGGATTTTGCTAAGCGTCAGTATCTGTCTTTGATATTCCATGTCTGCTGCCGGTTGAACCCTTGGAAGTAGCCCATCAGGGGACACAAGCGTAATGGGTCCCCTATGGCCATTATCTACTAGGGTCATCACGGCATCTATGGCACTCAGACTGGTGCCGAGAATGCCCACATGATCTTCCTTTTGAATATGCTTCACCATGCTGTAGGAAGGCCATGGAAAATCAATGTATTCGGGATAAGGCATCAAATCAGCATAGTTGGTCGGCTTGGGTGTACCTAGCGCCAAGACAATATAATCAGCAGGTAGGCGCTGGCCATCATCACAGATCACTTCATAGCCCTCAGCAGCTTTTTGTACATCTATGGCTTCTGCTTGAATAGTGTTAACCGTTATACCCATTCGTTTTGCTTGCTCCAGATAGTATTTAAGCTGCTCCGAAACATAATCTCCATACAAAGAGCGTGAGGTGTAAGCCTCCTCAGTCTGTCCTTTTCCCTTTACGTCATCCCTGCATTTGCCTCCTCGCCGCTTTAGCCAATTTGCAAAATGTTCCGGCTCATGGACGTGTATCCCCATAAGCTCCGCTTTGGTATTGAGTAAATGGCCTTTTTGATGGGTTCCGAAGGCCAGACCGTAGCCTAGGCGCTCATCTCGTTCTATGATGGTTATCTCAACCTGCTGAGATAGATTAGAGGCATTGATTTGCAAAACCAGTTCCACAAAGACAGCGGTACCACATGCGCCACCTCCAATGATGGTGATATTTTTCATGTATAACCTGAGGAGATATGAGGTGAAATGCCTACAGTGCATGATTCCTGACACTGGCCCACTGATGCAGGCATTCCACTTTTGGAAAAATTGTAATGGTAAAAGGAAGGAGATATCACTTAATTGCAATTGGCTTTTTCCTCTCCAACAGCACCGTACCGGATCGCATCACGGTATTTTTAACCAGATTAATGGCAACGCCGGTAATAACAGAATAGGCCAAAAATTTTACCAAATTTACATTTTCGCTGGCATGTTGATCTGGTGGATCCTGACGGTAGATCTTTTCATAAACCATATCCAAACCTTTTTTCACTACAATCCCCGCAGCTACCGCACTTAAAGAAATTAATGTGCTCTGCAAAAATTTTTCTTGATTAGAATTTAAATTGCCCATAAGAGTAAATTTTTGTTTCTTTCTCCTATAAAAAAGCAAAAACTCAACCACTATTCAGAAGGTGAACCACCTCCATGGCACGCCTGCTTGCTTCGCATCCAGATGCTCCTCTATTACCGGTCTCACCAAGGTTTAATTGGTCGGTCAAAAACCACTCGCCAAAATCTCTTCTGAACTCTTTGCTTCAGCGCCTGACTTAACCATCTCCTTTATAGCCGCATCATAATCGCCGGGCGATAAATTGACAGCTTTGGTGGCATCGGTCACTACCGTGGCATCAAAGCCTTCTTTAATGGCATCCAACACGGTATACTTTACACAGTAATCTGTTGCTAACCCGGTAACAAATATCTCTTCAATGCCATGCTCCTTTAGATATTTACTCAGGCCTGTATTCTCTCTTCTGTCATTATCGAAAAATCCACTATAACTATCCACATAAGGGTTGGTTCCCTTTCGTATAATGTGTTTCCACTTGCTCTGACTTAAATCTTGGTGAAATTCAGCCCCTGCAGAGCCCTGTACACAATGCACGGGCCAAAGCACCTGATCTACATTTCCCAGCTGTACAAAGTCACCTGGTTTTTTCCCCTGATGATTGGCGGCAAAACTGCCATGGTTGGCAGGGTGCCAATCCTGGGTAGCCACAATAAAGTCGAACTTTTCCTGTAATTGGTTAATCACCGGAATGATTTGGTCACCTCCCTCGACCGCTAAAGCGCCTCCCGGCAGAAAATCATATTGAACATCAACAATAATTAAGGCCTTCATATGCATCGTTAATTTATAAATCAAGTGTTGGCTGTCTCTTGAAATGCGTTAAATGCTCGTTAATTGATTTTGCGTGCTTGACAATACAAGCGCAGTTCGTAGCTCATACAATGACTCTTCCAGGCCTACTGGATAGATATGTGGATTGGTGAGCCGTTTGTTGGTTTTATCAAATTTCTCCAGTCCTTCTAAAGTTCTTTTTCTTATATCTTTTAAAGCCGGCGAGTCATATACTTTTCGTCCTTTGACGAATATCGGCTTCAGTAATATATCGGATTTGGTATCTGTTGAAGAAATAACTTTTCTGCGGGTAGGATCCGTAGGATCTATAATCAAATAGGCCTCCTTCTCTTCCAGTTGATCTTCCAGAAAAATCATATCTCCTATCGCGGTGCCGTTTGCCGTAAAACGCCGCACATTGTGCAGGCCAGGGACGTTGATTTTAATCGACTGCTGGCTTACCTTGATCTTTGGTTCCCAATTACCGTCTTCATCTTTCATAGCGGACAGTTTATAGACCGCACCCAATGCCGGCTGGTCGTAGGCAGTCACCAATTTGGTGCCTATCCCCCAAATATCGATGGACGCCTCCTGCAGCTTGAGTGAGGTTAAAATATGCTCATCCAAATCGTTGCTTGCTACAATCTTGGCTTGGGTAAAGCCTTCCTCGTCCAGCATTTTTCTCGCGACGTTGCTGAAGTAGGCCAAATCGCCCGAATCGATCCGGATGCCTTTCAGCTCCTTCCCTTTCTCCCTAAGTTTTTTCCCTACCTCGATCGCGTTCTTGACCCCGTTGATGGTATCGTAAGTATCCACCAAGAAGATGCAATTATCGGGAAAGGCATCTGCATAGGCCTGAAATGCTTCCAATTCAGAATCAAAAGACATGATCCAGCTGTGGGCGTGGGTACCACTCACGGGAATATCAAAAAGCTTACCCGCCATGACATTGCTGGTAGAGACACATCCCCCTATATAAGAAGCGCGGGTAGCTGCTATAGCACCGTCTATTCCCTGTGCCCTCCTCAACCCAAACTCCATCACCGGATCGCCCTTAGCAGCCAAGGTGATTCTTGCTGCCTTAGTAGCCACAAGCGTCTGGAAATTGACCAAGTTAAGCAAAGGGGTTTCGAGCAACTGACACTGTATCAGAGGACCTTTGACCCGGAGCAATGGCATGTGTGGAAAAACGACTTCCCCTTCTTCCACGGCATCTATGTCGCAAGTGAAGCTGAGTCTCTCCAAATAGTGGATAAAGTCCTCTTCAAACATTGCACTTCCATCCGTGTTTTTTAAACCTCTTATAAAGACCAGATCCTCCTCCTTAAAAGAAAAATTCTGACAATAGTCGATGACATATTCCAAACCTGCGGCGATGGTAAAGCCGCTTTGAAAAGGATTTTTTCTAAAGAAAAGGTTGAAGACCGCCTCCTGTTCCGCTTTTCCTGACTTCCAATAGGCATAGGCCATGGTAAGTTGGTAAAAATCCGTAAGCAGACTGAGCGACCCTTGATAAAGATCTTTGGTTATTTTCATTTTGTCCTAATGTTTAAGATCACGCCGGAAAGTACCATAGCCATTCCAAAATAGGTCAGCAAGTTAAAGGTTTCATTGAAAAAGATAAAACCAAAACCTAATGCATATAATATCCCAATATAATTTAAACTGGCTATTTTCGATAATTGCGCGTTTTGGTAGGCCAAGGTCATGTAGTATTGTGCTGCCTGTGTGAAAATCCCCACTCCAAGTAAGAGCAGCCAATCCCATCCTTTCGGCTGCACCCAATTAAATATACAATATAATGTTGCAATGGGCAGCGTCAGCAATGGAAAGTAAAAAACAATGACCAAGGGATGCTCCGTGTTCTTTAATTTACGAATAATGTTATAGGCCAGTCCCGAGAAAAAGGCCGCTCCAATGCCTATTAACAGGAACAGGGGTGAGATCCTGGGGTCAAAACCTTCTATGACCAATACTCCTCCAAAAGCTATGGCGAAAAAGAGGTATTGTTGAGGCTTAAGCCTTTCCTTCACCATGACAACCCCCAATAGTGCGGTAAACACAGGAGAAAGGTACTGCAGTGTGACAGCACTGGCCAAGGGTATGTGCTGAAGGGTGTAAAAAAACAGGATCAATCCCATCGATCCAGCCATACCCCGCATCACCAACAGCTTTTTGTTGTTGCCAAACACGGGCACCTGATTCCTTTTTAATATCCAAAGAGAGGCTACCAAACTGAACAAAGACCTGAAAAAGACAATTTCGATCGCAGGGATATGGGGTAGGAATTTAACCAGCACCTGCATGATGGCAAAAAACATCCCTGCCAGCAGCATGTGCCTTACGCTTGTATGACTCAAAGTTGATGTAATTTATTTCAGATAAGGTACACAAGCATAATTGCCATAAGCGCTGTTTGGTTCAATTTAGCCACCCAATGATACCAACACGAAAAGATCAGCCACAATAACAAATTGCATTATTCTTTTAATGAATGGCCTCTGTGAAACCAATGGATTAGCTATTTTTGCTAAAGTACACCAGAACTCCATCCCTATGAGGAAATCACTTCAGCTATTTTTCTTATCGGCATTTTTGATTACCGGATGCAAATGTTCGGTAGATGTAGAGCAGACCGATCCCAAACCACCCAACATTGTCTATATCATTGCAGATGACTTGGGTTATGGGGATCTTAGCTTCAATGGTCAAGACAAAATAGCCACGCCTCATATTGATAAGTTGGCGGAAAAAGGGCTCGTTTTCACCAATCATTACGCCGGAACGACAGTATGCGCTCCGTCTCGCAGTGCTTTGATGACTGGGTTACACACAGGACATACGCCCATCCGGGGCAATTATGAGATCCAACCTGAAGGGCAATACCCTCTGCCTGACTCGGTGGAAACTATTTTTAAAGTAATGAAAAGAGCGGGCTATGTTACCGGTGCTTTTGGAAAATGGGGACTTGGCTATCCGGGCTCCGAGGGGGATCCCATGAAGCAAGCCGTCGATGTATTTTACGGTTACAACTGCCAACGCATCGGTCATAATTACTTCCCCTACCACCTTTGGAGCAACAATGACTCCGTGCCCCTACCGGGTAACGCTGGCAAGGGTACCGAACACTATGGGCCGGAACTGATCCATCAACAGACGTTAAAATTTATTGAAGACAACCAAAACAATCCCTTTTTCTTATATGTACCCACAATCATTCCCCATGCGGAGTTAGTAGTTCCGGAGGCGCGAATGGAAAAGTACCGTGGGAGATTCGAAGAAGAAAAACCTTTTAAAGGGGTGGACGATGGCCCTACATACAAGCTAGGAGGATATAGGTCCCAGGATCATCCCCGTGCTGCATTTGCGGCCATGGTCGAATTGCTGGATGAACAGGTGGGTGAAATTGTAGAAACGCTGGAAGCCCTGGGCCTGGCAGAAAACACCTTGATTATTTTTACTTCTGACAATGGACCTCATCGTGAAGGAGGGGCAGATCCGGATTTCTTCAATAGCAATGGGCCATACAAAGGGTATAAGCGCGACCTATATGAAGGCGGAATTCACGTTCCTATGGTAGCCTACTGGCCGGGAACCATCAAGCCTGGGAAAACGGAACATATCTCCGCCTTTTGGGATGTATTGCCTACTTTGGCCTCACTTGCCGACCAAAACGTCGGCCAAGCGATAGACGGCATTTCATTCCGCCCCACCCTTTTGGCAGAGGAAGGTCAGCAGGAACATGATTATTTGTACTGGGAATTTGTAGAGCAGGGAGGCAAGCAAGCGGTGCGGAAAGGGAACTGGAAAGCGGTAAGAGTTGGTGTAAAGGAAAATCCTAACGCACCTATAGAACTGTATGATCTGGTAGGAGATCCTACTGAGGAGCATGATGTAGCAGCCGAATTCCCGGAGGTGGTGCAAGAAATGACAGCCATCATGCAAGAGGCCCACGTGCCCAATCCGGTTTTTGCTTTGTTTTAAACTGTCTTTCGATTAAGCGTTCACCTTGTTTTTCCCATGAGCATTTTATTGGGGTAGATGACTTTATGAGGTAGCGAAGTCATTCACTGGCAATACGGGCAGCCTTTAATTCAGCGCTTTGATCTGCAATAACCTTAATTAATAAGCACTTGACTAACCTTGAAACGAGCGTGAGTTACAAAAAAGAGTACTGCTGTCACCAAAATGCGGACTCCAGTTGGCTAATTATGGACTGAAGTCTCCTCGGAGACGACTTCAGTCAGCAAAAAGCGAACTCCAGTTCCTTTTGGGCTACCTTGACTGAGCAAAATATCGACTCGCTGACTGCAGTAGGTAAAAAGGGAACTGAAGTCAGCAAAACAGGAACTACAGTCCACAAAATAGGAACTCCAGTTCACCCCGAAGCCGGGGGGGTACTTCCGAAGTACTCCCCCCCACTTCAGAAGTACCCTTTGTTATGATGACCGAGGTCTTTGAATAGAGTTTTAGTATCTGTGTATTGATCCCTACTGTTTCTAGCTGCGCCCTGTCTATGAACGCTCAAGAAGGTCCGCCATCATGTGTTTTACCCCTTCGCTGGCCGTGGCTTCAATTTTAATCAGATGCTCCACCAGGCCTATTTCAGGCACTTTGATATCAATGATGTATTTGCGAATATGCCTCGGTGCATACTGGATTAAGCCTGCCGCAGGATAAACCAACAAAGAAGTACCTATTACAGCAAAAACGTCCGCCTCCAGCGCTGCTGCTATAGCTTCCTCCATCTTCGGCACTGCTTCTCCAAACCAGACGATAAAAGGACGAAGCTGAGAACCCTTCTCACACTTGTCCCCGATCTTTAGTTCCCAATGATCCATATCATATACTAAGGAAGGATCCACGGTGCTTTGGCATTTAAACAATTCGCCGTGTAGATGGATAACCTTAGAGGAGCCCGCATTTTCATGAAGGGGATCGACGTTTTGGGTAATAATGGTTACATCAAAATCCTTTTCGAGTTCGGCCAGACCGAGATGGGCAGCATTGGGTTGTGCCCGCATACAATTTTTCCTTCTTTGGTTATAAAACTCCAACACCAGCTCGCGATTTTTTCGCCAGCCTTCCGGAGAGGCCACTTCCATCACATCATGCCCTTCCCATAAGCCATTGCTATCTCTAAAGGTCTTGATGCCACTTTCGGCTGAAATCCCTGCGCCGGTGAGCACGACCAGCTTTTTTCTCTGACTTGCCATAGCTTTTTCTACAAAAATAAAGGCTGCCCCTGAGGAACAGCCTGTTCATTTACTTTTTCTTCTTAGCGAATTTACCCTTTTTCTTGTCCGGTTGGTTGGCAATGATCTCCAAAGTCTCCTCATAAGTCAGCTGTTCGGCTTCCTTATCCTTGGGGATTTTGAAGTTGTCTTTGCCTTTTTTGATATAAGGTCCCCAACGACCATTAAGGATTTGTATTTCAGGATCCTCTTCAAAGGTTTTAATATGCTTTTTAGCGTCGGCTTCTCTCTTCTCAATGATAAGCTGTATAGCTTCTTCTTCATTTATTCCCAACGGATCATAGTCTTTGCCTAAAGAGACAAATTTACCGTCGTGTCTGATATAGGGACCAAAACGCCCGATGGCTGCTACAATCTTTTTGCCTTCAAACATGCCCACATCCCGGGGAAGTTTAAACAGCTCCAAGGCATCTTCCAATGTGATGCTTTCAATAAACTGCCCTTTCGCAAGGCTGGCAAACTGCTTTTCTTCATCGTCCTGATCGCCGATCTGCACCAGGGGTCCGAATTTACCGAGTCGTGCAATTACAGGCTTACCCGTTTTTGGATCAATTCCTAGCTCCTTGGAAGAATTGATCTCCGAGCGGTTGATGGTTTCCGTCTGCTGAACTTTGGAATGGAAGCCGCCGTAGAAGTTTTGGATCATCTCCTCCCATTGCTGTGTTCCCTGAGCAATTTCGTCAAATTCCTTTTCAACCTTGGCGGTAAATTTATAATCAATGACATTGGGAAAATGCTCCACCAAAAAGTCATTGACCACCATAGCTATATTGGTGGGGAAAAGCTTGTTTTTATCTGCTCCGGTGATTTCCGTCTTCTCGGCTTTGTCCAATTTGCCGCCGGAGATTTTCATTTCGACGTATTTTCGGGGCGTGCCCTCTCTGGACTCTTTGACAACGTAATTTCGCTTTTGAATGGTAGAAATGGTAGGTGCATAAGTAGAAGGGCGGCCAATTCCCATTTCTTCCAGTTTCTTCACCAAGGATGCCTCGGTATATCGCGCAGGCGGTCGGGTAAAGCTCTGCCTTGCTTTCATTTCCTTCAGCCGCAGATCCTGGCCCACTGTCAATGGCGGCAATAGTCCTTTATTGCCGTTTTCTTCCTCATCTTCCTCTTCATCCGTACTTTCGAGGTACACTTTCAGGAAACCTTCAAATTTAATTACCTCCCCACTGGCAGACAGTGTTTGGGGAGAATTGGAAATAGCAATGGATACATTTGTTTTTTCCAGCTGAGCATCGGCCATTTGCGAGGCAATGGCGCGCTTCCAAATCAACTCGTATAGCCTTTGCTCATTCCGATCACTACCAGCTTCCAATACGGAGAAATTGGTAGGCCGGATGGCTTCGTGGGCTTCCTGCGCGCCTTCAGACTTGGTGGCAAATTTCCGCGCTTTGTGGAATTCCACACCAAAAGCAGATTTGATGGCTTTTTCTGCCCCGGCCATGGCTTCTTCCGACAGGTTGACGCTGTCAGTCCTCATATAGGAAATCTTACCTGCTTCATAAAGCTTTTGGGCGACCGACATGGTCTGGGCAACAGAAAAATAAAGCTTTCTGCTGGCCTCTTGCTGCAATGTCGAGGTGGTAAAGGGCGGAGAAGGAGTTTTCTTGGCGGGTTTTTTCTCCAGACTCTTGATGGAGAACTTTGCCTCTAAGCACTGTTTGAGAAAATCCTCCGCCTCCTCTTGGCTGTCAAACTTCTTTGGCAGTTCTGCACTTAATGTTTTTCCATCTACATCAAATAGGGCAGTAACCTTATAAGAAGATGTGGACTTGAATTTTTCTATTTCACGCTCCCGCTCTACAATAAAGCGTACAGCGACCGACTGCACCCTTCCTGCGGAGAGGCCCGCTTTAATTTTCTTCCACAAGACGGGGGATAATTCAAAGCCCACCAGACGGTCCAAGATACGGCGTGCCTGCTGGGCGTTTACTAGATCAACATCGATTTGTCTAGGATTTTCAATAGCCTTAGTAATCGCATTCTTCGTAATTTCTCTAAATACGATCCTTTTGGTTTTTTCGTCTTTGAGGTTCAACACCTCCTTTAAATGCCAGGAAATAGCCTCTCCCTCACGGTCATCATCACTTGCCAGATAGATGGTCTCCGCCTCTTTCGCTAAACTTTTAAGCTGCTTGATCACCTCCTTTTTGTCGGGAGTAACCTCGTAGGTAGGACGGAAATTGTTTTGTATATCAATGGCTTTGTCACCTTTGGGTAAATCCCGCACATGGCCATAACTGGAGACGACTTTGAAGTCCTTTCCGAGATATCCTTCAATGGTCTTGGCCTTTGCTGGAGATTCGACGATGACTAAATTCTTGGACATAGTTGATTAATTTATAGAAAGGACGATTTCTATGGGTCAAATAAAGCCTAAAAATAGAGGCGATAAAATTCTCCTCCAAACAATAAGGCATAACATATCAATTTGGCATGATTCTTAACTGCCCCTTTATTATAAAATTTTTGGCTTCAATATCAACTAAAATGACTAAAAAACTGATTTTGATGAGGCACGGAGAGGCGGAGATCGGAGCAGGTTACCAACAAGATTTTGAGAGACAATTGACAACTTCAGGGATTTTGAAACTGGAAAGGTTGAACATGGTACTCGTAGAACGCCTATTCCAAATAGATTTGTTGCTTATAAGTCCCTCTCAAAGAACCCTGGAAACAGCCAAAATCATTACCAAAGACTTAAATATTGGGGCACAACAGACTGAAGCGTCCATTTATGAGAGTTCTGTAGACAATTTATTAGATCTGATCAATAAACTGCCTGAACAGTACCAAGAGGTGATGGTCGTTGGGCATAATCCTTCCTTAACCTCCCTCCTAGCTTACTTGACAGGTGATTTTAATCTATCCCTGCTGCCGGGCATGATGGCTATTCTTAGCTTTGATTTACCGGAATGGGAATTATTATCCAAAGGTACAGGTCAGCTGAATGAAGTATTGCAGTAGCAATTCGCATACCTCAGCCGCAGCATATCAACTATGCAGTGCATCTTTGTTACCATAAAAGATCTTTGCAAAGCTCGGTCAATGTAAAAGATGATGGGTATATTGGCAAAAGATTTATTGCCTATGCAAACTGTAAAAGTGCCCTACGAGCAGCTGGAGCAAACCTTTGCTGATATTCTGACCCAAAAAGGATTGGACTCCCCTCGGGCAAGCTTGGCCGCTGAGCTTTTTGCCAAAGCCAGTCTTGACGGGGTAGCCTCCCATGGGCTATCAAAAACCCACTTTTTAGGCTTAATTTGCTATTTTTTGATACAGGTTGGCTCATTGGTTGGCCACTAAGATATTAGTAGTTGTTTTTAGTTTTTCAATCCCTGACTATCCATCCAATATTCTACATTTTATCTTATAGTGAGAACTCTATCAATGCATTAATGTAATTAAGGGTGCTTAATTGGTAAATTTGAATAACCCCCATCAGATGATGGCGAAATTTTCAACCCTTAAACAATAACAGTTATGTCTTATGTAGATCATG
The DNA here is from genome assembly GCA_035303945.1 of Cyclobacteriaceae bacterium. Taxonomy (GTDB): domain Bacteria; phylum Bacteroidota; class Bacteroidia; order Cytophagales; family Cyclobacteriaceae; genus DATGMS01. The sequence goes on from DATGQZ010000002.1 coordinate 20,577, forward strand.
TCGGAGATTTGTATGAAGTCGATGATACTATGGATTCAATTGTGATTCCTATTGTTGAACACACTTTCAGAGGAGGTAGGTCCTTAAATGTTAC
>DATGQZ010000003.1:0-28467 GCA_035303945.1 Cyclobacteriaceae bacterium
GAAGGCTTTCACGGCTCATCACCTCCATCAAGCCCGCCAATTTTGGTGTCATCATCAGAACAGTGGCAGAAGGCCAATCCGTTACAGAATTAGACAAGGATCTAAGTAACCTGGTGAAGTCCTGGGAAGATGGCATGAAAAAGGTGGCCAAGTCCAAAAGTAAAGACAAGGTTATTGGAGAAATGAGCATGGCATCCTCGATTATCAGGGACCTGCTCAACGAATCATTCGATGCAATCACGGTAGAGGATGAAGTAATTTATGATCAGATGCGATCTTATATAAGGTCCATTGCCCCAGAAAAGGAAAAAATTGTTAAGCTTTACAACGGAAAAGCTAAGCTCTTTGAAAGTTTTGGAATAGAAAAACAGATCAAAAGCCTGTTTGGACAAGCGGTAAGTCTGCCTCAGGGCGGATATGTCATTATTGAGCATACTGAAGCCCTCCACGTGGTGGACGTAAACAGCGGAAATAAGTCCAATCAGGAAAGTGACCAGGAAACTACGGCTTTAAAAACCAATTTGGTGGCCGTTAAAGAAATTGCCAGACAACTTCGCCTCCGTGATATGGGAGGGATCATCGTCATCGATTTCATTGATATGAAAAAAGCCGAAAACAAAAGGGCTGTTTATGAAGCAATGAAAGCAGAAATGAAAGATGATCGGTCAAAACACACCATTCTGCCGCTTACCAAATTCGGTCTCATGCAGATCACCCGGCAGAGAGTAAGACCTGAAATGAATATTATCACCAAAGAAACTTGTCCCGCCTGCAACGGCACCGGTAAAATTCAAGCTTCTATATTGGTGGCAGACAAACTTGAAAAAGACCTGGAACACATTGCTGTAAACCAAAACGAGTCAAGGATAAAAATTGGCCTCCACCCCTATCTATATGCCTATTTTACAAAAGGCATCATTTCTAAACGGGTTAAATGGTTTTTTAAATATTTTAAATGGGTCAGTTTGGTACGCGACTCTTCACTACCGGTGACGGAGTACAAATTCCTGGATGAAGCAGGAGAAACAATAGAAATTACAGTAAAAAGCGAAGCCGAATAGGTTTCGCTTTTTTTTATCTGTCTTTGCCAAATTTCTTTGATTAGAACCTCATTTTTTTTTAAACAAAAAAAAATTGATGCCGTAGAAACGGATTACATTGGAGAAAAATTTTCCGCACTAACGACCAAAACCTTGTTTTGATTTTTTAGCCGGGCGTTTTTTCCAACCATTTTGTATCATCTAAATTTTACTCATCACATGAAAAAGTCTTTGTTATCCCTCATTTTTCTGGCTTTGGCATATGTATCCTCAGCACAGACCCATCTTTATGAAAATCCGGATTTTGACCGGCTGACTGCATCGCATGAAATCATTGCGATTGTTCCCTTTAAGACTACTGTTACACTCCGGCCTAAGCAGATGAAAGATATCACCCCGGAACAGCTGAAAACAATGGAGGAGTCTGAAGGCCTCAGCATCCAGTCGGCGATGTATTCCTGGTTCCTCAAACGTGACAAGCAGGAGAAGCTAAAAGTCAAAGTGCAGGATCCAAACACTACCAATGCATTGCTTCGCCGCAATAACATCACTGCCGGATCCATAGCTGATTATACCCCTAACGAGCTAGCTGAAATTCTAGGTGTGGACGCTGTTATTATGGGCACCTTTGAAACGAACAAACCCATGTCAGAAGGAGCCTCTGTTGCATTGGGCGTGCTGGTCGGCTTTTATGGATCCACCAATAAAGCAATCATTAACTTATCCATCTACAATGCCGACCAAGGGGAGTTGCTTGTGAACTACAATAAAGCCGTATCCGGATCTATCGGAAGTTCTACAGAAGACTTGATCAATATCTTGATGCGAAAAGCCTCAAGAAGGATCTCTTACACAGGCTAGATACGAGGGTTATTTAAGCTTTTTGGCAGATATTGGGGATCCTCAGAAGGTTTGCTGATCTTTACCATGACGTCTAAAAAGCATTGCCATGTTTAAAACCCTTTTAGCATTCATCCCGCTTCTGCTTGGTATATCATCCATCGCAGAAGCGGGACTTGTTACTACCACAGATACCAGCTATTATGTTATAGCCATACCTATAGCCGGCAATACCTTTTTGACTGAAAAGGGTGGAGAAGATAAAATTAGCTCCCAAGGAATAGATAAATGGCGATCTCCCCAATCTGTGGTCAGCACTTTTTTTCACATTAATATTGCTGGGAAGGTGAGGCTTAAATTAGAAATTGATCAACAAGCCCTTGATAGTGAGCTATCCGTTGGGGTGAACCATCAAATTAACTCCGTTCTGATTCCCAAGGGTGAGGCCCGTCAAATAGACCTTGGGGAATTTGAGTTGCGGAGGGGTTACAACAAAATTAGCTTCAAAGGAAAACATACAGGGAGCAAGGACTTTGCTGTCCTTCGATTTTTGCTCATTCTCCCTATAGAAGAACGTATGGAAGCTACCTTTGTCGAAGAAAATGGGGATAATCGGTTTTATTGGGGCAGAAGGGGACCGTCCGTCCACCTTTCCTATGAAATTCCCCATGATAGGAATTTCCAATGGTTTTATAGTGAGATTACCGTGCCTGAAGGTGATGACCCTGTTGGCTCTTATTATATGGCCAATGGCTTTGCGGAAGGGTATTTCGGTATTCAGGTCAATTCAGACACTGAGCGTCGCGTCCTGTTTTCGGTATGGAGTCCGTATCACACAGCCGATCCAAGTAAAATTCCCGAGGAGCAACGCATCCAGCTGATCAAGAAAGGTGAGGGTGTCTATACTGGAGAGTTTGGAAATGAAGGATCAGGTGGACAAAGTTATCTTGTGTATCCATGGAAAAGTGGAAACACCTACAGCTTCCTGAATGCTGTAACTCCTGATGGTAAGGGAAACACCATTTACACCGCCTACTTTTACGCTCCTGAAGAAGGAAAATGGAAGCTGATCGCCAGTTTTCTTCGCCCTCACACCATTACTTGGTATAAAAGACCACATGCTTTTCTTGAAAATTTTCTGGATTACAATGGTTTTAAGGTCAGAAAAGCCTATTACGCCAATCAATGGATTCGGGATACCGAGGGAATTTGGGTGGAGCTCAATAAGGCTACGTTTACCGCAGACGATATCGGTAGAAGAGGCTATCGCAAAGACTTGGCCGGAGGCGTGGAAGAGGGTGCCTTTTTTTTAGAAAACGGTGGATTTTTCAATGGCTTAGTTGAAATAGGAAGCGTTTTTACGAGACCTCAGAAACGGAATTTTCCTGAGATTGATTTCAGCCTGCTACAGTGATCTAGTCTGCATTGGTATTTCCCATCTATCCAAGAAAAGCCTAGACCAAGCGCATATCTTGATCTAGGTCTATTGTCTCTTTTATAGCTAACTGCGGTTACTTCATAGGGTGCTCTTTCAACAGTTCTTCGGGAGAGTAAAATCCTGTTCTTCCTTTAGTTGCCTCCCGGACCGCCTTCACCTGTTCCGGACTGATCGCCGAGGCCTTATTGCCAAAGGAATTTCGCACGTAGGTCAGCACTGCCGCCATAGATTCATCATCTAACATGCCACCGAAGGGGGTCATCGGCACCTGTCCCGGATATTTCTCACCAGACACTTCAATAGGCCCTAAGAGACCGTGAAGGGTGAGCTTGATTAGACGTTCTTCATCACCTTGTACCCATTCCGTATTGGCGAGTGGTGGAAAACCGGAGGCCGCCAAGCCTTTGCCATCTGCTTGGTGGCAAGTAGCACAATATCCTTCTTTGGCAAATATCTCTTTCCCTTTGATATACAATTCACGCTCAACCCCCTCTAGATGGGTCTGTACCGCTTGGTCCTTCACCTCTCCCACGGCATGGTCATTAAGATGAGCAAGGGCTGTTGCATGCGCATGAATCATCCAATCATCCAAAGGATGCTTCCCTGCTTCTTCTATGATCGGTAAGCCTTTTCCCGGCTCAAGCCAAGAGGCCGATACGATGGCTTCTAACCTCACCCGTCCATGTTCATCTGCTGCGGCTTGTCGCAACAATTCAGCTTGGTCAGCCACTTGATGACCTGTATAGCGCAACACTCTTACTGCAGCAGCCCTAGCTCTGAAGTCATTGGCCTTCAACAACTGGCGGAGCAGATCTTGATCGACGTTGTTTAAGCCCCAGGACACCCACAGGGCTTCCAGCAAATGATGCTCGTAATTAGGATCATTTTTATCCAGATTAGCAACCCAGTCAGTAAGTTGGGTGAGCACTTCCTGCGTATCCCGACCGCGTAGCTCTCTCCTTGTGCGGTATCTGCTCCTAAACTCAGGTAGTTTCAAGTTGTCCAACAGGACGGGAATACTGGCGCCATCAATTTGGGCGGGCTCTACCAATGGCCTAGAGGGGTACGTCACCCGGTATATTCTTCCATGAACGTGATCGCGAAGGGGATCGCGGGCATTGTGTTGCATATGCCCGATCAACACATTGTGCCAATCAACGATATACAAAGAGCCATCTGGAGCAAATTCCATATCCACTGGTCTGAAATTGGGATCGGATCCTGCGACCAGATCCTGACGGTGCCTGCTTTTATAGCCCGTACCATCATCTTCCAGCACGTGCTGTTTGGTTCCCAAAAATCCTATCGTGTTGTTGATGAGTAGATCCCCTTGAACTTCATCAGGAAAGTGCCTGCTGGATATGATCTCAAGACCCGAAGTGGGGCGTACGCGATGCTTATCCTCAATAAGATTAAAAGATTTGTGTGTGGCTACACCATAGCGGGGTTTGATGGATCCGGGCATCATCCATCGAACATCAGGACCGGAAGTCTCCGCGAAAAAATTCTGCCCCCAATCATCAAAAATGATACCCCATGGATTGGGAATGGAAAGTTGAGCAGTCCTTTCCAGATGTTTTCTTGCAGGATTATATCTATAAAAACCCCCGTTGGTCCCACGCACCGGGCCATAGGGCGTCTCTACGTTAGTATGCAAAAACACACCCTCGGCCATATAGATAGCACCTGAGGGGTCAGCCTCGTAGGCGCTATGCGCATGATGGGTGTCATGGTCATCAAAGCCACTTAAAAGAACCTCTCTTACATCGGCTATATCGTCACCATCGGTATCTTTAAAGAGCATGAAATCCGTACCTTGAGACACATACACGCCCTCAGGAGCGATTTCAAAACCCACGGGAAGATGTAGGCCATCCGCAAAGACGGTTTGTTTATCTGCTTTACCGTCTCCGTCTGTATCCTCAAGAATGATGATTTTATCATTTGGCTTATCATCCCCAGGTCTATAATGGGGATAACTTGGCATTGTTGCCACCCATAGCCTGCCCTTGTTGTCAAACGAAAGCTGCACGGGGTTGGCTAAATCTTCAAATTCTTTTTCGGAGGCAAATAGTTCAATTTTATACCCTTCCGGAACTTTAATGGTAGCAAGCGCTTCTTCACCATATAAGTAGCGAGGAGGATTCTTTTCATCGTATTTGAAGTTGGTTTGTACAGGCGGCAAGTCGGAGGTCTGTTGATCTGCTGTTCTTACATCCATCTTCTCACCCTTCACAGCCTTCCAAATGGCTTCGTCCCGAATAGCCGTCATCTCACGGATTTTTTTAAGCTCCGCAGGATAATTGTCGGGACCAAAGGGATCATAACGGCGACCAAACACGTGTACTCCGTTTGGGATTTTGAAGTCATTGTGCCACATCCAATTCTTTTCTTTCACGGCGGCCAGGACCAACTCTCGATGCTCTTCCGCCTGCACTTTCTCTTTTCCAAACACAGCATCTGCCAAGAACACCGCAAACTTCTTGTAGCCTTCTTCGTTCAGCTGAAAGCCGTCGATCGTCAGAGGTTCTTTGGAATCGGCATACCATTTTTTGGAAGGATTAAAGGCATCCACAAACAACACATTGTTTCTTTCCGCCACTTCCTTCATCGCTTCTGTATATATTCGAAGATTTTCATTTTCTTTAGTACCATCCGGAAGATCATAGCGGTCGGAAAGATCCTCAAAGGCGATGGGGGATACAATTGCAAGCTGGGTCGTATCACCATTATATTTTTGACTAAAGGTATGATGAATAAAGGCCTCTAGCTCACCCTTATAGTTATCGACTCCTTCCGGCCCTGCAAAGGACTCGTTATATCCAAAAAAAGCGACCACTATATCAGCTCCCAGCCTTTTCATCCATTCATCCTCTGTTTCCAGATGCCCTTCACTCCCGGACCTCCTAGCCAGTTCCGTCTGAAACTTTGCGGCTCCGGGGAATGCCCATGGAGCGTTACGGCCTGAATGGGGCCTAAACCCTGGTGTGTTGCCTCCGTCACCCATATTTCTGATAAACAACAGGCTGTCAGGATAACGCAGGTGCATTTCGGTTTCAAAAAAACCGTAACTCATCATTCTGGAAGGTAGGTTGTTACCGATTAGAAAGATGCGGGATCCTCTCTTGATCTGTAATTTGTCTCCGTCTGACGTACATTGGAAGAAAATCGCAGCTGATAAAATGAGGGCAACTAAGCTAAATTTTCTGAACGCACTGGCAATCGTACTGATGGTCATTTCTTTTGAGTTTTACTGGGTGGTCGCTAAAAATCGTTTAAACTGGAACAATGTACAAAAATATGGGCTAACACAAAGGCATTAATCCCAATATTCTATAATTGGTCAAATGGAATGATCCGCAGGAAGTTTGAGAGGCTGAACTGAAACTAGCGCTGCTTCTTCAATACAAATAAACGGCCTATTAAGACAAAAAACGGCTTCAATCCAATGTAGCAATAGCCTCAAACAGCATGAGACCACTCAATTGGGTGGAGGCGTCTATCACATCCGCTGACTTTTTAGTCCAGGAAGGGCCAATTAACATAGCTGGTCGATTCAGGTTGCGGTACACGCTGAAGGCATTTTGGCGGATAAAGTCAGTGTAGGCCTGCTTGCGATCCTCAGGCAGATAACCCGAAGTTATCATTTGGGTCAAGTACCGTATCAAAATTCCTTTAAACAACCCCCCGTCGCCATTACCTTCACTTTTTAAAATTCCTCCAGGCGCTAAATGTTCATCTGACAGCACATAATCAGCCGTTTGTATAGCGGACTGCAGGTAAAATTCCTCGCCTGTCAACTCATATAGTACCATAGAAGCGCCTATGTACACGCCCTGATTGTAAGTAAATCGCCAATCCTTGTCGATCTTCTGATCGCCATTTCTGTTCATCCCATCCCACACCAAACCTGTTTTTGGGTCCACCAGGTGGGTTCTCTGCCATTCATAGATCTTTTTTGCCCAATCCAGATTCTCGGAATCTTCATCCATCTTATACAGCCGTCCGGCTAAAATAACGGCAGGAGCATTGGCAGGCGTGTTTTTATAGTCGCGTTGATTTTTGCGCCAAGCTACTCCCCCTCCTTGATGATCATTCCAACCTGTTTTAATATCCTCCCATAGTAAATTTGCTACATCCAAAAATTCATGATTGTTCGTTGCCTGGTAAGCCCGAAGAGAAGCGAGCGCAAGCCACTCCATATCATCATAATAATCATTAGGCAACTGGCCCTTATTGTTGTCCCTTATCCCTTTCAGTATAGTAAGCATCAATTCTTCGCAATGCTTTCCTCTTAGATGGGCATCTACTAACACATCTATGACGTGAGCATTCCACCAGTAATGAAAAGTAGCATTGCCTTCATTGTCCTGCATGACATATGTTCCATTCTTGGAAAGAAAGCCTTCCAATGTTGCTTGATGCACGCTATCCGCTATAGCTTCCCAATTAAGTGGCCGAGTAATAGACGATGAGGTAGATTGATGATTAAAAAAAGGATGCAGCGCAGTCAGCAATGCAATCAAAAGAACGAATAAATTCTTCATAAGCTTTGGTTATTTTTAATAGATTCAATGGGCTGCCTTCAAAAAGAAGGCAGCTTAAAGCATATGTCAAAGCTTTCTTTTGATGAAGTCAGTCATCAAGGAATAAAGGTGCCAAGTGGTATTTCCACCATAGATCCCATGATTTCTATTGGGATAATAGAATGTTTCAAATTGTTTATCTGCGCTGATCAAAGCGTTTACTAAATCCACCGCATTTTGATAATGGACATTGTCATCCCCCGTGCCGTGAACCAATAGGAAGTTCCCTTTCAATTTGTTAACATGGGTGATAGGGCTGTTGTCATCATATCCGGCCGCATTCAATTGAGGTGTCTGCAAATACCGCTCTGTATAGATGGTGTCGTAGTATCTCCAGGTGGTCACTGGCGCAACGGCAATGGCAGTCTTAAACACATCATTGCCTACCATCAAACTTAAGGAAGACATATATCCCCCATAAGACCATCCCCAGATGCCTATCCTGGTCCTATCCACATAAGGCAATGCTCCCAGATATTTAGCTCCTGCAATTTGGTCTTCAGTCTCTATTTTGCCTAGATTGGCGTAGGTAAGATGTTTGAATGCTTTGCCTCTCGCACCGGTGCCTCGGTTGTCTATAGAAGCTACAATATAACCCTCGGCCGCAAGATGGTGATGCCAAAAATCCCGAGACCCACCCCAAGCGTTAGTCACAGTTTGTGATCCGGGTCCACCATACACATACATCAGTACCGGGTATTGTTTGGATTCATCAAAGTCTGCCGGTTTAATCATATAGCCGTACAACAAGGTGCCATCCACGGTATCAAATTGAAAAAACTCTTTAGTAGTCATGGCAAATTCAGCCATTCTCTCTTTCAGACCCTGATTGTCTTCCAACACCTTAATCTGTTTTCCAGTGGAAGTATTTAAGGATACCACTAAGGGGGTGTTGGCTGTAGAATAATAATCAATGTAGTATTTGAAGTCTTTGCTCATATTAATGCTATGCGTGCCTTTTGCAGGGGTAAGCAATTCCTTTTTCTTGCCATTAAGCTTGATAGCATATAGATTACGTTCTAGCGGTGACATCTCCGTAGAGAGATAATAAAGCGTATTTGAATTTTCATCCAAACCAATCAAATCCGTCACCTCCCAATTGCCAGCAGTAATTTGACGGATCAATTTACCCTCCATATCATGGTGATAAATATGCTTATAGCCATCTTGTTCGCTGGTTCGGATAAAACCTTTACCATCCTTCAAATACTGCAGATTGTCATTATAATTCAAGTCCACATAAGTAGAAGCGCTTTCTTCCACCACTAGTCTACTATGGCCTGTGACTGCGTCGGCATGCAAAAGATCCATTTTGTTCTGAAGGCGGTTAAGCCGAATAAAGGCTAAAACTTCAGAATTACCCGCCCAATAGATACGTGGGAGATAGATATCTTTTTCCGTTCCAGCATCTATTTGAAGCGTCTTGTCTCCTTCAAGATCGTGTATGTGGATACTGACTACTGCATTTTTTTCACCAGCTTTAGGGTATTTAAACTTATAATCTTTTGGATATAGATCACCCCAAAGCTGCATGTTGAATTCCCGGACCTCTGTTTCATCAAACCTTAAAAAGGCAATCTTTTTGCCGTCCGGTGACCATTCGAACGCCTGGGCCATTGAAAACTCTTCCTCATAAACCCAGTCTGCCGCGCCGTTGATGATATGATTCCATTTCCCGTCGTGGGTAACCTGATGGACCTTATTGGAAGACAGCTCTACAAAGTACAAATTATTGTCCTTAACAAAGGCCACCTTGGTATTGTCTGGTGATAAGGTAGCATAGGAGATTTTCTCGCCATTCAACAACTGTTGCACGTTGCCGCTCTTTAGATCGAGCACATGGTATATGCCTTTGGAAGACCTTCTGTAGATGCTTTCTACTTCAGAAGCCAATAAGGCTTTGGTTTCGTCATTGTTAAAGGAGTAATTGGAAAAATTGATTCCCAGCTGTTGGCCATCTATAAGCACTTGTTCCTGTTGTCCAGTCGCAATATTAATTTTGACTACCTTGGGATATCCCTCATTGATTAGGGAGCTATAATATTGCCCATCCTTCATCCAATTGATACCATATACAGATTTTTGGTTGAAGGTTCCGTTTTTAAATACATCCTCTAGGGAAACAGTTTTCTGCTGGGCATTTACAAGGCTACCACCAAACATGAAAGCAAATAGGGTAAATAAGAATAATCGAATCATCACGTATCATTTTTTTAGCAGCGAAATATACAGAAAACATGGTGAAGCGGAAACTCCAATTACGCAGTCGGGAAGTCAGCGCTAGACATATATCAGCTACGCCACATGGGAATATACGGACAGAATCAAAGAACAACAATGCATAAACGGTGCTTCCTAGTTATTTCAATAATTTTCCATTTATATTTGGCGGTAAGCGAAAAACAAAGAATTTATTATGAATAAATTGATAGTGATGCTGTGGATTGGTTTAGTGGGATTGGTTTCATGTAATGCAAAGCCTGATGCTGAAAAAGATCATGATCAGCTTATAACATCGCAGTCCATCGACAGCAAAACGGCAAAAATTATTTTGGAGCAACAAGAAGACATTGTCCTTATAGATGTAAGAACAGCAGAAGAATTTGCCCTAGGGCACCTTTCTGGAGCTAAAAACATAGATTTTAATCAGCCTGATTTTGAGGAGCGATTAAAAGCTTTGGACACTGACCAGAAATACATGCTATATTGCGCTGTAGGTGGTAGAAGCGGCAAAGCTTTGAAGATCATGGAGAACATTGGTTTTAAAACCGTGTATAATGTCGCTGAAGGTGAGGGATTTAAACAACTTAGAGAACAAGGAATTCCCATACAGCAAGGGGATAACTAGCAAAGGCATTACTACAAAGAGGAGGCATGGGACGAGCCGTTGAGAGAGGAAAATCTATAAAATTCTTCCTTCTTGATTTCAATTGCGTAAATTTATCTCCCCTTTACCAAGACATTATTGATGCTTACCTGAGCGCGAACGAATATGGCAGAAGTTTTAGTGATTACCCCGGTAAAAGATTCGATTGCAACTACATTGGAGACTGCAACGGCCATCAATGCCTCTACTGTGGCGCTCAACTATACGATTTACAATGACTTCAGTGAAGAGGCAAATCGGAGAACCCTGGAGGAAAATTCTCCTTTTATAGGTTATGACTTGGTCAATTTAGAGGATATTACCCAAACCCCTTCCCCCAATTATAGGCTTATCCTCCAGCTTGCCCAACAGCAAGCGCTGGAAAAGAACCTGCCCTTGCTGATTATCGAGTCCGATGTTGTCATTAAACAAGATACCGTAGAACACTTGATGAACTTCTACAAAGCGCATCAACAAGCGGGGTTAGTTGGGGCAGTCACCACTGATGAGAGCGGCAATGTGAACTTTCCCTACCTCAAATTCAGAAATAACAAAACACCTATTATCCAGACCCATCGAAGTCTTAGTTTTTGCTGTACGCTGATGTCAACTAGCTTTTTGAAGAAATATGACTTTAATAATCTTGACGCGTCCAAAGACTGGTTTGACACGCACATATCCTATAAAGCGATCGAACTAGGCTTTAAAAATTACCTGTTAATGGATGTCCCTGTTCTACATAGACCCCATGGGAGCAGGCCTTGGAAATCCCTAAAATACAAAAACCCCCTCAAATATTATCTAAACAAGTTTTTGTATGGCAAAGACAAAATTTAGCTTCCACTGCTAATTTGTTGTAGCTATTCAAACCCTAGTACAGGAATAACTTTTGCTTCAAATCGTACAGAAACTGGGGCAACAGGTGTACAATAGACAATGCTTTAGCAACATCTCTTCACATATTCACATCCCCTAAATGCCAGTACGCCAAAACATGGGCTTTTCAGACGCAAAAATATACGTAGTCCACTACAAGCCGGGCAAGATCCTGAAGAACGATCAACTCTATCAGCCATTGATGTCGGGAAATTTCTTTTGTCAAACCGAGCAGGATATGATTGGGGACGATACAGGTGACCATATTTCGGAAAAAAACCGCTATTACAGTGAGTTGTCAGGGATCTACTGGATTTGGAAAAACCGGCATCATCAGGTAACTGGTCTCTGCCATTACCGAAGGTATTATACCGTCCATCCAGAGCCATTTTTGTACAAATGCAAACGCTTCCTATATGGCTTTGTCGGACTCGCAAATAAACGCTATGGGTTGATCTATACCAAAAACATCTCCTTGTTCAAGCCCAAAATTCTCCAGCAAGATGAACTTGATTCGTTGCTACAATCTTATGATGTGGTGCTTCCACAAGCCCGAAAGCTTAAATATACGGTTAAGGAGCACTACCGCCGGTACCATGACATCAATGATCTGAAGGTTTTGGAGGCCATTCTTGAGGAAAAATATCCTGATTATTTGGAAGCTTTTCACAGTGTACTGACAGGAAAAAAACTTTATGCCAATAACATGTTCATTCTTAAGGACGAACATTATCAAGGGTTTATGGCATGGTGGTTTGAAATGCTTTTTGAATTTGAAAGAAGGGTAGACATTCGTCAATACCAAGGATATCAAAAAAGAATTATGGGTTTTATTGCTGAGCGTCTATTAACGGTTTGGTTTAAAAAACAGCAACTAAGGTGTAAAGAACTGCAGCTGATATATTTTAAAAATCTGAAATACGAATAGCGTTTCCTTTGTATACGTCGGCCTTAAATAGCTCTTGAATCCTTACATTTCAAGCAGAGCAGCTGAAATTGGCCATTTGGACGGCATTATTACATTAAAGTCTTTTCCTCACGCAGCTATAATTATTTTTATATTAAACCAAAAAATACCCAGTTGATGGTATTGTTTGTTGTAATTAAAGTTTCGTACATTTGTCGAGGGTGATTAAGCAAATTTTTTTATGCTCTTGTTTTAGGTGTGTGTAAGGTGAAATGGAGGTTATTGAAAATAATTTTTACTAACCTCCTTTTCCCATTTTAAAAGTTGAAGCCAGTTCTAACAAAATCCTCATAAAAATTTGGGATAAAGTAAATTTGTCGTTAAGATTGCTTTTTCAAAAAACAATCCCCATGGGTAAAGCAGTAATATACGACATATTCTATCCGACTACTGAATTAGTTCATGAAGGCTCTTGTACATTTTTTTTGATGGAGTCCTCTATTGCTTTTTTCCCCACCATTACGGGGTAATCCCGTTTCATCCATTATATTACCCCTATCTGCAGTTTCCTATTTAGGAATACAAAATATTTATTCTATGTAATTTACTGTTTATATGAAAATATTAAAATTTGGCGGATCATCTATTGCCGATATTGCGGCCATTAATCAGTCGCTGACCATCATCAGGCAAAAGGCTGAAAAAGATGAAATAGCTGTCGTATTTTCAGCTTTTGGCGGAGTGACTGAAAGTCTCTTGACATGCGCTCAGCTGGCGAAGCGAAACGACAAAAGTTATCAGGCTATTCTACAGGATCTGGAAAAAAGACATCTTTCTCTGGCCAAGCAACTCATACCTGTACAGAAACAGTCATCCGTGCTTACCTATGTAAAAGTAAGATTCAACGAGCTTGAAGACTTGCTGCACGGCATATTTTTGATAAAAGAATGCTCCGCCCAAACATCCGACTACGTGGTAAGCTTTGGAGAAAGAACCTCCACATATATCTTATCTGAAGCGCTTAAGGACCTAGGTGGGGTGTACCTGGATGCCCGGCAAGTGATCAGAACAAACAACCGTTTTGGTCACGCCAAAGTCGACTTCGAGGTGACCAATCGACAGATCCAAACCTATTTTGAAGAGGTACCTGGACTTAAGGTGATTACAGGGTTTATTGGCTCTACCGAACTGGGAGAAACAACTACCTTAGGGCGAAGCGGTTCTGATTATACCGCAGCCATCTTCGCGGCAGCACTGAATGCGGAGCTATTGGAAATCTGGACTGACGTGCCCGGAGTGATGACTGCAGATCCCAAACTGGTTTACTCTGCGATTACTATCCCCCAATTAAGTTATAGCGAAGCCATGGAGTTGTCGCATTTTGGTGCCAAAGTAGTTTTTCCGGCCACCATGCAGCCGGCGATGCGGAAAAAAATTCCCATTTACATCAAAAACACTTTCGATCCGGAAAACCCGGGCACCCTTATTTGTGACAAATCCGGTGAGGGAAAATTGATCAAGGGAATTTCCTCCCTGAGCGACATTTCGCTATTAAACATTCAAGGACCAGGGCTTGTGGAAGTCATCGGCGTCAGCGGAAGGGTGTTTGGTGCATTGGCCAATGCCGAGGTGAATGTCATCTTGATCAGCCAAGCTTCATCCGAACACAGCATTTGTGTTGCCATCAAATCTTCAGAAACTATCAAGGCTAAGGAAGCCATTCACAGGGAGTTTTTTCATGAAATTAACTCAGGAGAAATGGATGAGTTGGTGGTATTGTCGGACATGGCCATCATTGCCATCGTGGGAGAAAACATGAAACACTTCCCCGGAGCAAGCGGTCGTTTGTTTCAATCCTTTGGACGAAACAACATCAATGTCTCAGCCATCGCCCAAGGCAGCTCTGAACTTAATATTTCCGCTGTCATTTCCAAAGCTGACCTTCAAAAAGGATTAAATGCCCTACATGAGGCCTTTTTCCTGTCGGATCATCGTGTGCTTCATGTTTTCTTAATTGGCGTAGGCTTGATAGGCAAAACACTGGTGAAGATGATTCGAAACCAATTGCCAAAGCTTCAGGATCATAGTATGCTGGACATCAAGATCCATGGGATGGCCAATTCCCGATATATGGCTTTTCACGAAGATGGTTTCGACCTGGACAATTTTGCTCCCCCCTCGGAAAAGGATGAGCCTATGGACCTTCAGAAGTTTTTGGACACCATGTCTGCCATGAACTTCTCTAACTCGGTTTTGGTAGATTGCACCGCAAGCCAGGAAGTATCCGACCGTTATCAAGAAATTTTAGAGGCTAAAGTAGCCATCGTGACCCCGAATAAAAAAGCTAACTCGGGCACCTTAGAAAAATACAAGCAATTGAAAAAGCTGTCCAGCCAGCGTAACATCAAGTTTCTCTATGAAACCAATGTCGCAGCTGGCTTACCTGTCATCAATACCTTGCAAGATCTGATCCTTAGTGGAGATAAGGTCATACGCATCGAAGGCGTGCTGAGCGGATCCATGAACTATATTTTCAGCGAGCTTGAAAAAGGTGCTCCATTTAGCGAGGTTGTAGCCCAAGCTAAGGAGAGAGGGTATACCGAACCTGATCCTCGCGATGATCTGAGCGGAATGGACGTAGCCAGAAAAATTCTTATTTTGGGAAGAGAGGCCGAGCAGGACCTTCATTTTGAAGACATTTCGATTCAAAGCATGGTCCCTGAGGACTGTGCGGACGCTGCCAATGTAGAGGAGTTTTTACAAAAACTGAAAAAGCACGATGAATACTTCAATAAGCTGCTACAGGATGCAAAAACCAAAGGGCACAAGTTGAGGTTTATGGCCGTATTAGAAGATGGCAAAGCCAAAGTGGGTTTAAACGCCGTAGATAGCTCACATCCCTTTTATTCGTTGAACGGAAGCGACAACATGATCTTGTTCACCACGGAGCGATACCACGAGTTTCCGATGGTCATCCGAGGACCGGGCGCCGGGGCAGACGTGACTGCAGCTGGTGTTTTTGCTGACATTATTCGACTAGGACACTATTCAAGATGAAAAAAATAACCGCATTCGCCCCCGCTACAGTTGCCAATGTCTCCTGTGGCTTTGATATACTCGGCTTTGCTGTGAATAATTTAGGGGATACTGTTTCGGTTCAGTTTATGGACACGCCTGGCTTAACGGTGAAAAGTATCCGTGGAGATAATGGCCGTTTGCCCTATGCGGTCGAAAAAAACACCTGCACCGTTGCCATTCAAGCCATGCTGAGGCAGTTAGACTTCGCGGGCGGCATTGCGGTGGACCTTACCAAAGGTCTTCCATTGGGGAGCGGTATGGGATCGAGTGCGGCTAGTTCGGTGGCAGCTTTGGTGGCCGCCAATCGATTGCTAGGCAATCCATTTGATAAAGAACAGCTTCTTCCTTTTGCGATGGAAGCTGAAGCCATTGCCTGTGGGGCCGGACACGCGGACAATGTGGCTCCTGCATTACTGGGAGGATTTGTCCTGATCCGAAGTTATGAGCCCCTGGATGTAGTTCGTCTGCACGTTCCAACCGGCCTTTATTGTACGTTGCTACACCCACACCTGGAATTAAATACTGCAGATTCCAGAAGTGTGCTGAAAAAGAGCGTATCGCTGAAGGATGCCATCATTCAATCAGGAAACATTGCAGGCTTAGTTGCCGGTCTATACCAGGAGGATATGGGCTTGATCAGCCGCTCTTTAAATGATGTTATTGCTGAGCCTTCACGATCTGTATTGATACCCGGATTTGATGAAGTAAAAGAAGCCATAAAAAATGTCGGCGCATTAGGCTGTGGTATTTCCGGCTCGGGGCCAACCATATTTATCCTATCGCCCAATGAGGAAATCGCTTGGGAAGCCAGTCGTGTAGGTCAGGATGTTTACGATAGCATCGGCTTACCTGTAGATGTGTTTGTCCCGGCTATAAATACCGAAGGGGCACATGTAACAGATGAAAAAGAATAAGCAGAGATAGTGGCCATAGTGTCTGCCTGTAAATAAAGATCTTATGAAATTCTACAGTACCAACAATAAAAACCACCAGGTATCTCTAAAAGATGCGGTAATCAAAGGTTTGGCTCCTGACCAAGGCTTGTACATGCCGATCGAAATACCGGCCATGGATCCAGCCTTTATTGACCAACTCCACACCTTATCATTTAAGGAGATTGGTTATGAGGTTATCAAAGCATTTTTTAAGGAAGACCTTACTGAGGATGAAATTAAGAGTTTAGTCGACCATACCTTGACTTTTGACGCTCCATTAAAAGAAGTAGAAAAAGATGTTTATGCACTGGAATTATTTCATGGTCCTACCCTGGCGTTTAAAGATTTTGGAGCCCGCTTTTGCTCAAAGTTAATGAGCCTGTTGGTGGATCAGGAAAAGGTAAGGGTGTTAGTGGCAACATCAGGTGATACGGGTAGTGCCGTGGCCAACGGTTTTTATAATGTTCCTGGTGTAGAAGTGGTGATTTTATATCCTGCCGGTAAGGTCAGTGAACTTCAGGAAAAGCAGTTTACCACCTTAGGTGGGAATATCACGGCCCTAGAGGTGGATGGTGCTTTTGATGATTGTCAAAGGTTGGTTAAAGAGGCATTCCTTGACGAAGCACTCAATCAACAAATGCTGCTCACCTCTGCCAACTCCATCAACATAGCACGCTGGATTCCCCAGTGCCTCTATTACTATTATGCTTATTCCCAACTACCAAAAGAAGCTAAAAAAGTTGCCGTTGCTGTGCCAAGCGGGAATTTTGGAAATATTGCTGCGGGAATCCTGGCCGAGCGCATGGGCTTACCTATTGATTATTTTATAGCAGCCACTAATGTCAATGATGTAGTACCCGAATACCTGCACGGCAATCCCTTCCGACCGAGGCCATCTGTGCCTACCGTCAGCAATAGCATGGATGTGGGAAATCCCAGCAATTTTTCCCGCCTACTCTCCTTATTTGATGGAGATGAAGAAAAACTAAAATCCAAGGTCTTAGGCTATTCCTATACGGATGCCGAAACGGTAGCAGGTTTGCAGGAGGTAAAATCCACTACGGGTTATACCTTGGATCCTCATGGTGCTGTCGCTTATTTGGGACTTAAAGCTTTTATGCAATCCCATGATGGCTATCAGGGAGTGTTTTTGGAGACTGCCCATCCCGGAAAATTTGGTAAGGTGGTGGAAGAGGCTTTGAATACGGCAGTAGAACTTCCTGATCGCCTAGCAGCTTTTCTCCATGGAAACAAAGAGGCTATAGCCTTGGAAAATGATTATAAGGCTTTTAAAAAGTTTCTTCTAGACACAAAAGACTGAAAGCGGTTGTTTTGCTTTCAGTCTTTTGTGCTTCCCGAAGCGACACAGGGGATTAAAAAGATGCGGTAGTATTACTCTCTTTCCACTGGAAATTAGCTTCGTTTTCCTCTGCCCAGCGCTTCATCTTTTCTTCAAATTCTTTAAACTTGGGAGCATTTTCTTCTTCCCATTGCTTCATCTTATTTCCAAATTCTTGCATTTTAGGAGCAAAGGATGATTCCCACTCTTTTTGATGTTCTTTCATCTTTTCTTCCCAAACCTTCATTTCCTTTTCGTAAGCCTTAAAGGACTCTCCATGTTTGGCCTGCCAAGCGGCCATTTTTTCTTCCATGGCCTCGGTGATACTGCTTAGGTTTAGTTGAACCCGTTCCATCGCAGCCTCTAAAACTTTCCTTTGCTTTTTAGCTTCTGGAGAGTCATCTCCATCCAATGCGCGAATTTTTAATGCAAGGCTGGCAAGACTATCCGCATGAGTATGGATATCTAACTTGGGAAAGTCGAAATCCGCAAATGGAACAGGGGGAGCCGGTGGCAAATCAGAGATAGCAGGCATATCTACTTCCAGACGAGGCGGAGCCAATACATCCAATGTGGGCATGCCCTCTTTGGCTTTAGGGGCTGTCTTTGCCGGAATAGTATCCTGCACATATTCCCGACGAGCTACAACCTTTACCATCGGTAATATTTCTTTAGGGACGGTTAGTTCTTGCGAAATGGCCGTTAATAGTCTTGGTTCGGACTTTGCAAAATCGTGAACCTGTGCGCCCACCATGAGGGCAGAGGCTGTAATAAATGCTAAAATCATGGTAATAGGAATTAGTGGTGATAATTCAGGTCTCGCATTTGATTTCCCCAGGATCCGTTTGATACGTTGAAGCGTTTTATGTTTATGCTCGGAAGCTGCTAAAGCCATGTCCAGTGCCCAACTGTTGGAATAATTGGCAGCTTCAGCCAAACCGTAAGCAAGATCCTGAGCATTAATCCCCACCGACAATGCCAAATCGTCGGTAGCATTTTCGCGTTCGTCATTGATCAGTCGATTGATCCACCAAAAACCAGGATGGAAAAAGAAGAACACCTCCAAGAAAGACTGAAACAGGTTGATCAAATAATCATTCCGCTTGATGTGAGCTAGCTCATGGGCAACGATGGCTTCCAGCTGAGCTGGGCTTAACGAAAAAACTAGACCAGCGGGCAAAAGAATTACGGGCTTTATTGTACCATAGGTGATGGGGCTGTTCACAAGGGTGCTTTTGAGCACTTGGACTTTTTGGTAGATGCCAAGCGCCGCGCTGATACTATCTACCTTTTTCAATAACTGGGTAGAGATAGAATCATTATGCTTCCTATGGAGCTTTTGAAGATCATATAGGCTGCCCAGCAGGCGGACGCCATAAAAAAGCACGCCCAGCATCCACAGATTAACCAGGTATGGAATTAAGTTTTCTACCTTCTTTTCCCAATAAACAGAAGCCAAGGGCAGCAGTGCCGTATCAGCCGACATCACCTTCACAGCATGTAGTTCTATGGGGATCTCGGATGAAGGAGGGGATGTCCAAACCCTGCCGGTATAGCTAGTGGGTACCTTATTGAGCTGGTCCGAAAATGTCCAAACGGTCACTAGTACAATAAGAACAAGCGCCGTTAATCCCGCCATATACCTTAGTTGAGAGCTTAATACTGGGAACACCCTTAACGTCAGCCACAACATGCAGGCTATGAGTGCAATCTGCCAGAGGGAGTGGGCCAGGGTCCATCCTACTGCAGTAAGTATTTTTTCATTGAACAGGGAATGGATTAAGTCCATAATTAGTTTTCTTTTTCAAGCTGATCTAAAAACGCTCTGATTTCATTGATTTCCTCTTTCGAGGGTTTGTCCTGTCCCAATGCCTGCATGACCAGGTTTTTGGCAGAACCGCCGAAAGCCGTTGATAAAAATCCCGACAAAAGGGACCTTTGGGTATCTTTCTCTGTAATCGCTGCTTTATAAATATGACTTTTGCTCTGTTCATCACGTTTGACCAGACCTTTAGCAAACATGATTTGTAGCAACTTTAAGGTAGTAGTATAGCCGGTATCTTTGGTTTCCGATAGTTTCTCATGGATCTCCCGAACGCTGGCCTCTTTCAGCTTCCACAATAGCTTCAAAATCTCCAGTTCAGAATCGGTAGGTTTCACTTTCATTAGTAATACGAATGATTTCGTAGCAAATATATACGACAGCTTTCGTAGATGCAAGGGGATGCTAATGATTTTAACATTTTTTTAGGAACGGTAGCTGCCTCTATCTGGTAAATGGGCTAATTTGTGACCATGTGTTTAATAGCTTTTAATTGGATGGATCATCCCGAATACCGCCTAATTCTTGTTGGCAATAGAGATGAGTTTTTTGATCGACCGTCAGCCTCCTTGCATTTATGGACGGAAGGCTTCTACGCAGGAAAAGACCTCAAAGGTGGGGGTACCTGGATGGGCTTTCATCCCAGCGGGAGGTTTGCGACGCTCACCAATTATAGAAGTGCAGGCGAATCTATGGCCAGTCCTATATCTAGGGGCCATTTGGTAAAGGATTTTCTACACGGTGAACATGCCCCTTTAGACTATCTTCAGCAGGTGCAGCAACAAATGCATCAGTATGAAGGCTTTAACTTATTGGTGGCAGAAGGGGAACAAATGGCTTATCTTTCTAATTACCGTAAAGAAGCTGAAATCGTAGCTCCAGGAATTCATGGCATAAGCAATGCTTTTTTGGACAGCCCGTGGCCAAAGGTTGTGCAAGCCGTGAAACAATTGGAAGGGGCTATTGCTGGTGAAGCATTAAACGTTGAGCAATTATTGCAATTGCTTCAATCTAAAAGCTATGCACCAGATGAGCTGCTTCCTGCTACAGGGATAAGCTTGGAAATGGAACGTATCTTATCTGCTCAGTTTATTCACATGGGACAAGCCTATGGCACAGTCAACACCACTGCCATGCTATGGAAACACAACGGTGAGGTGGTGATCAAAGAAAGGAGGACAAAGCCCCTGGAAGAAACGGAGGTGACATTGTCTGCCAAACAGCCATAGAAAAGGGGAATTCATACACACACTAATCCGCTAAAATGAATTACTAAGCGAACTCAAAAAAAGAAAATATGTTTTAACTGATATGCAAAAGCTAGACGTATTAATCATCGGAGGGGGGCCTATAGGACTCGCCTGTGGGATTGAGGCAGAGAAAAACAAGCTGAATTACCTGATTGTCGAAAAAGGTACGCTCACTAACTCTCTTTTCAACTACCCGGTCAACATGACCTTCTTTTCCACTTCAGAAAAATTAGAGATGGGCGGTATTCCTTTTATGTCTATCAACAAACAGCCTACCCGGCCTGAAGCACTGGAATACTACCGCCGCGTAGCCAAGCATTACAATCTTAAGATCAGGCTGTATGAAGAGGTAAAAAAATTGCAGAAGGAAGGTGAGGAATTCATTATTGAAACCTCTAAAAACCGCTACCATGCAGAAAAAATAGTCATTGCAACCGGGTTTTATGATCTACCTAATAAAATGAATATTCCCGGGGAAGAGCTGCCAAAGGTTACCCATTATTATAAAGAACCATGGCCTTATATCGGTCAAAAGATCATTGTCGTAGGAGGGGGAAATTCCGCTGTTGACGTTGCCTTGGAGACTTGGAGAAGGGGCGCAGACGTGACCATGGTAGTCAAGGAAGCGCAAGTAGACCGTACCGTAAAATATTGGGTATTGCCGGATATCGAAAACAGAATTAAAGAGGGATCTATTAAGGCGCACTTTAATGCCACTCTCAAGGAGATCAAAGAACATGAAGTCATCATCAACACAGCTGAGGGAGAGAAAATCCTGCAAAACGACTTTGTATTAGCGATGACTGGCTACCGCCCCAATTATGATCTATTGGACCAGTTGGGCGTCAAATTAACCCTGGATGAAAAGAAGCAGCCATGCTTTGACAATAAAAGCCAAGAAACCAATGTCCCAGGTTTGTATCTAGCGGGAGTAGTTTGTGGCGGCTTGAACACGAGAGAGTTTTTTATTGAAAACACCATTGACCACGCTCGGGCGATCTTTGAAGACATTATGGCCAAGAAAGCTATTGATGCTTGAGCCACGCCAACAAGTGACCGTTAAAGATTATCCCTCCAACTGTCGCGGTAGCATGAAGGTAAAGGTCGTTCCTTTGCCTTCCTCACTCCGGACCGCAATCTCTCCTCCGATTTTCTTGGCATTTTCAGCGGAAAGGTAGAGACCCAATCCAGTTCCTTTCTCCCTTTCTGTGCCGTAGGTGGATTTGACATCCAACAGAAATAAACTTTCCAGCTGGTCCGTTGTCAATCCAACCCCAGTATCTGAAACAGAAATGGCCACCTTCTCTCCCATTTGTTGCACCTCAAAGGTAATGCTTCCTCCTGTTGGGGTGAATTTGATTGCATTCTGAAGAAGATTACGAATGACAAGGATAACCCGACCAATGTCAGTCCTGATCACCGGATTATCTTTATAGTTTATGCTGAAAGCAATTTCCTTATGGGATGCCAAGGTTAAGTATACTGCCAACACGCTTTCAAAGGCACTTTTCACATCACTTTCTGTAATATTCAGCGCCTTGTCACGCATTTCAAAAGATGCCCACTCCAATATGTTATCCAGCATTTTAGTGGTGTTTGAAGTGATGTTCAGAAGTTCTTTCATCACTTCCGACAGTTCTTCACCACTCATTGCCCCTGCCCTGGCTATTTCCAATAAACCCTCAATAGTGTTTAGTGGCGATCGGATATCATGGGATATTAAGGCAATAACCTTATTCTTCTGCTCATTGCTGTTTTGCAACATATGGTTGACCTGCAATAGCTGCAGGCTCTTTCTCTCGTTTTGCTCTTTCTGCAGCTTATAAAATCTTTTGATGGTAAATATTATAGCAAAAATACCTACCACAGAGACCGAATAAGTGATGAAATGATCCCAGAATTGATGTTGCTTATCTAAATAATTGTTGGGAATCCATTCTGGGTAAAAAACCCCTACATACAAGAGTGCTGAAAAGACAATCACGTTATAAAGGATCCAAAAAGAGGCTAGTTTTTTGGACGAAAGGACCATCATGATGATATGAAACATCAACAAGACGTAGGCACTTGGACCTGCCAAGCCATCATTGAAATAGAAGTTCAGCGCTATTACGAGATAACAGATAATGCCAAAGAGGAAATAACTGTTTTTAAAGCGTTTTCTGAAACGGGAATTATAGTACAAAAGTAAAAGCACGAAACATGTGGCAAATAACAAGGCACCCAAAAAATACTGTTGATAAAAAAAGTTGGAAGCGGACATACTTAAGGTATATATCAATACAATAATGGCAATACCGTGAAAAATCACATTTTCCATTTCAAGACCCGCCTTGTGGTTCAATAGGTATTCATGTATTTTCTTCAACCAGTTTCTCGCGATAATATTTTAAGCGGTTTCAGCTGATAATCCCATATTTTCTCCTGCAACCAAATTGCAAATGTATAAAAACTTCCTTAGAAAAAAAGGTTAATTTACTGGGGGAAAATCGATTAGATCAATCAGCATTTGGTTGAGGGAAAAGCTTTACAAAATTAAAGTGGCGGCCATCGAATAGCCCTTTATCACTTAGCTTTAAGTCGGGTATAACCAGCAATGCCATGAAGCTCAATGTCATAAAGGGGCTTTCAAGATTCGATCCTAAATTCTTAGCAAGACGATCTATTTCCGTGTAACGGTCCGCGACCGTGTAGCCATCATCCGTAGA
This sequence comes from Cyclobacteriaceae bacterium, assembly GCA_035303945.1. Taxonomy (GTDB): domain Bacteria; phylum Bacteroidota; class Bacteroidia; order Cytophagales; family Cyclobacteriaceae; genus DATGMS01. Next base: position 23,686 of record DATGQZ010000003.1, read on the forward strand.
CATAATACCTGCCACTGGAAGAGGCAGCATTTCTTCCAAATCACCATCCACGGCCACAATCCCTCCCTTTGCTTCTATCAACCGGTTTACTGCTTGGGCAATAGATACATCATCAACTCCTACCACAATAATATTATGGCTGTCATGCCCTACTGAGGAAGCAATGGCTCCCGCTTTGAGTCCAAAATTTTTTATAAATGCTACTGCCGGCTTGGTATCTTTGTACCGATTCACCACAGCAATCTTTAAGATGTCTTTGTCAGCATCGGAAACTGCTTTTCCGTCTACAACCTTCACATCCTCGATTATTTCAGGCGTAATCAATTGCCCATCTAAAGCCTCAATGACACGAATTTTATTTCCTTCCGCCCTTACTTCAAAATCCGCGGCCTTTTTGGGAGCTGCGTGAAAGTTATTGATGATGGTGTTGTTGACGGAGGGAATTAAGGTCTTTCCATCTTCCGCTACCAATTGTCCATTGATATAGGTCTGCTTCACCTCAAAATCCTCGAGATCTTTGACCACGACAAAATCCGCCGGATCTCCTACTCTAAGCTGACCTACCTTCAACTTATAATGCCGAATCGGGTTGAGGCAAGCTGCTTGTAACACATCAAACAAATCTTTACCCGCGGCAACAGCCCGAGCTACTAATTGATTAATATGTCCCAGAGCCAGATTATCGGGATGTTTATCATCTGAGCAAAACATCAGTTGATCTGCATGCTCATCAAACAAATCAACAAGCGCTGAAAAATTCTTCGCTGCACTTCCCTCGCGGATCAGGATTTTCATCCCCAACTCTAATTTATGCAAGGCTTCTTCCGCAGTATAACATTCATGGTCTGTAGAAATCCCCGCTGACACATATTGTTCTGCCAATTCACCTTTTAATCCAGGTGCATGTCCATCTACAGGTCTCCCATGTTTTTGGGCAATTGCGATCTTCTCCATGACTATTGGATCCCGATTGACAGTGCCTGGCCAATTCATCATTTCCGCCAAGTATACAACCTCCTCCCTTGACAGCAGCCTATCAATATCCCTGGCGGTGATCTCTCCTCCGGCAGTCTCAAAGGGCGTAGCTGGCACACAAGACGGTGCACCAAAATAGAATTTGAAGTTTACCTGCTTCCCATTATCGATCATGTACTCCACGCCCTCCAAGCCACAGACATTGGCAACCTCGTGTGGATCTGAAATAGTGGCCACTGTGCCATGGACCACCGCAAGTCGTGCAAACTCTGACGGCACCAACATCGATGACTCCACATGCACATGAGCGTCTATAAAACCCGGTATCAAAAAATGCGGTGCTGCATGCGCCACCTTTTCCATGCCGACAATGTGTTCTCCTGCGACCGTCAACTTTGCAGGGTAAATTCGACGGTTGAGGATATCTACATATTGACCAGTAACAAAAAATGTGGGCGTAGGCTTAGACATATTTCATTAGCAAATTTAGATACTTTCGGTCAAGTTTCTCTCCATACCAATCTTCATACGCTACATCCTCCCTTCCAGAATTGAGAATACCGAAAGCACCAGAGAATTCCCATATGCCAAAACCTATGCCATTCGCATGTAAGACGTCCAGCACATCCTCAAACCATCCCAGAAATACCGGCTGGGGTAGCTTATTATAGGCTCCGCATTCCCCACAATGCACCCCCACACCTTTTTGTACCAGTTCTATCCATGGTTGAAAACTTTGTTCAATGGCCTTTTTGTCGTAGTATCTCCCATTACTCTCGCCAGGCCAACTGGGTTCCGGCAAGCTGTCGGGATCTTTAAATACCCATGGCGCCTTGTGGTGAGAAATAAAGTGCGGGAAATAGCCTCTACAGCTTTGCGCGAGATCGAGGTCAATGAATTCAGGAATGGCTATACCGCCCCCTCCATTGCCGTCCGCAATTACCAGACGTTTCCGGTTTACCGCTTTAATGGTTTTTAATGCAGCCTCGGCCACACGCCTATAATCCTCTATGGGTACTGGTCCACCGGGAGAATGCTGATCATTGACATCCTCTCTCATAAAAGGCTCATTGACCAAGTCAAAGCTGAGCTTTTTTGAAGAAATATTTTTATAACGGCGAGACCACATCTCCCAATGGGCGCAAAAGGCATCCAGCGCCTCCTGGTCTTTCCATAGATTATAAGGTTCCACAAAACCCGCATTGATGCAAAAGCCGGGTGCTCTATGCAGATTTAAACTAACATGAAGCCCGTGGGAATGAGCGCGATCGACCAGTTGATCAATTTGTTCCAGGACCTGCTCATTGAAATTCAGTACCTCGTCCCTGCGAATAGGTCGGGATCTGTCAAAGGAAACATAACTGGGATAGGAAATGGGAATTCTGACGAAATCAAAGCCCCAATCGGCCATCCATTGAAGATATTCCGGTTTGTTCTTTCGGCCTTTATCTGCTTCGGGACTAAAGAAGTCCAGCAAATTAAAGCCTCTCCACCGAGGCAGCTTGTTTTTTGGAGGAGGGGGAATCTGGGTAAATGCCTGATGGCCTACTAAGCCTATTCCTGTTGTGATGACGGCTGTATTTTTCAAAAACCTCCGTCTCGAATCATTTGGGTTCATTTCAAAAAAGGTTAATTTTTTATTTTATCAATGTAATCCTTGGACTAAAGAAGTACGCGCCAGCCATACGATGCAATCCACAACATTTGGCTCCAAAACTATTTCAAAAATTAATCCACTACAGGCCAAGGTTCCCGCAAATGAAAGCTTTTGCTTCGTCTCGAATTACCAACAAACCGCGAAAATCTTGACTGCTGTTGATCATATTGATTCCACTAAGATAGCTTTTTTTCAGCAGTTTAGCGTTTACAAACCCATGATGAGCCGTTATATGCCAGATTTGGAAAAGACAGCGAAAGTTGCATCTGCTGTAATGGCTCTATTGGAGGAAAGGGTAAAGCATCATACTTTTCAAACTCCCGGAAAAACTCTTATCTTCGCCACCGAAAGGGATTTGCGAAGCTTTATGAAGAAAATTGTCATTGCCATTGACGGCTATTCCGGATGCGGCAAAAGCACAACAGCCAAAGAGGTAGCCAGAATTTTGGGCTATACCTATATTGATTCCGGAGCAATGTATCGGGCGGTGACATTGCATTTTTTAAACAGGTTTACGAACCTTACCAATCCCAAAGAAGTCGAAAAATCCCTCCAGACGTTTAAAGTAGAATTCCACAAAGATGACACCACTGGCGAACAACTTACATTTTTGAATGGACTGAACGTGGAAAAAGAAATTCGCTCCATGCGCGTATCAGAGATGGTAAGTGAAGTTAGTAAGATAAAGGAGGTTAGGAAGGAATTAGTTGCCCAACAAAAACGTTTGGGAAAACACAAGGCTGTAGTCATGGACGGCCGTGATATAGGCACAGTGGTGTTTCCCGATGCAGAACTTAAAGTCTTTATGACCGCCGATATTCATATCAGAGCGGCGCGTCGACAAAAGGAAATTTTGGATAAAGGCCAGCTGGTCAAACTGGAAGATGTGGTAAAAAATCTGGCGGAAAGAGACCGGATCGATTCCACGCGAGCTGAAAGTCCTTTAGTAAAAGCCGCTGATGCTCTAGAGGTGGATACCAGCTATTTAAGCTTTGAGGATCAGGTGGATACCATCGTCAATATGGCAAAAGAAAAAATTGCAGCATAAGATCCAACCATATGGAAGTTACGATAGATAAAAATTCAGGGTACTGTTTTGGGGTAGAGTTTGCCATCAAGATGGCTGAAGATGAGATGCAAGATGCAGACAAACTGTACTGTCTGGGTGATATCGTGCACAATGATATGGAAGTCCAACGATTGGCCAAAAAAGGACTCCAAGTCATCAGCCGGGAGGATCTCCAAAATCTGAAAAACTGCAAAGTCTTGATCCGAGCGCATGGTGAACCACCAGAGACCTATAAAACAGCTATTGAAAACAACATTGAGCTCATAGACGCCTCTTGTCCCGTGGTGCTAAAATTGCAGCACCGAGTCAAAAGTGCTTTTGACAAAATGGAGAAGGATGAGGGTCAGATTGTCATCTATGGCAAAAAAGGTCATGCCGAAGTCATCGGCCTCACCGGTCAGACAATGGAAAAAGCCATTGTCGTAATGGAAGATGAGGATCTGGAGCAAATTGATTTCTCCCGACCCGTTACACTTTTTAGCCAAACGACTAAAAGCACCAAAGGCTTTTACGAACTTAAAGAGAAGATTGCATCGAGAATCCGCGAGGCTAAAGGTAGTGTGGAGGATATTGATTTTAATGCCAATGATTCCATTTGTCGCCAAGTCTCGAATCGCGAGCCACAGTTGCAACGTTTTGCCGCCGAAAATGATGTGATTATTTTTGTTTCGGGTAAGAAAAGCTCCAACGGCAAAGCACTTTATGGCGTGTGTCAAAAAGAAAATCCGCGCAGCTATTTTATTGAGAATGAGCAGGAAATTGATCCCAGCTGGTTTCGGCCCACCGACAAAGTCGGGATTTGCGGAGCCACCTCTACCCCCATGTGGCTCATGGAGCAAGTGAGGGATTATATCAGTTCATTGGAGCAAAACCAAATAAATGCATAATAAGCCGTCCAAATCCTGCTTCTACACCTTATTAACTTCTTCTTTAACTGGGAAATATTAGCAAAATATCTTCCTATAATTAATGTATTTTATTAGCTTTGAGGCGTTTTTCAAAGGACCATTCAGTTTCAAAATTTAAATATGTCAAAAATAGTTAAGCTTAAGAAAGGGTTTGATATTAAGCTCGTTGGAAA
>DATGQZ010000004.1:0-62191 GCA_035303945.1 Cyclobacteriaceae bacterium
GCAAGACCTACAAGTCTACCTTCCTTTGTGGAAAAGCATAAAAAAAGGCCTTGTCAAAATGACAAGACCTTTCGTTATATATGATTTATCGAAATTAGTTTTTGCTAAGGTATGAAGCAACACCTTCTCTGGTAGCCTGCATCGCCTCTTTTCCTTCTTCCCAGTTAGCTGGACATACTTCACCATACTTCTCCACATGTCTCAAAGCATCTACCAAACGGATCATTTCGTCGATGTTTCTACCAAGTGGAAGGTCGTTTACAGTTTCGTGTCTTACCACACCTTCTTTGTCGATCAAGAAAGTAGCTCTATATGCAACAGGAAGTCCTTGATAAGAAAGCTCTCCTTCTTCGTTGTAGTTCCAGTCACCGGCCAATACACCGAAGTTGTGGGCAATAACTTTTGCAGGGTCAGCTACGATAGGGTAAGTCACCCCAGCGATCCCACCCTGATCTTTTGGAGTTGACAACCAAGCCAGGTGAGACTCTTCGGTGTCGCAAGAAGCACCTACCACGGCTACACCTCTCTTTTCGAACTCTTCAAGTTTTTCTTGGAAAGCGATTATTTCTGTAGGACACACAAAAGTGAAATCCTTAGGATAGAAAAAGAAAATTACGTCCTTATTGCCAATATACTGCTCCAAAGAGAAGTTTTCTACAATTTCCTCTCCATTAATTACTGCTGCAGTGTTAAACAAAGGGGCTTTTTTTCCTACTAATGACATAATATTAAATTTTTTGTTGTTTATTAATTGTATAAAATGATTTACTTGTGTTGTCCCCGGATCACGATCGATATTTCATCCACCTCAAAATCCCGGATCTCATTTTCCTCAAAGAATCCTTTTACTAAAGACTCCAACTCCTGATTTCTATAATCCCTGATCTCGTTGGTCTTGGTACAATAAAGATGGCTGTGCGTCTCCAAAATCGAATCGAAGCGCATCACTCCTTTATTATCCATAAACTTCTGGAGGATCCCGTGGGACACGAAGGTATCCAGGGTCTTATAAACAGTGCCTAATGAAATTGTAGGATTGGAATCTTTGATGTACTCATACACTTTCTCGGCCGTCGGATGGTCCTGCGCCTCTTCAACCGCCTGGTAGATCACCAAACGCTGATGGGTCACCTTTAATCCTCCCGCTGATATCTTATTTTTGATTTCCTCTACAGTCATTACAGCCTAGCAATCATTCGTTGTTAGGAATGATTGTGCAAATATACAAAAAATAAACTATCTAGAAAATTTTCCTACAAATATTCGGCAGGAATAGGCATTTTGAAGTTAATACTTTAATTTTATTCGCTATTCTTGCAACGGATAAAAAGTTAAAACTGTTTAGAAGCTGATGATTAAAGTATTATTTGTGTGTTTGGGGAATATCTGTAGATCTCCTTTGGCAGAAGCCATATTCAACCATAAAATAAAGGCAAGACAACTGGAACACGTTATAGAAAGTGACAGTTGTGGCACTTCAAACTACCATCTCGGCAAGCAACCGGATCACAGAAGCCTGGCCTGTGCGGCCAATCGGGGCGTGCTGATGAATCATTTGGGAAGGCAGATTTCCACCAAGGATATTGAAACCTTTGATTATATTATCGTTATGGATCAGTCCAACTTGCAGCATGTTCGGAGGCTGATCGAGCAGTCAGGGTTGAGCCATAGCCGACTGCATCTCATGAGGGAATTTCAGCCCGATGCCGCGCATGGTGATGTGCCCGACCCCTATTTTGGCGATGAGCGGGGCTTTGAAGAAGTGTACGATATCCTAGATGAATCTATCGATCATCTTTTGGACAGGATCATTGAAGAGCATGGGCTATAAAACAAAAGCAGCAGGAAAAATATCCTGCTGCTTTTGTTTATTCTATTCGGTAGCTGAATCATTTGCCTTGTCCTCCTTTGCTTCTTCTTTTTCCTGAAGCAATTCTGGATCATATTTGCGAATGATCTTATACCAGCCGATCAGTTTTTTGATATCGGAGACATATACCCTGTTTTCATCGTATTCCGGCAACACATGCTTGATGAAAGCATGGTATTCATCATTGTCAGCATCAGCTGCTAAGCCTGTATCTCCCTGAAACTCCTTTTCAATGGTTCTCATCACCTCTTCCAAAGGCGCTGCCCCTTCTTCTGTCAGGGTGTAAATTGATATTTCGCTGAGAATAGATACCCGATGGCTGCCACCCACGACCAATTTGGTTTTTTTGTCATCCATGGATTCCAGGATCACGCCGCTACGGCTGGGCTTCAAAATTTTGTATAAGCCTGGTTTTCCTGCTACGGTTGCTATTTCTTTAAATTCCATTGCTGTCTGTTTAAAATGAGGGGTAAATATAAATCTTAAGCCTTAAAGCCCAAGTTACCCTTTATATTCCTTGTAAAATTCTTCGGCATTTTCCTCGATAAAACCTATTAACTCTTCCCTGCCTTCCGATGTTTCAGAAGAGGTAACAAAATATAAGGGTGCTTCCTCAAAAATCTCTTGCGTGGCCTTCAGAAAGGCGGAGACGTTGCTGTTGACCTTGCTCTTGGCCAGCTTGTCAGCTTTGGTAAACACCACTACAATGGGCACGGCATTTTCAGCGCACCAGAGCACAAATTCAAGATCGATTTTTTGCGGTGACAGCCTGCTGTCCACTAGCACAAAGGTGGCGACCAGGTTTTCCCTATGGGTCAGATAGCCTTTGATCATGCTTTCCCAAGATGACTTGAGGCTCTTGCCTACTTTGGCGAAGCCATAGCCCGGCAAATCGACCATATACCATCGCTTGTCGATCAAAAAATGGTTGATGAGTTGCGTCTTTCCCGGAGTGCCAGAGGTTTTCGCCAGGTTTTTGTTGTTGGTCAGCATATTGATAAGAGAGCTCTTGCCCACATTCGAGCGGCCTATAAAGGCAAACTCGGGCATATGTGGGGAAGGACATTTCTTGTAGTCAGTGTTGCTGATGAGGAATTCGGCCTTTTTGATCATATATGTTCCTTCTGGTCAATAATTAGCAAAGATAGGGCTTTCCCTTTAGAATCAACTTTCAATTAGCTTGCTTCCTTTTTCCAATGTCAGCATTAGTTAGTAATATTGTGCAACCATAAATCAGGAAAATGTCAATAGTACCCTATAAGGATCGGAATGAGGGCAAGAAAGAGCAAGTTGCCAACATGTTTAACAACATCAGCAAAAACTATGACCTCTTAAACCATGTCCTAAGTATGGGTATTGATGTGCTTTGGCGAAAAAAGGCTATCAAAATGCTGAAAAAGGATCAGCCGAAACTGATACTGGATATTGCGACAGGCACGGGAGATTTTGCCATTGAAGCATTGGCACTCCAACCCGATAAGGTGATCGGCGTGGATATATCAGAAGGGATGCTGGAAGAGGGGCGAAAAAAAATGAAGAAAAAGAAACTGGACCACCTTATAGAGCTGCAGCTAGGCGATTCCGAAAAGTTATTGTTTCCCGAAAATAATTTTGATGCCGTCATCGTTTCCTTCGGTGTAAGGAATTTCGAAAATCTTGAAAAAGGGCTGTCCGACATGTACCGTGTCCTGAAGCCCGGAGGCAAAACCGTTATCGTGGAGTTTTCTCAGCCGGAAAAATTCCCGATGAAGCAAGTATATAATTTCTACTTCAAATATATTCTTCCCCAAATCGGCAAGTTGATTTCCAAGGATAATGACGCTTACACTTATCTGCCGGAATCAGTTCAGGCTTTCCCTTATGGTAAAGAATTTGTAAGCATATTGGAAAAGGTCGGCTTTAAAAACACAACATGCACACCACTCACTTTTGGAATAAGCTCCATCTACGTTGGAGAAAAATAGCGCTGCTTTTGTTTTTCTCCTTATGGCTATCAGAGGGCTTTGCGCAAAAGCAATGGAGCCTGTTCAATACCTCAGGTGGAGACAATCAAACCTTTTCTTACGGCTTTTTTCTGGCTGGCCATACCAGTACATTGAGGGTTAAATACGCTGACGCCTTTCTAGACCCAGAAGTGCCGGCCAGTGGCAACATCCGGTCCATCATGCCCAGCTATTCTCCTGGATTTGCCTTGGGTTTTTTGCTGACTACAAGGCTCCATGATCAGGTGAACATCCTGATCACGCCGAAAGTAGGCTTCTACGAGTACCGCACTGATGTACAGTTTTATGGCCCTACCAATACATCGGATCCCTCCATCGTTCAGACAGACGGCACCGTAGTTGATTATCAGGCTCCACTTACCTTCCTTACCGAGGAGACACTGGTAGAGCTGCCTATTCTCTTTAAATATAAATCCCACCGCTTTAACAATACACGGATGTTTTTTGTAGGGGGCGTCAATCCCCAAATCCGCACCAAGCAGCAGGACGAAGCGGATGAGGACGATCTTGTCTTGACAGGTAAAGACCTTGCAGTAGAGCTGGGGATGGGCTTTGACCTTTACTTCAAATACTTCAAGTTTTCTCCCGAGATCCGCTTTTCACACGGGCTACGCAACCTCTATCGTCCAGAGGCCACTGATTCCAGCATTGCCTCAGCCTTATCTGACGTACGAAAAAAATCGATCACCATTTACCTGAATTTTCAATAAAGGATACGCTATAAAGGCATCTTGAACTCCGACATGCGGGAGCCATGGATCACCAAGATATTGTATTCATTATTGCTCCCCGAATAGCTGATATCAATCTTCTCATAGCCGCTGATGGGCCGGGTGTTCAGCAATTGCCCCTGCAGGTTGTAGAGGTAAATAAATTCCTGAACTTTATCTATCACCACAAAAATATTCTTGTCCCCGCCAAAGGAGAAGTATTGGAAGGCCAAGTCATCTGACACTATATTTTTCTCAAAAAGCGGCTGTTCATTCGCATCCAGCACCGTGATTTTATTGTATTCGTGCAATACAAACAGGTAGCTGCCTTGGGATTGATCCTTCACCAAATGGAAACCGGTGTCTGGCGCGGGCCGCAGCAATTGACTTCTATAAGTTACTTCTCCATTAAAGTTCACCATCACCACCTCTCCCTCGCGGTTGATCGTTACCAGTTGGGTATCTTCCGCCCTGCTGCTTTCTATTATCGCATAGTCGGTAGCCACCCCTTCTCCAAGCTTCACAGGCTTGCCAGACCGCAGCTCTCCCTTGCGATTGCTCAAGTAAAGGTCTCCTGAAGCATTCAGGGCTACCATAAAGTCTCCCACCTTTCTGATACGGTGATGTGCAGGCGCCGTAGCCAGCGGACCAGAGGTATATTTTGGTGCCCATCCCTCCAGCGCCTTCCCGGCTTTATCAAACAAGAATAAATTACCTAATTCGGTGCCGACAAAGTAGCGATAATCCAAATCCTTATCATAATCGACTATGTTGAGGAAATGAATAGGATCTCCGGAAGGTACCATGATGGGGTAGCCCGGCAGGGAAGCTCCCAAACGGTCGAAGGCATAGATGGCTTCATTGGTGGCAAACAGTAATTGCAGCTTCCCATTTTTGTAGTAGTCGATCTGGAAAACTTCGCTGATGATTTTCCCTCGTACCGGCTGGCTAAAGACTACATGGCCCTCATCAGTGACCAGATGTACCACATGGTGTTCATCCTGCACCACATAATCCTTACTTCTGTCATTAAAATTTTGCACCGCCCGCGGTCCGTATATAAGCCGTGCATCAAAGGAAACGGCCATATTTTCTGCTAAGACCACATCAGTAATCGGCTTGATATCCTCCAACCTGTATGGTGATTCTATGTGAGTATCTGTTCCCTTTTGCTGCACGACCAACCACTCGAAGGACTTGAGTTGGGGAGCATACTTTTGAAAAAACACCTCCCACTCCGGTGAAGCAATAGTGATAATCTCAGCCCAAAGTCTGGATAGGTTGATCAAGAAATCATAGCCTGAATCAGGTGAGGCATATTCCAGAAACTGTTTGTGATAAATGGATTTCCCCCAAGTGTTGTCGTTATACATGTCGTCAAGAAAATTCCTCACCGCTTTCATGCCGTTGCCCATGACGATCATATTATCGTAGGAGGTAATATAGGTTTGGGGAAAGCCTGTAAATTGGCCTTTGAAGATGTGTGCCGGAAATTCCTCCGCCCCAACGCCAAAAATACGTTTGCCTAAATATACGTCCTGCTCCACTTGTTCGGGATCTTTTCCCATCAATTGCCAGTTGAATTCCTTCAACAAATCAATCTGTTTCTCAGCTTCTGAGGTCTTCAGCAGCAACACCCGCTCCTTTTCTACTGAGCCAGTTTCTTCAAACACCATCAAGGCAATTTCGCCCGTCAGACGCCTAAAGAAAAGATCCTCAGGAAAGAAATTGTCCATTTCGCCTACTAAAGTGTTTTTGGCCTCAAATGCTACATTGGGAAGTCCTTGAATTTGAAAGGGATCAATTACATTATAGCGGTGGAAAACAGCAGTTCTATTGGACACGTAGTTGTTGAAGGGATGCTGTTTGTTGTTGCCATTCCCTTTGATGTCAATCTTTTTCCCATCAGCAAAAAAAGAGGTCCCGTTGAGAACGACCTTGTTTGCTTCAAATTGCAGCTCTAGGTTAGCAGACAATTGATTTGCTGCAAAGTAGGCCAAACCTTTAGGAGCCTTCCCGTTGCTGATTCCTTCGACGAACTTGGCAACACCGATACTGTTTAGCCGCAGCAGTCCCACTCCACTGGGCCTGGGCTGGTCATTGTATAAGGCCGAAGCCAATGACTTAAACCCTTTGAGCTCCCTTGACTGCGAATGGCGAATGGCATCCTCCAACAAAAAGGAGGAATAGCTTCCCAGCAAAAGATTGTCCACCAAAGCATAAGACAAGGCACTCGCTTCTCCTGGGTACCGGTATTCAAAGACCTTGATGCCACTATAGGTTCGGGATCGAATATGGCGGGGATCTATTTTACCTACCAAAGACTGTATAAATTCCTCATTAACATGCGCTGAAAATCCTATAGAAAACAGAAAGTCAAACTCATTTTTTGATGACTGATGCAAAGAAACGACGAAATCATTTCCTTTTAGTGCGTTTTCCAGCTGGCCACCCCTCCCTGCAAGGCTATCCAGTGCCAACAATCGTCTTTCCAAATCCTGCAGCGCCGGGATATCCCTTAGTCTGGTCCATAAGGGCTGGCTTACCAATTGATTCCAGGCCTTAACCGGATCGTCAGTCTCGAACACCAGCATAGTCCCTGCTGGAATTACATCTGCGGCGTGAAGACGTTTATTGAACAGAAAATTGGTGGACAAAAAATACACTGCTCCACCCAACACAATAATTACTAATAGGATCAATAAATTTTTAATGACTTTCACCGTAGAAATCTGATTGGATTGATTGGGTTTAAAGGTAATGCCGACAAGTCAAAACTAAAAGAACAAAGTCGGCAACTGGATTTTTTCCTCCAATGCCGACTTTTGTCTCACTCCTAAAAAAATTAAATTATTTTCCGGATATCTTATCCAACACCTCCATCACTTCTTTGACGTGGGATCTGGATACTTCCAAAAGACCTTTTTCTTCTTCGTTTAGATCAAGCTCTATTACTTTTTCTATACCATTTTTGCCAAGGATTACAGGCACTCCCAAGTAGCAATCATCGATACCGTATTCGCCTTCCAGCTTAATACATACAGGGAATACCCTTTTTTGATTTTTGATGATCGCCTCTACCATTTGGGCGGCCGCTGATCCTGGCGCGTACCAAGCAGAGGTACCCATCAGTTTCACCAATTCACCACCGCCAAATTTGGTCCTCTCGATGATGGCATCGAGTTTTTCCTTTCCGATCAATTCAGTAACAGGAATACCGGCTACAGTCGTGTATCTTGGAAGTGGAACCATGGTGTCACCATGACCGCCTAGCAAAATAGCTTGGATTTCTTTCGGTGAAATATCCAATTCTTCCGCAATAAAGGCCCTGTAGCGAGCGGTGTCAAGGATGCCCGCCATGCCGATCACCTTGTTTCTGGACAGGCCAGAGGTGATGTGAGCTTGGTATGTCATCACATCCAATGGGTTGGACACCACAATGATAATAGCATCAGGAGAGTGTTTTACCACATTTTCAGTCACTGACTTTACGATACCCGCATTGGTTTCGATCAAGTCGTCGCGGGTCATACCAGGTTTTCTGGGGAGACCAGAAGTGATCACGACAACATCTGAATTTGCGGTCTTGGAATAGTCATTGGTGCTTCCAGTAGTTCTGCTGTCATATGCATTAATGGGAGCTTTTTGCCAAATATCCAATGCCTTGCCCTCTGCAACCCCTTCTTTAATATCTACCAACACGATTTCCTCTGCAATCTCCTTGTAGGCTAAAACGTCGGCACAGGTCGCACCTACGTTACCGGCTCCTACTACAGTTACTTTAGTCATGAAATATAAATTTAGATTTTAAGAATATTTTATTTTCAACGTCTGCAAAGATATTAAAAGAAGCCAGTTTTCAGAAACAAAGGACGTATAACTTGTACCTCGATTTTTTGGCGGTTTGAGTATGAGGAGCAGCACGCAATTAAGCCATAAATAATTGATAAATATGCTGTTATATGTGTCGCAACATTGCTCGAGGTCTAAATTCGACGCAGGTTAGGCACTGATTGCTTTTAGTTGGCGCTTCTTCGCTTGTCACTCTTGGACTTCTTAAAGTAAAGGGCAGATTGTGTGGCAGCCGTCAACTTATAACGATCATCAATGCGAAGTCCCAGAACCCACACAATATCCTCTCCAGAACACAACACTTTGATGTTGTTTTTATGAATGAGCGGCACCTTCATGTCCACCAAGAGGTCGCTCACTTTCTTAAAATGCTTCATTCCGAGGGGGCGGAATCGGTCACCTTGCTCCCATTTGCGCAACTTCAGCGGGAAAACAAGCTTATCTCTATCCAACATCGCTTCGGCGGAGGAATGGGGTGGATTGAACGGGGGAAGCATTAATAAAACATCATAGGAATCGTTTCCCGCCGTGAATCCAATGGCAAATTTGTCAATCCAGATTTCTTCAAAGTCAACCTGCCGGGGCCCCAGAATCAAATGATCTCGGTCCATGTTCAGGGTAAATTCGGGAGAAAGAAAGATTTTGCCTGAAAGTCTGTTGTGCATAGCCACCAGCACATCCTCCATTTGAAAATAGCTAAAGCCATAGGACCTAAGCCAATAAAACAATAAGCTCTTCCTTCCAGGAGCCTTTGCTAACGTTGCGAGCTCCAAAGACTGAAATTCTCCTTCCCGTTGGATGTTTTTTTCCAGCCAACTGTCATAAAGGTAGAAAAATGCCTTACCGGTATCTTTAATACGGTCAAAGCTATATTGCAGGAGCTGAAGGGCAGTAGGACCAAAGTCCCTAAGCTGGGGAACTACCTGATGTCGGAGAAAATTTCGCTTATAGTCTATCGTGGCATTGGAGCTGTCCTCTCGCCAAGTAATGCCCTCTGAAGAAGCAAAAGCAGCAATATCTTCCCGGGTAAAGGGCAGCAAAGGACGGATAATGTTGCCTCTGCTTTCCGACATGCCATAAACACCTTCTATGCCAGTGCCTCTAAGCAGATTAAGCAATACCGTTTCGATTTGGTCATCCGCATGATGGGCCACTATCAAACCGGCATAGCCATACTGTCTCAACAATTCATCAAACCATTGGTACCTGAGTTCTCTGGCAGCCATTTGTGTGGACAGGCTCTTCTCCGCAGCATATGCCTTGGTGTCAAAAAACTTCAAGTGCAGTTTCATTCCAAGCTGCTCCGCCAAGGCACTGACAAATTGTTCATCTCCGTTGCTTTCCTGTCCCCGAAGGCCAAAATTGCAATGGGCAATGCTAAAGGTGATACCCGCCTGACACAACAGGTGCGCGAGCACCGTGCTATCTAAACCCCCGCTCGCCGCAAGGAGGTACTGCCTTTCAACATCTAAAATGTTCTTTTCCCGTATATGTCGGATAAATCCCTCTAGCATAAACCAAAAATACCATTTTCTGCTAATTTTGTCGTTGATATTGATCAGAATGCGAAAAAAGACCTTTTTACTTATCCTCTTCTTTTGTGGCTGGGGCATCACCTTGCTGGCACAAGGAAATACAGACCCTAAGTCCCGCTTGGAAATTATTCAGGCGGAGCAGCTCCTAGGAGGAAAGGGCTTTGAAAGGCTGCTGGACGATGTGGTGATGAGACACCAAAATTCCATGATCTATTGCGATTCAGCTCATTTTTACGGGCAACAAAATCTTGCAAAACTTTTTGGCAATGTGCGTATTGAAGACCCTGATGATTCGGTGACCACCTACAGCGCCTATGGAGAATATGACGGGAATAGCCAGTTGGCAAAATTAAGAACAGGTGTTGTCTTTAAAAATAAAGAAACCACCCTATACACGGACTTTTTGGACTATCACCGATCTACAGGCGAGGCCAACTATTTTAACTCCGGAAAGGTGGTAGACAGTACCAATGTGTTGACCAGCGACAAGGGACTTTACCAAACGGTCCTGGACAAAATAACCTTCACCGACCTGGTAGTACTGACCAATCCCGACTACACCCTCAAGTCGAACGTGTTGGTCTATAATACTGTGACAAAAATTGCCGAAACGGAGGGCATCACGAATATCCAATCAAAGGAAGGCAACAAACTCAACGCCAGAAAGGGCACCTTCTACGACACAGAAGCCAAAATTTTTCGCTTTTTTGATGGAGATGTGGAAACCGAAAACAGCCTTGTATCAGCAGAAAGGCTGTATTACGATGAAAACAACCAATATTACGAAGCCTCTGAGAATGTCAGCGTCTTTCATAAAGAACGTAATGTGGAGATCTTTGGGGAAGAAGGTCGCTATTGGGAAGATCGAAAATATTCAAAGGTTTACGGCAATGCGCTCGTCCAAAAATATTTTGAAAAGGACACGCTGTACATGATTGCGGACACACTGATCTCTCAGGATAGCGAAGATGCCGCTAGTAGATATCTTCAGGCTTTTTCCAATATGCGGATGATCAAATCAGATCTATCAGGAAGGTCGGACTCGATGGTATACACTTATTCTGATTCTACCATTTACCTGTATGGTGATCCTGTATTGTGGAACAATAACAGCCAAATAACGGCTGACAGCATTAGATTTCTTATAGCCAATGAGGACATAGATCGCGCCTTTTTGAAAGACAATGCTTTTGCCGTCACCCGAGACACCGTGTTGAATTTCAATCAGATCCGCGGCAGAAAAATGACGGGCTATTTTTCCGACGGTCAACTGAACAAGCTGGATGTGGAAGGCAATGGAGAGTCATTGTATTATGCTTTGGAAAATGATACTACCTTGCGAGGGGTAAACAAGCTCCTTTGTGGGCGGATCATCATGAGTTTTGAAGGAGGAAAAGTAAGTAGGATCAGTCATACCATTAAACCGGAAGCCTCTTTTACCCCTCCGCATATGCTGAAAGAAGAAGACACTGTCTTGGCTGGATTCACCTGGAGAGAAGAAGAACGACCTCACCTGGAAATGATCCGAGCCTGGCGTAGTCCTAAGCTTCGACCGGAGGATGAATTCAACTTCTTTGAAGAGCCGGATGTTCAACTTCCGTATCCTGACGATGTGGAGATACGCGAAAGGCTGGAAAACAGCGACTGATAATACTATATAGGTCGAATGTCGGTTGTTGAACCTTTTCTACCCATGGTTGAACAGAAACCGGTACAGTATGTTCAGCTTATTTCTAGGTAGAAAATCCGCAACGGGGAAGAAAGGATAAAATTTTGTTACCATTAACATTTTTTAACCCCTAAAGCTTTTGATCGCGAAACCTTATGCGTATTTTTATAGTATATCTACAAAACTTATAAAACACCCATAGGCTTATTGTCAAACATCTACATGAAACTGCTTTTATCGTTTTGCACCCTTTTTCTCTTGTTGCTTCAAGCACCGGCTGAGGCTCAAGTCCGTGTGCTGAATGATGTTGTAGAATTCAACGGGAAGGTCAACACCACTCAAAGAAAATCCCTTATACTTCAAAATGATTCCGATCAAGCGAAGGAATATATTTTGAAGTTTCTACGTGGCAATATCGCATCTTCGCAAAACGTGAAGATTTGCCTAGGAAATACCTGCTATGATCCCAAAAAAGATTTGGCTAAGGTAAAAGTGAAACTTAACCCGGGAGAAATTTACACAGACTTATATCTCGAATTTGATCTTGGTATCACTGAGGCAAAGGGCACCTTTGACCTTCACTTCGCCAATGCAGAAAACCTGAGGGATGTATTCATCATAGAGAGCATCTACAATGTAGAAAATACCGCCAGCGACAACAGCACAGTGGATCACAAGGATATTACCATGGGAAGTATATATCCCAACCCCAGTAGCAGGTATGCCCAACTGGATTACCAGATCAAAAACCCAGCGGTCAACGCCAGAATCGTCATCAATAGTTTTATCGGTAACCCGGTAGTCGATCTTCGCCTTGACCCGACCCAGAAATCCATCGGTATTAATGTAGCTGATCTCAACCCAGGGATATACTTTTATACTTTAATTGTAGACAACCAAAATATTGTCACCAGAAAGCTCGTTGTCAAAAGATAGATCCTTCTAAACACCAAGTGACACAGGTAGTTTGATGGTGAGCAGAAATCCTTTATATTTGCAGTCCGAAAAAATGAGAAAATCAACTTTCTATATATTACTACCGCTTATCACCATGGTCCTTGCCTCTTGTGGAGAATTCTACAAGCTGGAGAAAAGCACAAATTGGGATGAGCTGTATGAAGCAGCTAACAGATACTACCAAAACGAAGATTACAACAAG
This sequence comes from Cyclobacteriaceae bacterium, assembly GCA_035303945.1. Classification (GTDB taxonomy): domain Bacteria; phylum Bacteroidota; class Bacteroidia; order Cytophagales; family Cyclobacteriaceae; genus DATGMS01. The sequence goes on from DATGQZ010000004.1 coordinate 12,799, forward strand.
GCCATCATTTTGTATGATAAAGTGCTGCCTGTAATTCGTGGAAGTGAAAAGTCAGAGCTGGCTGAGTTCAATTATGCTTATGCACACTTTCGAACTAAAAGATATATAGAAGCGGCAAGCTATTTCAAGACCTTTTTTGACACCTACAACAGAAGCCCGATGGCAGAAGAGGCATTTTTTATGCATGCTTATTCGCTGTATCTAGATGCTCCGGACTACAACCTTGATCAAAGGAGCAGCAGGGAAGCTGTGAATGCCATTCAGATGTTTATCAACCGTTTCCCGGCTTCGGATTCCTACGAGCGTGCCATGAGCATGATCAACGACCTCCAAAAACGGTTTGAGGAAAAAGCCTATCAGGAATCCAAGATGTATTATAGATTGACAGGAGGCTTGTTTCCTGGGGATTTCTATAGAGCCTGCATTATCAACTTCCAGAATTTTGCCAAAAACTATCCCGACAGCCACTACAATGAAGAGCTGGCTTTTCGATTGGTGGAGGTGAGCCATATGTATGCTGACAACAGCATATTCAGCAAAAAAGAAGAAAGGCTCAACGAGTCATTGGAGTTTGGAAAGGATTTTATGAAAAAATATCCTCAAAGCAGCTATTCCGCCAACGTCAACGACCTGATGAAAAAGACGGAGCTTGCATTGGCGGATCATATTAAAGTTAAACAAGATTACGAGCGTCGTACGGCAGAAGCCAAGAAAGCCGCTGAAGAAGAAGAACAGCGCAATATCGAAGCTGCAGAGGCCTTAAAAAAAGTTGAAAATCAGAATTAAACCGCAATAATAATGGCAATCAATCCATCTATCGTTACAAGGGATCTTGACAAAATCGCAGAGAAAACGGGAAATCTGTATGAATCTCTGTATGTCATTTCACAAAGGGCAAAACAGATCTCTTCCGGAATGAAGGAAGAGCTCAACAATAAATTATCGGAATTTGCTTCTACGGTAGACAACCTGGAAGAGGTTTTCGAAAACAAGGAGCAGATTGAGATCTCCAAGTTCTACGAAAGAATGCCTAAGCCAACTACGCTGGCTATAGAGGAGTTTTTGGAAGACAAGGTTATGTTCCGTCATCCTGACGCTGAAATCGGAGAATAATATTGATGTTACTGCAGGGCAAGCGTATATTATTAGGCGTTACCGGCAGTATCGCTGCCTACAAGGCAGCCCATTTAACCAGATTATTGATTAAAGAAGGGGCAGAAGTACAGGTCATAATGACTACTTCTGCCCTTGACTTTATCACACCCCTCACCCTTGCCACCCTTTCCAAAAAGCCTGTTTTACACAGCACCCATGATCCGCATAGTGGTGCCTGGCACAATCACGTTGATCTAGGGCTTTGGGCGGATCTGTTTTTGGTGGCTCCTATTAGTGCCAATACGTTGGCGAAATTTGCATCCGGCTACTGCGACAATCTGCTTACTGCTACCTACCTTTCCGCAAGATGCCCTGTAATGGTGGCTCCAGCGATGGATTTGGACATGTACCAACATCCCACGGTAAGACATAATCTTACTAAAATCCAATCTGTCGGAAACATCGTTTTAGAGGCCGAAGATGGGGAGTTAGCCAGCGGCCTATCTGGACAAGGAAGGCTCATGGAACCGGAGCACATCTTACAAAAGGTGATTGGTCACTTCAATCATCAAGAGGAATTATCCGGAAAAAGCTTCTTAGTTACAGCCGGCCCAACTTATGAGGCAATTGATCCTGTCAGGTTCATTGGGAATCATTCCAGCGGAAAGATGGGAATTGCCATCGCAACTGCATTGGCCCAACAGGGTGCCAAAGTATTTTTGATTTTGGGTCCAAGCGCGTTAGACGTACATCATCCCCATATACAAACTATTCGTGTGACCAGCGCTTATGAAATGTTTGAAGCGGCGAAAATACAGCACCCAAAGGTTGATGGTTGTATCTTTGCGGCAGCCGTTGCTGACTATAGTCCTATACATGCAGCTGCTGAAAAATTGAAAAAGGATACAGGTGATTTGAGCATCCTTCTCAAAAAAAATATTGACATCGCCAAAACCCTTGGCGCTTCCAAAGATCCTCGTCAGATCCACATAGGCTTTGCTTTAGAAACCAACGATGAGGTAGCCAATGCCCAGAGCAAGCTGAAGGCGAAAAACTTTGACATGATCGTACTTAATTCTTTAAGGGACGAGGGAGCAGGATTTCAACATGACACGAACAAGGTTACTTTCTTTTTCAACAATGGAGGCATAGAAAGCTCCGAACTTCTCCCAAAAACAGCAATCGCCGAACTGATTGTTGAAAAGATCAAAAAGCTCTTGGCACGATAAAGCATTGTAATATTTATTTATCTTTATCATTTGGGATGGTAAGACACCTAAGCTGAACGCCTGCGGAGTAGTTACGTTAAAAAAACCTACGTGCTGTTAATATTTGCGCTTTATGAAGACTTTATGTTCCATTTTCTTATTCCTTCTTTTTCAAAGCGTTTCCGCCCAACAACTTAATTTTACTGTCACCATCAACAGTGACCGCGCGAACACCCAGGAAAGGGACGTATTTGATAATATGAAAACGTCCTTTGAGCAGTTCTTAAACGGAAGAAATTGGATAGAAGACGAGTTTCGCCCCGAAGAAAGAATTAAAGGAAATCTTTTGATTACGATCAATGAAATGCCCAGTGTAGGGCTGTTCAATGCTACCGTACAAATACAGACTGTTCGACCCGTGTATGGCTCCAACTACGAGAGTTTACTGTTCAACTTTGCCGACAGAAACTGGACATTTGAATATGTAGAAGCACAGCCTTTGGAATTTAACCGCTTTACATTTTTGGATAACATATCTTCCCTGCTGGCCTTTTATGCTTACGTCGCCATTGGACTGGACTACGACTCTTTCTCTCAAAGGGCAGGGGATCCTTATTTTGAAATTGCCAACAATATTGTTTCCAATGCCCAAAAATCGCCCCGACCAGGATGGAGCCAGAATCCCTCGGATCGAAGAAATCGCTATTGGCTTGCCAATGACCTTTATAGTTCTCAGGTGATGGTCCCCATAAGAGACGCGTACTACCTGTATCATCGAAAAGGGTTGGATCTGTTGACGACCAAGCCAGACGATGCTTATGCCAACATTTTGGAAGCTTTAAAATTGGTAGCGCAAGCCAACAGTGCCCAACCCAACAGCATCTTCACCATTACCTTCATGGATGCCAAGTCCGATGAGCTGAGCAAAATTCTAAAAAAAGCTTCCATGGAAATTAAAACTGAAGCGGTGGAAATTTTGTTGAAGGTCGACCCCAACAATGCCAGGAAGTACAACGATATTTTAAAAGGATAGTATCGGGACGGCTTGTACATCTAATTGCTTTAATACATGCTAAAGAGTCTAAGTATATCAAATTATGCCTTAATCGAATCTCTGGAGATGGAGCCATCCACCGGTCTCAATATGATTACCGGCGAAACGGGAGCAGGTAAATCCATTATGCTGGGAGCAGTAGGATTGCTATTGGGCAACAGAGCAGATACCAAAGCCCTGTTTGATGAAGATAAGAAGTGTATCATAGAAGGTCTTTTTGACATCGGTACCTATGGTTTGGAGGCATTTTTTAGTGAAGAAGACCTGGATCATGATGCACAATGCATCATCAGAAGGGAAATACTTCCTTCCGGAAAATCGAGGGCCTTTATCAACGATACCCCTGTAAGGCTGGAAGTATTGAAAACGCTGGGCAAATCGCTGATTGATATCCATTCCCAGCATGACAATCTTTTACTAGGGGCGGCTGACTATCAATTGTCCCTCATTGATGCTTTTTCAGAAAGCAACAACGAACTGCAGGCCTACGCTGGTCTTTTTAAGCAATATCAAAAAAGCAAAAAAGCGTTGGACAGATTGTCCAAAGAAGCGCTTGAGCTCAAAAAGGAAGCAGATTATAACCAATTCCAACTGGACGAATTGAGTGCGGTCAAGCTGGTGGCTGGAGAGCAGGTTGGCTTGGAGGAGCAACAGCAAATATTAGAACATGCCGAGGAAATTAAAGCCAAAATCAATGAGGCGTTTCATCAGTTAAATGCGGAGCAGTATGGTGCCCTAACCTCCTTGGGTCAGGTTAATCAGAGCCTCGGGCAGCTTTCCCGTTTCGGGCAGGTATATTCGGAACTCAAAGAGCGGTTTAACAGCGTCTTAATCGAACTGGATGACATATCGGCTACACTGGAAGCCGAGGATAATAAGCTGGAAGTGGACTATGACAAGCTGGCAAGCATTACCGAAAGACTCAGCAGAATCTATCAGCTTCAGCAAAAACACGGGGTGGATTCGGTAGAAGCGCTGATTCAAATCGAAACTGACCTGGCGGACAAAGTGTTTCAAATTGGTAATCTGGATGAAGAGCTAGCAACGCTTAAGGAGCAAGCAGCACATCAATGGCAGGAAGTTCTTCAGGCCGGAGCCACACTTTCCGCTAAGAGGAAGGCAGGTTTCCAGGCTTTTGCTCAAAAAATTACCGGCTTATTGGCCCAGTTAGGTATGGAAAACGCAACCATTGAGGTGGCTTCAAAAACGGTGGAGCCAACACCAATGGGTATTGATGAAATAGAAATAATGTTTTCCGCCAATAAAGGCATTAGGCCCCAGCCTATCAGACAAGTCGCCTCCGGCGGCGAATTTTCCAGGCTGATGTTTGCCATAAAATACATTATGGCGGACAAGATGGCTTTGCCCACGTTGATTTTTGATGAAATTGACACCGGTATATCCGGAGAAGTTGCTTTTAAAATGGTGGGCATGATGCAGGATATTGCCAATAATCACCAGGTAATATGCATCAGTCACTTGCCACAAGTAGCCGCTAAAGGCGAGAAGCACTATTTTGTCTACAAAGACAACAGCACAGAAAAAACCATCAGCAAAATAAAGCTTCTGACACAGGAAGAAAGAGAAACAGAAATAGCAAAGATGATTGCTGGATCTAACCCCTCGGCTACGGCATTTGAAAGCGCCAGAGAACTTTTGAGGCAATGAGGCATTGTTTTCATTCTTCTTCAGGGATTAAATAAAAAGCATTAATTTTGTTTGTTGATATTTAAGTGAACCAACATCAAAAGAAATATTATGTCCAACAATTTATTAAGTGGGAAGAAAGGCATCATTACCGGTGCTTTGGATGAGAACTCCATCGCCTGGCAAACTGCCCTAAAAGCAAAAGAACAAGGTGCCCGTTTCGTTTTGACCAATGCTCCTATAGCCATGCGGATGGGTGCCATTAAGGAATTGGCCAAAGAATGTGATACAATTGTCATTCCTGCAGATGCTACTTCCGTAGAAGACATAGAAAAGTTATATGACGAGGCAAAGGAATTTCTCGGTGGCAATTTTGACTTTATCCTTCACTCCATCGGGATGTCCCCCAATGTCCGAAAGGGACGTCCTTATGGCGATTTAAATTACGAATGGGTCGAAAAGACCTATGATATATCTGCCGTTTCCTTTCACAAGATGTTGCAAGTGGCGGAGAAGAAAGACATTCTAAATGAATGGGCTTCTGTAGTTGGCTTATCCTACATTGCTGCTCAGCGTGTCTATCCTTTTTACAATGACATGGGTGAAGCAAAAGCTTTATTGGAAAGTATCGCCAGAAGTTATGGCTATCGCTATGGAAAATTAAAAAAGGTAAGAGTAAACACCATTTCCCAGTCTCCCACTAGGACAACAGCCGGAACAGGCATTGGCGGGTTCAGTGCCTTCTACAATTTTGCGGATGCCATGTCTCCACTAGGCAATGCCTCTGCTGAAGACTGTGCTAATTATATTATTTCTTTATTCTCTGATTTCACGAGAATGGTCACCATGCAAAACCTTTTCCATGATGGCGGCTATTCTTCAACAGGTATCACAGAAGAAATTATTGAGAAGTATAAGGATCTATAAATTAAAAAGCCCCACAAGGGGCTTTTTAATTTAAACATTATTCCAAAGGCTGGTGGAGTTTGTGTTTTTCTTCTTTTGGCCGAGGAGTCAATCGATGTTTTTCTATAGCCCTTACACAGGAATTCCAGCGCAGGACTGCATCGCTATTATCTACCTTACTTAACTCACTTGCTTTTTCATAAGCCTCCATAGCTTCCTTTAGCCATTCATAGGCATCATGTCGACTATCTGGAAACTCACGGTGTAAAGCCGCTCTTCCTTCTCTTTCCAATACCAGGCCTCGATAATACTCCCGTTCGTACCCACCCTTTAGCTGGGAAGCGAGCGTATACGCTTCTTTACTGCTGTTGCCGGAGCCGAACTGGTCGGTAAGGCATAAAATCAATCTAGCAATAGCGTCTTGATGATCTGGCTCCACTGCCAGAATATCCCGACAGACGCTCTCCGCCTGTTCGGGATCATTTAGTAACCTATACCGATCCACCTTTTCCAAAGCACGCGGTATTGCTTCGCGGTTGATTCTTTTTAATTGTGCCATAATTATGCATTAAATGTTAGACGAAACTACCTATAACTCACACATCATTAAGATCAAAACAGGGTATTAAACAGACGACTACAGGTATAAGAAACGTAATATCTTAGGTTAGGTCAATTAAATTTTTCATTTTAGTAAAAAAAGGCACCAAAGATGCTGAAAAACACACCAAAATCATTCCACTTCTTTTAGCCAAATCCATATGCCCAACCCGCAGCAAACCCAAAGCACCTTGTTGAGTCCTAAACCTGAACCCAAGAATAACCCCAAACCTACCTTAGGGCCAGGAGATGCCGTTGCTATCATCATCGGCATCGTAATAGGAGCCGGCATTTTTCGCTCACCTTCATTAGTTGCCTCCTCAGTAGATAGCGAAAGTCTCATGCTCACCGCATGGTTTTTGGGGGGATTAGTGTCTTTTATAGGGGCACTATGTTATGCAGAGCTCATTGCAGCCTTTCCTAACGCGGGTGGGGATTATTATTTTCTTCTTAAAGCGTTTGGCAAACGGCTGGCATTTCTATTTGCTTGGGCAAGAATGAGCGTTGTGCAAACAGGTTCTATTGCCCTCCTCGCCTATATTTTTGGCGATTATATGGCTCAAATTATTGACTTGGGGTCCCAGTCTTCTGTCCTATTTGCGGCTTTAATTGTAATCATACTCACTACCATTAACATTTTGGGTTTGAAAATGGGCACTGGCACCCAGAAGCTACTTACCATCCTTGAAGTGTTAGGCGTACTGCTGGTCATTATTGTCGGATTTTTCTTTGTACCCGCCGCCCCAGAAACCACAGCAGTGGCTACCAATGGTGGAGAAGGGCTTGGCGCTTTAGGTCTGGCCATGGTGTTTGTGCTATTAACCTTTGGCGGATGGAATGAGGCTGCATATATCTCTGCAGAAATTAAATCTGGAAAAGGGCTGATGGTCAAAGCGCTTATTTTAAGTATTGTAACCATTACTGTGGTGTATTTCTTGGCCAATATGGCCTATCTCCGAGGGCTGGGACTAGAAGGAATGGCTGCTTCGAGTGCGGTAGCCGGAGACTTGCTTGAACTTGCTTTTGGAGAAGTGGGGCTCCTTATTATGGCTGTTATTGTTGTCATTGCTGCGCTTACATCTGCCAATGCAACCATATTTACTGGGGCACGGTCAAATTATGCTTTGGGAAGAGATTTTCCGGTCTTTTCAGTACTGGGAAAATGGAATAAGCGGACAGGCGGACCAGTAAACGCATTTATCGTACAGGGTGTAATTTCCCTGGTCTTGGTGAGCTTGGGGCTTTTTTCACGCAGTGGGTTTGAAACGATGGTCGAATACACTGCACCTGTATTTTGGTTTTTCTTCCTATTAGTGGGTATCTCCTTATTCATATTGAGGATAAAAGAACCAAATGTACCCCGACCATTCAAGGTGCCTCTCTACCCCCTCACACCTATTATTTTCTGCTCTACGAGTGCCTATTTGCTGTATTCCAGCATTGCTTATACGGGTTGGGGGGCATTAGTAGGGGTCGGTGTGCTATTGGCAGGTGTTTTGCTGCAATTCGTCCTGCAAATGAAGGGAATTTCGCGCAATCGGGCCGAATAATGCTGAGCATCTTGATTTTTCAGGGTATTTTACTTAAAATCTCTATAATGGAAAAAGTAAAAATAGTACGGTCGCTAAGCCTTTTGCTTTTTGCATTTTCTCTTAATGGCGCAGCCTTTACCCAACAAAACCCACCTTTTGTATTAGATGTACCTTATGTCCCCACTCCTGAAATCGTTGTAGACAAAATGCTACAATTGGCTGAAGTAAGTGCCGGAGATATTTTGTATGATCTCGGTTCCGGTGATGGTCGCATCCCCATAACTGCGGCTAAGCGGTTTGGGATCAAAGCAGTTGGAGTGGAGCTTAATCCGGAACGCATTCGCGAAGCCGTTCAAAATGCCCGCGATGCGGAAGTAACGGACAAAGTAACATTTATAGAGGGCAATATCTTTGACCAGGACTTTGATGAGGCAACTGTATTATGTCTCTATCTTTTTCCGGAGGTTAACATGAAGCTCCGTCCGAGTATTCTAAAGATGAAGCCAGGCACGAGGGTAATCTCCCACAACTATGATATGGGCGATTGGAAACCGGAAGAAACTGTAAGAATAAAAGCGCCCAATGGTACACAGCATACCCTCCATCTATGGCGTGTACCTCCCAACGGCATAATTGATACTTTCAACTAGCACATCCCAAAATCAAGTTCTAAACTATTAAATACAAGAAGATGAAAATGCTCAAAATTTCCTTCAGCGCACTTGCACTTATTGTTTGTACTACTTTTTGGGCAGTTGCCCAAGATGTCCACTATGTCCCGACACGCCAGGCGGTTGTCGATGCCATGTTGGATTTAGCCAAAGTTACCAAGGATGATGTCGTATATGATTTGGGTTGCGGCGACGGGAGGATCGTGGTTACCGCTGCTAAAAAATACGGTGCCACCGGGAGAGGAATAGATATCGACCCACAGAGAATCAAAGAAGCCAATGAAAATGCAGAAAAAGCAGGTGTAACAGATAAAGTCAAATTTATCGAAGCTAACCTCTTTGAATCCGATGTAAGCGAGGCTACCGTGGTCACATTATACCTGCTGAACTCGCTCAACATGAAGTTGAGACCAATATTGCTTGAACAACTCAAGCCTGGAACACGCATTGTATCCCACGCCTTCAATATGGGAGATTGGGAACCGGAGAAAACCATTCAAGTGGACGGCGCTACGGTATATCTCTGGACGGTTCCCGAGAAATAAAACCTAAAAATCACCATTTCACTTTAACCACACACCATAACAAAAAAATGGAGCCTATTGGGCTCCATTTTTTTGTCTATAATATTTTATCCAAGTATTTGCTTAGCAAGCCAATCTCCTACTTCAGATGTCTTATAGGCTTTTCCTCCCTCAGCAATATCTTCTGTCACGACTCCCTGCTCCAAAGAGATATTGACGACATCGGAAATTGCTTTAGCTTCATCCATCAAACCAAAGGCATACTCAAACATCATAGCGGCAGACAGCACTGTGGCCAAGGGATTTGCGATGTCTTTACCAGCCGCTTGGGGGTAGGATCCGTGAATGGGTTCGAACAATTTGGTGGTAAGACCTAAAGAAGCAGAGGGCATTAATCCCATAGATCCGCTAATCACGCTGGCTTCATCCGTTAAAATATCACCAAAGAGATTTTCTGTAATAAGCACGTCATATGCTTTTGGCCACTGAATCAATCTCATGGCTACGGCATCTACAAATTCGTATTCCACCTTTACATCGGGATATTCCGGTGCCAAACGCTGCACCGTCTCCCTCCAAAGCCGCGAAGTTGCCATCACATTGGCTTTATCAACGCAGGTAAGCAACTTTCTTCTTTTCTGTGCAAATTCAAAGCCCATGCGAGCCAGTCTTTCTATTTCCTCTACAGAATAAACATTGGTATCAAAAGCCTTTGTACCCTGTTCGTTTCTGCCTCTCGGCTCTCCAAAATACACGCCACCGGTCAGCTCTCTTAAAAATACCAAATCGGTTCCGTCGATCCTTTCCTGCTTCAAAGGGGACTTATGCATCAAAGAAGGGAAAGTGAAAGTAGGACGAACGTTAGCAAAAAGGCCTAGTCTTTTTCTCATTTCCAAAAGACCTTGCTCTGGTCGAACTTTGGCTTTCGGATCATTGTCGTATTTAGGATCCCCAATAGCACCAAAAAGTACAGCATCTGACTGCACACATACATCGTGCGTAGCATCAGGATAAGGATTGCCTACCTTGTCGATGGCAGTAGCTCCTACAATAGCTTCCGTAAAAGTTATGTTGTGATTGTATTTTTGACCTACAGCTTTTACTACTTTTACAGCTTGATCAATCACTTCCGGACCAATACCATCACCCGGCAACAGCGCTATATTCATTTCCATAGAGGTTCTTTTTTTCTGATTTGCTTTTATTTAAAGTTTCTATAATGTTTAACATCTTCTCGGTAGCCTTCATGGCAGCAATGGTCTGATCACTGTCCAATCCCTTGGTTTTAAAGATCTTTCCATAATCCCAGGTGATAATACACTCTACAAAGGCATCTGTCTTACCGCCTGGAGGAATGCTGATATGAAAATCAGTAAGTTTGGGCAGTTCTTTGTTGAGCGAGGTATAGATTTTCTTTAAAGCCTTCATGAAGGCATCGTACTGACCGTCACCGGAAGCATTTTCTTCGTAATATTTATCATGGATCTTCATCCGAATCTGAACGGATGGCTTCAAGCCTTGGGAGTGCACCATATGGTACCCGTCAATGGTAATACCCATTTCAATGGAATTGTTTTGAAGCACATCAGATATGATGTAGGGCAGATCTTCCGTTGTCACCCTTTCCTTCTTATCCCCCAACTCGATGATCCGTTGTGTTACTTTGGCCAGCTCATCCTGCTCCAGGGAAATGCCTAACTCCATCAGGTTTTTCAGGATATTGGCCTTACCGGAGGTCTTGCCTAAAGCGTATTTTCTGGTTCTGCCAAAACGCTCGGGCAATAGATCGCTGAAGTAAAGGTTCTTTTTGTTATCCCCATCAGCATGAATTCCGGCCGTTTGGGTGAAAACATTCTCACCTACCACGGGCTTATTAGCAGGAATATGTAAACCGGAAAATTGCTCGATAAGCTTGCTGATCCTGTAGATCTTGTTTTCCTGAATGGATAGTTCAAAATCCGTAAAATCTTTGATCACTGCCACAACGCTTTCCAAGGGTGCATTGCCGGCTCTTTCTCCCAGTCCGTTGACGGTGGTATGTATGCCTTTTGCTCCGCTTCTCACCGCCTGCAATACATTGGCTATCGACAGGTCATAGTCATTATGCGCATGGAAATCGAAATGTAGGTGAGGATACTTTTGGGTAATTTGAGATATAAATTGAGCTACCTCATCTGGCTGCAACAAGCCCAATGTGTCGGGAAGCATGACCCGCTTTACCTTGAGTTTTGAAAGGAGGTGGATCAAATCCAATGTGTATTCCTGCGAATTACGCATCCCGTTGCTCCAGTCTTCCAGGTAAACATTTACCTCTATGCCTTTGCTGGTAGCGTAATCAATACATTTGGTAATGTCTTGAAAATGGGCCTCAGGCGTCTTTTTCAACTGATGGACCAGGTGATTTAGTGAGCCTTTGGTAAGCAGGTTCAATACTTTGGCACCCGCCTCCACTATCCAATCTACGGATTTAGGTGTATCCACAAAACCGAGCACCTCGACTTTGTCCAGATATCCCTTTTCTTTGGCCCAATGGGTAATCTTCTTCACCCCCTCTAGTTCCCCTTCAGAAACCCTGGCGGATGCTACTTCGATTCGATCGACCTTCATCTCCTCTAAAAGTAATTTTGCGATCTGAAGTTTTTCGGAAGGAAGGAACGATACCCCTGAGGTCTGTTCTCCATCCCTCAGGGTAGTGTCCATGATTTCTATTTTCTTTTGAAGCCCCATCTTTTCAGGTTATCGTAAATGATACTTACGGTTATTACTGCTTACCTCGTTTGGGCAAAAGCAACGATTTCATCTTTGATATTTAACAGGTAGTCGATGTCATCAAAGCCATTTTTCATATTTTCCTTTTTGTAGGAATTGATGTCGAAAGATTCTGACTCACCTGTAGAGAGCAAGGTGATGGTCTGTTTGTCTATATCCACTTGTACCTCAGTCTTAGGATCCTGCTCTACAGCTGCAAATATTTTTTCCACAAATTCAGCAGATACAGTCACCGGCAAAACACCGATATTCAGACAGTTGTTTTTGAAGATATCCGCGAAAAAACTGGACACCACACACCTGAAACCATAATCATAAATCGCCCACACCGCATGCTCGCGGCTGGATCCAGAGCCGAAATTCTTTCCTGCCACTAAAATCTTTCCGCTATAGGTAGGATCATTGAGGACGAATTCGGGTTTTGGATTTCCTTCCTTATCATACCTCCAATCTCTGAACAGGTTATCGCCAAATCCTTCTCTTTCCGTCGCTTTCAAAAAGCGGGCAGGGATGATCTGATCCGTGTCCACATTTTCAGTAGGCAAAGGCACTACTGTACTGGTCAATACATTAAATTTATCGTAAGCCATGTTATTTCTTTTTTATTCGTTAAAAGACCTCCCTTGGATCCGCAATCTCACCCTTAATTGCTACGGCAGCTACGGTCAAGGGGCTAGCCAAAAGCGTTCTGGCTCCTGGACCTTGGCGTCCTTCAAAGTTTCTGTTAGAAGTAGAAACTGCATATTTGCCAGCAGGAATTTTATCATCATTCATGGCAAGACATGCTGAGCAGCCTGGCTGACGAAGCTTAAAGCCTGCCTCCTCCAGTATATCTACCAAACCCTCTTCAATAGCCTTTTTTTCTACTTCCCTAGAGCCTGGCACAATCCAAGCCGTAATATTATCTGCTTTCTTCTTCCCTTTTACAAATTGGGCTACTGCACGCAAATCCTCAATCCGGCCATTGGTACAGCTTCCGACAAACACATAATCCACTTTTTTGCCCTTCATAGGTTCTCCAGGCTGGAAGCCCATATAATCTAAGGCTTTGAGGAAAGTTTTTTTGTTGCTGCCTTCCAAACCCTCAGCAGAAGGAATATGGTCTTTGATCTTGATACCCATGCCAGGGTTGGTACCATAGGTGATCATGGGCTCAATGTCCGCAGCATCAAAAATGTATTCCATATCAAACGTAGCTCCCTCATCAGTCTTAAGGGTTTTCCAATACGCTACCGCCTTATCCCAAGCTTCATCTTTAGGTGCATACCTTTTACCTTTCAGAAATAAAAAGGTTGTTTCATCTGGAGCAATCAGACCTCCACGAGCACCCATCTCAATACTCATGTTACAAATGGTCATCCTAGCTTCCATACTTAGATTTTCTATGGCAGAACCTGCATACTCAATGAAGTAGCCGGTTCCTCCACTTGCTGAAATTTTGGAAATAATATAAAGAATGATGTCTTTGGAAGTCACACCTGGCCCAAGTTCACCATTGACAGTGATCCGCATCTTTTTAGGCTTTGACTGCATGATGCATTGGGTAGCAAATACCATTTCTACTTCCGAAGTACCAATACCAAAAGCGATGGCACCAAAAGCTCCATGGGTAGATGTATGGCTGTCTCCACAAACAATGGTCATTCCTGGCTGCGTAATACCTAACTCAGGACCGATCACGTGTACAATACCATGATGATCTGTACCTAGATCATGAAGTTCTATACCGTATTTGGCACAGTTCTCCCGCAGCTTCTCCACCTGCATCCTGGAAAGTTTGTCCTTAATTGTTTGATCCTGATCAATAGTGGGAACGTTATGATCTGGTGTAGCAATTGTCCTTTCAGGATACAATACCTTAACGCCTCTTTTTTCAAGATTAAGAAAAGCAACCGGACTGGTCACTTCATGGATAAAATGCTTATCGATGAAGAATACATCCGGACCGTCAGGGACTGATTTTACCACATGGGCGTCCCAGATTTTATCGAATAATGTTTTCTTTTCCATTTATTTAAATTGTACTATTTATTACCTATTGTTTTTGTGGGTATTTTGTTCAGTGCATCGACAAATGCCATAGCAGATGCCATGACTATATCGGTATCCGAGGCAAATCCATGATATGGTTTTCCTTCATGCATTAGCCTCATATGCGTTTTGCAGGTATCGTCGCTTCCCTTCGTCATCGCTTGGATGAGAAATTCGTCTAGATACACCTCATGGTTGATGAGTTTCTTAATGGACTTTATAACTGCATCGACAGGTCCGTTTCCTTCTGAAGCTGCTTTGTAATATTCTTTTCCTATTTTTAACGTAACTTCTCCGCTGATGGTCTTACCCCGGCTATAGGTAACTTGCTCCAAAGTGATCAGGGAGACATCATCCGCATATTTTCCGATTAAAGTCAACAGGTCTTTTTTACCTATATCCCTTTTCGCATCAGCCAACACCAGGAAATCTTCATAAACCTGGTTTAGATCCTCTCCTTCCACACGAAATCCCAACAGATCAAGATGATGCTTCAGCGCAGCCCGGCCACTTCTGGCAGTAAGGACAATGGAAGAAGCTTCCACCCCAACATCTTTAGGATCTATAATTTCATAGTTTTCGCGGTGCTTCAGCACACCATCTTGATGAATACCTGATGAATGGGCAAATGCATTTCTTCCTACAATCGCCTTGTTGGGCTGTATAGGCATATTCATCAGCGTGGAAACCAGCCTGCTGGTATCGTAGATTTTGGGGGTGTTGATCTCAGTATAAACGGGAATGTCCTTGTGGCTTTTGATGGCCATGACTACTTCTTCCAAGGATGTGTTCCCCGCCCGCTCACCGATGCCATTGATGGTGACTTCAACCTGCCGGGCCCCTGCTTGAACACCTGCGATGGTATTGGCAGTCGCCATCCCCAAATCATTATGGCAGTGGGTGGAAATGATGGCTTGGTCAATATTTGAAACGTTCTCTTTAAGAAAACGTACCATTTCGGCATATTGCGTAGGAAGGCAGTATCCGGTAGTATCAGGAATATTGATTACCCGCGCGCCAGCTTCTATCACTGCTTCTACGACTCTAGCCAAATACTGATTATCTGCTCGGCCAGCATCTTCGGCATAAAATTCTACCTCCTCCACAAAACGACGGGCAAAACGAACGGCTTTGACCGCACGCTCCAATATATTTTCCGGTGTGGATCTCAACTTATGCTGAATGTGATAAGTCGAGACCCCTATACCGGTATGTATTCTACTTCTTTTTGCAAATTTTAAAGAGTCAGCCGCTACTTCAATATCTTTTTCTACTGCCCTTGACAAGGCACAGATGATTGGTTCGGACACGGACTGGGAAATCTCCCTCACGGAATTAAAATCTCCCGGACTGGAAATGGGAAAGCCCGCTTCAATAACATCTACTCCCAATTTTTCCAATGCCTGAGCCACGCCTATTTTTTCCTGCGTGTTCAACTGGCACCCAGGCACCTGTTCCCCATCTCTTAGGGTAGTGTCAAATATCCATAGCTTGTCTGACATGCCTCAAATTAATTATTTTCAGGTCTTAATTTGCGGACTGTAGCTCCTGCCTGCCACATTTCAGATTCTCTCAATTCCTTCAACTCCTCTTCTAACTTTTGTCTGTAGTCAGGCTTGCTGTTGGAATCGATAGACTTTTGGGCTTCTTTGCCGCTCTTGACACTTTCATAAAGCTCTTCAAACACCGGCTTGGTGGCATCTCTGAAAGGTTTCCACCAGTCCAATGCACCTCTCTGTGCAGTTGTGGAGCAGTTTGCGTACATCCAGTCCATACCGTTTTCTGCTACAAGCGGCATTAAGCTTTGGGTCAATTCTTCGACCGTCTCATTAAAAGCTTCTGAGGGGGTATGTCCATTGGCTCTCAACACTTCGTACTGCGCTGCAAAGATACCTTGGATCGCACCCATTAAGGTGCCTCTTTCGCCCGTTAAGTCAGAGGTAACTTCTTTATAGAAGTCAGTTTCAAACAAATAACCTGATCCAACACCTATGCCCAATGCAATCACTCTATCTTTCGCTTTGCCAGTAGCATCTTGATAAATGGCAAAAGAAGAGTTCAAACCTCGCCCTTCCACAAACATTCTTCTTAAAGACGTGCCAGATCCCTTAGGTGCAACCAAAATAACGTCTACGTCTGCTGGAGGGATAATGCCAGTTTTCTCTTTATAAGTGATCCCGAAACCATGAGAAAAATACAATGCTTTTCCTGGCGTCAAATATTGCTTAACAGTGGGCCACAAAGCGATTTGTCCGGCATCAGAAAGGAGAAACTGAAGAATGGTGCCTTTTTCACAGGCTTCTTCTATTTCAAAAAGGGTCTCGCCGGGAACCCAGCCATCGGCAACAGCCTTGTCCCAAGTCTTGGAGTTTTTCCTTTGACCTACGATGACATTAAATCCGTTATCCTTAAGGTTAAGTGCCTGACCAGGTCCTTGAACTCCGTAACCCAAAACGGCAATCACTTCATCCTTCAAAGTTTCCTTGGCTTTCTCAAGAGGAAATTCTTCTCTTGTTACTACATTTTCTTCAACTGTACCGAACTTCAGTTTCATAGTTTCTAGGTTTGCTAATTTTAGTTTTTATAAATATTTATCTAATGTTTCCATAGGTTTGGCCACCGCCACACGACCCGATCGAACAAATTCCAGGATGTCGAAGCCTTTTAAGATCTCAAGCAGTTCCTGGGTATCTTCCTTATGGCCGGTCATTTCAATAACCACAAAGTCCTTCTCGGCAGAGATAATACGGGCGTTATATTGCCTGATCACCTTTTCCAGACCAGGATCCAGGCTACTAACAGGGATCTTATACAGCGCGAGCTCCTGAAATACCACCTCATCATCCAGGTAATAAAATGCTTTGATTACATCAATGATCTTTTCTATCTGACGTGCCAGTTGGATGACCTGTTCCTCAGTAGTGGTTACTTCTATGGTAATCCTATAAATGCCCTCTTCTCTGCTTTCAGAGGCAGTAAAGCCGTCAATATTGATTCCTCTTCGGGTAAAAATTAAAGTGATCCGACTTAGGATACCGATAAAATTTTCAGTGAAAACCGAAATGGTGTATCTGTTCATGTGCGTTGTAATTTTCTTTATCATCATCCGCAAGGATGATCGGGGTGAACAATGTTTTGGAGAAAATGCCGATGCCTGCTCTTTCAGGCATCGGCAACAGGAAGAATCAACTTAAACGTACTTCCTCCACGGAACAGCCTGATGGCACCATGGGGAACACGTTCTCTTCTTTCTCCACAACTACTTCGAGGAAGTAAGGACCTTCATGTAAAAACATTTCGGCAATGGCTCCACGCAAATCGCCCCTGTTCTCCACCTTGCTGGCTTTGAAGCCGTAAGCATCGGCAATCTTCAAGAAATCAGGATTATCCAATTCTGTAAAAGAATACCGCTTCTCATAGAACAATTGCTGCCATTGTCTTACCATTCCCAGGAAGTTATTGTTCAACAATACCACTTTGACCGGAGCCTTGGTTTGCATTATTGTCCCCAATTCCTGAATAGTCATTTGGATACCGCCATCACCCAGTACACATATAACCTGGCGGTTGTAATCCGCAAGCTGTGCGCCGAGTGCAGCTGGAAGACCAAAGCCCATGGTACCAAGTCCACCAGAGGTTACTTGGGTACGGGTTTTACGGTAGTCAAAATATCGCCAGGCCACCATCTGGTGCTGACCAACATCCGTAACCAGGATTGCATCGTCTGCTTTAAATTCGTTGATATTGTTGATCACTTCGGCCATCGTCAGGCCTGCTTTGCTGGGGGAAAGGTAATTGGCCAATACCATTTTTCTTTCCTCGGCCTCCAATTCTTTAAATTGCTTGATCCATTCTTCATGACGGTTTTCCACCACCTCATCTACCAACATCTTCAAGCTCTCCTTGCAATCACCTAGTACAGCTACCTCACATTTCATGATTTTGTTGATCTCCGCAGGATCCAATTCCAAATGGATGACCTTAGCCTGCCGAGCATATCGGCTTAAGTCGCCGGTCACCCTGTCGTCAAACCTCATACCTACCGCAATGAGCACATCACATTGGTTGGTGAGCATATTTGGTGCATAATTACCATGCATCCCGAGCTTTCCTACGAAGTTGGGATGATCCTCCGCCAAGGCTCCCGTGCCAAGCAAGGTGCCTGCTGCAGGAATACCTGTTTTTTCCAGAAGTTCCCTGAGCTCCTCCTCAGCCTTGCCAATAATCACACCCTGACCAAACAACAAGAACGGTTTTTTCGCCTGATTGATCAGCGTCGCCGCCTCTCTTACGGCTGTAGGATCAACTTTGGGGTAGGGCTTATATGATCTGATACCTAGACAAGGCACGTAATTAAATTCACCGAGCTGATTTTGGGCATCCTTGGTGATATCTACCAAGACCGGTCCTGGTCTGCCACTACGGGCAATATGGAAGGCTTTGGCGATAGCAGGAGCTATATCTTCTACTCGTCGTACCTGAATGTTCCATTTGGTACCGGGCATAGAAAAGCCCACCACATCGGTCTCCTGAAACGCGTCTGTACCCAAGAGGGGGGAAGCTACCTGCCCAGTAATACATACCAAGGGCGTACTGTCAATTAAGGCATCCGCCAGACCGGTAATCAAATTGGTAGCTCCAGGACCTGAGGTTACCATGACGACCCCTACATTCCCTGTCACTCTGGCATAACCTTGGGCCGCATGGATGGCTCCCTGCTCATGGCGGGTCAGGATATGCTGAATATGATCCACATAATCGTAAAGCGCATCATACACTGGCATGATAGCGCCGCCGGGATAGCCGAAAATAAATGATGCGTTTTCGGCTACTAACGATTTAATTACAATCTCGGCTCCCCTCATTCTTGAATCTTTCATAATTATCAGGCATTATCAGTGATACATCCTTCTGATGCTGTAGATACTAACTGCATATATTTTTTCAACGTTCCCCTTAAGTGGCTGACATCCTTGTTTTTCCAGCCTTTTCTTCGCTCGGCAAACTCCTCTTCGGTCAGGTTTACGTTAATTTCCAATGTTTCTGCGTTAATGGTAATAATATCGCCATCTTTGATCAAACCAATAGGTCCCCCTGTAAAGGCTTCTGGCGTGACGTGCCCCACCACAAAACCGTGCGTACCACCAGAGAATCGCCCATCAGTGATGAAAGCAACGTCGGCACCTAATCCTGCACCAATGATGATGGAGGTCGGCTTTAACATCTCAGGCATACCTGGACCTCCCTTAGGACCAACATAACGGATGACGACGACATCCCCCTTTTGGACCTCCTTGTTTTTCATGGCAAGATTGGCGTCGGCTTCACTGTCATAGACTCGGGCAGGTCCTGAAAATATTTTTCCTTCTTTTCCGGAAATCTTGGCTACAGATCCTTCTGGTGCCAAATTTCCACGCAAGATGCACAAATGGCCGGTTTCCTTCAAAGGCTTTTCCAATGGACGGATCACGCCTGTTTCAGAAGGCTCCAACGCAGTCACATGGGCAAGGTTTTCAGCCACTGTTTTTCCTGTGACAGTGAGGCAATCACCGTGTAGCAAGCCCTTGTCCAAAAGGTATTTCATAAAGGCAGGCAAGCCGCCCTGCTCATGTAGATCTTCCATCAAGTATTTACCACTTGGCTTAAAGTCACCTAACATGGGCGTTTCGTGGTTGATCCGCTTGAAATCCTCCAAGGTAAAATCCACTTCCGCTGTTTTGGCAATAGCCAAAATATGAAGTACGGCATTGGTACTTCCTCCCAAGGCAACCGCTACGCGAACAGCATTTTCCAAGCTCTTCTTTGTAACGATATCGCGTGGCTTGATATCATTTGCCAAGAGATATTTTATGTATTCTCCCACCTCCTCGCATTCCTTACGTTTTTCGGCAGAAGTAGCTGGATTGGTGGAGCTATAAGGAAGAGAAAGGCCCATAGCTTCTATAGCCGAAGACATGGTATTGGCGGTGTACATACCTCCACAGGCACCTGCTCCAGGACAGGCATTTTTGATTACACCAGTATAATCCTCGTCTGCAATGGTACAAGCGATCCGCTTGCCGTATGCCTCAAATGCAGATACAATATTTAATTTTTCACCTTTATAGTTACCGGAGCGAATCGTCCCGCCATACACCATGATGGCTGGTCGGTTGACACGCAGCATACCCATCACAGCACCCGGCATATTTTTGTCACAGCCAGCCACGGCCACCACACCGTCAAAAGAATGGCCCAAAATAAAAGACTCGATAGAATCGGCGATAACCTCGCGGGAAGGAAGGCTATAGCTCATCCCTTTTGTACCCATAGAAATACCATCACTGATCCCGATGGTATTAAAGACTAGTCCAGTCAGCTCCGCTTTCACTGTGGCCTGCTTGATCTGCTGCGCAAAGTCATTCAAATGCATATTGCAAGGATTGCTTTCATAGCCGCAACTTGCCACACCCACAAATGGCTGCTTTAGCTTTTCTTCCGTCAAGCCCGTAGCATACAACATCGCCATCGCGGCAGGATTCTCTTCGTTCTGGCTGATTTCCCAACTGTGTCTCTTTAACTTGTTCATCTTGGTTCTCTGGACTGAAATGGATTAATAAAAAAAAGTGCTTCATTGGATGAAGCACTTTATTGTCTAACGATTTTATATACAATAGTCTAGCGCTTCACCTATCTCTAAATGACAATGACAATGAGGCTAATAATGCTGACTATTCTGAACATCTCTTTCTATGAAGGTTAACTCTTTAATGTTTGATCTGTTTTGGTGGTACAATATTAAGATTGAAATTTCAGACTTACAATATTTAATTTCTTTATTTTATTTGAACAAAAAATTAAAATAGCGCTAAACATCTGAAAATACAAATATTAAAAGTGATTTTTTATTATAATCGATTTTAATTTGAATTTTTGTTTAAAAATTGAAATTTTTCGAAATTTTATTCTGATTACTAAAATTATTAATAATACTTAGCAAATTGGCAGTATATCATGATTTTTGACAATGTATGCAGCGACCGAAAATGTGGGAAGCGGCTGGTTTACTATCTATATTTAGCGCTTTTTTCTAGCTTTACAAGAATAAACGTGACTTCAACTTATGCTGCTATTTCCCAACGCCAAAATCAACCTTGGTCTTCATATTACCGAAAAAAGGAAAGACGGATATCATCAAATCGAAACCTGTTTGCTCCCTATCCCTCTGTATGATGCATTGGAGATCATCATAGCAAAGAAGAATACCTTTACCGGCTCCGGAATAGCTATCCCTGGGGACGAAAAAGACAACCTTATCCTTAAGGCTTATCATTTGCTGAAAAAGGATTTTAACGACCTCCCTCCCATAGCCGTGCACCTGCACAAAGCCATCCCCGTAGGCGCAGGATTAGGTGGAGGATCAGCAGATGGCGCCTTTGCTTTAAGACTTATGAACAAACTTTTTGACCTACACCTGGAAAACTGGTTTTTGGAAGACTACGCCGCACAACTGGGAAGCGACTGTCCCTTCTTCATCGAAAACACCCCGAAAATTGCGACCGGCAGGGGCGAAATATTGGAACCTGTGCAGCTGAGCCTGAAAGGGAAATGGCTCGTCCTCATCAATCCTAACATCCACATTGGTACCAAGGAGGCTTATGATGGGGTCACTCCCAAACAACCTGAAAGTGACCTAAAGGCTGTTTTAGCAGATACAACAAGCTGGAAGGAGAAGTTGGTAAATGATTTTGAGCCCAGCGTGTTCAATAAATATCCAGAAATAGCAACGATTAAAGATAGGTTATACCATCAAGGTGCCTTTTATGCCGCAATGTCAGGATCGGGGTCGACCATTTTCGGTTTATTTGATGAGGAACCACCCCTTGATATTGTCAATGAGACTTCCTTTTCCTTCAAAGCACAGCTGCAACAATAAGTGATTGAGCGCTATTACTGTACACGAATAAGCTGCTTGGCTTTTCTTTTTTTGTACAGATAATTGAAGAGCGGATACATGCATACGGAAAGCAAAATAATCATGGCGCCCAAGTAAAAGCCGCCGGTCATTTTCTCCTTTTCGCCAAAAATCAATACAGCTAAAATAATCCCATACACCGGTTCGAGATTGACGGTAAGGTTAACCGCAAAAGCAGTTAGCCGTTTCATCAGTTCGACGGAAACCGAAAAAGCATAAACGGTACAAATACCCGATAACAGGAACAGCCATAGCCAATCCATTGCCGTGGGCACCAGCTGAAGCGCTACATCCATATAATACACCTGATAGCCAAGCAATATCAAAGCAGTAAATAGGCAGGCGCCAATCATTTCATAAAAAGTAATGATGTAGGGATGCCCTCTCTTGGTCAACCGACTGTTGATCACCATAAAGCTGGCGCCTAAAAGCGCAGATATAACCGACATCACCAGCCCCAGCCAATAATCCAGTTCAAAGCTGAAGATGATGACTAAACCCACTATGATCGTCAATCCCAACAGTACCTCATACCATTTCACTTTGGTCTTATTGACCATGGGCTCAATAAACGCGGTCCAAAAAGAAGCCGTAGCCAGGCCAGCCAAACAAACGGACACGTTAGACACCCTTGCCGCACCGAAGAACAGCAACCAGTGAAGACTAATGATGGCTCCTGTTCCTAGTATTTTCATCATCTCCCGCTTAGGCAAACGCAACTTTGTCTTTTTCCACCAGAATACCAGTCCCAGTCCTACTGCAGCCAGCAAGGTTCTGTAAAACACCATTTCTATGGTGGGCACTGTGATCAGCACCCCCAAGATGGCTGTAAAGCCCCAGATCAGAACGACAAAGTGGAGCATCAAATAATCTTTAACTACCGGAGAGATGGACATAGGAAATCATCGTGGGACGGTCTTATACAAGACCAATCCAGTAATAGCAAATACAATATTAGGAATCCAAACGGATAAGATCGGATAATCGGACCCAGCCTCAGCAAAAGTTCGCGACAACAAAAAGAGTATGATATATACAAAAGCCAATAAAAAGCCAAGCGCAATCTTAAAACCAGATCCGCCACGGGTCTTTTTCGAGGATACGACCACCCCTATGAATGTCAGTATGATGGCAGCAAAAGGCGACATAAAGCGCACGTATTTTTCTATTCTATAAAAATTGATGTTATCAGCCCCTCTTGCCTCCAGAATTTCAATCTGGCGGGTCAACTTAGGAAGCGTCAGCGTTTCGTGATGGTTTTTGGGAAGATCAAAATCCTCGGGAGTAATCGATAATAGAGTATCCATAGACTTGCCGTAGGAATATTCTTCCTCCATTTCCTTCAACTGTCTCAACTTCCAATCCCTCACCTCCCAAACGTTTTGTGCGGTATCCCATACGATTTGCTCTGCTGAAAGCTTAGCGATAAGCCTTCCTTCTTCAATCTGTTCTAGCGTAAAATTATAACCCCGATTGCCGTTGGTAAAATACCTGGATAGATATGCATACGTATCAGGCCCAACCTGCACATGTATATTCTGCTGACCGGTGTTGGGCTTATCTTCCAAATACCTGATCTTAAATTCAGACACGCCCGCAGTAGCAATGGGCAATACCCATCCATTGAGCAGGAAGCTGGCTACGGCAATCATGACTGCAGCGGTAAGAAATGGTACCATCATCCGCATAAAACTCACCCCACTGCTTAAGATCGCAACAATTTCTGTCCTCCCAGCCATTTTTGAGGTAATAAATATAACGGAGATAAACACTGTGATGGGTGTCAACAGATTGTTAAGATACAGCCCGTAGTTAAGCATGTACTTCAGGATCTCATCCGCAGGTACATTGTTCCGGATAAAGGTGTCATTCTTTTCGGTAAAGTCTAACACAAGGACAATAAGAATCAACATCAAAACCACGAAGAAGTAGGTCTTGAGAAAATCCTTGATGATCAATTTGTCCAGTATTTTCATCTAACTTTTGGAATGAAGCTTATAATCGTGTGCTAAGTTTTTTCACCATTATCTCTTTCCAGGATGCGAACTCCCCGCTTTTGATCTTTTCCCTAGCTTGGCCCACCAGCCAAAGGTAAAAGGATAAATTATGGATACTGGCGATTTGAGCGCCCAGGATTTCCTTGCTGATGATCAGGTGCCGAAGATAGGCTTTTGAATAATAGCTACTCACATAGCTGTTGATGCTGCTGTCGATAGGCGAAAAATCATCCTTCCACTTTTCATTGCGCATATTGATAATACCTTCACTAGTAAACAACATCCCGTTACGGGCATTTCGGGTAGGCATCACACAGTCAAACATGTCAACGCCCAAGGCGATCCCCTCCAAAATATTGGCAGGTGTACCTACCCCCATCAGGTAACGAGGCTTGTCCACAGGTAGAATATCGGTGATGATATCTGTCATCTCATACATCACTTCTGCAGGTTCGCCCACGGAAAGACCTCCAATGGCATTTCCTTCACGTCCACAAGAGGCGACGAATTCCGCTGATTGCACCCTCAGATCTTTGTACATACTTCCCTGAACAATGGGAAAGAGTGTCTGCGAATAGCCATACTTCCCATCTGTACTATCAAACCGGTCTATGCATCTCTTCAGCCAGCGATGTGTTCGCTCCATCGATTGGCGGGCATAGGCATAGTCACTTGGATAGGGAGTACATTCATCAAAAGCCATAATGATATCTGCCCCGATGACCCTTTGGATATCCATAACGTTTTCGGGAGTAAAATGATGCTTTGAACCATCAATGTGCGACCGGAACATCACGCCCTCCTCGGTGATTTTACGGTTGTCCTCCATAGAAAACACCTGGTATCCTCCGCTATCTGTCAAAATAGGACCTGACCAGCCATTGAATTTATGAAGACCTCCTGCTTTTTCGAGAATATCGAGCCCCGGCCTAAGGTAGAGGTGGTAAGTATTCCCTAAAATAATCTGGGCCTTGATATCGTAAGTCAGCTCCCGTTGATGCACAGCCTTCACCGAACCCGCAGTACCCACGGGCATAAATATCGGCGTTTGAATGTCTCCATGATCAGTTTTGATCAGGCCTGTTCTTGCTTTGCTTTTCGGATCTGTGTTTTCCAGTATAAATTTCATGTCCAAGGTCTTGCCACTGGCCAAGGCGAGCTGGTGTTCCATCGGATACAGCCCCTCCATTCCTCATTTCCAGTGGTCATTTTTCTGCTTCCTTCAAAGAATCACAAAAATAGAAGCTTATCCTCAAAAGAATTGCTGATTTTGATTTTATCTTTGACCCTCACTTAAATTGGGGCATGATCTTGGAAATTTTATGGGTGGCGCTATTTGTCGCTGCTACCATACAGTTCGTTTACCTGTTTGTCATTTTTGGTCGGCTCGCCTTTTTTCAACCCATCGCTGCTGCTTTGGATGCTGAAGACATGAAAGAGGGAGTAAGCGTGGTGGTCGCCTCCCACAATGAATTAAAAAACCTTAAAAAACTCCTGCCTGCTCTCGCTTCTCAGCAATATCCCAAATTCGAGATTCTTGTCATCAATGACCGCTCCACTGATGGTACTCCGTCTTTTTTGAGAAAGATGCTGGACACTTACCCTCAACTGAGGACGGTAACCATCAAATACATTCCTCCTCATGTCACTGGTAAAAAGTACGCACTCACCTTGGGTATAAAGGTGGCCAAATATGATATTATTTTATTGACAGATGCAGACTGTCTGCCGGCTACTCCGCAATGGGTTGCATTGATGACCCAACCTCTACGAAAACATCCCCACACACAATTGGTATTGGGTTACGGTGCCTATCAGCATCGGCCAGGACTACTGAATACGCTTATTCAATTTGAAACCTTGGTAACAGCCTTGCAGTATTTCTCCTTTGCCTTGTACAAAGCCCCATTTATGGGCGTAGGACGAAATATGGCCTATCGCAAAAGCTTCTTTTTGGAAAAAAAAGCATTCAAGGGCGTTTGGCATATCAACGGGGGCGACGATGATCTTTTTGTCAATAAACACAGCACGGGAAAGAACACTGCTGTTGTCATTCATCCTCAAAGCATTACCGTTTCTAAACCAAAAACAGACTGGAAAAGCTTCGTAACCCAAAAAACACGTCACTATCATGTCGGTAAGTACTACAACCCCAGCAGTAAATTAAAACTTGGAATGTATGCTGCCTCCCAGCTGGTATTTTGGATTGTAGTGGTTTTATTGCTTTTTCTCTCCCCCCAAAGGGAACCAATTGCAATAATCACTGGGTTGTTGGTGTCTAGGGCTTTGGCCCAAACCTACATTCTCAAAGCTGCAAAAAATAAACTTGAAGGAGATGCCAAGGTGAATTGGATGATGTTTTTTGATTTACCGTATTTAGGTTATTTTTGGGTTGTAGGGATGAAAGGGTACCTATCAAAAAAGATTAAATGGAGATAAACGATAGAGGGTTTTCGGATAAAGCGATAGAAGATTTCGACTTGATTGACCGTGCCGTTCAGGGCAAAGACCAGCAAGCCTATGCGACGTTGATGAAGCGGTACAAGAAAGCGGTTTATTTCATGATTCTGAAAATGATCAGGGACGCTGACGATGCAGAGGATCTGACCATGGAAGCTTTTGCCAAGGCATTCAGGAACCTGCACCGTTTCAAGAAAGATTATACCTTCAGCACCTGGTTGTTTAGGATAGCAACCAATAATACTATAGATTTCATTCGGAAGAAAAAGCTCAAAACCATGAGCCTCAACAACACTTTGACTGATGACGGCGGCAATGCGGTAAACATTGATATTGAAGACGACGACAACAATCCACAGGATGAGTTTATCCGTACCCAAAGGATCGAGATGGTCAGGATTTTTGTAGATAAGCTACCCGCCAAATACAGAAAATTGGTCAAGCTTCGCTACTTTGACGAACTGTCCTATGACGAGATTGCCCAAGAATTGGATAAGCCTCTCGGCACGGTCAAAGCGCAGCTACACCGATCTCGGGAGCTACTTTATGAAATAGCCCAAGGTAAAAACAAGCATATTTAATCGATGAACAACGCGAACGTTATTTTTAAGTATTTCCCTAATCTTACAGACAAACAAAAAGAACAATTTGGCCAGTTAGGGGAGCTGTATGCCGAATGGAATGAGAAAATCAATGTAATCAGCAGGAAGGACATGGATAATTTTTATATACACCATGTGCTTCATTCCTTAGGTATAGCCAAAGTCATGGAATTCGAACCAGGTACCAAAGTACTGGACATTGGTACAGGAGGGGGGTTTCCCGGAATTCCTTTGGCCATCCTCTATCCGAAGGTATCCTTTCATCTGGTCGACTCTATCGGAAAGAAAATTACTGTAGTAAAGGACGTCTACAAACGACTAGGTTTATCCAACGTAGAACCACAGCAGGTCAGGGCAGAGGAGTTGGTAAGACGCTATGACTTTATTGTGAGCCGAGCGGTGACACAGATGGCCAATTTTTACCCCTGGGTAAAAAATAAATTTAAAAAAGAGGACATCAATGAGTTTCCTAATGGCATCTTCTACCTGAAAGGTGGGGATATTGATGAGGAAATGGAAGATTTAAATCTTTCCTATGTTACCTACCACCTTGAAGATTATTTCAAAGAACCATTCTTCGACTCTAAAAAAGTCATTTACATGCCATATGAGGGCAAAAGATAAAGGAAATAGCCGAATAAGATACAATGCCTTCACCCCCGGATGAAGGCATTTTTTTGATAAAATTTAAGAAGCAATGAGGCCGATTTCCCCTACCCTCATCTTCTGACATTGTTTTCGAGGTCCTCCCTCCGAATGACTCTTCTAGCCCCTGAATAATCCACAATAGCGACCTGTTCAAATTGGTCCTCAAATCTTATTGATCTACTGGAATGGGACAAGTAGCCATCGCCATAATAAAATTCCCTGATCCGCCGGCTGCCATCCTTCAGCGTTATTTCTGCCTTTGCATCCAGAGGCTTTAAGTTGATGTAGTAAGTCTTATCGGACCTGTTGGTTCGGAATACCTTCAAACTGTCGTTGTATTGGCTGGCAAGATAAATATTACCCCCACCTGCAGCACGTAATCTAACCAGGCTTCGGGCATTTCCCTCCACCTTCCACCCGCTTTCCTGATGTGCCATGGGATGAAAAGCGCCATTGTCTCCTCCCAATAAGATATTTCCAATTGAAGCATCATGAGGGCCTGTCACGCTTTCGTTCCCATAAAAGTTACCAATCATCAATAAATCTAACAGTCCATCTTCATTGACGTCATCCGCCAGCATGCCATAAGCTGGGGCGGTTTGCGCTTCATTCGGGAAAACGTTGAGCTTAAACTCTCCGTCTCCCACATTTTCCACTAAAGCTGAAGAAAAATAATAGCTATGTACCACATGGGCTCCCTCCAGCTGCTCTTTGGTGAAGAAATTTTCAAAACTGGTGATCGCATATTTATGGTAAGATTGGAACTTGTTTTTCATGCTGGGAACTTGACTGATCAGCATACCCCGGCCAGGCACCGCAAATTTTTCGCCCAGCAGATATTGAAACATAATTGGATCAATGCTTCCATTCCCGTCAAAATCTTTTGCATATACACTGATCGGCTCCTCCCTGCTAGCTTTCCATCTCGTGTTTAGTCCAAGGTTACCGGCTACGTAGTCCATAAAGCCGTTATTATCAAAATCACCTGCTACTAATGTATTCCACCAACCATGGGTGTACGCCAAGCTTTCTGAGGTGACTTTCTCAAAATACCGCCTCCCATCATCAGCGATCTTGTGTTGAAAGATGGTAATTGGCATCCATTCTCCAAGCAGTACCAAATCATAGTTCCCATCACTATTAAAATCGCTCCAGAGGGCATCGCTTACCATGCCTATGGCCTCAAGTTGTGGAGCAACTTCTCTTGTCACATCCACAAATTGCCCGCCTCTATTCTCTAGGATAAAACTTCTAGGGGAGAGCGAATATTGTCGGGGAACCAACCTTCCGCCTACAAAAAGATCCAAATCGCCATCGCCATCATAATCTGCTGCTATCACCACTGAGGTACTGGTGTTCATATTCGGGAGGAGCCCGTCTGACTTTACTAATTTTCCCTTACCGTCATTGATGTATAGCCGGTCGTGGTATTCCGTAGCACCTTCGAGATACCTGCTGCCTCCACTGCCCACATATAGATCTACATAACCGTCCCCATTGGCATCAAAAAATAGCACCCCCATATCATCATGCGGCGAATCTTCCTCCAAAGCAGTCTTGGTAAAACTGCCATCTGGCTGTTGTTTATAGAGCAGGCCGGGAAAACCAGCACTTCCGCCAATGTAAAAGTCCTCCAGTCCATCATTATCGACATCTCCTACCGCTATTCCTGGACCGTACTCCGATTGTTTATGCGGGATGAGTCTTTGGGATTTAAAATCGATATACTCCCGCGACTGGTGAATATGGTGCAGACCAATTTCATCCGCAGCCTCTACAAATAAAGCAGCCTGCTGGGTGGGCTGATCCGCTCTTTGAATGTCTGCATGGTCATATTCCAATGTTAATAACTGGTTTACAGCCACCTCTGTTATCACTTGACGCATACGGTCAGGCCAAATAATCAGGAGCGTGTCGATCTGTTCAGTATGCCCCAGACCGAAATGAATGATGGGCTCTACTGAAGACTTATAGCCTCGGCTGGTATAATGTTCATAATATTGATGCTTCTGCTCTTTGCCATCGGTGTAGGACAGATAAATCTTGGCACCTATGCCACCTACATTAGGAGCATTTCCTTTTAAATCAACTTTTAGGAATCTATTGGGAATGGTGTCACTAACAGGATGTTGGTCGCTATTGTTTTTATAGAGAAAGGCAGGACCGTTGACATTATTGATCACCAAGTCCAAATCCCCATCATTGTCCAGGTCGGCATAGGCTGCACCATTTGAAATAGAAGGGTGAATGATCCCCCACTCCTTTGATTTGTCGTCAAAGGTGAGGTCGCCGTTGTTGCGATAGATCACATTAGGAATACGTACCTCACCTAGTTTGGCCATGGCTTTGAGCAAATGTGCTTTTCTTTCCTCTGGCGTGTAAAAAGGCCCCAGCGTACGGTGGAAGTCTACAAAGTCCATATCAGTTATGTCTTTTCCATAGCCATTGCTGACGAAGAGATCACGCAGACCATCATTATCAAAATCTGCAAAAAGCGGAGCCCAGCTCCAATCGGTTTGGTAAACGCCTGCCATCTGACCAATATCGCTGAAACTGCCATCTCCATGATTGAGCTGGAGGGTATTGCGTACTACCTGCGGCTCGTACCCTTTTTGGATGTTGGACCAATATAAATCGTAATTTTCTGTGGGTGCAAACATGTTTTTTTGACGAAAGTTGTCTGGAGGCATCATATCTAGCACAGCAATATCTATGTGTGTGTCGTTGTTGAAGTCTGCAAGATCAACTCCCATCGCATTAAATGTCTGATGCTTGAGCATGGAAGCAATCTGGTTAGTAAAAGTTCCATCACCATTGTTGATGTAAAGCAGATCGTTGGAGAGAAAATCATTGGCAACATATACATCCGGCCATCCATCCTTGTTAAAATCCGCTATGCCTACACCCAATCCATAACCTTCTATTAAAATCCCGGCCTCTGAAGATACATTGGTAAAGGTTCCATCACCATTGTTGCGGTAAAGCTTATCTGTGCTTTTCCCTTTTCCTGACTTCTCTCTTGGCCTTGAGGTATTTCTATGAAAAGATTCCATGGCATTGGACAGCACATACAGGTCCAAGTCTCCATCCAGATCATAATCAAAAAATACCGCTTGGGTATTGTACCCTCGATCATCAATGCCGTAAGCTGCAGCCATCTCTTCAAAAACCGGAACACCATCTGCGTTTAGCCCTTGATGGACATACAGCATGTTTGGAGAAAATGCTGAGTCTTCCCGATTTGAAACTGAAACATAAATGTCCAAGTACCCATCATTGTTGATATCTACTACGGTGACTCCTTCTGACCATACACCTTCCCCCAACAGTCCCGCCGCCTCAGTTACGTCTCTGAATTTCCAATCACCTTGATTCAGATATAGTCGGTTAGAGACCGTATTTCCTGTAAAGAAAATATCCGGACGGCCATCCGCGTTAAAATCACCTATTGCTACCCCTCCCCCATTATAGATATAATCGAATTCCAGCACATTTAGAGAGTCGTCTTCTGCGATTTTATTTGCGAAATCTACTCCAGTAAATTGCTCGCTTAACAGTTCAAAGATGGGGGCATTTTGTGGCTTTGTAGTGCACGATTCATAAATAACCATCATCAGTATCAAACAGCAAAAGTGGAATCTCATCTAATAGCGGGATTTAGACAGTTTGCGAAATAAAATGTCATAATATTAAACAGATGTATAATAATAGCAAAAAATGAATGAACCTGGAAGTATAACGTAAAATTACTCCTTCAAACTCATTCATAGCTATAAATTCAACCAATATACCATTTATTTTTTGGCTTTTTAATTAAGAGTCAGTATATTAGTGTATTATTTACGCTTATCTTCAAGTTTTCATCCATCAAACACGGAGTTTAATGCACAAAACCACTATTCCCACCAAACCATAAAGGATTATGAAAAAAGCAATACCCAAAAACGCCATTTTAATTTACCGGCAAATGGGCAGATGGTTTTTCGCCATTCAGCTTATCTGTAGCTTTTTGTACAGCGCTGCTTCCTTAGGGCAAAATGCCTCTTTTGAAATTCGCGGTACCGTGAAATCGGCGGACGATGGAGAAACCCTTCCCGGAGCTAATATCCTTATCAAAGGAAGTACCTCTGGAGCTGTAACCGGAATGGACGGTAGCTTTAGCTTGGTAGTTCCGTCTCAGGATGCCATTTTGGTTATTTCATCCATTGGATATGTTTCCCAGGAACTAACTGTAGGCAATAGAACAAACATTGATGTAACGTTGGAGCCTGATATTACCTCCTTGTCAGAAGTAGTGGTAGTGGGTTACGGCACTCAGGAGAGGGCAAAAGTGACCGGAGCCATTTCCTCTGTCACAGCGGAAGACCTGACACAACTCGCCGTGCCGAACTTGGCCTCTGCGCTTCAAGGCCGCGCGCCAGGAATCAACATCACCAACTCCGGCGCGCCAGGAACCGGCCCGTTGGTCAGGATCAGGGGTATTGGCACCGTAGGTAATAATGATCCATTGTACGTAATTGATGGAGTACCCGCAGGAGGGTTAAACCAAATAAACACCAATGACATAGAATCTATTGAAATTCTTAAAGACGCTTCCGCTGCAGCTATCTATGGTTCGAGGGCGGCTAACGGCGTCATATTGATCACAACAAAAAAAGGAAAACTTGGTCTTCCCCAAGTGAGTGTCAATTCTTATTTCGGTGTACAAACAGCTTGGAGGCAGTTAGATCTGCTGAATAGGGAGCAATATTTAGAATTCGGGCGCGAACTGTTGACCAATAATAACGATGCCATACCGC
This sequence comes from Cyclobacteriaceae bacterium, assembly GCA_035303945.1. GTDB lineage: Bacteria > Bacteroidota > Bacteroidia > Cytophagales > Cyclobacteriaceae > DATGMS01. The sequence continues at coordinate 45,296 of DATGQZ010000004.1, forward strand.
AACGTTTTTCCAACTTAGGCGAATATGCAAATGTGGATACGGATTGGCAAGCGGAGATGTTCCGCTCAGCACCCATTCAAGATCACAATATCGCTGTGACGGGAGGGAACGAAGGAGTCCGGTACAATGTATCTATAGGATATTTTAACCAAGAAGGGATCATGTTGGGGACTGATTTTGAAAGGGTGTCCTTTAGGGCCAACACAGACTTTAAGATCAGCGAGAGGATCAGTGCAGGACAGACCTTCACCTTAGCGTATTCCAGCAGAAACAACGAACCCTTTACAGGGGGGAGGAGTCAGATGGAGCATATGGTAAAAATGGTACCCTATATCCCTGTACGGGATCCCAGCCGGCTGGGAGGGTTTCGGGCACCGGATCGCGTAGATGGATCAGATCCGGAAAACCCTGTATTAAATGCTGTCTTACGCACCAACCGTCAACAGGATCTCAAAATACTCGGCACAGGGTATGTCGATGTAGATATCTACAAAGGCTTTAAATACAAGTTTCTGATTGGCGTGGACATGAACTACGGTACCACCGACAGCTACTCGCCCATGTTTGATGCGGGTGATTTTAGCGTCTCGACCTTCGCGGATATTTCTCAAAGCCGCTCTACTTTCTTTTCCCCCCTGATAAGCAATCAATTTACCTATTCAGGCACCTTCGGCAAACATACCATTGACGCACTGGCTGTAATCGAACAGCAGACATCCCTTTCCTCCAACTTAACCGGCTCTGGCCGCAACTTGCTTACCAATGATGTGCGGGTATTGCAAGGCGTTCAAAACCAAGTAACCAACGGCAATAAGACGGAATATGCCTTGATTTCCTACATCGGCAGGGTCAATTATGACTATGACCAGAAGTATTTACTGAGTGCGTCTATCCGAAGGGATGGTGGTTCTAGGTTTGGCCCCGGCAACAAAATCGGGTACTTCCCCGCCTTTTCCGCTGGTTGGAGAATTAGTGAAGAATCCTTTCTGCAGACGGCCGGCGCTTTAAGTGACTTAAAGATCAGGGCCAGCTATGGGGAAACTGGAAATGACCGCATTGGAGACTATGCCTTCCAAGGCACAATCAACAGTAACTACTTCTATAACTTTGATGGAAGCCTCCAAGGAGGCAGTACCATCACGGCGCTTGCCAACAGTGAATTAAAGTGGGAGTCTACTGCTATGACCAATGTAGGCTTGGATTTAGGGTTATTTAATGATCGATTCAATTTTACCTTTGAGTGGTTTGACAACCAAACCAAGGGAATGATATTAGGGGTACCTATCCCACATTCTTTGGGCTATGATGGAGCGCCGGTAGCGAACGTGGGTACCGTCTCTAATCGTGGCATCGAAGCATCTGTAGGCTATAGGAAATTCACCGGTGACTTCAAATGGTCGGTTGATGCCAACTTTTCTTCTGTAGACAATGAATTGATATCCTTAGGCTCGGGCAATACGATCTTTGGACCTAGTTTTCAAGGGGATGCCTATACCTACACAGAAGAAGGCAAGCCCATTGCTTATTTCTATGGCTGGATTGCGGATGGTCTTTTCCAAGAAGGTGATGAAACCTCTCAGCAGCCTAACGCAGCACCAGGAGACATCAGGTTTAGGGATATTAACGGTGACGGTGTAATTACGGATGACGATCGAACCTACCTCGGGCATTACATGCCGGATTTCACCTATGGCCTGAATTTTACCGCCGACTGGAAAAACTTTGATTTGAGCCTATTTATCCAGGGGGTTCAGGGAAATGAAATTTTCAGCAACATCCGGTACCACACGGAAGGAATGACCCGCTTATTCAATGCAAGTACGGTAGTGCTGGATCGTTGGACACCAAACAACACTAATACCGATGTGCCCCGGGCAGTTTCCAGCGATCCCAACCGCAACGCTAGGGCGTCGTCCCGGTTTGTAGAGGATGGTTCTTATATGAGGTTAAAAAATTTGTCAATTGGATATACGCTACCCTCCCAATGGCTCGGCAAATCAATTTCCAACGTAAGGGTGTATGTCTCCAGCCAAAATTTGTTGACCTTCACCAATTACAGCGGCTACGATCCGGAAATAGCGGTGAGAACTGGTATCAATTCCTCTCTCGGGGCCGGCATCGACTACGGCCAATTCCCGCAGCCAAGGACCTTTATTGGTGGACTCCAAGTGACCTTTTAACAGCTAAACGACATGACGATGAAATTAAAAGCAATTTTCACTCTAGCATTGGTTTTTTGGGCTGTCGTAGCGTGTGATGAAGATAAGCTCAACCCTGTCAATCCTAATCAGCTTTCTATAGAAACTTTTTATAGAACAGGTGCGCAGGCGCAGGCTGCGGTCAACGCTGCCTATGCGGGCCTACAAGCCAACAACCTATACAATAGGGAATATTTCTTTCTCCACGATTTACTTTCTGACGATGTAGAGTCAGGCGGGGCACAACTGGAGGGCCATCGGGCTCAGGTGCTCAACCATGTGTTTGATGCCTCTAATCCTGTCATTGAATCAGTATGGAGAGGCTGGTATAGGGTGATCCATTTTTCGAACCTTGTTTTGGAATATGTGCCTCATGCCGATCAGGAGATAACGGAAGAGTTGAAAGGTAGAATATTAGGAGAAGCATATTTCCTCAGAGCACTGGGTTATTTTGAGCTGGTGAGCTTATGGGGAGGTGTTCCACTCATGACGGTCAGTGCCACCTCCCCGGAGTCTTTGCCTCGGGCGTCTGAAGAAGAGGTCTATCAACAAATATTTGCTGATCTGGCAGAAGCCGAAAACCGCCTTCCCCTTAGATCGGCCTATTCGGGGGCTGACGTTGGGAGAGCCTCTAAAGGGGCCGCCCAAGCTTTGGCAGCCAAGGTTCACCTTTTCAGGGGCAATTATGCAGAGGCTAAGCCTTTTTTGGAAAAGGTAATCAACAGCAATCAATATCGCTTGGTAGAACGGTATCTGGACAATTTTGAAGAAGAAAATGAAAACAATGAGGAGTCCATTTGGGAGATCCAAATGTCAGAGGCATTTGGTAGTGCCGGAGGATGGAATGCGGATGGCACCGACATTGCAGAGGTCACCTTTCGGGGACAGGAATATGGACCCAATGCTTGGAGAAATCTCATCCCGAACAGAAACCTCGTAGCGGAGTATGAGACAGTGGCCAGTGGAGCCGCTAAAAACGATCCCAGAAACAATTACAATTTTTATAGGGTCGGTGACAGCTACAACAACGGACAAAGTGTATTGACGGCATCTGACGTTCAAGGGGACGTCAATGTTCCAAGCTGGAGAAAATACCAGATGATCTACAAGAGACCTCAGGAGGAGACGCAGTCAGGCATCAACTTTAGGGTGATACGTTACGCAGATGTATTGTTGATGATGGCAGAAGTGGAAAACGAGCTGTCTGGTCCCGCTGCTGCGCTGCCCTACATCAATCAAATCAGGACGCGAGCTGACGTTGCCATGCCCCCTTATCCAACGGCTCAATTCCCCGTATCTACACAGCAGCAAATGTTTGAAGCAATTATGCATGAACGACGGGTGGAACTCGCAGGGGAACAAATTAGAAACAGGGATATACGGAGGTGGAGAAGGGCAGGTAAGCTGGCAACCGAGCCCATTCCTAATTACAATAGCAGACATGATCTGCTGCCGATACCCCAACAGGAAATAGATAACAATACAGCATTAACCACTGCAGACCAAAACCCCGGCTATTAACTAATAGCTTGAGATTAGCTCGTTGTTTTGCCAAAAGAAAGAGGCCGCCCCTTCATGAGGAGCGGCCTTTCTTATTCATTCAATTCATATTTTAAGGTTCGACCTTTTTCTACCGCTGGCAGTCCTTCTGTCATCCATAGCGGCGCAGGAGCTCCTTTAAGATAATGATCAAAAAACTGTGACAACCGTATGGACAGGTCCTTCCTGTTTTTCCTTTCTTTAAGATTATGGTCTTCGCCATTATATTGCAACAGCCAAGCTGGCTTGTTTAAGCGCTTCAAAGCCATAAACATTTCTATCCCTTGATACCAGGGAACCGCGCCATCTTCGTCATTGTGCATGATCAGTACAGGCGTATTTACCCTGTCCATAAAGAACAAGGGAGAGTTTTCGATATAATAAATCGGTTTGTCCCAAAGCGTTCCGCCAATGCGGGACTGGGTCTGCTCATACTGGAACATCCTACTCATGCCGGTGCCCCAACGGATACCGCCATATGCAGAGGTCATGTTTACCACAGGGGCTCCGGCTCCTGCCGCCTTAAACATGTTGGTTTGCGTAATCAGATAAGCTACTTGATAGCCTCCCCAACTTTGACCTTGTATCGCCATGTTGTCCTTATCCACAAAACCTTTAGCCACTACCGCCTGAACACCTGGAATAATACTGTTGAAGGCGCTCGGTCCGGGCAACCCTAGATCATATTTTATATCAGGTACAAAGACCAGATAATCATTGCTTACGAAAAAGGGGATATTGATGATTGAAGCACTAGGTACAGGTGCTCTATATGTATGTAGCCCATCAGAGTTTCTTTCGTAAAAATAAACCATCATTGGGTATTTCTTACCAGCATCAAACCCTTCAGGCTTAAATAGTAGCCCCTGCAACGGAGTTCCATCATTGGCCATATACTCCACCAACTCTACTGTTCCCCAGTTAACCTCTTTTTGTTGGGGATTTAAATAAGACAGCTGCTTAAAGTCATTCGCCATCAGATCAACCGCGTAGATATCGGGAGATTCAAGATAAGTGGAACGCTTGACGATCAACCTATCCGCCTCCTTTGCCTTCATTAAATCGAAGTAATGGTGGTCGGTAAAGAACAATTTCACCGGCTGCTTTTTCCCCTCATAGTCGGAGGAGAAGTAACCACTTTTCTTTTCCCATTCATGAAATGCTCTGAGCAGTAGGGTCCCTTTGGGATCGATCGCCTTTTCATCGTCATCAAGCTTTACCCTTCTAAATTGAATTTGGTTTTCGCGTCCTACCCCTGCTGTGAGGTTAAGAGCTTGATTTTTGCCTGTCGGATCAATCTTCCAGATATCAAAACGATCGTAAACCAAAAAAGCTTGGTCGTCTTTTAGCCATCCTGCAGCACCGTAGCTTCCAGGAAAGGAAGGACTATCATGAAGCTCGTTGTAAAACTTGGTATCAAGGCTACTGGTTAGATTTGTTGTCTGCCTTGCCTTGATATCATAGGCCATCCAGGAACTATCCCTGCTGTCATACCAGTAAGCATATTTCCCTGCTGGCGATAACACCGGATTTCCAACAAGATTTTTATAAATAAGCTCTTTGCTTCCTGTTTTGAGATTTATGAGGTATACATCCTTGCCAATTTGAATATCCCAGCTGTAGTTGCGCCGATAGGGAGAAGCGTCATACGCCAATGCATAATCATGCTCATAATCTTTGTCGAAACGAAACTCCCGCAACTCCTTATTGCCCAACTGGTTGATTTTCCGTTCTTTGATCTGGTAAACCGCCAGAAATGTTGTTTTCTCGTCATTAGATCGGTTTACCAGTTGCATCGGCTGAATATCATCATCTTGCCAGCCCCAAATATCCAACTTCACTCTTTCCTCATCCAATATAGTACTATCCTCTTCATAAGCATACACTGTATAATCAGGCGCGGTGCCAAAGTAGAGGCGATTTTCATCATTAGAAAAGAACAGCTTCCCATGTTTACTCACCATGCCTCCTTCTAATATGCCTTGGGAATCTTTGTGACCTACTTTTTCATTCTCCGCCTTAGCAATTTGGTATAGAAAGAGGTCATAGTATGGCCTTTTTGCTTTTAATGAATCTTCCGTTGCCAAATATGCTAGGAATTTGTTCTCTTTAGAGAAAGTGGGGTGGGCAAAATCAGCCTTTGCTCCCTGAACTAACTTGGTATTGCCGGTTTTTAGCTCCAACAGATGCAGTTCAACGTGCTTCAGGCTGTCGTCAGACTCCCTGGTATAGTAGAGAAAATCCCCTTTTTCCGAAAAACCATAGGTCTTTACCCCCTCAAAATCCCAGGTTGTATCGCCGTCCATGCTGCGAACGACTAATTGGGCGCCTTCTGCTTTTTTCTTGTTTTTTTGCTCCTTGTCCACCTTAGTAGAATCGGGCTTCTGATTGTTATTGCCAGATGCCTTCTCGAAATAAACCGCAAGCCAATTACCTTGCTTTTCGGGTACAGCATAGGACTTCACACTTGCCAGCTTTTCTACTTCACCGGTCTTAAGGTTCAGTATGAACAAGCTATCTTTGGGTAGATCCTCTGATTTGATCTTTTTAAGTTTCAGCGCCCGCACTGAATCCTTTTCCGCCAAAATTTTCCCTACCGCATATTGCCCATCATTCGAAAAACGCCATTGATGGGCACGGGAAATTACATGCCGCTGATTAGGCTGCTGATAAGCCACCAGCTCTAGTCTGCCATCTCCATCTTGAGGATTAATTTGGAAACCTACCCATTCGCCATTGTTAGCCATTTTTTCTGCTGATGTACTTTCCCATCCATCATAATCTCCATGATTTAGCGGCCTTTTTTGCTGCGCCATCACCGCATGATGAAGAAGTAGCAAAAAGAAAATAACCCCGAGTTGTATCCTTCTCATTTAAAATTTACTTTTTCCCAAAAATAAAAAAGATGGTTGACACCTGCCCATGGTTTTACATTAATGGGCTACATCATATATAAGGTGGAATAAGGGGAATGACGACAAAAATCGAAAAAATCAGTCCGACTTGGTTTGGAAGCGAAAAATAAGCGCAACCTGCTCCGCTTTACGAAACTAAGCCGGTTCGACAGGTTGATTGGCAGTGGCGCTTATTCCATTTCTCTACGGATGATATATTTAGCCTTCACCAGCTGGTTTTTCACCGTGTTTTTTGAAATTCTCAGGGCTTCTGCAATCTCAATGTAAGACTTTTGTTCATAGTAATTCATTTCCAAGATCCTCCGCCGCTTTGGAGAAAGCATCTGCACAATCCCCTCCAGACGGCTGAGCACCTCCTCTTTGTCCTCCTCTACTTCCATGCGCTGCGCCTGGATCTTTTCCCAATATTTTTCCTTGAAGACACTGTCCTTTTTCACTGCTTTAAGAAAATCAAAAATTTCATTTCTGACTGCAGTAAATACATAGGAATTGAAATTCAGCTCAGGCTTGATATCTTCCTTCTTTTTAAGAAGCTTGATAAAAACCTCATGATAGATATTTTCTGCCTCCTGCTCATCTTTGACTATAGAGACAGTAAACCGAATTACGGGCATCCTGTAGTACTCATAGATTTTGTCAAGCGCATGCCCCTCTCCTCTTCTGAAGCTTTCCAGTAGTAATTTGTCAGGCTGATCCATAGTCGTGAAATTTTTGGCTTTCGAGTTGATTGCAATATTAAGCTTCAATATCAAAGTTTATTTAAGGAGATTCTGCGCAAATCACGGATAATAAGTCTCAATTTGCGAAAATTTTCACCTTCCTTAACAATTGGGAATGAAGTGCTTATCGAAAAATGTAACAGTTAAGGTAGGCTTCTCGAATTCAATTGGAATAAATATATCCACCCATTCGAATTTATTAGTTTTCAAATAATTTATGGTGCCTAAGCTTACTACGATAACTTGATAGCTATGGGCTATGCCAATGTAATTGGTTTTTCCCTTCAGGGCACATATAGTAGGAATAAATAAGGATGATGATATTTACCCGAATTTTGTAAGGCTGAAATACTGTCCCATATTCGCAGGAATTAAGTAGCCTTTATATTATTTGCAGCAGTATTAATACTACTTAAGAGCAATTGAATCTATCTATTCATCAGGTATGACACTCACCAATACACGACTTATTTCACTGGATGCCATGCGGGGCTTTACCATTGCCGCTATGATTCTTGTAAACTTCCCCGGATCCTGGCAGCATGTCTACCCGCCTTTGTTACATGTCGATTGGCACGGATTGTCGCCTACCGATTTGGTCTTTCCCTTCTTCCTTTTTATCGTTGGAGTGTCCATTGCCTTAGCTTACTCAAGGCGATTGGAAGCGGGGACAGATAAAACCGCCATCTACCGAAAGATTGTGATCAGATCGCTCAAAATTTACGCAGTAGGGATGATCCTTAATCTAATTCCTGAATTTAACTTCGTGGATCTACGGTGGACGGGTGTGCTGCACAGGATTGCAGCAGTATTTTTTGTTTGTGCTATACTGTTTCTTAACACTGATTGGAAAACCCAAGCTTGGATTGGAGCAATCATTTTAGTTGGTTACTGGTTAGCCATGGTGTTAATTCCTACACCCGGAATGGGAGTAGTAAGTCTGGAACCCGGCGCCAACCTGGCCGCATGGGTTGACAGTCAGTTTTTATTCGGACGAAAATACCGCGGGACCTGGGACCCGGAAGGGATACTGAGTACCTTACCCGCGATAGTTACCGGCATCACTGGCTTGTTGGCTGGCAGGCTATTCTTAAGTAAAAAAGCAGCTCAGGAAAAAGCCAACTACCTGATGGCCCTGGGACTGGCTTCTGTCGCATTAGGTTATTTTTGGCACTTAGGCTTCCCTGTAAATAAAAACCTGTGGTCCAGCTCATTTGTATTGGTGACATCAGGTCTTGCAGCCTTGGTGCTGGGCGCCATCTACTTTGTGGTAGACATCAAAGGACATAAAAAAGGAACCTATGTAGGAATTGTGTTTGGTGCCAATGCCATTGCGGTGTATGTATTGGCAGATTTGCTATCTTTGATATTTTATCGCCTTCCAATAGGCGGACAAGCCCTGAACGTACAATTTGTTTCTGGCCTTTCAAACGCGGGGTTACAGCCAGAATTCGCAAGTATGTTATATGCACTTCTTTTTGTAGCACTCAACTTTATACCGGCATACATCTTATATCAAAAACGAATATTCATCAAGCTTTAAGCTATGCCCAATAAAACAAGAGCACCGATACTATCCGTTATCGGTGCTCTTGTTTCATCTTAATCCCAACCTTTCCCACGTCATGTAATTGGCACAAGCCAAACGGCCTCATTCATCATGTACCTCACAGAGATCTTAGCCATAACCCACCTGCTCTTGCGCGATCATCCTAGTCAATTCCAACGAAGCTTATCCTGTTAACCTAAAGAACCCGAAGCATGGTGTTCCGGGCTTTTTAGTTGCTTTTTAATTAATGCCTTTCCGGCTCCCCAATAACACCAAGATATCTTCCCATCCAATAGGGGAGAAGCCAAATATCTCCAGCACTGAATTCCTGTGTTCCGTCTCTGCCACCGTCCAGCACAAATCTATTCGCATTATGTCTTGAAATCCTCAGCTCATCCGGTGGAAGAACTTCTTTGGTGGATTGTCTTCTAAAGTTGGGTTCCAGCAACTCAATGTCTTGACGATGGCTGTTGGTCATATTCCAGTGGATCAGGTCTAAAGGATATTCCTGAAGGTACCAGATAGCTTCCTCCCGGTCATATTCGTCAGCTACCATAGCTGTAAATATGTTCCAAGCCCCCTCTTTCTCCGGCCTCTCTGCCTCCCAATGATCTATGATGCTTTCCCTATATTTCGATCTTAAGGAATCATCAAAAGCATAGCGGTACAAACCCCAGTAGCCCAAGAAATACATTTCATCGTCGGAATGATTCCAGCTTTCGGACAACATACTTGCCCAATCGCCCGCTCCTTCCGGTGCCTGGCCAATTCTTGCCATCGGAACCATCAAATTATCCAAATAACCATAGTCGTTGATTAGCTCATATGCTTTTTCCTTATAGATCTCCTTTTGGGTGAAATGATAGGCGGTCTGCAGCATCGCTAGAATATTAGAAGAATTCAGTTTTCTGTCACCGACTTCCGAAGGGAAGTTGTTCACATATTCCGGATTCCAACGTCCCCAGGTGGTAGGTTGCCCATCATAATCCACTAAGTACCAATCATTGTCGATGATGTGCTGCATCAGGGTGTCGATCAAAGTAATGGCCTTCGTCCTGATCTCCTCATTCTCTACCAGCTCTGCCACCACGCCGTAGGCAAAAATATGCCCGATAGCCTCGTCACTGCTTGTAGTCGCTTTCCAGTCCCATTCCGGATCTGCTGCATGTTGCCAACGCTCAGGATCTGCCAGGCGCTCGATATATCCCCTTCTTGAATAGGAGCGGGCCGGGAAACCTGGAACCGGATTAATGGTATATAGCCTCTCCATTGCCGCCAGCGATTCTCTGACATTCTGCAAAGCATCTTCCGAGGATTCCACCGCGTATCTGAAAGCCTGCCCACCGAGATACATGGCTGTCCACAAACCGTCATTATCAGAATCGCCGAGCCTTCCGCTGTTGATATTCCCTTTTTCCATATCTACCAACGTAGCATTAAAGCCATAGCGGATATGTCGGTGACGCACCTGCTTTTCGTAATACATCGCCTTTTCGTACAAGGTCATGTGTTCAAAAACAATTCTGGCCAAACCCTCCTCGGTTAAGATCAGCACCGAACCATCCGCGCCTTCAGCTATATCAACCACCTGCCCTCCAGGCAACCAACGCTCTCCGTAATAATAGTTGAAGCCATCATTTTCTTTTAACATATAAGCTCCCCTTTCCGATCCTATCCAGGTATCGCCATGCACCTCCTTGACAACGGTGATAGAGGGCCAAGGGAGTCTTTTGTATATCTCACCAATCTGCGCATAGCTTTTTGCGTCCAGTTCAATATACCCATCTCTGGTCCCCAAGCCTATTTTTGTGCCATTGGCAATAATGTCAAAACTGGTCAAAGAGGGATGGCTAAATACTTTCATCAGACTATTGTCTTCGCCTGAATAAAGGTGCAAGCCATCTTCGGTAAGGATTAGAAATAGTTCTGCACTAAAATTTTTAATCTCCAAGATCAGTTCTTCACCGAGGCTGCCACGCCATTGGATTTCCGAATCCACTAAATGCGCTAAATAAGCGCCATCCGAAACTAAAAAGTCAAAATGATCCCCACTGGCTACCAGCGTAGGACTGGAGAGGGAATGCTGCATATATAGAGAGCCGGCCCAAGCATTGCCAAAAACCGCCTTATCATCTACATAAAGAAATTGGTTTTGGTAGATACCCATTCCCGACAGCTTTTTATCAGCCATCGGAAGGTAGGTGCGATCCGGAATCAATTCTCCAGGATACAAAAATGCCCCACCATGAGGGCGGTATAGACCTTGCTTTGTCAGTACCTGTACGGTCCCGTTTCTGTCCTCCGCCACTTTGAGAGGTACCGCTTCGGTACCAAAGTAATATTTGATGCTATAGTCCTGCAGAAAAGCTTCATCTACCGGTGCAGATTGTAAGGAGGATTTTTTCTGATCATTACTGCAGGAAAACAGTAAAATAGCAACTAAGGACAAGATGCAATGGGCAATTTTTGTCATGACATACATGGTAAGGTTTATAGCTGTCCTTCTTCATTCCTTTGCACACTATTCCTATCATAAAGAAGGTGGATCAGTGATAATACCCTGCTACAAGCACATCGGACCATTGCCAACCATCAAATTCTACTTACGGTTCATATTTGCATGTGTTCGTTGTTTTGTTTGCCTTCCAAAGGGCGATGACGTTTGGTCTTGTTATTTCAGCTTACAAATCAGCAAAACCGGATTATCTTCTTTCTCTATGGTTTCAATGATTTGCCGGACCTGCTCATCCAAAGTATGCTGTTCCGCGTATTGTAGCAAATAGTTAGCAGGCGTGACAAACATCAGTTCATCTTCAGCAGTAAAGCCTGCTGAACGATAAAAAATATTATTGTCTTTGCGTGACATAATCTTTTTGCTGAGACTATTTTCCTTCTTATCTAACAATACCTGATGGTTTTGTACTCCCTCCTGGCTCTGAATGTAAACCTCAAAAAAAGCATATCGATCGCTTTCCCAATGCCGGTAAACATCTGCAAAACCGGATTGGTTAATCATTTCAAAACCTTGCATGATATCCACCTCCCAGAACTTGGCAGGGATTGCATAGCTACCATGATCGAACCGATAAGTAGGAACAATGGTATCTTCCTCAATGCGGTAAATCACAGGATTAAATGCTTCTTTGAAAAAAAGCTGATCGCCCTCCTTGGAAAAGTTGATTTCTTCCATAGGTAGCATTTGGTTATGGTAATCATTTTTAAGATTTCTGCTAACCAATTCGCCGGATGGATCAAACCTTATTATGCGATGGTTGGAAAGCGGCAAGTTATAGCTGGCATATAGTAGATAGTCACCATCGGATGATGTACTCAGGGAAAAGCCGAGTCCTTCCAGGGAAAGGTGCTTCCTGTTACCATCGCTGAGTGAAATCTTGACAATGTCTGAATGATCTCCTCTGCCGACGAGAACGTGTAGGCTATCTCTATCTGCAACAAAATCTGTAATGTTATTAAGCATTCCTGGCCCTTCGCCTACCTGTACCACTTTGCCCAAGAAATCGCCTGTTTGGTCAAAGCGGTAAATCGCATCCTTCCTGTCTTCATCCAGTACAAAGACATTCTCTCCTAAGCTTTTGATGATCAGGTTAACGCCGAGCAAATTGTCCGTAGTGGTTTCCAGCGGGATGATAGTTTGAACCGCGTAGCGCGGCTCTTCTTCCTGTACATCCATCAGTCCAATATCGATTATGCCGGCTGTTTGTCGGACCCGTTGGTGATCTGTACAGGACATTAGGATTAGGAATGAAATACAAATAAGGGTTCTTGAAATCATGGCTGTAGTGGTTAAAAATTTATCATCATTACAATCTAAAGAATATTTTTAGGAAAATACCTATATAAATAGTTGTTAGTCTAAAAAATGCGTTGATGTATGATTAAGATTCTCTAGAAAGTAATTAAGCCTTGCTCCAACTCCGTAAGGAATCAGAACAAGGCTATTAACCAAAACAAAAGAGGATGTTTATTTATTATAAATTTCTACTGGCCAGCTGTCATTGGCTACGTTGATATCGGCTACTACTTTATCAGGATCCAGGTCTACACGTTTAATGGCTTTTTCAGTTTTCACCAGATGGTTCCACTGATTGCCTCTTTGCCATATTTCAACAGGTAATTTGATCCTTTCCTGTGTTCCATCCTCATAGGTCACCTCCATTACTACCGGCATGGGTACCTCTCCGCGATTGGACAAAACGACAACATGACCACCGCCAAAAGGAACTACCTGATCGATGCTGATGTCGATATTGCCATTGCCATAGAACCAGCCTTTCCAGAACCATGAAAGATCTTCTCCCGCCACATTTTCTATGTGATTGAAGAAGTCGTTTGGCTGAGGGTGCTTATACGCCCAGGTATTAATATAGGATTTGAAAGCATTGTCAAAGCGCTCTTCACCCAGAATATATTCCCTAAGCATAATTAATCCCATACCGGGCTTTCTATAAGCTATCATTCCTAGATTTGCCGTATTGGCTACATCAGGATAGGTGTCTATACCTTCTCTGTTTTCATTGGTCAGCCAGCCCACAAATCTTCGGGTTTGATTCAAAGTTGATGGATATTCGCCATTATTGAAATTCAGCGTACTATAGTGGTTAATGAAAGTGTTGAAGCCTTCATCCATCCAAGCATATCGTCGCTCGTTGGTACCCACGATCATAGGGAACCAGTTATGGCCAAATTCGTGATCTGTAACGCCCCAAAGACTGGCACCTTTGCTTCTATAGCTACAGAAGTTAAGGCCTGGATACTCCATCCCGCCAATGTCCGCAGCCACGTTGACGGCTACAGGGTAAGGATACTCGTACCACCAGTTTGAATAATGCTCAATTGAAGCTTTGCTGTACTCTGTAGACCTTCCCCAAGCATCCTGTCCATCAGATTCTTTGGGATATACGGATTGCGCCATAGCTTTTTTCCCACTTGGCAGATCTATTTTTGCGGCATCCCAAATAAACGCTTTGGAAGAAGCAAAAGCCACATCCCGGCTGTTGTTAATCTTGAATTTCCAAGTGAGGTTACCTTGCTGTGCAGGCCTTGTAATTTCCGGTTTATTTACTTCATCTGGACTGACGATATATACCGTCTCGTCACTTTGGCTAGCGCGCTGCATCCTATCGAGCTGCTCTTTGGTCAACACATCTTTGGGGTTGATCAACTCACCTGAGCCTACAACGATATGATCATAAGGCACTGTAACGTGGTATTCGAAATTTCCATATCCCAAATAAAACTCACCAGCTCCTAAGTAAGGCTCAACATTCCAACCCTCCACATCATCAAACACGGCAACGCGAGGATACCATTGCGCCATAGCATAGATGGTACCATCCGCCACATCCAAACGCCCCATACGATCCATTCCTTTGACGGGAACTTTATATTCAAAGTCCATAGACACCGTCGCTCTGCCGCCTTTGGCTGGAACAGGCTCATTGAAAAAGACCTGCATCCTGGTGTCGGTAATTAAATGCTTGCTGGAAGAAGCACCCTTCTTGCTCACATTTGCACTTACATTGCTGATGGTATAGCCACCATCCACATCGCCGCTATACCTGTTGCCTTGGATCGGGGTAGTCAAAGTGCCTCTGGAATCCTCCTTAAAACGGTTTTGCTCCAAGTGAAGCCAAATAAAATCCAAAGTTTCCGGACTGTTGTTGATATAATCGATGGTAACGCGGCCTTTGATGGTGTGGGTATCTTCATCCAATTCCGCACTAATTATGTAATTAGCCGCATTTTGCCAGTATTCCGGCCCGGGCTTTCCAGAGGCTGTTCTATAGGGCGATCCTTGCCTATAGGTAAATTCGTCAAAGACATCCTGATTGCTTTTAAAGCCTTGCTGACCATAGGAACTATGGACAGTGGCAAAAAAGATAAGGGCAATGCCTAATTTTTTGAATATATTTTTCATACGCATAGCTTGAGATTTGAATCTGCTAAAATACAAACATATTGGAAGAGAAAAAACGACCTTAGGGATGACAGCACGCAACTGATCATTTGTTTTCTAAATTTTATCCTAAGTTATTTGCGCGGATAACCATCGGTATTACCATGAAAAAAATTTTATTTGGCATCGTTTGTTGTCTTTCCATTCATCATCTTAGTGCTCAAGAAGACAGTACTGTGGTCGATTTGGATGAATTTACCATTAAAGAAAACCGGATGGAGATCCCCTTCAGTAAAATCTCACGCAACATCCACGTCATTCAAAGAGCAAGCATCGAAACCACTCCCGCTCGAAGCCTTCAGGAAGTACTTTCTTTCGTGCCGGGGGTCGACGTGCGTCAAAGAGGCGTAAGCGGCACCCAAGCTAATATCGGAATCCGTGGAGGAAGTTTTGATCAGACGCTGATGTTGGTCAACGGCATCAAACTCACTGACCCCCAGACAGGGCACCACATGATGAATATTCCAGTGCCACTTCAAAACATACAAAGCATAGAAATAATTAAAGGTCCAGGCTCGAGGATTTATGGACCAAACGCCTACGCAGGTGCTGTTAATGTCACCACCTCATTGCCTTACAACAAAGGCCTCAGTCTGCAAGTCTATGGAGGCGACTTCGGCATGAGAGGGGCAAGTGTCACCGCTTCTCTGCCAGTTGGAAAATACCGGCAGTCTTTATCAGCCTCGCATGATGCCTCGAATGGGCATTGGCACAATTCGGATTACCAGGTTACCAATATCTTCTATGAAGGAGCTTTGGCCTTGAACGAACACAATAAGCTGCATGTGATGGCTGCTGTGGCTGATCGTGATTTTGGAGCGAATGGATTTTATACAAACTCCTTTCCTGACCAGTGGGAAAGCATACAAACCTACCTTAACGCCATCAGCCACACCTATAACAACGCCAAGCTGTACCTGCAAAGCCGCGCCTACTGGAGACGGAATATAGATGAATTTAGGTTGAAGCGATATGAACCAGCATTTTCCACAAATAACCACGTCAGTGATGTGCTGGCATTGGAAGTAAACAGCAGGTATGACAGCAGATTAGGCTCCACGGGTATGGGCATTGAAGGGAGGAAAGAAATGATCGACAGCAATAATTTGGGCGAAAGGCAGCGGGAATTCGTCGGAATATTTGCCGAGCACAGGGTTGAGTTTTGGGCAAAAGCAGATTTCCGGGCCGGCCTTTATTCCAACTATTACAACGGGTATGGATGGAAGCATTTTCCTGGCGCTGAATTGGGCTATCAGCTTAGCAAGAGCTCACGGTTGTACTCCAATTTTGGTACAAGCTACCGAATACCAACTTTCACAGACCTGTATTATGAAGACCCCAGCAACCTTAGCAATCCGGATCTTAAGCCTGAGGAAGCACAGAGTTTCGAATTAGGCTGGAAATATTCAAGGATGATGCTACGATGGGAACTGGTGTATTTTCACCGTAATACCCAAAATCTAATCGATTGGAATCGTGCCCCCAGTGAGCAGACACCCAACCCCAACCGCTGGCAGCCTAGGAATGTCAGCGAAGTTACCTTCAACGGTTTTGAGGCGGGGATTGCTTACCAGCCAAGCATCGGTTCTGATCATTGGAAAATCAAGGAAGTGTCTTTATCCTATAACTATATCGATGCTTCGCTTCACCAGGCAGAAGGACAGGAATCACGCTATGCATTAAATGCATTGAAACATCAGGTCATAGGCGGTGTGCAGCTGGAATATATGAAAAAACTAGAAGCCAATTTTAAGGCTCGTTATCTGGAAAGAATGGATTTGGATCCGTATTTCCTTTTGGATGCTCGGCTGGACTATAACAGGATGAAGATGGTGGGATGTTTTGTGGAAGCCTCCAATATTACCGACACCGAATATGTGGAAACAGGATTTGTACAAATGCCCGGACGCTGGATAAAAGCCGGAATAACTGTAAATCTGCAGTAGAACAGGTGTAGATGTACTATACAAGGAGAGAAAGATTTAAAAATCTTTTCTCC
>DATGQZ010000005.1:0-13114 GCA_035303945.1 Cyclobacteriaceae bacterium
AAACAAATGCGATTCCCGGATAAACCTGAAATCGCATTTGAAATTTATATAATCTTAAAGATTAATCAAGAATCTCAGTAACCTGACCCGCACCTACGGTTCTACCACCTTCACGGATGGCAAATCGAAGTCCTTTTTCAAGAGCTACTTTGTTGATAAGCGTCACGTCTATTGTGATGTTATCACCTGGCATAACCATTTCCACATTTTCAGGAAGCATGATTTCGCCGGTTACGTCTGTAGTTCTAAGGTAGAACTGTGGACGGTATCTGTTGAAGAATGGAGTATGACGTCCACCTTCTTCTTTGGAAAGTACGTAAACTTCAGCTTTAAAGTGGGCATGTGGTTTAACTGATCCTGGTTTACAGATAATCATACCCCTTTTGATTTGGGTCTTTTCAATACCTCTAAGCAGTAGACCAACGTTATCACCTGCTTCACCTCTGTCAAGAATCTTACGGAACATCTCAACACCGGTAACAGTTGACTTAAGGCCTTCTGCACCCATACCGATAATATCCACACCTTCACCAGAGTTGATTACACCTCTTTCAATTCTGCCGGTAGCAACAGTGCCACGGCCAGTGATAGAGAATACATCTTCTACAGGCATCAAGAATTCTTTGTCAACAGCTCTTTCCGGAATCGGAATGTGCGAATCAACAGCATCCATCAGTTCCATAACGGTGGCTTCCCATTTTTCATTTCCGTTAAGCGCTCCTAAAGCAGAACCCGCGATAACTGGAATTTCGTCTCCGTCATAATCATAAAAGGAAAGTAATTCCCTGATTTCCATTTCCACTAGCTCAAGAAGTTCTGGATCATCTACCAAATCTACTTTGTTCATGAAAACAACAAGAGCTGGAACACCTACTTGACGGGCAAGAAGGATGTGTTCACGGGTTTGTGGCATTGGTCCGTCAGTGGCGGCAACTACAAGAATTGCACCGTCCATTTGAGCAGCACCAGTCACCATGTTCTTCACGTAATCAGCGTGTCCCGGACAATCTACGTGCGCGTAGTGACGGGATTCAGTTTGATATTCTACGTGAGAAGTGTTTATTGTAATACCTCTTTCTTTTTCTTCCGGAGCATTGTCAATAGAAGAAAAATCCCTTAATTCAGAAAGACCCTTTCTAGCCAAAACTGTAGTTATGGCAGCAGTCAATGTTGTCTTACCATGGTCGACGTGACCAATCGTACCTATGTTAACGTGTGGTTTTGAACGGTCAAAGGTTGCTTTTGCCATGCGTGAAAATCCTCTGTTTAGTTAATGATATGAATAAGTTAAATTTTACAATGCCTCTGAGCCAACGATGGGATTTGAACCCACGACCTCTTCCTTACCAAGGAAGCACTCTACCCCTGAGCTACGTCGGCTGATAACATTCCTCTTATGCTTATAAAAGCATAGAGCGGGAGACGAGGCTCGAACCCGCGACCTGCAGCTTGGAAGGCTGCCGCTCTACCAACTGAGCTACTCCCGCTTATAATTGTTATGCTATGTGGGGGAAACAGGATTCGAACCTGTGAAGACATAAGTCAACGGATTTACAGTCCGTCCCAGTTGGCCGCTTTGGTATTCCCCCAACTGTTCCGCTATGAGTGAACCATTTACTTTTGGTTGTCATAACGGATGGCAAAATTATACCCTTTTGTCAAACTATCAAAATAATGGCTGAAAATTTATGTCATTTTTTACCCCTTCCCATTTAAGGTTTTCGCAGTCAGCCCATTAATCTTCTTCCATATAGTTCTCTAAAAAAAAGGACTGGTACGCTTTTACCTTTTCATCACGCTCGGAAGCATGAATTTCCTTAGCTTTGGCCAGCACCCCTTCTTCTTCTATAAAACCAAATAGCCCCTGAAAGGCCGCCAAACGAATATAGCTGGCACTATGATTTTTGGCTATGGAAAACAGATTTTCAATTGCCACCCCATGATCCAACTCGCTTAGCTTGGCAAAATAATCGCCATAATAGCCAATAAAATAGTATAAGGACTCCCCGCTCAGCTTGTCCAGTTGCCGGTGAAACCAATCCGCCTTAGAGGCGTCAGCCGTCGCCGTCCAATAGTCCGCAAGAGGCACCAGCATGTAAATACTCCCCTCATCCAAAAATCTTGCAGCAAACGCTTCCCTGTCGGAATTATGCTCATTACCAAGATAGGCTGTCAAGGCTGCACCGGCTACATAATAGGAAGGATCATTTACCAGTCTTGTCAGCAACATAGCATATTTGTTTCCATCTATGCGCCCCAATAATTCTACGGCTGCAGCCCTTACTACATTCTCGGGGTCGCTTTCTGCCATAGCCATAATGCGCTCCTCATCAGCGGCGGACAAAGGAATTGAATCCAACTTACCCTGAATCTTGGACAAAGCCAGCTGCCTGACAGCGGAAAATGGATCACTTAAAGCGGATTTCAGATTTTCAGCCAATTTCCCGTCGTAGGGGTAATTATTGGACAAACTGTCTAATGCCTCATATCGCGCAATACCATAGGATGAGTAAACCAGTTGCTTTTCAAAATGCTCCCTGCCGTAATAGGTTCTTTTCTCAGCCAAAAGCTCGAGGGCTTCATCAATGACAATAAAATCAGCATCCGAGGCCTCCGGTAAGACAAATTGCTGCTCAGCACGGTCCAGTATAACGCTTTTCTCTCCCCTTTCTTTACCTTTGTACCAGCTCACCTTAAAAGGTATCCTATATAAAGGAGTATGGCTAAGATCCTGTTGCTGCCTCACTGTCACCCTAACTACTCCTTGCTGCCCACGGTCAAGACCGATATTGAAAATGGGATGTCCGGAGGCTAAAAACCATTGATTGAAAAACCAATTGAGATCCTTACCGGTGACTTTCTCAAAGGCCATTCTCAGATCGTGAATCTCGACACTGGAAAAAGCATGTTTGTTTAAATAGTATTGTAGGGAAGCGAAAAATGCTTCATCACCCACATACTTTCGCAGCATATGCAATACACGGCCGCCCTTGGCATAGGAATGATTGTCAAACATGTCTTCTCCATCCCGGTGATGATAGCGGATCAAATCCTCCTGTTTGCTCTCTGCTTCGGACAGGTAGTTCTCCAATGCTACGATGTGGTGCATATCCGCTTTGTCCCTCCCCTCTTTATATTCCATCCACAAGTATTCTGAATAGTCCGCAAAAGCTTCATTCAGGGGAAGGTTTGCCCAAGATTCCAAAGTCACCAAGTTACCAAACCACTGATGAAACAGCTCATGGGCAATGATGTAATCCCAATCACTGTCAATCGCCTCCCTTTCATCCATATTTAAGCCTTCCATAAAGATGGAGACGGTGGTATTTTCCATTGCACCCGACACAAAGTCCCGCACCACTACCTGGTCATAGTTTGGCCAGGGATAAGCGACCCCTAGGCGCTGAGAAAAGAAGCGCAGCATTTCGGGGGTGTTTTTGAAAACGCCTTTGGCACCCTCTGCATATTGAGGCTCGACGATGTACCGAAGCGGAAGCTGATCTACCGAGTCTTTGACTTCCACAAATTCCCCCACGACCAGGGCCGCTAAGTACGGGGCATGGGGCTGCTCCATTACCCAATGGTCGGTGCGGGTACCATCCTCATGCCTTACCTGGCTTTGCAGGACACCGTTGCTGACGGTCATGTACTTGTCTTCGACAGTCAGCTTAATGTCCTGCGTAGCCCTTTCATTGGGGCTGTCAATTGTGGGAAACCATTTAGAATTATGTTCTGTCTCGCCCTGTGTCCAAATTTGCACCGGTTTGTTTTCGCTTTTATCCGGATTAATAAAGTAAAGCCCTTTGTTATCCGTAATGGCTGTGCTACCCTGACCGCTGTTGACATTGGGTTTGGCGGTATAATGTATCCCTATTTTAATAGTATCCTGGGCTGTATAAGCCTGAGGCAGATGAATGGTAAGCACGCTTTCGTCATAATCTGTTGGGAGCGGAAGGGAATCGGTACCGCCCTTCAACCACACCGCATGAAGATCAAAATCCTTGGCGTCTAATTGGAGAACATCTTGTTCGTAGAAATAAGGCTTTAAGGCCAACGCTGCTTTACCTAATACCACTTGCCTGTCGTAGTCAAAGCGCAGATCCAAATCCGTATGCAACAAATCGAACCTTCTCTCCCTGCTGCCTTTGTATCCAGCAAGCTGTTGTTCTTTTTTCCGCACAAGAGCCAGCGTATCAGCTTCCTTGTCTTCTACGACGGCGGCGACAATAGGCTCCTCAACTGGATTGGACGTGATTTCGGCGGGCTTGCAGGAATAAAAAACCAGCGCGAGTAGAAAAATAATTGGCGTATAGCGTGTCATAGATGAATAGTTATCTTGGAAAGCAGGAAGCAATTCCCGTAGCGCCTTCCATATTAAATTGTATATTAACGTCAAAATTAGGAAAATGTATTCAGTAACTATCAATAAAGAAAAATTCAAGGTCGAGAAAAAGGATGACCGCTTTGTTGTGAATGGTAATCCGATGGATTGGGATCTTCGCCAGATAGGAGATCGCAGCTATCACCTTATCAAAGATCAAAAGTGCTACAAGCTGGAACTTGTCCATGTAGATAGCCAAGGAAAAACAGTTACTGTCAAGTTGAACAACAAGCCCGTACAAATTGAGATTAAAGATCGATTTGACCTATTGCTAGAAAAGCTCGGGATGACAACGGCCGCTTCCAATCCTGTCAGCAACATCAAAGCACCGATGCCGGGACTGATATTGGAAATCAACGTCCGCGCTGGAGATGTTATTCAGAAGGGGGATCAATTGTTGGTATTGGAAGCCATGAAAATGGAAAATGTCATCAAAGCCAATGGTGACGGTGAAGTAAAAGAAGTTTTGGCCAGTCCTGGAAGCAGTGTTGAAAAAAACCAGGTGCTAATCATTTTTAAGTGATACACTTACTTTTCTTAAAACAAGGAATTATATTTGCTGCGCCGCAGGATGAGCCGTATTGAAGCAAAGATTTTATCAATATCATTCGTAATTCGGCTCAAAATCAGTTATTGTGGATGCTTAATGCCTGATGTTAAAATCCCCTGTAACCAACGATTTTGTATGGCATATCAAACGCAACAAGTATAATTAATATAGCTCTTTTTCAAACTGATCAGTAAATTATGAAATACAAAAGAATCCTCCTTAAACTCAGTGGTGAAGCTTTGATGGGGGAAAACAACTACGGCATAGATTCACAAAAATTGAAGCAGTATGCCGTTGAAATTAAAAAGGTTCATGATATGGGGGTTGAGGTTGCCATTGTAATAGGTGGAGGCAACATCTTCCGCGGCGTGCAGGGCGAAAAAGTGGGAATAGATCGGGTACAGGGCGATTACATGGGGATGCTGGCTACGCTAATTAATGCCATGGCCTTGCAGAGCTCCTTAGAACAACATGGGATGTTTACCAGGTTGATGTCGGGTATCAAAATTGAAAGTGTATGCGAACCCTTTATTCGAAGAAGAGCCATCAGGCATTTGGAAAAAGGCAGAATTGTTATTTTTGGTGCAGGGATAGGTAATCCTTATTTCACCACGGATTCAACAGCGAGTTTACGGGCAATTGAAATAGAAGCGGAGGTTGTGCTCAAGGGCACGCGGGTAGACGGGGTATATACCGCAGATCCAGAAAAAGACCCGACTGCCGAAAGGTATACCAATATTTCTTTCCAAGAGGTATACGAAAAAAACCTCAATGTCATGGACATGACAGCCTTCACCCTCTGCCAGGAAAACAACCTGCCCATCATCGTTTTCGATATGAACAAAGAAGGAAACTTGGAGAATCTGATATTGGGAGAAGAAGTAGGGACATTGATCACATAATAAATACAAAGTCATGGAAGAAATTCAACTTTATATTGAAGAAGCAAAGGAACTGATGCAAAAAGCTGTGGACCATACAGCTTCTGAACTCGTAAAGATACGTGCCGGTAAGGCGATGCCTAATCTTGTAGACGGCATTATGGTCAATTATTATGGAAGCCCAAGCCCTATCAACCAAGTATCATCCGTCACCACGCCGGATGCCCGAACCTTGGCCATCAAACCTTGGGAGCGAAACCTGATCAGTGAAATCGAAAAGGCAATCATCAATTCAGATCTTGGTCTAGCGCCTCAAAACAATGGTGAAGTCATCATTCTCACCATTCCACCGCTTACTGAAGAAAGGAGAAAAGCCTTGGTGAAGCAGGTGAAAAATGAATGTGAGAATGGCAAAATCAGCATCCGAAATGTCAGAAAGGACACCAACGAGGCACTGAGAAAACTATTAAAAGAAGGTGCGTCAGAAGATGATGTCAAGCGCGCGGAAGATAACGTACAAAAATTAACCGACACTTATTCAGCTAAGATTGATGAGCAATATGCCAAGAAAGAAGCTGAAGTGATGAAGGTCTGATAAAATTATCCCTATGGTTAGGTGATGTTACAATAATTCGTTTTCGCCTTCAATCAAAGTTATAATAATATAGTATCAGTAAGAAATTATCCTAGCATGACTTACGAGCTATTCATTGATTCACTACAAAACAGTCATCCACCCGAGGGTTTGTCAGTCTTCCTTCAATCTTTGTGGTATGATGGAAAAGGCGATTGGCACAAGGCCCATTCCCTAGTGGATTCGCTCCCGGGGAGCGATGCCGCTCATGTACATGCTTATCTGCACCGTAAGGAGGGCGATCTGGGCAATGCCGGCTATTGGTACCGAAGAGCTAACCAGTCCCGACCGAATGTGGAGCTGGAACAGGAATGGCAAGACCTGGTAAGGAAATTTATAAAAAGCAGATAGACTTCTATCTGCTTTTTTTGTAGTACTTTTTGTTGATCCATCTTTCCCGAAATCCAAAAGCCATTACCCAGTGAAACTTATTTTCAAGCCATTATTGAAATTTAACTAGATTACCACCTCGCATTAAAGATCATTACTGCTGATTATAATTTTTTTGAGAATTTTTCAACCCGATAGTTTTTTTCTATAACCCATCTTTTTTTTCCTAAAACCCATGAAGGTATACTTCTGACAGCTATATTTGCATCAAATTAGATTTAATCTAAATAACAATCCCATTCGAAATGCAAAAAACTTTACTTTTCCTGTTATTCATGTGCTTCACTGCGGTAAATCTTTATGGGCAGCGCGTACATGTTAATGGCATTGTTTCAGAAAATGCAACTGGTCTCCCACTGCCTGGGGCCACCGTTCAAATTAAAGGAACACCCACTACTGCAGTTACTGACCACAACGGTAGCTTCAGGATGTATGCCAATGCAGGTGATGAATTAGAAGTCAAATTTGTAGGCTTTCTTACCAAAACAGTGATCGCTCCCGCTGACGAAAGCGTCCTACAAATCAATATGGATGAAGATATCCGCTTGCTTAATGAAGTCGTTGTCACCGGCGCTTTGGGCATCAGACGCGCAGCAAGAGAACTGGGTGGCGGGGCTCAAGTAATAGACAACGAAAACCTCAATCAGGGCCGAACGGTCAATCCTATTACTGGTCTTACCAGTAAGGTAGCCGGGTTAAGGATCAACATGTACGACAGCAAAGTGGATCCCCAAATTCAAATTGTAATGCGAGGCACCCGCTCCCTGAACAGGCAAGCCAACGCCCCTATTTATGTAGTGGACGGAATTCCTGTGCCGGACATCAACCGACTTAACCCCAATGATATAGAAAGCATCACGGTACTTAAAGGCGCCAACGCAGCGGCCTTATACGGATCCGAAGGGGTTAATGGGGCTTTGATGATCACCACCAAAAGGGGAACTGCAGGCAAGCAGGTGGTGAGGTTCAGCAACACCACCACCTTCTCTAAAGTATTCTTGCTACCTGGTGCCCAAAAGGAGTTTGGCCAAGGCCAAAATGGCGTATATGATCCGCTACAATCAGAATCCTGGGGACCAAGGTTTGACGGCACCATGAAGGACTTTGGTCCCAAGCTGCCCGACGGCACACAGCCGCAAAATCTATACGCGGCATCGGAAAGAGACAATCGGCTTGATCTTTTCCAGACTGGGATAAATATCCAAAATGACATATCTTTTTCTGGTGGCGATGAAAATTCCACCTATTTCTTCTCATTGCAGGATGTCTCCATCAAGGGTATTTTACCCGGTGACAAAAGCCGCAGAACCGGTGGCCGCTTCAATGGCTCCAAACAATTCGGACGACTAAAAACTTCCTACAACATCAACTATGTCAAGTTTAACAAAGATATGGCTCCCGACGGCCCTTGGCTCGCGACCTATACATCTCCAGCTAACATAGACTTTTCTACCATGAAGGATTGGCAAGACCCAACTTCAGCCGCCAACCCTTTGTATTACTTTACCGACCAAATCAAAAACCCCTTCTTCCTGTTGGATAACTACAGAGATAAAACGGGTCAAAACACCTTCAATGGTAAAATCGAACTGGATTACGAGTTCACCCCTTGGTTTAGCGCCATGTACCGATTGGGCATGTACACAATGAGCGAGGAAAGCCGCTCAACGGTGGGCAAGTTTCAAGCTGCTGGGCGCAGAAATGTGAACGGAAGCGTGGCGGATGGCAGCGAAAATTTCCAAAGGCTCAACGGTGACTTTATCCTGAACTTCAACAAGCAGATGGGCGATTTTACCACAAGACTTTTGTTAGGTCAAAACTTCAGGTCAGATTATGTAAAAACGATTAACGTAGGTGCTGACAACCTCTTATTGCCTGGCCTCTTTAATCCCGCCAGCCGTGTAGGTGAATTGTCCTCCAGCTCAGGTTCTTCCATCACCGAATACCGTTCTTTAGCGGCTTACGGAGAATTTACCGGCGGTTATAAAAATTACCTATTCCTGACCTTGACCGGAAGGAATGACTGGGTTTCCGTATTGAGCAAAAACAACCGTTCTTACTTCTATCCTGGTGTGAGTGCTTCCTTTATCTTTAATGAAGCCATTCCATCCTTGCGTGACAGCAGAGAGCTCACCTTTGGAAAAATTTTCGCATCCTGGAACAGAACCGGCAATGTGACGCTTGATCCCTATAAGCTCAACAATCCCTACAGCCAGATTAACGGTTTTCCATTTGGAAACTTGGTAGGATTTACGCCTAGCAGTGCATATCCCAATCCGGATATCAAACCTGAATTTGTGACCTCCTATGAGATCGGCACACAGTTAAGTTTTTTAGATCACAGGCTGCATTTTGAAGGAAGCTATATTTATTCAGACTCGGAAGGTCAAATATTTAACGCCACTACTTCCAGGGCTACCGGCTATAGCACTGCCATCGTAAATGCGGGGAGGCTAACCAATAACATTATTGAATTGAACCTGAACGCGGATGTGATCAGTACTGTCGATATGAAGTGGAACCTAGGCTTTACCTTCGCCCATATTCAAAACCTGGTGAAAGAGCTTTACGAAGGTGACTCATACAATATCTTCAGACAGTCCTATGCCAACGTAGGTCAGGCCTATCCGAGTTTGATGGTAAGCGACTACAAGAGAGACGATCAAGGTAGAATCGTTATCAACGGAGAGACGGGCTATCCGGTCCTTGCTCCCTCCGAAACCCACCTTGGCACCATGGTACCGCCTTATCAAATGGGCTTAAGCTCGATGTTCCGGTACAAAGGGTTAACCATAGGAGCACAATTTGATAGCAGATTGGGTGGGTGGCTGTATTCTGAAATTATACCAAGACAATATACAGCGGGAACCCATCCGGCTACGGTAGCTTACGACAGACAACCTTTCGTATATCCCAACTCGGTGATCGAACAGGCTGATGGAACCTATATTCCCAATACCGCAGTGCTTTCACCTGGCGACAAAGCTTTTTGGGACTTTGAAGGAAAAATCCAAAGCAACACCGCCGCTAAATCGGATTTTCTGAAGTTGAGGGAATTGAATATCACATATAATCTCCCAGCGAGGCTTTTGGGAGGTCAACAGTTTATTAAAGATGCCAGTGTAGGTTTGGTGGGAACCAATTTGTTTATCATCCGACATGCGGACAATGACCACGGTGATCCGGAATACCTGTACAATTCCACAGATGGCTATGTGAGTTTCCGAATGGTTCCTCCCTACAGGACTTACGGTTTCAACGTTAACCTCACTTTCTAATGATCAAGTCTTTTACCCTCTTTTCGAAAATGGCAAATAAATATATAGCGATAGTGGCCGTGTTTGCAGGATTAATATTGAGCTCCTGTGAAGGCTTTCTCGATGTCAATGATAATCCCAACGCACCTGTATCTGAAAACCTGGCTTTGAGCGCCAAGCTTCCGGCTGCACTTATCGCTTCGGTCAATCAGGAAACCGGTCAATTGAACCAATTAGGCGCGTTGTGGGGTGGCTATTGGGGTACAACCAGCGAAGGCATCAATATGTTCTTTAACCAAAAAACCTACAACGGTGCGGGACTAAGGGACGTAAGGGACGGCTATCCCGTGTGGGAAACCAGTTATACCAATTTGCTTTACTACCAGCTGATCAGAGAACAGGCGGAAGAAGAAGGTGCGCTATTCTATCAAGGAGTGGCTAAGATTATGCAAGGCTGGCACTTTCTCCGTCTGGTAGATATCTATAACAATGTTCCATTTGAAGAAGCACTGAAGGGCACGGAATTTTCTACTCCAGCTTATGAGCCTGGCCAGTCGGTTTATGAAAAGTCATTGAACCTGATCACTGAAGGCATTCAGGACCTAAAAAATGCACCATCAGGCACTGAAGCAAGCAACGATGATGTGTTATTTAAAGGCAACAAAGCTTTGTGGGCTAAGCTTGGCAATACCATCAAATTACGAGCTTTAATAAGACAAAGTGAAGTTGATAATGAAGCCTATATTCGCGCTGAAATCAGCAAAATAGAAGCTGAAGGTAGTGGCTTCCTAGGTGCCGGTGAAAACGCGTTTGTTCAACCTGGCTACCTCAATACGGCCTCTAAGCTTAACCCCTTTTGGGAATCCTATTACAGGAATGTAGAGGGCGCCGTTACGGCCAACTACCAAGATATCCGCCCCACAGCATTTTTAATCGAGCAGTTGGAAAGCAGAAATGACCCAAGACTATCTCAATTATTAGTGGAAGTGGATGGCGCATACCGGGGGGTACACTTTGGTGATCCTGTAGTCAACCACAGCCTCTACGGCAGAGCGGTCACCTCCGCGTTTAAAGGACCAGTTGAAAACAATGGACAACCTGCAGCACTATTTAAGAGCCCGACACAGCCTTCTGTCTTGATGGGTGCTTTCGAATCCCTTTTTCTTCAGGCCGAAGCAGCCCAGCGGGGATGGTTAGCTAGTTCTGCCGAAGAGCTGTATGAGGCGGCCATTCGGGAGTCCTTTGCGTACATGGAAGCCGATTTAGCGGACTTACCGACATACCTTGCGCAGGAAAATGTCAAATATGATAATACAGTCGATAGGATTATTGAGCAGAAATGGCTCGCCCTTACGGGGATCAGCAGTATTGAAGCATGGAATGATTATAGACGCACGGGCTTGCCGCAAATCCCCAACTCCCTTCAGGCACCATCAGCAAATGCGCGGCCTTTGAGGATGATGTATCCGGAGACAGAACGGATGACCAACAATGAAGAAGCGTCCAAGCAAGGAAACGATGTCATTACGGAAGCAAAAGTATGGTGGGACCGATAATACTAATTCATATATCAAATACCAAACGGCTGGTAGTGGAGACGCTATCAGCTTCCTCATTTAACCACAACCTTTATGTCTAAAGCGATGAAACAGCAAACAGCCTGGCAAAAAACACGAAAGTTTTTCAATGACGTCCATCTTTGGCTTGGGTTGATCAGCGGCATTGTCATCATTGCCGTCTGTCTTAGCGGAACGATTTACACCTACAACACCGAAATCCAAGAGTGGGCAGCTCCGCACCTACACAAAGTGGAAGTTCCTCAGGATGCGGCCCGCATTCCTGCTGATCAGGTAATCGCTACTATTAAGGAGCTCACACAAGCCAACGTCACTGCCATTGCTATTCCCAATGACCCGGCCAGAACTTATCAGGTCACGGTTCGCAAAGAAGGCGATAACAGCAGATTTGGCACCTCCTATTACGTTAACCCCTACACAGGCGACATTACCGGAACCTCCTTGGAGAAAAATCCCGCTGCGGAATTTATGCGCTCGATGTTCAGCCTGCATCGTTGGCTGTTGTTGGATCGGATAGAGGAACCTCTTATTGGCGACTTGCCTAACCGGACATTGGGCAGCTATATCACCGGTACGGCTACCATTCTGTTTACCCTTGGCGTAATCACCGGATTGGTGATTTGGTTTCCACAAAAAATAAAGAACTGGAAGCAAGGTCTTAAAGTCAAATGGAGCGGCAATTGGAAGAGAGTCAACCACGACCTGCATAATACCCTGGCCTTTTATTCCTTGATAATTTTGTTTGTAATGGGTGTAACCGGTCCCCAATGGTCTTTTCCTTGGTACCGAACCGGTCTACAGAAGACGCTGGGCACCTACAAAGAAGCGCCTGCGGGTAGACAGCAAGGGGCTGGAGGGCCTGGTGGCCAACAAAGTCCTGAGAATCGCGAGGAGAACAAAGAAGAAAAACCTGTTGAACTGCTTCCCATTGAAGCGTATATGGCGTCAGCGGAACAAGCCCTCTCCTATAAAGGGGACTATAGAATTACCCTGCCCCAAAAAGGCGGTGCTCCTATAGAAATCACCAAAAACAAAACCGGATTCTTTGCGCCTGCAGCGGGAGATAAGATAAAATTAGAAGCGTCCACGGCTGAAGTAATATCTACGGAGATTTTCCGGGACAAGCCATTCAATGAACGAATAGCAGGCTCCATCAAGGCGCTGCATATTGGGGATGTTTATGGACCCTTTACCAAACTGCTGTACTTCATCTCATGCCTTATTGCTACCAGTCTTCCCATCACAGGCACAATCATTTGGCTCAACAAGCTAATGAAGAAAAAGAGCCGCAAAAAGAGTGGACCAAAAACCGCTAAATTACAGGCCACAACAGTCTAACAGCAAAAGCCATATTCTTTGATATGGCTTTCTTTTATTTTCGAACCGAACTTCTAATCGGTTTCACTTATTCCTCCAAATTGATATTAATAAACGTGGCTATTCC
>DATGQZ010000006.1:0-4655 GCA_035303945.1 Cyclobacteriaceae bacterium
TTTATGCCGTTACCGAAGGGATAATGCGTCGGTTTCCATTTCCTGCACCGGCTATAAGCTAAGGGTTGCCGCGGATTGTTCCCCTGCCGAAAAGCGCTTGCTATTTAAGTCTGCCAACCTCCATTATTTTTCCGTAAATTCATATATTAGAAGATATTTTTCAGGATAATCCTAATTTCCAACTGCCTGACGCCAGATGGACTTCTAGAAATATCGCCGCAATCTATTTTATATGATGAAAAATTCGCCCTACCCGATCTTGTTTTTGATCCTACTGTCAGCCTGTACGGATAGCCATCACGCAACCGAAAATACCACGATCGTCGAGATTGATGTAAATAATCGTAAAGACTACAATTTCTCTTACTTTTTTGATACCTGTTATATTGTTCCGCTCGAAACCACCGATGCTGCCCTAATAGGTGATGTTTCGGATATCATTCTTAAGGATGAAAACATTTTTATACTAGATAGCAGAAAATCCAAATCCATCTTCATTTATGATTGGAAGGGACAGCTGAAAAATGTGATCGACGATTTGGGGGAAGGGCCGGGCCAATATCTGAGCCCGTCTCACATGAGCATTCCGGAATCTGATTCATTGATTTATGTTACGGATCTTCTGGCTCAGAAGCGGCATAGTTACACTTTTGATGGTGCTTTCAAAGAAAGTGTCAAACTGGATCCTTCAACGATATACACGGATCTGATGCAAGATAACGGGCTTTTTTACACAACCGGAGGAGATAATGTGGAAAAAACAAAGTTTGTTAATGTATATGATTCCGATTTCAATCTTTTAAAGCGAATGAACATCTCATTTAAAGATGATATATGGATTCAGGGCGTTAGGAAATCGAAATATTTACACGAGAAGGCTGACGGCAAGGGGGTTTTGTACAAAGGGCTTCGGACAAATTCCATCATCACCATTGACAATGACTCCATCACTCAGGTCATGCGGGTGAATCTTTCCAGCGATTCCTTTCATTATGATCCAAACACGCCGATCCAGGCGGTGGAATTAAGTAAGCGGGTCAGGCAAAGCGAAAAGTATATGGTGGGTGATGGGGTTTTAGACTCCCACCGGCATCTGTTTGTGGATATCATCAAGGGGGGGATGTGTTGATGGCGGTTTATCATAAAGACACGGGAGAAGCGCATCTGCTAGGCAAGTTGGTCAATGACATGAACGGGGTGGTGCTTTCCCTTACCGGAATGGTTACTGAGTATGCTACCGCTAATTATTTTATAGTGGCTTTATTTCCTGCTCAATTTAAGGATGTCATGAAGTATAAAAAGATCAGTAGTCCCTATGACCGGGTTATAGACGCTATCCAGCTTGATGATGCTGACAATCCCATTCTCTTTATCTACCGGTTTAAGCAGTGATACTCCTAGTAGTATGGGGATGCCCTGAGCTAACCTATGAACTGATAAAAAAACTGAAGACCGATGACCGGTGACGGGTGATCGATGACCGGTGGCTTCCGGATGCCCGGCGCCGGGGTCCGTTGACTGTGGACTGTTTGCTGATTCAAAAAAGCGGCTCTACAGCAATCCTTTGCCATAAAACCGCCTTATTTATCGCAGCCGAAGACCTTACACAGATTCTTATTTCAGCGTGCTGAGCACTTCTTTTAGCTTTTCCTGATCATCCATATAAGCCGCCAGGTCAAATAGCTCCACCTTTCTAAATTCTATAGGATGGCTCTCACTTTGCAGAGAAATATATCCTTCTTTTAGCAGCTCTCCATCCCTTTTCATGGCAGGGTCATGGTTAGATACATTGCCGCCACCGATCTGCGGCTGGTAATAAGTCAATACCGTGTCGCCTTCCACA
This sequence comes from Cyclobacteriaceae bacterium, assembly GCA_035303945.1. Taxonomy (GTDB): domain Bacteria; phylum Bacteroidota; class Bacteroidia; order Cytophagales; family Cyclobacteriaceae; genus DATGMS01. The sequence continues at coordinate 1,844 of DATGQZ010000006.1, forward strand.
ATATGGTGCACCACAGAATCCCCCAACACTATAAATTCCGCCGTCACCCAGATGTCTCCATGGTAGGTTTTGGAAGAGGAATTGACGCAATGGGGGGTAAAGAGCTCCCCGTCCATCACTACATTTGTGCCGGGGGTACAGAGGTTGCTGGTGCTTCTCTCATCACTGCCATTGCCGCCCAACAGCTGTCCTTCTATGGAGATCGGAAAGTCCTGGTCTTTGGTCATGCTTTCGGGAGCCTGGCAATGCAGCATGGCGCCGCTGTTGCGGAAGGCCCATCCTTCCCCGCCCGGCGCCTGCTCGCCCACAAAACGGTATTCTATCCTTAGCTTATACGCGGAAAAGGGATCCTTATAAAAGATATGGCCATAGCGCTGGTCAAAGTCCTCATAGGCTTCATAATTGACCTTCATCAGGCCATCCTCTACCCGAAAGGTATTGCCAAAATTATCATTCAGTTCATGCTTGGCAATCTTGACCGTCCAGTCATCCAGGTCCTCGCCATTAAAAAGCTGTATCCATTCCCCTTGGGATTCCTTTTCTTCCGTGGCCTTGCTTTGGGGATTATTGCTGTTACAGGCCAACAAGGCCAACCCTAAAAATAATACAGGTAGATTTTTCATAGATCAATTTGGTTAATAGGGGCAATTTAAGGGATTTTTTATGGATTGAGCAACAATTCCATCGCGTACCCAGTAGATGCCACCTTTTTGTCTGCTCATTACGTCTATACCTAATTATAAACCGTTGGAGGAGGAGAACTAGGCATTGGCAAAAAATAATGGACAGATGGCTTTTTAAGATGTTGTCTTTACGATATTAGGTTAGGCCAAAAAACGACTCTATGAGCCCCTTTGCCGACACTTTTGAAAAACTCAATACTTACCTGATCCAGCATGCAGTTGAGGTAAAAGATCCGAGCCTGCTCAACGGGAAGATGGGTATTGCTGTTTACTTCTTCCATCTTGCCAGGTATAGCCATCATTCCTCATATCAGGAATTCGCGGAGGTTCTAATGGATGATGTATACACCCAGATCCAAAAAAACAAGCTTTCTTCATGCTTTGGAGAGGGCTTGGCAGGGATTGCCTGGGCTATTGACCATTTGGTACAGGAGCAATTTGTGGAGGCCGACATTGACGAAGTCTTGTCTGAAGTGGATGACCGAATTTATAGTTTCCTCTGTCATTCCAAAAAAATCGAATTTGGTCTTAGAGAGGGAATATTAGGTTATCTCGTCTATGTTATTATAAGGCTAAAAGGACATAAAGCTAACAACAAAGAGATTGACTACGTCTTTTCCCAGGTTTTTGTGGAGTTAATTAATCGGTTAAGCCAATCCATTGATGAAAAAGTTTGGCGATTTCTAGAACCACCATTTTTTGCACTTGATTGGGATCTGCCCATCTGTTTAGTATTATTAGGAGAGGCCAGAGCGTTGAACTTGTATAGTGACAAAATAGAGAGGATGATAAGCTGTTTAGCGCCTACGGTGCTAGCTTATACGCCTTATCAACATGTCCACAAGTTGTTTTTGTCACTGAGTATTTTGCATCTGCTGCGTCACTTCGACCTTCCGCAGTGGAAACAACATGCAATAACAATTCTTAGTCATTTTGACGCAGAGGCATTATTAAACAAAGAACTAAAGGAAAAAAACCTATTTTTAGCCAATGGCTTAGCCGGTATCTCATTCCTTTTGAATTTTTTAAATACTCAACTCGAGACGCATCTTCATCTAAGCGTGGCCATATCCAACAAAATAGAAAATTCCCTGTTTCTCCGATCACAACTCGAATCAGAAATCGATAAAAAGCCAAACCTTGGCCTGGTAAACGGATTAGCAGGTATAGGACTCCAATATTTGATAAGTAGACAAACAAAAGTGTCCTCATTGCTTTAGGCAGTCTTTGCACACGCCGCTAACAGGGAGCATTGACCTATTAACTTTACTGAACTCAGTACTGCCTAAAAGCATAGATACCATATACTAGTTTATAATAAAATGTTACGATAAAATATTTCGTAAATATGTTTGCAAATAATAAAATTTAATCCTAAATTAATCCAAGTTCGCAACATTGGCATTCAGTTATTTTTTTCTACCACAATTGTTTAGCTATGGCCGAGAAATTTATTACTATCAAGAACGAAAGGGAAATCATCAGAATTGGCTTTCATGAACTGCTTTACGTCAAGGTAGACGGATCGTTGATCACCTGTCACATTGAGGACGGCAAAAGGTTTTGTTGCACTACCTCACTACGCAGCATGCTAGAAAAGCTTCCGGATGACTTTATCCTCATCAGTAGGAGCTGTTTGGTAAACAGAGACAAAGTCAGAAAATATCATCGTCAAAAAAGGGAAGTGACCCTGATGGACGCTTCCACCCACAAAGTGTCAGCAAGGAAGGTTAAAAATCTCACTGATCGATTAGAGTGATTAAAATTTTATGTTCTTGAGCCCATCTTTTCCAAATGGCGTTGACAACCAGTCTTTTATCCCAAAAATCCTAACGTTTGTAAAGGATATCCTATCAAGACATGATATAATTATAATTATGGGGATATTGTTAATGGTTTTCAGATGAGCTCACTAAGCTCAAATGATACTATTCAATCCATTTATTCACTAATAAACCCCATAACACTATGAAAAAGCTCACAAAGCTAACACTCAATGAAATGCAGGATTTCGTTCCTTTAGAAAAAGAAGAACAAATTGCATTGAAAGGCGGCAATCCAATTTCTCTTTACCAATGGGCATCTGCGGCTTATTTGGCATGGAAAATTTCAAAGGAAATTATGGAAGC
>DATGQZ010000007.1:0-238965 GCA_035303945.1 Cyclobacteriaceae bacterium
CTTTCCGTGGAAGTTTTGGAGGGATTTTAAACTGAGTTCGTAGCTAGAGGCCGTTCTGATTTGGTCATTCTGCTGCAATCTATTAATTGCCAATGCATAGTAGTAGGACACCTCAATAGAGTTTCCTTTGTCTATTCCATAAAGCTGTTGTTCAAATTTATCCAGTGTAAAAGGAGATAGGCGTCGAGCCATTTCGTTGGCCTTGAATTCCAAATTTTGCAATTGAAGACGTAGGTCTTTATGCTCCTTTCTGGGCTTCTTAGCTTCCCAAACTTTGTTGAATTCTGATTTAGAAAATTCGAAGACAGTTGGATAATATTTCTGGGTCTTTGGAGAGTTCGTAAAGACTCGAAGCTTCACCGGATACTTTCCGCTGTTTTTTGCTCTCCGTGTGTCGAGGACAATTGTAATTACGCATGAATTTGCCATATCCTATAGGGTTTTATGCCGTACGTTGGCGGTTGGTCATTTGCATACTATTTGCATACTCTTCTTGTCAAACTGCATACAATGTAATAAGAACCCATAAAAATTTCAACCCTATAATATTGTAAATCAATATATTAGTAAATACCTGTAAAAATCAGCAAATAAAATTTCTGACTGTTAATCAGAGGGTCCTTGGTTCGAGCCCAAGAGGAGGAGGAGCTGATAATCAGCCACTTATGATGAGAAATCGTAAGTGGCTTTTTTTTAATTGCATGATTGAGCCTTTTAAATTTTAGCCCATTCCAAAACATCCTTATTACAACAACAAAGCCCGTAGGAGGGTCCTACGGGCTTTTGTTATCAATGGTGGTGAACGCCTGGGCCATGTACATGGCCATGATCGACTTCCTCTGGTTCAGCATCTCTAATAGAGACAACTTCTCCGGTGAAATACAGGTCGTATCCTGCCAGCGGCGAGTTAAAATCCATATGAACGCCCTTATAATCGACCTTTAGAACTTCTCCTCTAAGCTGATTTCCTCTATCGTCTTTCATGGGAATTACATTTCCCACCCTAAGGATATCCTTGTTTTTCTTACCTTCTTCTTTAAATGCAGATTTAGGAACAATTACCTTTCTGCTTTCATCATAGTCACCATAGCCATTCTCATAGTCGATAAAAACTTCGAACTTATCTCCCACTTCTTTACCTGCAATCACTTCTTCCAGCTTGGGAAGGACATTGCCTGCACCAAAAAGAAAATAAAAAGGCTCGTCTTTGGTGACGGTCTCTCTCCATTCCTTACCATTTTCCCCATCATCGACATGCAGTTCATAGGCAACTGCTACTACTTTGTTGTTTTCTGCTTTCATTGTTCAAATCGTTAAGGCCAGGCTCATTATGCCTGGAGATGCTGCCAAAGTTAGCAAGAACTTGGGAAAGGAGGAACACCAAAATACATCTACCTTGAAGGTACAATACGCTCAGCTCTTCCAAGGACCGGTAATAGCTACGGTTATACCTGCTCCCTGCAAGTTGACAAAATACGTTTTGCCCGATGCTGAAAACACGCCACCCGCCAACTCCGACTCGTAGCCGACATTCTCCGCCAGCTTGTAATATTCCCCCTCAGGTGTTATTCCCACGAGAAAAGGGTGCTTATCATCTTCGCAAAGCACCACGTCACCCCATGGGGCCACTGCAAGGTTATCGCAATTCTTTAGGATTTCCTTATCATTGGGTTCCGCAAACAGTTCCAGTTTACCTGGATTGTGCTTTTCTCCAGCCTTGCCTTCTTCGTCACTAGGCATGTAGCGAAACACCTGCCCTGCCCCTATTTTGCCTCCATTGGTACAGGCAAAATACAGTTCCTTTTCACCAAACCATATCCCTTCTCCTCGGGCAAATACAGCCGCACCTTTGTCGAAACCTTGATAGCGGAGATCATCTTCCGGAGACTCCACATTTTCTATATCGATCCAGGTGACAGCGACCGATTCATTGACTGGAAAGGATGGTCCCTCGTTGTCTTTCCAGTTTCTAGTGTCCCTGCCTTTTTCTGCAGCAATGGCCAAAGCCTGCAGCTTACCTCCCTTTAATAGCTGCCCCGGCGTATGAGGAATATAACGGTAAAAAATACCATCGCCCCGATCCTCTGTAAGGTAAACGATTCCTGACGCTGGATCTACGGCTACCGCTTCATGATTGAACCTTCCCATGGCCTTAATGGGAATCGGCTTCGCAAGAACTGTTTCTTCTGTGGCTGGCACTTCAAACACATAGCCATGATCTTTTTCGGCTGTGCCATCGTAGGCACCTACCCTTACCGTGCTTTCCTCACAGGTTAGCCAGGAATTCCACGGTGTAATACCTCCAGCACAGTTTCTAACCGTACCCACCAAGCTCATAAACTGCTTTTCAAGTTCGCCTGTGCTTTCATTGTAGATAAATGTGGAAGTTCCTCCCAGTGCTGGCCTCTCCCCTTTTCCATAATCATAAAAGTGTTTAGGATCCACCTTTGAAAGCAGTTCGTAGTTAGGTCCAAATCCGCTTTGTTCCAGTGCGTCGGGATGATTTTCATGATTTCGCACCACAATAGCCCTTCCATTCTTCCCTTGAAATGCCCCCATACCATCAGCCAGTCCCGGCAACAACAGCCCATCTGCCATCTTATCACCTCGCTGGGAAAGAATTTTATAACTGAATCCTTTTGGCAAATTGAGGATGCCTTTGGGATCTTTCATTAAAGGCCCATATCCTGCTGTTTCTTTTAATCTTCCGCTAGCTGCAGCAGGATGAACAAACTGGTACAACCCCATGAATCCTAAAGTGGCAATGCCTGTGGATTGAATAAACCTTCTTCTGGATAGGGCGGAGGGAAAGTGATTCATAGTTATTAGTGTTATCGGTTATTTATTGGGTTTGTAAGCCTCTGTATATTTGGACCAAATTTCATAGATAGGGGCACCGGTGGAGCTTTTGCCACTATGATGCCACTGCCCGTCCTTCACTTCAAAATTGAATTGTAAGGTAGCTCCTACCCTGCTGTCATCCCGTGAGAAGAATGTTATGTTTTCTTTATATATACCGTTTTCAGCACTGTAAGTACCCCCTCCGGTACCGCTAAATTCTTTCGTCTCAGAATTAAAAGCTATCCACTGAAACCTACCTCCGCCTAAGATCTTAACGGTACGACGAGCTCCAGGGGTCATGGTACTCATTTTATCATCGACTTTTCTCCCTGTAATCACCCAATTTCCCGTTAAAGCATCCTTGCTGTCTGAAACTTTTTCCCACACCTCTAATGCACGCTGTCCGCCGGGCTGAGAGATGATAATTTTATTACCTTGTATGTTCAAATTGTATGATTTCTTTGTTCCCACTTCATCGGGGCTAAACGTATTAAAATCTAATGCCTCGGTATATTGGTTACCATTCAGGCTATACTCCCCCCCGACAGTGCCGAGAAATTTATTCCCTTCAATCGATTTTGCACCATAAGCAAAATAGCCGTCTTGGTAAATTTTTATGTACTCTTCTTTAACCACGGGTTCACCGTTTTTTTCAGTTAGTTTCCAAGATCCCTCCAGATCCTGGGCATTTACCGCTACAGCTAGCATGAGCAGTCCGATGATGAGTAGATTTTTCATAATTTTAGGGATTTAGTTTAATTGACTAAGATAATCATTAAAATACTGAAACGAACACAGGCGCAAAGGGTTATTGGTATGGTTTTTATCTGTGGATGTAAAAAGAAATAAAAGCTGACAGATTAGTTGATGTTGGCTTGTGAAATAATATGAAGCACTTTCTTATTGCTGCCTCTCTCTTGCTTTTGACATCATCTGCCATGGCACAAAGCTACGGGACTTCCTTAGGGCTTCGGTTCGGAAACCAGCGGGATTTTCGAACAGTCGGTATCAGTGGCAAACATCGGATCAACAAAGGATGGACGGTGGAGGGAATACTCCAATCCGACTTCGCCTATAACACCACATTTCATGCTTTGGTCGAGCGGCATGAACGGCTGATCTCCAAACGTTTTAACTATTATTATGGCACTGGGATCTCCTTTGGCCAAGAAGCCAGCATTTTTAAAGATCAGACTACCAAAGAAATCGTCTCTACCTATGGCAACAAAACGATGGGGCTGGATCTGATCCTCGGCATTGAACTAACACTTTTAAAAGCTAATGTTTCGATCGATTACAAACCAAACATCAACCTGTTTGGTCGTAATCCTTGGTATGCTGGGCAAGTAGGCATTTCCGCTCGGTCTGTGCTGGTAAAAGGTTCGACGCAAAACAAGAACAGGAGAAAAAGAAACCGGGAGAGAAAACGCGGCAAGCAGGAAGATCACTCTTTTTTCAAAAACATCATCAGAGATGTGAAAGAAGTTTTCTAAAACCTAAAAATGACCGTTGGATTTAAATATAAAAGCTCCTAGTAAAGGAGCTTGGTGCCCGGAGAGAGACTCGAACTCTCAAGGGATTACTCCCAACGGCTTCTGAGACCGCAACGTTTACCAATTTCGCCACCCGGGCAAGGGGGATTGGAGCACAAATATATTACATGGAATTTAGATGTGATGCTTTTGGAAAAAGATTTTTTTCGCAATAGCATTTTTAATGTTGAAGCTAAGACTAAAGCGGGAAAGCCGTATCTTAGCCATTTCAGATAAATGCTGTTGTTATGCGACTTGCCTTCCTATTCTTCGTATTCCTAGTTATTGCCCAATCTGAGGCTGCACCAGAACGACCCGTTAAGATTGGCGTGGTAGGACTTACCCATTCGCACGTGCACTGGATTTTCGGAAGAGAAGATCGCAAGGATATAGATATCACAGGAATAGTAGAGCCTGACCTGGAACTTGCCAAGCGTTTTGCAGAGCAGTATAATTTCCCCATGTCCATGGTTTATCCGTCGATGCAAGCCATGATACAGGCTGTGGAAGTGGATGCTGTAACAGCTTTTGGATCAATCTATGAACATCTGGAAGTGGTTCGAACCTTTGCTCCCCTAGGCATTCATGTAATGGTAGAAAAACCCCTAGCTGTCAGTGTAGCCCACGCCAAGGAGATGGAATTGCTGGCCAATAAGTACGGTATCCATCTATTGACCAATTACGAAACCACCTGGTATGCGTCCAATCAAGAAGCTTATAGATTGCTACATGAAGAGAAAGCGCTGGGAGAGGTGCGTAAAGTGGTGGTACATGACGGCCATGAGGGGCCTATGGAGATTGGGGTTAACCAAGAATTTTTGGAATGGCTCACCGACCCGGTAGGTAATGGTGGCGGAGCTGTGATAGACTTTGGATGCTACGGCGCAAATTTACTTACCTGGCTCATGAATGGTGAAAAGCCAACCGCTGTCACCGCGGTGCTTCAGCAATTTAAGCCTGATATTTATCCAAAAGTGGATGATGAGGCAACCATAATCCTTCATTATCCCAAGACGCAGGGAATCATTCAAGCTTCTTGGAATTGGCCCTTTAGCCGTAAAGACATGGAAGTGTATGGCCAACATGGTTATGTCATTGCAGCCGACAATTTGACCGTCAGGTCTAGGTTGCAGGGCGATAATAAAGAACAAAGTCTTCGGTTGACACCCCGGCTTGCTCCCTATGACGACCCTTTTTCCTTTTTTGCCGCAGTGGTAAGAGGCAAAATAAAGATCGGTTCAAAAGACCTTTCTTCTTTGGAAAACAATGTGACTGTAGTAGAAATTCTCGAAGCAGCCAAAAAAAGCGCTGAAACGGGAAAGACGGTTTTGTTTTAGGTAAAGCCTGTCTGGAACCCCTTAGTTTTTTTTTCAGCATACCATTGTTCTATTTTTTAAAAGGACGCGGTAGTACAATGCTCCTCATACTTTTTCAATGTTAAACACTGAAAATCAATGAATTTCATTAAAATCACAAAGACGACGCAACCCTTTTTGCTCCTTGCTTGTATAGGCTCATGCAATCCCGGATTCAGTGGAACAAAAACCGACTTCCAAAATTCTACAAGGCATTTTACATAACGACAGGAAATGCCAGGAACTGTTGTACAAGCAATTCTACAGTTACGGAATGAGCGTGTCGCTCCGCTATACGAATCACCGGGATGACGCAGTAGAGGTGCTGAACGACGGATTTATGAAGGTATTTGCCCACATCCACCAATACCAACCTGAGAAAAGCTTTACTTCTTGGTTCAGAAGAATATTAATTAATACGGCCATTAATTACCATAAAAAAAACATTAAACACAGCCATCTGGAACTTGAAGATCTCTCCCTGACGCCAATTACCGAACCCAGCGCTTTTGACGAGTTAAGTTATCAAGAGATGATTCTGTTGATCCAGGCGCTTCCTTTGGCTTACCGGACCGTCTTTAACTTGTATGTGATAGAGGGATTTTCCCACGAAGAAATTGCCAATATGCTGCATATTTCAATTGGAACTTCCAAGTCCAACCTGTCCAGGGCCAGGGCGCACCTGAAAACCCGTTTAGTCCAACAAATTAAGGAAGGAGCAACGAGACATGAACGATAAGGAACTGGACGACTTCTTTCGCAAACGCTCGGAAAATCCGGAGATTGCCTATCAAGGAGAGGATTGGGAGAAACTTAAAAGGAAGTTGGATGGATCTTCTTCCAGCCCCAATCCTAAGGGATCTGGAAATTCCAAAGGCTGGTGGACCATGTTGTTGGGAATTGCCTTCGTCATTGGGCTGGGTTTGGGATGGAGCTACTGGCCATCAGACAGCTTCAATTTAAAAACTGTGGCGGAGGGGCGGACGGCTGATAATTCAGGCAACAACAGCCAACCCTCCAGGTCTGATAGCGATGTTGGTAACGACAGGGCGCCGACGAGCCACTCTGCTGGAGGTATTTCTGACATTTCAAGAAACTCCGCTCAGGAGCAGGAAGGAGTGATGCTGCAGCAAGAAAGTACTGCAGATGGTAAAGAAACTCGTCAAAATTATTTGAAATCAAAGAGAGGTCCTGTTTCGACTATTGCTCAACGGAGTTCAATGCCTCTTCCTTCAGCAACAAACAGGGTTGAAGCAATTCAATCCGATCTTCTAACAACTCTGGATTATGAGCGAATGGCCATCGAATTAGATCTTCTTTTTGCAAAAGGCCAAACGGCAACCATGGAAGAGCCTAGGGCTGGAAAGAAGAAAGCAGGAGTCCGTAGGTTCTACACCAGTCTTACATTAGCTCCCGATGTCTCGGCCCTCAAGATCAAAGACATACAGGGCGTGGGAAATAGCATTGGGATCAATGTGGAGTATTTCTTCCATCCCAATTTAAGTATTAACGCAGGTGGGCTTTATGTATTTAAGACGTATCAGGCTGGAGACGCATATTCGACAGGCTATGTGCCCGCACCAAGTCATGTCAATGGCAATTGTTGGGTGCTGGACCTGCCTTTGAATATCCGCTATTACATAATCAACAATGACTTGAGCAGGTGGTATGTCAACACGGGTCTTTCCTCCTACCTCATGCTTACAGAGAAATACGATCTTGAATATAAGTCTTACAACTACAGTGGGAGCACCTATGGGAATCGCCTAGAGGTGCACCATAAAAACAAGCATTACCTGAACATTGTCAACCTAGGAATAGGCTTTGAAAGGGTTCTTACAGATAGATTGTCGCTACAGGTTGAGCCGTATATCAAGCTCCCCCTCCAGGGAATTGGGGAAGGAGACATCAGTCTTAAAAGTGCTGGGGCATTTATAGGATTAAAGTACGGCTGGTAATTTATTCTTATTCACCATCATTTACTTCAAACCATTGCACCATGAAAACGCTACCTTACTACTGGATCGCCAGCACATTACTCTTGTTGGCCCTCACCATCACTGCCTGTAAAGACGATGAAGATCCGCCACAGGAAGTGAAGACGACCTATATGTTAGGCCCGATTTCCAATCCTGCCATTAGCGGAAAAATCACCTTCACCAAAGTAAATGCATCATCTACCTTGACAGTCATTGAATTGGTGGGCACACAGGCCGGCGATTCTCATCCCGCTCACATTCATGCCAATTCAGCCAGTGAAGGCGGCCCAATAGCCATCAGCTTTACACCTGTCGATGGATCGACGGGAAGGAGCGAGACTACTATCACCTCGCTGGATAATGGTACGCCGATCACCTATGAGGAATTACTTGTTTTTGACGGCTATGTCAACGTGCATCTAAGTACCAGCGCCATGTCTACGCTCATTGCGCAGGGAGATATCGGGAGCAACAGCCCCCAATAGCCATTGTCATAGCCTGCAACCGACTTTTTCTTGGGAGATGCAGCACTTGGCCTGCGTCTCTCGGGAAAAAGAAGGGGAATGCTATACCCTTTAAAAAAAAAGAATTTTAACAACTAAGCCCTAGTATCATGGAACTTATGCACCGCTTCTGCTTGATCCTAGCAGTCATAACGATAACAGCCTGTAACAGCGAAAATGAAGAAGATTTGACACCGGAAGACGAGGTCTGCTTGGATAATACGGCTACGCTGTCAGGTTCAGTTTCAACCATTATCAACACCAATTGTGCCGTGCCTGGCTGTCATGTAGCAGGCACGGGAAGGGCCAATTTCACCATTAAGGAAAACATCATTCAGAACGCCTCGACCATTCGCACCTTCACGCAAAATGGGATCATGCCTCCACCTCAATCTGGAAGGAGCCTCACGGCAGAGGAAAAACAAAGCCTCTTTTGTTGGGTAGAAAACGGTGCCTTGGACAACTAAGCCATGCACCTTATTTACCTCATTGTTTTCCGTTTAAACATGTATCGGTATGAGACTAACCTTCTTCGTCCTCATGGTATTAAACCTTGGACATGATCTACTTGCGCAAACCTACCGGAGTACAGAAAGTGAAATAACTTTCTTTTCTAGCGCTCCTATGGAAGATATTAAAGCAACCAACAAAAAGGCCAGCAGTTTGTTTGATGCAAGTAGCGGGAGCATTGCCATCGTGGTGCCTATCTCGGGCTTTCAATTTCGAAAATCCCTGATGCAGCAACACTTCAACGAGAATTACCTAGAGTCCGACAAATATCCTAATGCCACCTTTGAAGGGCTTGTCAAGGGTTTTGATCCTAGCAGAAGCGGGATCCAGAAAGCCATAGCAGAAGGTGTCATGAACATACATGGCGTGTCAAAACCGGTAAAGATCGAGGGTCAGATTCAGAAGACTGCATCCAGCATAAAAATGGAAACGAAATTTCCAATCAGGATGGCAGACTATAACATTGATATCCCTAAGGTGGTCTTTTACAACATTGCTGAAGTGGTGGAGGTAACCGCAGTATTTACTTTTCAAGAAAAATAAATCATCTACAATCTATGAAGCAATTGGTAAGCACCTTGATTTGGTTTTTGGCCGTGATATTCTGTGCTTCCGGTCAGGACAAACTGTTAAAACAACTTGAGCAAAACAGCTTGGAATCCATGAATAAGATTTCGTGGACTTTCAAGGGAACCCGTCTTATCAACGGTCACTCGGTGGAAACTAGAGAAAAGGGAAACTTGGAACTTATCATTTCCCATCGATTTGGACCTGTTAACTCGGGAGCTTATAGCTTTTTCGGCCTAGATGATTCCAACATCCGTTTAGGCTTGGATTACGCCTTGACCGACCGGTTGACGGTCGGATTGGGCAGAAATTCGCTTTCAAAAATTTATGATGGATTTATCAAGTTTAAGCTTATGGAGCAGCAGACGGGTAAGGGTAAGCCTCCGGTCTCGCTAACCTGGTTTTCCAATAGTTCTGTCACCACCTTCCGTAGACCGGAGCTTCCTATCAACTTTCGACGTAAATTAGGTTTTGCCCATCAATTGTTAATTGCCCGCAAGTTTAATGAAAGCCTTTCCTTACAGCTCAGCCCCATTTTCGTTCATCGAAACCTGGTAGCATCAAGGGCGGATGAAAACGATTTGTATGCCTTAGGCATTGGCGGAAGGCATAAAATCACCCGCAGAACCTCCGTAAATGTAGAATATATACACCGCATAGGGCCCCAACCGGCCAACAGCTTCAATGCTTTGGCCATTGGCTTTGATATCGAAACTGGAGGACACGTATTCCAACTTCATGTTACCAACGCCCAAGCCATGAACGAAACCAACTTTATCCCCTCTACCGGAGGCGATTTCTTTGATGGGGATATTCATTTTGGCTTTAACATTTCCCGATCCTTTCAACTCGGAAAATAGCTTGGTCGCTGTTTATGGCATTCATGTAGAAGGGTGATCAGCGATCATGCATAATTATAATCAATTCACTACTTTTACCAATCAAAAAACAGCCCCATGAATAAATTTTCATCCTTCGTATTGTCTCTGGTGTTGGCATTCTCTTGTCAAGCACCTAAAGAAAATCTGCTAAACACCGATGAAGAAAGTATTGTTGGTCAATATGGCGAAGCAGTAAATGCTTCCGGCGCTATTACTGTAGATGACATGTTCAAAAGATTGGAGAATGGTGACGGTTTCGACGGAAAAGTAGTCGCAGAGATCCGTGAAGTGTGTACTAAAAAAGGATGCTGGATGACCATAGCTCTGCCGGACGGCAATCTGATGCGGGTTACCTTTAAAGATTATGGATTCTTTGTCCCTACCAATTCACATGGCTATCCAGTTGTACTCGAAGGATTAGCAGAAAAAACAGTTACAGATGTTGAAACGCTACGCCACTTTGCTGAAGACGCGGGCAAAGCCCAGGAAGAAATTGATGCGATCACTGAACCCAAGGAAGAATATACTTTCGAAGCGGTGGGCGTGCTGATAAAAGAAAAAGCTTAATGTACGGAGCATCAATACGCTACTATTCGAAGTTTATAAAAGGTAATTTGATCAGGTTCCTCCTCGAGAAAATCAACATCCTGGGAGGCCCAAAGATATCCATCTGGAGAAGCTAAAATAACGTCCCTCATTTTGGCAGGGAGTTGGCCCTCCCCCACTACCTTTCCTGCTTGCATAATCATATATTTCTTGCCATTGAGGGAGTCTAATCTGTCCGCCGCCTGTTCCTCTCCGTATGTTGCCTTTATTTCCTCGATGACATGCAACTTAATCCCTGGATTATAGAGGATGATGTGCAGGCTATCAACATAAAATAGATTAGAAATCCTACCAGGTGAATCACGTGGCTCAAGCTTTGCTTCCATTCCTATTGCGCCCATTGGGAAGCCATTGAATAAAACAAAATCGGTAAATGGAATCTTCCATTGTTTTACGATCTCCTCCGAGGCAATGTCCATCACGTAGAGGACCGTATCTGTATCCATGGCGTAATGCACTTCATGGCCAATGGTATGAAAACTAGGCTTGAGGAATTGGTGCGCTCGCTTATTTAAGTATCGGCTGCCTTGCTGTAGCTTTCCGATCGCCTTAAAATTTGCCGATTTAGGATCAACATATTCCATTAAGTTGAAATATTGATAATACTCCGGCTGCTCAGGAGGATAATCCGTTCTTGCTGCATTGAGGAGGGTTAAATGTTTTGAACCTTCTAAAACAGCTTCTTGGAGATGGTTGAAGCCCATATATATCATCCCCTTGGGAGGTGCCGGAAGCTTCAAAGATTTTTGCAACGTGCGGCTACTGTCATATATGTTGAGCACATTTACCCCCAACAATGCAACACCATCCTCAAAGTATTCCGCTGCAAGTATGTACCTTCCCACTGATTCTGGACCATCTGCTTCAAGTTGTATTCGATGGATGAACTGGCCTAAGCTATCAAATTCATATACCACAGGAGGATCAGATTCGATAACCAATAGATTACCGGTACTGTCATGAACGTCCATCAAACTTAAATAGGTGGCCATAACCTCAAGCTGCACCGAGTCTACGACTTCCAAGTTGAACCGGGTAACTGATGTAACTTCATCATGTTCTCTAGCACATCCTCCTGATACCAAAATTCCACAAAACAAAACAAGCAGGCGTCTATCCATAAAATTAGGCTTAACGACAGGGCAAAAAAATAGACTTTTCACACCGCTAATAAAAGGTCATTTGCAATATAGCATTTACCATTTAACAAAAACAGGAAAAGTTTATATTTGCAGCTTATTTACTGCAGCAAAAAATTACACAAGACAGCCTCTATGACAAAAGATTTTACTTCAGCACGACCTGTTCGTTTTTCGCAGGTGACCATAACAGAATTAATGATTCCCGCCTACGCCAACTTTGGAGGGAAAATCCATGGGGGCATCTTACTTTCCCTAATGGATAAAGTGGCTTATGCTGCCGCCAGCAAGCACAGTGGCGCCTACTGTGTGACTGTGTCGGTCGACACGGTGGATTTTCTGCAGCCAGTGGAGGTGGGTGAACTGGTGTCGCTAAAAGCTTCTGTGAATTATGTAGGAAACAGTTCTATGGTAATAGGGATAAAGGTAATATCAGAAAATGTAAAAACGGGCAGCCTGAACCACACCAATACGTGCTATTTCACCATGGTCGCCAAGGGAGAAGACGACAAACCAACAACGGTACCCCCTCTTATTCTAGAAAGTCCTATTGAAGTTCGCCGCTTTGTAGAAGCTATTTATAGGACGAAATTCAAGCAAAACTATAAAGCCAATCTCAGGGAGATTAAAAAAAATTGGGAAAAACAAGACTTGGAAGCCTTGTTAAGCAAAG
This sequence comes from Cyclobacteriaceae bacterium, assembly GCA_035303945.1. Classification (GTDB taxonomy): domain Bacteria; phylum Bacteroidota; class Bacteroidia; order Cytophagales; family Cyclobacteriaceae; genus DATGMS01. The sequence goes on from DATGQZ010000007.1 coordinate 12,587, forward strand.
AACGATGCTTCTACACGTCCAATCCTGCTGACAGTATCACGCCTGTGGAAGCACCGCTTTAATGTTGAGAACTAAAACTGAATCGGTGTACATAACGACAGGCAAGGTAGGCAGGTGGATTAAATATTTTACTTTCTGACTTGACCCTCTATTATAAGGTGCTTTGGGGCGGCATGATTGGTTAGATTTTGAATGTCTAACTTCAGTTCCTGACTTGTCTTCTTTCTCTCGATGCGGTAAGTAACGCCAAGATTAATAAAAAAAACGTCATCGCCACGCTTGGAAAAAGCAGCTTCTTCCTGATACACTACTTCACCCTGCGTATTAGAAGCCTTCAAATCAACCGGGATATATCTTCTACCACACAGAAGTAAGGTCTTAGCATTGAGGCCTATGATCTTGTGTATCTCCCGATCTGACCTCAGACTGAATTCCTTCACCAATAAAAAATTGCTGGCGTGGTTTCCGTTGAACATCGTGTTTCGCTTGATTCGATCCATTGCTCTGTATTTGGAATGGTAAAGAGAGGGTGTTGCCAAAAAGTATTGGTTATCAGTAAAATATCTTTCCAAGGGAATTCAAGCCCATAATTCTGTCCCGTTCCCGTAAAAATATGCACTTTGTACGTAAACCATGCTACCTGATTGATTAACGAATAAGAACTTCCTTCTTTGTCTTCTATGAGTATGTTGTACAGATGCTGATAGTATAGTTTGTCCGACTTCTCCTTTCACATCTTGGTCAGTTACCCATTCTTCTATTACCCTGTCAAACTGTTTGCTGTAAAAATTGAAATAGTGGTGTGTTAAATTATTCCCACCTGCGTATTGCTCTTTACATTAAATTTATGGTTTAAAGTGGCAGCTGCCTTCATCGATTTTTTGGCCAGACGAGCATTAATCAGTTCCTCAAGTTCGTTTCGTTCTTTTGGCTCAAAGGCTTGGTACCCGCTGCCATTCTACGATATGGAGATGCTATTCTATAGATAGGTATTTGGGCCGAGAGGTAGATATTGACCCTTAGTGTCTGGCGACATTTCTTATCAGCTGCTAGCCGGGAAATAGAGATTTTGACCGTCCTGGCTAGTCTATTAGCAACATTAGAAAAGTCTGGAAAAGTAGTGAGGCGTTTATTTCAGCATTTTGCTCAACTTTTTGATTCTGGCATTGAGGGAAGGGATCTGCTCTTCCTGAAGTTCAGTTATTAACTTGGAAAAATTTTGCTTTTGATCAGGAAGTACGGGAAGCAGATCGTAAAGCGACTGAAGTGAAAACACGCGCACAATTCTTGATTGCTTCTTGTTCTTCGTCCAGGAAAGCAGTAACTCCCATACCTGAAGCAATTCCTGCTGATTGAGGGTTAAACGGGGAAGAAGCTGGGCCAAATGCCACTGAAGCTCTTTGTGCTGAACGCGTTGGCAAAGTTGAAGAATAGCGCCTTTGTGTTTGTTCAGCCATAAGGGATGGTCAATAGTAACCTTTTCTACAATATCTGCAGCCCTCATCGCAACTAGACGGTTTTCATGGAACAATAGCGCTATAAGGCGGTCAAACTCTTCCTGACTACCAATCTTAAGTACAACTTCATTACTGTGGCCTATCGATCGCAGATCACCTCCCGACAATAGATTTTCGAAATCTGTGATGTTCATTTCTTTTGATCCAGCAGAAATATTTTAATGTTAGAGATGCATGGCCATAGCAGGATCACTGATTCCATGATTGCCTGTTTCCACCCTCCCTGCAAAACGTTGTACAGAACCATCTTCAGTCTTAACGGCAAAGTCATACCAGAGGTGACTTCTATGGAGCTTAATAGGAATTTTTTTCTGCTCTCCGGGGGATAAGCTAATAGGCTTCAAGGGGGGATATTCATAGGCTTGCGACTCCACATGCACAACAAGGGGTGCGGAACCCGGATGTTGAAGGTTAATGACTATCCCTTCGTCTTTGTTACTATATGCCACTTCAAGTTCCGGTTCCACATGATGAAGACTGCCACTGTATTTGCGGAAAAATCCATTTGGTCCATAAACCTCCAGATCATAAGTCCCATTGGTCAAACTGAGATCCCACTCGTCTTCCAAGGATTTGCCTGCTTCCACGGTATAGCGTCGGGGTATCCTGTCCAGATGAAGCAGGTCATACACATGGTAAACAGCACCTTTTGTTCCCTGGTTGTCAAAAATAAGCCTTACCTGTTGTTTCTTTTCCAAACGCTTGAGTCCGCAAAGCAAGCGATAAGGGAGAGCCCTTGATGGCCGACTTCCTTTTTCTTGATACAGCTTTGAAGGCTCGGCCGGAGCGGTAGGTTTGGGAAGTTGTTGAGAGGCAGCGTCTATTTCGGCGTAACGGGAAGTTGCCGGCATTGTCGGGAATTTTGTATCATTAGGATGAACAAAGTCAAATGCTGCGGTAAGATCACTGCAGACTGCACGGTGCCAAGCAGAAATGGCGGGAATTGTTACCCCAAAACGCTTTTCAATAAACTGTCCAACAGACGTATGGTCCGCCACTTCTGAATGTACCCAACCACCCTTACTCCAAGGTGACAGAATGTACATGGGCACGCGGGGTCCCAACCCCCAAGGCCGCAGCCTTCCGGACACCGTATCTCTTTTGTCAATATATTTCCTTGGGCTTTCGGTATCATTAAGGTCATCCTTGTCATTTTCAAAATACATTCCCGCAACGTCAATGGTAGATTTGCCGGCGAGGGTATGGTCCAAATTGTAAGAAGGCACGGCAGGAGCAGGCAAATGATCAAATAAACCATCGTTTTCATCAAAGGTCAAGAAAAACACTGTCTTGCTCCAGGTGTCAGGATTGGAGGTGATCGCGGTTAAAACTTCATGTGTAAAATTGGATGCCCGATAGGGGCTTGACGGTGCACCAGGATGTTCAGAATTACTTTGGGAAGGCAAAATCCAACTCACTTGAGGCAGAGTTCCATTTTGAACGTCACGGGCTAAATCTTCCAACGACCAATGGCGCATCCCATTTTCGTATATAGGCGACCCAGGTTTGGCATTTCTAAAACTTTCAAAGGCTAGACAGCCGTGCATGGCACCCGTCCAATTATCATTTGGATCTTGATATATTCTCCACGTGATCCCCGCCTCCTGCAACACATCAGGTATCGTTGGCCATTTAAATGCACTTCCCTGATAGGTATATCCTGGGTGCGGCATTTTGCCCTTTATCCAACACCTAAGGTTCACAGGTTCGCCATCCGCATCCGTGCAATTTATTCCCGCATTTCGCTTTTCAGGATTGTCTACCGCACCTGACCAAAAAACAATTCTATTGGGATCTGTCCCAGTTGCGACAGAACAATGATAGGCATCACAAATCGTAAACTTCTCGGCCATGGCATATTGAAAGGGAATTTCCTCTCTGGTATAATAGGCCATAGAAAAGGGGGTCTTGAAAAGTGGCCAATATCCATATTTACCTTGGTTCCACGCTGCTTGTGTATCTGGAAAATTGTGCGGTGTACCGGCAACAAAAGCCGCATTGCTTACTTTGCCATCTGCCCGGTAAGGAGGAACAATCCTTTCTCCGTCCGACTGGTGGAATACCCGCTGTCCACTCTCCAATGGAATGGGAAAACGGTCGCCAAATCCCCGCACCCCTTTCATGGCGCCAAAATAATGATCAAAGGATCTGTTCTCCTGCATCAGGATCACAATGTGCTCAACGTCCTTAATCGATCGGCTCACATTGTGTGCAGGCACTGCCAAAGCCTTCTGCAAAAGCGGCTCCCAAATAGATGCTGCTAGGCCCGCTGTGGCAGATACTTTAAGAAATTTCCTTCTATTGAGTTTGGACATGATAAAGAATCGTTCGAAAAAGGGGTTATTACTTTTTTCCAATGGTTACTGCCGTAATACTGCGAATTTTCGCTTGATTTCGCAACTTTGAGCGGTGATAACCGCTAAAAACTTCATTCTATCGTACTCCAATAAGCGGCTAAGATGTTGAATTTCATATTTTTTCTAAAAAAAATCAGGTTTAACAACAACTTCAATTTGGACAATACCGCATTACGCCGCCAGCTTAATTGCTACAGCATCACAAAAAAATTATAGTTCCTTCTGCAATCTTCCACTGGAACTTGCACATCATTTTTATTAACGACTTAAATATTAGGTTTTAAACTAATAAACCACTAAATTTCAATACATTAAGTTGTTAAAAACCGAACATAACGGCCAATAACAACAGCTGCTCAATTTTAGAAGCTTACGACATGTTCATCCAGCATGTGCGTGAGTCTGGTGCTACTACTTAGGATATTTCTTGGTTTAAAATATATTCACCATGCTATACGTACTGTTATTCATGATTATTGCCGTTTTGGGATTGTCAGTGATGTCATATAACAACTTGCAGACACTTGCCCAAGATGTAAGAGAAAAGTCCTCTAATGCACAAGTAGCCGTCAGTAAAAAGCTGGCCTTAGTAAACCAACTGATTGATGTAGTTAAAAACTATCAGGAAGGGGAACAATTAACGCAATTGAAAGTCTCACAGGATAACAGTGCCATGGGATTGGCACAATCTTATCAGCAGTCCGGGACGGTATTTGCTGCGGTACAGGGAATAGCAGAGCGATTTCCCAATTTAAAAGCCAACGAACAATATCATCGCTTAGTGGATAGCATTCAGCATTGTGAACAGAATATACAGGACACCCGTGAACTGTACAATCGGGCCGTAAAAGTCTACAACACCCAACGCGTAAAAATACCAGATGTCTTTGTTGCCAGAGCCATGGGCTTCCCAGAAGCACCTTATATGGAATTTGATGTTTCAGGCCTGAGTGATACAACCACGCTCAAAAGCTTTAAAACTGACGATGGAGAACGGCTTGAGCAATTGTTATCAGGCGCCGGTCACCGAATAGCAGGCTTGGCCAACCAGACAGCAAAAGCCAGCAAAGGACTAGTGGAAAAAGTGAAAGAAAGACAGAAGTGAATTGCTGAAAATGGCACAGCTCCGACAGACACAAGAAAAGCTGAAGACGTCGGTGAAGAAACGAATGTATGAGATTTGGTATCTAAACCACATGTCGCTTTTAGAGTTGAAAAAGTCACAGAAAATATTTATGGCCTTCTGTGGCTTTTTATTGGAATATAAAACCCTACATCGTTATCAAATCAAAGGAAAGACCATATTTGAGAATATCAGCATTATGCTGAATGTCCAAAAGTTTCTTGATTCTCTTTTTATGGCTATTCACGGTGTTGGCTTCAATGCATAACTGATCCCCTATTTCTTTCGCTGTATATGCATTGGCCATCAACGAAAGAACTTCTTTGTTCCGTTTTGATAAGCGTGAAAATTTGGATGAATTTTCTCTCATAAAAGCCGTTTCTCCCAAAGTCCTGCACAGCTTGTTGGATACGTCTGATTCCCATGTAATAGAGATAATTTGGATAAAGGCGAGTTGTTGGTTACATTCTTCAGCTAGTGCGAGACAGTATACCACAAGATTATAGGACTCGGTCACTTTGTTGTACTTCACAAAAACGGATCTACGGGAGATAGGAGTCTCTCCGTCATTAGTCTTGCCTACTAAAAATGTATCTGGTCCTTTATCGTCAAACACTGTGCTGGAAAATTCCTGATCTGATAAGCTTCTAAAAGTGTCGGCGGTCCAGCCAAAACGGGTTAACCCGGTGTTACACATAAAGAGATTTTCACTGGGCATACGGCGTAGAATTTTTATTCCCGGAATAAATTCCGCAACCATTTTCAAAGCCTTTATTTTCGATTGCAACGACGATTCGAGCACCATCTAAATAATCATTATTTGTTGAAAAAGATAGGACGAAAAAAGATCCGCCTGGAAATAATACCAGAGCAGCTCCACCTAGATTCAGCGTAATTTCAAAAGAATATCAACTAAAAACTTCGCAGTTTAGTACACGTGCAGAATCCGGCTACAAGTGTAAACGTTTGTTTAATAACTGCCAAACGTATCGCAATCCCAATAGCGACTAGGGAGTTGAGCCAAGACTATAGGAGTGAAAGTAATTTCGATGTAGCCGTATCAGGAAAATTTAACTAAAGCATTTTACTTGTTACGAAACATTCGTAGATTTACAGAAAACCTTGTACAATGAAATTCTTTGCTCCTCTTCTGTGCTTAATACTTTTATTTTCCTGCTCAGAAGATAGAAAGGCTTCTGTTGGGCCCGAAACTATTGTTGAAGTGGAGTTGGTCGATTCTCTAGTCGTTAACGAATTAAATACACTTGTGATAGACGACTATTCTCCGGAGAACGGTTATTATCTGATCAAAGGTACCAAAAGCAGAAAACTTTACTTGGTAGATGATAAGGGTACCATCATAAAGGAGTATGATATACTTCATGATGGGCCAAATGGTTTAGGGTCTCGCGGCGCTATGGGTTACCGATTTTTGGAAAAAAACCGCTGGGTGGCACAGGGACTGCTTGACGGCTATCATATTTATAACCTCCAGGGAGAGAAGGAGAAAACAGTGCCTCACAATGCAGTAGGTCTGTACGGCCTTACCATCTACACCATGAGAACCACCTTTCATCCTTATGTAAATGATGGCATTCCCTACATTGTAGGAGAGGAGCCCAACTCTTATAATCCGGCGGAGTATGATCCTAAAAAGGCAGACCCTTCCTTTTATGATCACGTGCGTACCGTATATAATTACAATTTAGAAACCGAAGAAAACACGCTTCTCGAAACCTTTCCTGAGGCCTGGGGTCCTAGACAAGAGCGGAGATTTGTAGGTGCTTCGTTACCATTTGTCGCTTATCATAAAGAGAAGAAGGAACTCGCAGTATTGCCAATCAGAGGAGATCAGTTGTTTGTATATGATTTCTCAGGGGAAAACCCCATTTTGAAAGATACCGTTACCCTAGTTCACCGGTTTCGGCCAAAGGAAATTCCAACCTTTGGACCAAATGATGACCCCTACCTCTCTGATTATCCGCAGTTTACAGATCTAAGAATGCTTGGCGATTATATCCTCGTGGAATTTCGCACTAAAATCCCCACTGAGGTGATCAGGGAATTAAGGGCGAAAAGTGAGGATATCTACAATTTACCGGAATTTGGGGTTGCCCTAAAGCAATACAGTAAGCCTTATTACCTCTTGGTTAAAGACGGAAAACAAGTTGGCGTATTGGACCTATTCCCCGTACATGGCGCATTGAATTTTACCGACCAAGACGGTATCTTGTATGTCAATGACAACATCTCACCGGAAGTAGAGAGAGACTATAATGTGTTTTACAGACTACGCATTAAGGAAGCTCAAAATTAACCTGCCAGCTACACCGCTATCGCTTGCCACTCCTAACAATCGAAATTATCAGGAAGATGGCTAGAACAACGGCTAGGATAAAGCCAATCAAACCAAGGATCGGTATGCCGTTAACGAAAGGTGGAATTTTCGCGTTAACAATTAACGAAGATCCAATAATCATGGATGCTATAAGGATGGACAAAGCAATGCGATTACTGATTTCCTCTAGCGACACCCTTAATTCACTTAACCCCTTATGTTCTATCTCAACCTTTAAAGATCCATGCTTTAACTTTTGAATAATTTTGCGGGTATCCCCCGGCAGTGAATGTAGCAATTCTCCGAAATCGAACAATGTCAGATAGAGTGACTTCAATTGCCGAAAAGGATTCATTTTCCTCATGATTAACTTCTCGGCGTGAGGTTTTAAATAGTCAAAAAGAGGTATCTCTGGATGAAGTAGTCGCACATTCCCTTCCATAGAAGAAAGGGCTTTGATCAAGAGAAAGAAATCCGCCGGGATGTGCAGGTTGTGCTGAATCACCAGCGACCTAAATTTCTCCAACACTTCTGACAGGGGAATATCTTGGAGATCAGCTGAATAATAGCTGTTAAGTAATCCATCAATTTCAAGCAACAGGCCTTGTTCATTTTCAATATAGCTGATCTTGGATAAGGATTTCATCGCCTGCAATATTCTCTCCGAATCCCTTAACTCCACTGCCACAAACAAATCGCCTAGCAATTCCTTGTCCCGCTGGGGAAGCTTACCCATCATTCCAAAATCCAGATAAACCAACTTCCCACCCTTATCCACCAAGACATTTCCGGGATGGGGATCAGCGTGAAAGAAACCATCTACAAATACCTGTTCGAAAAAACTGTTCATTGCCTCCATGGCCACCTTTTCAGGTGAAATACCGCAGGCCACATAAGCTTCAAGATCATTAATCTTAAAGCCTTCTACATATTCCATTGTCAACACTCTTGAAGAGGAATACTCTTCAAAAGGTTCAGGTATGATCACTTGGCTTTCACGGGCTGCAGCGTTTTTGCGAAACAAGCGGATGTTGGCCAATTCATGTTTAAAATCAAGTTCAAGCTCCATCGTTCGTTCTAAGGCTGAGACAATGGCCTGTGGATTGTAATGACGTACCTCCTCCCGGTACTTTTCGGCTAGTCTCGCCAACGCGCGAAGGATATCCATATCCACTTCTATTTGGGCTTGGATATCAGGACGCTGTATTTTGACGATAGCTTCCCGCCCATCATGAAGGCGGGCACGGTGTACCTGGCCAATGGATGCCGAAGCCAATGGAACAGGATCAAATTGGGAAAAAACGGCGTGAATCGGCCTGCCCAGATCTTCTTCAACCCGACGAATGGCCAGCTGACCATCAAAGGTTGGGGTAAAATCTTGAAGTCGCTCAAGCTCTTTGATCAGTTCTTCGGGAATAAGATCGGGCCGGCCACTGAGCATCTGCCCTAATTTAATGAAGGTCGTCCCTAGATCCTCCAACATCATCCTTACCCGCTGCCAACGTGCTAGGTCCTTTATACCAGCATCTCTGTCGTGAATCAGCAATTCTTTGGAAACATTGGTCTTGTCGTTCTTCCTCAAAGAGTCTGCTACATCTTCAAAGCCATATTTTATCAGTGCCTTTAAGATTTCCGCATAGCGGGCAAGGTGTTTTTTAGACCGTAAGGAATCCTTTTTATCCGGCATATTGATTAGATTTGGTCCATAGGCTTATCAGCCTTTTGCTCGATTTTTTCTTCCAAAATCCTCACCCGGGCTTCTAACATTTCCATCTTTTGTTTCGTGGTAAGGTTCAGCTTTTCGTACATTTTATCGGAGTTTTCCTTCCATGAATTTTCCATCTCAGCACGGGCCTTTTTGGCTTCCTCATTTAGTTTTTCGAATAGTGCTTTTCCCTCCGATTCACTTTCGTTAAATTTTTCGGCATACTCCTTAGCCAGTTCTTCAATTTTTGTCTTGGTAAGTGAGGCTGCGCCCAATCCCATATAAAATGCCTTTGAAATAAAATCTTTCATAGTTGACAAAAGTTAAGTGATTATATATACATACTACTGTCACGGATCTCTATCAGCAAAGTTCAATCCAAGTCAATACTTGTAGTTGGAAATTTGCTTAAGCCTTTCAAGAAAAGCCTCCTTTCTTCTTGTGGAAACTTCTATTTCTGTTTGATCTTCCATGACAATGTAGCCGCCTTTTCCTTTGACATACCTGCTGATATAGTCTAAGTTAATCAGATGAGAATTATGCACCCTGTAGAAGTTGTGATCAGCCAAAAGCTCATCAAACTCCTTTAGCGGCTTGGCCACCGTCATCTTTTGCTTGTCCTTGAGAAATAGGTGGGTATAGTTGACATCTGCTTGACAACGGATAATATCAGCAGTATAGAGAATACTATAGCCACTGACTGTTGGAAGCGTGATACGGCGCGGCATCCCCCGTTGCATCCTAAGGTTATCAAAAAGAACATCGAATCGCTTGGCCCTATCAAGTTGCGACACACGCTCTTTTAGCCTATCAAGAGAGGCTAAAAGCTCGTCTCTATCAATGGGCTTCAGCAAATAATCCACTGCGCTAAATTTAAAGGCCTTGACCGCGTACTGTTCATAGGCTGTAGTAAAAATTATCTCGAAGGTTGGTTTGGGAAAGGCTTTGAGCAATTCAAAGCCTGTCACGTCACAGATCTGAATGTCCAAAAATAAAAGGTCAGGGTGAGCGGCGCGTATATAATCTATTCCCTCGTTCACCGTTTTACAGCATCCCACTACCTCAACTGTTCTTGAAGCGTAATTATCCAAGAGGTGATTCAACCTGTCGATGCAGTGTTGCTCGTCATCAATAATTACTGCCCTGATCATCTTAGAAGTTGAAGATTAAAGGTAATTTCAAATCCACGCGAAGACCTTGCTGAAGGTCTATCAATTCCATCTTTGCCTCGGCATTTTTCAACTTAGAAAGAATGTTCAATCGCTCTTGGGTGATTTTCACTCCCATAGAGGCTCTGGCTTGCCGTTTGCCGTTTAGGACCGACGCGACTACTTGCTTTCTTCCCACCCCATTGTCCTCAATACTGATATGGATGTTGTCTGCTTCTTTGTTTACTGAAATTTCGATCTTACCTTGGCCATGTAATGCCTGGAACCCGTGCCATATGCTATTTTCTACAAAGGGTTGAAGCAGCAGAGGTGGAACCAAAACATTATCAGGATCGATTTCAGGATCAATTTGAATGGTGTAGCTGAATTTCTTATCCATACGAGCCGCCTCCAGATCCATGTAAGTTTGTAGCACCTGTAAGTCATCGGCAAGGGGAACTTCCTTATACTCACTGTTTTCCAAAATCTGCCGCATCAGTTTGGCGAACTTACTGAGATAGTAGTCAGCCTCTTGTAAGTTACGCGTGAGGATGAAATGACTTATGCTGTTTAGAGAATTGAATATAAAATGGGGATTCATCTGTGCCCTAAGCGCCTTCATTTCTACCTCGGCTACCATTGCATCAAATTCAGACTCCTTTTGTCTTTCTTCAGCATCCCTTTTTTTCTTATATAGAAAAACACCACCTACAGTTGCCAATAGGAAAAAAATTAAACCCGCGGCAGTAAAATTTCTAAGAGACTTTTGTCTTTGCAACTCCATCTCCGCAAGTGCTTTTTCCTGCTCAAAAGCGGCAGTTAACAGCGCTTCCTTTTTTTCATAGTCGAACTGAGCCTGTTTTTGGATCAGCTCTCTCCGATTAGTTTCATTATAGATGCTATCCTTAAAGATAACATGTTTTTTAAAGGCTGCATATGCATCGGGAATCCTATTACTTAATTCATAAGTTAGAGAAAGCGCATGCCAGGCTTGTTGCTGCTGCCGAAGAGAGCCGGATTCTTCCGCTAATTTTAGGGCGGACAATTGTAAATCCAGCATAGTCTCGACCAGACGGGTAGGATTATAGCCTTTTTTCTGAAGTACCGAAACGGGAGCGGCTTTTATTGCCTGGGAAAGTTCAAGCAGCGCAAGCGCGGTATTGGCTTTATCATTTGTCCTTCGGTAATAAGTTAGTCCTTTGGCGAGATAGTCAATGGCGGCGGCGTAATCTGACATACCCAAATTTACCACGCCCAGATTAGTGTAATCAGATGCTATCCTCCTATTATCGCCAAGTTTTTCATTCATGGTCAAGGCTTGAAGGTAATAATCTATGGCCCTCTCCGGCTTGCCGGTCAAATCATACAAAGTAGCCAAGTTGCCCAAAGCTCTAGCAGCGCCGGACAGGTTGCCTATCTTTTCATAAAGATCTAAGGCCTCCTGTTGGTATCGGAGGGCGGGATCATAATCCTGTAGGTTTTTATACACCAATCCGATATTTGATAGGATGTTTCCAAGCATCAGACTGTCGTCTTCAGTTACCAAGCGTTGAGCGTGCAGAAACGCTTCCAATGCCCGTGGGTAGTCGGACCAGGCCAGGTGAACCACACCCACATTATTATAGGTATGAAGCAGTCCATATGGGTAGTCCACTTCTTCAAAAATAGCTGATGCCTCCTCATGATATTGTAAAGCAGTGCTGTAATCAGACAGGTTATAGTAAATCAATCCCAGGTTATTGAGCATTCTCCCTATTCCAAGCTTATTTCCCTGTTTTTGATATAAGCGTAGACTTTCTTCCATAGCTTCTAGAGCCAATGAATCCTGTCCCATAGCGCGATAATTCACCCCCAGATAATTGTAAGCCACTGGCAAAGCAGCATAATGCTCCAATGTTTCTGCCAGTTTTATGGCATCTCGAGCTGCTTTCAGGCCTCGTTCTGGATCTATTCCCGAAAATGTGTAGGCAATCTCATTAAGCAATTTCAGTCTGATAGTATCTTCTGCTAGGTGATGGTCTAGCTGGGTCAATAAGGAATCGAGATAGCTTTGTTGTCCTTTTGCGCTGAGACTACAGAGCCATATCAATATAAAGCAAACAGCATATTTCATCTTCCTACTTCTATAAAAGGAAAGTAAATATTTATGCGCGAAATTCCGCCATTTAGCACCAAAAAATCAGTGTCACACATACATATAATAATTCAGCATGGACTAATTATAATATAATATACTAATTTGTTTAAAAATTATTCTTTCCTTATGGTACGATCATTTACTATTCTCGTGGCATTGCTTTTTATAGTTTCTGTTGGGGTACAGGCACAAGCTTTTGAACAGGGGACAAAGGTTGTTTCAGCCGGCATAGGCATAGGGAGTTCCCTCGGCAGCTCAAGTTACACCAACCAAAGCCCCGGCATCAGCCTGCTATATGAGCAGGGAATGTGGGAGGTAGGCGGTCCTGGCGCAATAAGCTTGGGTGGATATTTGGGCTTCAAAAACTTCAAGCAAGACTACTCGAGCTCAGCCTTCAGTTCTTCCGCCAAGTGGAACTACACCATCGTAGGAGTGCGAAGTGCATATCATTACAACGGCCTTGGAAACCCAAACTTAGATCTCTATGGTGGCTTGATGTTTTCTTATAACATCCTTAATTATACCTATGAACATTCTGGTGGACAAAATTTGGTTGCAGACTCGGGAAGTAGTTCGGCGGGAATAACACTTTATGTGGGAGGGCGCTATTACTTTGTCGAGAATTTAGGGATATTCACAGAGCTTGGTTATGGAATTTCCTACCTCAATATAGGCTTAGCGCTACGTTTATAAAACCAGTAACAATAAGTCTGCCTTGGAGCAGGGCGTAATTACGGATCATAAAAATTGAATTTGTCATGGAATCAATACCTTTTAAAAATATCGTCTGCATATTGATGCTGTGTGTAAGCCCTTTTCTGATAATTGGCTGTACAGGTGAAGAAGATGAGGAACCTACACGTGAAGGGGAGTATTTTCTTAAATTTAAGGCCAATGGGATCGAAAAACGGTATGAAGCTTTGCCAAACTCCAACGCCTCCTTTTTTTATTTGCCAGACTACAAGATATATGGCGGTGCAATCATGGGAGTCAAAAATATCCAACAAGCTACCAAAGATGTTGTCTCCATTCAATTGTTCAACGAAACCACCTATGAAACGAACAAAACGTACCAGCTACAAGATGCGGTCTCGGTAGATCTTTTCACCCGTTCCCGAATTATTTTTACCTATATGGATGAAAATGGAAAAAGTTATAACGCTGCGTTGCTGAGACAAAATTACCCCACCCTTACCATAAAAGACGAAGCAGAGGTGCGATTTGATGAGCTTGCCTCAAACTACGTGAGAGGCACCTTTTCCGCTTTAGTGTTAGAAACAGATGCTACCAATCGACTGGTTAGAGAAGAATTGGTTATAACGGACGGAGAATTCTATCTCCCGAGAATGGATGGAGCAGCGCCTCAGTAAAACAATCAAAAGGAAGTTTCATCCATGCGTTCTTGTCCAAAGACTATCAGTAAAATAACCCTGCTCATCTACATAGTTAGCTTGAATCTCAAATCCGTGAAAGCTGGCATACTCCTTCAGTTCCGCTAAACTATATTTCTTGGACACCTCCGTAAATACTGGTTCATACCTTTCAAAATGGACGGTAAGATTAATCTGCTCAATCCGCACGGATTGCTTCTTCATGCTTATTAAATAGCTCTTGCACTCTCCAGACATCGGGTCGTACACCGGCCAATGCTTAAATCCTCCTACGTCAAAGTTGCCTCTCAGTTCTCGGTTAATTCGATGTAACAGGTTGAGGTTAAAATCTCTTGTAACCCCCTGACTATCATTATAAGCATTTAATACAATTTCTGGATCCTTTTTCAGATCGAATCCAGCCAATAGCTTCTCCCCCGGGCGTAGTGCTTGGGACAACTTGCTTAAAAGTCCGGTCGCCTCACCCTCCAGAAAATTCCCCAAATTAGACCCCAGAAAAAGCATTAAGGAGAGCTTGTCCTTTTCCCAGTTTTTTTCCGCTAAAGCCGTATCATAGGTTCCTTGAATCGGCATAACCGCTAGCGATGGCAATTCCTGCTGCAGCGTGGACTTAAGTTGTTGGAGTACATTCAATGAAATATCCACGGGATAGTAAGTAAAAGAAACTTCGTGTTCGTACAGATAGCGAAGTAGGATCCTCGTTTTTAACCCATCTCCCGCTCCCATTTCTATCAAGTTAAAAGGCTCATTCCGTGCAATAAAAGTTTGCAGAATATCGTGCTTATGTTGATCTAATATGGCGAATTCCGCTCTGGTGAGGTAGTATTCGGGCAAACCCATTATCTGTTGGAACAGCGCATCCCCTTTGGCGTCATAAAAATATTTCGATGAAAGGTACTTGTGGGGCGCAGTCAGCCCTTCTTTTACGTCTTGGGCAAAATCTTGATTTGGTGTATGCATTGGATAATTATTTTGCCAGTCTAATACCTGTAAATTGCCAGCATGCGTGGGGCGGAAAGAAGTTTCGGTAGGAGGCGCGGGAATGCCCTTCTGATGTGGCCACTGAAGCGCCGCGCAACACCATCTGATTGATCATAAACTTTCCATTATACTCTCCTATGGCCCCTGCCGCTTTTTGATACTTTGGATATGGAAGGTAGGCTGAGTTTGTCCACTCCCATCGCTGCCCCCACTTCAACCGATCGGCAGCAACTTCCCATTGAAATTCCGTGGGCAAGCGACATCCTACCCATTCCGCATAGGCCGCTGCTTCATAAAAAGAAACATGTGCGACCGGTGCATAAGGATCCAAAGGCTTTAAACCATCTAATGTATAGTAAAGGAAATTTCCATTCGCTTCCTGCCAATAAAGCGGTTGCTTCACATTATTCTTCTTTATCCAATCCCATCCATCGGAAAGCCATAGGTCCACCTTTTCATAAGCTCCTGAGCGAACAAATTCTGCATACTCAGCATTGGTAACCAAGGCCTTGGCAATATTGAAGGACTCTAAAAACACTTGATGCCGGCCGTGCTCATTGTCGTAAGAAAATCCATCCCCTTCAAAACCAATGTCATACAGACCCTCTGGAACTGACTCCCACCCTTTGTCCTCTTCAGGACGATACTCGCCTATATCCAACACCTGTGGGTATAGGGGATTGAACGAAAGATTATATTTGAGATCGGTAATGAGCAGCTCTTGATGCTGTTGCTCGTGATTGAGCCCCAGTTCTAGAAGGTCAGCAATTTCTTCATCCATCCTCATCGACAGCAGTATCTGCATCTCCTTATCCACATATTCTCGATAAGCCAAAATTTCGCTCACTGTGGGCCTAGTCATCAATCCCCTGTGAAAACGATGGGTCCTTTCACCCACTGCATTATAATAGCTGTTAAACAGATAGCTATACCGGGGATGGTATTCCTTATACGAACCGAGATGCGGCTTCAGCAAAAAAGTTTCAAAAAACCAGGTAGTGTGTGCAAGGTGCCATTTCGTAGGACTGACCTCTTCTGAGGCTTGTACGACAAAGTCTTCAGTTTGCAGGTTGCGGCAAAGGTATTCGGTATGCTGTCTGACAGCGCTATAGCGCTGAAAATCATTGCTGAGATGATGCTGTTTCATAGTCAAAAGATTATATCCTACCCACATGAACCAAGGCATCACCTGCATTGACGACAGGGAGATTGTTTACCCCCACCACAAAGCCTTTTGATGAGCTTTTAACAGGCACTTTTACCTGACCATATGGATCAGAAATTTTAGCAATAACCTGACCTTTTTTTACTGGATCTCCCAACTTGATGGTAGGAATAAAAATTCCCGATACCTTTGCCCTTATCCAGGAGCTCTCCTTAACTATCAACGAACCCTTGCCTGGGAGAGCCTCGTCTATCATATCCAGGTAATGTAGCAGCCTAGCAGTCCCTGCAATTGCCTCATCTACAGCAAATTCATCCAGCCGCATGGACTCACCGCCTTCATATACAAGAATGGTTTTGTTTTCTTTATGGGCTTCTTTTCTAAAAGATTTATCTATATACGCAGAGTTAATGATGAAGGGAGCTCCAAAGGCTTTCGCTAATTCCAATCCAATCTCGTCCTTAAAATCCACCCGGATTTGGGGAAAGTTGGAGAGCATTCGTCCTCCAGTGTGTATGTCGATCCCGTAATCTATATTGGGAATAATTTGCGTGGTGAGTATATGCGCGATTTGAGAAGCCAAAGAGCCTTTATTACTGCCCGGAAAACTCCTATTAAGATCCCGTCCATCCGGAAAAGTCCTAGAATTACTCAAAAATCCATATACGTTCACCAAGGGAATAAAAATAAGCGCCCCTCTCTTAGGGACAAACATATTTTCCTCCAGCATTTTCTTAACGGCTACCACACCATTGATCTCATCGCCATGCACTCCCCCACTGATCAGCACCACCGGACCGTCTTCCTTTGAACTTCTTAAAAACACCGGTAAGTGGATCAAAGTATGCGTGGGAAGACGTGCAATTGCAATTTCTATATTAATTTGCTGCCCCGGTCTTATACGGATCCCATTGATCATTATTTCTCTCATATATGGCCGAGTTTCTTATACCAAAGCGGTTTATTAGGTTGTTGATTGGATAATTCTTCTTTTCTTAGCATAACTTTTACGAGCTATGAATATACAAAAAAACGTTTCTTTGAAGGAGTTAAACACTTTTGGAATTGATAAAAAAGCTACATTCTACGCAGAAGCACATAATAGCCAGGAAGTTATAGAAGCCATTACACAAGCCGAACAGCTTGGTGTCGGTATATTTATATTAGGCGGGGGAAGCAATATCTTATTGACAAAAGACATTGACGCTTTAGTATTGAAAATGAATATCAAAGGCATTGATACCGTTGCAGAAGATGAGCAATACGTCTATCTCAAGGTTGGGGCTGGAGAAGTGTGGCATGATTTTGTTCAATACTGCATTGCACACGGCTACGGAGGGGTTGAAAACCTTTCACTTATCCCAGGCACAGTGGGCGCATCTCCCATGCAAAACATTGGTGCCTATGGTGTAGAGATCAAAGATGTGTTTGAATCCCTAGAAGCCGTCCATATGCAGACAAAATTCCTTAAGACTTTTTCCCATGCTGCATGTCGGTTTGGCTACAGGGAAAGCATTTTCAAGAATGAAGCAAAGGGAAAATACATTATCACCCATGTCACCTTTAGGTTAAGTAAACAACCGACCTTTAACACGGAATACGGAGCCATAAAGGCTACCTTAGACGAGATGGGCATCAAAAAACTCGACATCCAATCAATCAGCAAAGCTGTTATCGCTATTCGTCAGAGCAAATTACCTGATCCGGCTGTTATTGGCAATGCGGGTAGCTTTTTCAAAAATCCTACGATCAGTCCGATACATTATGAGGCATTAAAGCAGGAGCACCCAAGTATTCCTGGCTTTAAAACGGAAAAAGGCATAAAAGTGCCTGCCGCGTGGCTACTGGAGCAAGCTGGTTGGAAGGGTAAAACCTTCGGCAACATAGGTGTCCACAAAGACCAACCTCTGGTATTGGTGAATTATGGCGGAGGAGAAGGAGAAGCCATCAAGCAGCTGAGTCAAGACATCCAGCGTGACATTCTGCGGAGATACAATATCCAACTGCAACCTGAGGTAAACGTGGTCTAGATAAGCGCGTCGTCAAACGTTATTTTTTTTCCATACTGTTCTGTCTGTACTCCGAATTTATTTAGGAAAGCAACACCTTCATCTTCGGGCAAACCTTTGTAGGCCGCGTAAGAAAACATAAATACTACTTTGGTTATCCCCATAGAATAGATAATTCTTGCACATGCCAAACAAGGCGCTAGGGTGACATATAAAGTGGATCCCTCTACAGAAGCTTTGTTTTTGACCGCATACAAAATCGCATTCTGCTCAGCATGAAGGGCCAATGAACAGCTTCCTTTACTATCCCTGCTGCAACCGGTTGTAGGAAATTCTTCGTCACAGTTGTGGGTACCTGCTGGCGGTCCATTATAGCCGATAGAGATGATGCGTGTGTCTTTGGTAAGTACAGCCCCTACATGCTTTTTGATACAGTGCGACCTTTTGGCCAGATTTACAGCCAATTCCATGAAAATATCGTCAAAATCAGGTCGAGACATAGTAGACAGGGTCGAAAGGTAAGAGAAAAGAGTAATAAGGTGAAGATATCGGATTCAAAAATAAACAAGAAAGTGGGCAGTAAAAAAAATAACTCAAAATGATTGTTAATGATGGATTAAGAATCTACTTTTGCATGTTGTTTTATGCGTTTCGACACCATATTTTTGCACTTAATGATCAACATAGTCTTAATCGATGATGACCCCATAAGCACGTTTATAACGGAAAAGCTTATTTTTAAGAATATTAAAATACCTTATAATATCTTCAAATTTACCAATGCCATTGATGCTCTAAAAGAAATGGACTGTATTCGTCCTGATTATCTGTTCCTTGATTTGAATATGCCCGAAATGTCGGGATGGGATTTTCTGGAGCAATTTAATTATACAAAAAATAATCCTGAGATCTACATCCTAACAAGCTCAGTAGATGAGCGGGACATCAAGCGTGCCAGTAGATACAGTCAGGTTAAACGGTATCTATCCAAACCTCTTATAAACCAATCCATTAAGGATATTTTCACGAATAACAGAAGTAACTAACTTCAGGAGCATGATGATGCAATATTGCTGCTACCCATGCCCGTGCTTGCTTAGGCAAGGTGCGATTTTCGATCCAGATTCACCTCAAAAATAAATAATGTAGCGCCATTGAGTTACTTATTTATTTTTCATTATTTAGCAGAAAAATTCCTAAGGAATATATTACACAACTAAATTTCACTTGTATGGCAGAGGATTTTGAAGATGACTTTGATGAATTCGAGGATGAAGAAGAATTCGAGGATGATTTCAATGAAGAAATTTTTGACCCTGAGGAAGAGCATGGCTTGATAGATGACGCTTTCTCTGATTTCGACGAAGAGGATCTCGAAGATGATTTCGACGACGACTTCGAAGAAGACGACGATTCATATGAAGACTTTGAGTAAATAACATTTATACAAGATTACCAGCCATTGCTCGGTAATCTTGTTTTATTTAACCTGAGGCTTTGTCCTCTTTATCGTTAGTGGTATCTTGCGGAATACTAATAAACCAAATAATTATGTTGCTGGAAATATTTAATGCTCCTCTCGCCTCCGGTGCTCAGGTGTTTTTGACAATTGTATGTATCCTAATTGGTCTTGTGGTTGGTCTGACATCTCTCGACATCAGAGGTACCCTTTTCAAAAGCAAAGAGGACAAGTAAGACATAAAAAAAGCAGGTTTTTTAACCTGCTTTTTTTATGTCTTACAACCCTAATGCACATTGCCCATCAATTTTCTGATAGGTTTACTCAATATCAATAACAGCACACCCGCACCAACTACTGTCATTACAATCATCATATATTGATCAGGCATTTGTTGTAAAGCTTCTTCCGTACCACCACTTGCTCCACCAGCAATCCGCCCGGCTATCAGATTTCCTAAAGCAACCGATAGAAACCACATCCCCATCATTTGTCCTGTATATTTCTTAGGAGCAAGCTTGGTCGTCAGGCTCAAACCTACAGGACTGAGACTCAACTCACCGAAAGTATGGAAAAGATAGGTAAGAATTAACCATGTGGGGGCAGCCAATTCTCCCGAAGCTGCAATTTTGGTCGCAAAATACATGATAAAAAACCCAATGCCCAGAAGGATCAAGCCAAAGGCAAACTTCAAGGGCGAGCTTGGTTCCAAGTGCCTTTTGCCCAGCCAAACCCATAAAGCGCCAAAAATGGGCGCGAAAATGATGATGAACAGCGAGTTAATCGACTGGAAATAGCCGGTAGGAATTTCCCACCCCAACACTGTTCTATCGGTAAAGCGGTCCGCAAACAAATTTAATGAAGAACCTGCCTGTTCAAAGCCTGACCAAAACATGGCCGAGAAAAGGAACAAGATAGCAATCACGCCCACTTTCTTTTTTTCATCCGTATTGAGTCCCCCAAAGAAAATCAAGTAAGTAAAATACAGCAGTGCAACGATAGCAATTACATTATTGGAAACGGCAGCTAATCCGATGGCATCAATGGTAATAACTCCAAGAAATATAAGCGCAATCAACACTATTATAACAGCCACACCTATTAGCGCCATTTGGATAAGCTTTGACTTTTTCTTTTTTTCTTCTGGCGTGACGGCTACTATTTCATCGCCCACTCCAGCAAGATGTTTATCAGTTAGTTTGTACTGCACCAAACCCAACAGCATACCAAACCCGGCAAGTCCAAATCCTAAGTGCCAATCGTAGATTGCTAAGGTACTGCACGCAATTGGGGCAAACAGTGCGCCGAGGTTGATCCCCATATAGAAGATTGAAAAGCCCGCATCTCTCTTACTGCTTCCATCAGGATAAAGCTTGCCGACAATCGAACTAATGTTTGGCTTCAACAACCCTGTGCCCAACACGATCAACACCAGTCCTAAAAAGAAGGAATTGGTATCAAGGGCGGTTAACGCTGCCTTATCTCCCGCATCGGAAGAGAAAAGCGAGACCAAACCCGGAAAAGCCATGGTAAAATGTCCAAGGGTAATAATAATACCTCCATACCACACCGACTTTTTTAAGCCAAGGATCCTATCTGCTACCCATCCGCCTGGCAAGGCCAAAAGGTAAACACCCATGGAATATAGTCCATAAATTGCACCTGAAGTTTTATCATCAAAGCCTAAACCACCATCAATGACGGCAGAGGTCATAAATAAAATTAAAAGGGCGCGCATCCCGTAGTAACTGAAACGCTCCCACATTTCTGTAAAAAACAGGGTCATTAAACCCTTTGGGTGACCGAAGATCTGTGGACCTTCAAATAATTCGCTAGGAGCATTTTGCTTCCCCACGTATTTCTCATTCTCGCTATTCTCCGACATTCGTTTAGTTTAAGTGTTTTAAATTTAACTGCCGCAATTTATTAAAAAAAGCAATAGCTCCGCCCCCAATTTGCTCCAAAGCCTCAGTCTGTTGGATAATTCCTCTCCTTTGCAGTGTAGGAGGTTTTTGCCCTTCCCTTTATTCTTTATCTTTATCTAAAATAAACCTTATGCTATGGCAATAATTCCAGATCCTGATGACATGAGACGCATGCTGGACGCTGCGGGAATAGAGAAAGTAAAGGAGCTTTTTGTGAATCTCGAACCTGCAGAATTGGTTGAACATGCTATTAAAAATGATGAAGCTGTATTGACCGATACCGGTGCTTTAGTGGCGTACACAGGAAACTTTACCGGGAGAGCGCCCAAAGATCGGTACATTGTCAAAGACAAGAAGACAGAAAATACAATATGGTGGGGCGATACAAACCTCCCTTTTGACCCAGAAGCATTTGATGTTTTGCATGGGCAAATGACGGCCTTTCTGGCTGATAAGCAGGTTTACCTCCGCGACGCCTACGCTGGCGCTGACCCAGGGTATCGGTTAAATCTTCGGATTTATAATACGCTGGCCTGGCACAACCTCTTTTGTCATAATATGTTTTTAAGGCCTGACGGCGAGAGCGTGGAAAACTTTGAGCCAGATTGTACTATCATTTGTATACCCGAGTTTACGGCTGACCCACAGGCAAACGGAACGAGGCAGGGAAATTTCGTATTACTTAACTTGACGCAACGAATTGTCCTGATAGGGGGAACTGCCTATGCTGGAGAAATGAAGAAAAGTATCTTCTCCGTACTGAATTACCTTCTACCTTTGGAGCATAGTGTGCTTCCCATGCACTGTTCTGCAAACATGGGTGAGGAAGGAGACACTGCTATATTCTTTGGGTTGTCCGGAACTGGGAAAACGACCCTGTCTACTGATCCAAAACGAAAACTAATCGGTGATGACGAACATGGGTGGACTGACAACAATGTCTTTAATTTTGAAGGTGGGTGCTATGCAAAAGTGGGGGAACTCAAGCGAGAACATGAGCCGGATATTTGGGAGGCCATTCGATTCGGAGCTATTTTAGAGAACACCAGATTTTTCGACAGCAGCCGCAAAGTTGATTTTGCCGATATGAACATCACCCCCAACACCCGTACTGCCTATCCTATTCATTATATCTCTAATATTGCCTCTCCATCTATGGGGGAGGTACCTCAAAACATCTTTTTTCTCACAGCAGATGCCTTTGGCGTGTTGCCTCCCATATCCAAACTGAATACGAACCAGGCAATGTACCATTTTATCTCGGGCTATACCGCCAAAGTGGCTGGCACAGAAGTCGGAGTGAATGAGCCGGAAGCTACCTTCTCCGCCTGCTTTGGCGAGGCCTTTCTTCCCCTACATCCTACTGAATACGCCAAATTGTTTGGCAAAAAGATTGAACAACAAGCTGTGCAAGTATGGCTGATCAACACTGGCTGGACGGGTGGCGCATACCGTGTGGGGTCAAGGATCAAGCTGAAATACACAAGAGCCATGATTACCGCTGCCCTAGAGGGAAATTTGGATAATGTAAAGTATGTAGAACATGAAGTTTTCGGTTTCCAAATACCGACCGCCTGTCCGGAAGTACCCAGTGAGCTGCTCAATCCAAAGCTGACCTGGGAAGATAAGCAGGATTATGATCGTACTGCACAGAAAGTGGCGAGAAAATTTGTCGAGAATTTCAAAAAGTATGAAGATTTTGCCACGAAGGAGATGTTGTATGGAGCGCCAAGAATTGACTAGACACAATTCACCCCAAAGGCTTCCCAATACAGGCGATAATCTCTATTTTTGCAAAAAACATTTATGAAAACAGCTGAAATACATACTGAAAAAGGTGTCATGAAAGTGGAGTTTTATGAAAATGATGCCCCCAACACAGTGGCCAACTTTATCAAACTTTCCAAAGAGGGCTTTTATGACGGATTGACCTTCCATAGAGTGATTCCCAACTTTGTTATTCAGGGGGGCTGCCCTCAAGGTAATGGCACCGGAGGTCCAGGCTACAAAATAGATTGTGAACTCACAGGCGACAACCAATACCATGACAGAGGAGTTCTTTCTATGGCACATGCGGGAAGAAACACCGGGGGTTCGCAATTTTTCATCTGTCACAACAGGGAAAACACGAAGCACCTCGATAGAAATCACACTTGCTTTGGTAAAGTGGTGGAAGGAGTTGAAGTGGTAGACCAGATCAAAGCAGGCGATAAAATAGAAAAGATAGTCGTGAACGAGTAACAAAAAAGCCATCAAATGATGGCTTTAACTTTTTTTATACGGCTGAATACAGGGCTCCCGCTATTGCAGCAGTCATCATACATGCCAAGGACGCAGCCAACAATGCCTTCATGCCCAGCCGGGATAACTCCGACTGCTGACCAGGAGCAATACTTCCAATTCCCCCCACCTGTATGGCAATAGAACTAAAATTGGAGAAGCCACAAAGGGCATACGTTGCGATTACAACAGATTTGGGAGAAAGCGCCCCAACTTCTTTTAAATCGGATAAGCCAAGGTAGGCTACAAATTCATTGATCACGGTTTTCTGACCCAAAAGAGAGCCGACCTGCAGGCTGTCCTTCCACTCCACACCGATCAACCAAGCGAACACCCGGAATATCTGCCCTAAAATGTATTCCAAGGAGAGTCCTTTAAATGCTCCGTTTGTCGATTGGATGACATAGGTGTTTAACCCCGTATATTCTCCCACTAAACCTGTCAGGAAATAATTGACGGCCGCAATTACAGCTATGAATGCCAATAGCATCCCGCCTACGTTAAGGGCCAAACGAAGACCATCGGAGGCGCCACGGGACATGGCATCAATCAAATTTACTCCCATGTTTTCTTCGCTTACTTCCAATTTATCATCCAGCTTATCAACATCTATTTGCGGAATAATAATCTTGGACATGACAATGGCAGCAGGCGCATTCATGATGCTGGCGCCTAATAAGTAAGCGGCAAATCTGCTTTGCTCCTCTAGACTGTCCCCGCCAAGAAATGCCACATAACCCGCCAACACACCGCCCGCTATTGTGGCCATTCCGCCTGTCATCAGACACATGAGTTCTGAACGGGTCATGTTAGGTATAAAGGGTTTTACGAGAAGAGGTGCCTCAGTTTGTCCCAGGAATATATTACCGGCTGCCGAGAGGCTCTCTGCGCCCGACAACCGCATGGTCCGCGCCATCACCCAGGCAATGGCGAAAACAATCTTTTGAAGAACCCCTAAATAATAAAGGGCTGCGGAAACCGTGGAAAAGAAAATAATGGTGGGGAGTACCTGAAAAGCGAATATAAACCCAAAGGAATCGGTAGCAAGATCCCCAAAAAGGAAAATCGCTCCATCCTGAGAAAAACTTAGAAATTTAACAAAACCCCGGCTCAACGCTAAGAAGAGGTCCGCAACGAAATCAATTTTAGTAATTAAAAAACCAAAAACGGCTTGAATGAGTACACCTACTCCTACAAGCCGCCAATCTATAGCTCTTTTATTGGAAGAAAAAATGAAGGCCACCCCTATCAGTGCCACAATTCCCAATAAACCCCTGAAGTAATCCATCTATTATATTATGCTGCCTATCAGCTTTCCATCAATTAAGCCGCAAATATACAGGCTTATTTTTTGTGGTGCCTTTATTTTGTGATTTTCTTTAGTTCCTTCGATTGATCTCGTCTCTCAATCTGGCAGCCTTCTCGTAATCTTCCGCATTAATCGCTTGTTCGAGCATTTTATTAAGCTTATCTAAGCTGAAATCCTTTAGAGACGTATCCGACTTCTTCTTGGTGCCCGAAGTACTGCTTCCCCCCTTTGATGTCGTTTGTTCCCTTTTCTCATCCTCCTCTGTAAACTCAATGGCTGCTTCCGACATTACCGCAGCGGAGCAATAAATAGGGGCGTCGAAGCGTACGGCAATAGCAATGGCATCAGAAGGACGGGCATCTATCTCTACCCGTTTGGAAGCGCTATGGCAAATAATTTTGGCATAAAAAACTCCTTCCCTCATATCTGACACCAAGATATGATCAATGGTAAAGCCGAAATTTGCTGCGAAGGCTTTAAACAGATCATGCGTCATGGGTCTGTTTGGGATGATCTTTTCGATCTCTATAGCAATGGCTTGTGCTTCAAACATCCCAATGACGATGGGCAGCCTTCTTTTACCTTCAATCTCCCCCAATATAAGGGTAAATGAACCAGATTGCGAATGGTTCGACGATAATCCTAAAATTTCAAGTTCAACAGTGTTCTCCACAAGTTATTTTTTTAGTGCTCTCACAGCTTCGGTTAACTTAGGCAAAACCTCAAAAGCGTCCCCGACGATCCCATAGTCTGCTGCTTTAAAGAAAGGTGCAGCTGGATCATTATTAATAACAACAATAACCCGGGATCCGTTTACGCCTGCAAGATGTTGAATAGCTCCTGAAATTCCAACAGCGATATACAAAGAAGGAGACACTTTTATACCGGTCTGGCCTACGTGTTCATGATGCGGACGCCAGCCCAAATCCGACACTGGCTTGGAGCATCCTAAGGCAGCCCCAAGCTCAGCTGCTAGATCTTCTAAAATAACCCAATTTTCAGGACCTTTTAAACCCCTTCCACCAGATACAACTATGTCTGCCTCTGGCAACAATATATCGCCCTTTGCTTTTTCAACTGCCGTGACTTTCACGCCTGTATCTTCTGGGTATGCAAAGTCAAAGGTCTCTACACTAGCATCTGAACCGTCTGTCCTAAGATCAACCGCGTTCTTCTTGATGGAAAGAATCTTGTAGTCAGTATTGATACTGGTTTGGGCGAAGGCTTTACCCGTATAAATGCTCCGCCTCACTTTAAAACCGGAAGTGGTATCGGGTAGCTCCACCACATTTGAAACAAGACCTGCATGTAATATAACTGACACCCGGGCTGCTACTGCATCACCTAGAGAGGATTTCGCCAATACCAATGTTTTTGCACCCTCTTTTTGAAATGCGGCAACGAGTGCCCGGCTGTGAGCCTGGATATTTCCTTCAGCAAATCTCTCATCGGTAATATGTAACACCTTTTCAGCTCCAGCCTTTCCCACCTTGGCCAATTCGGCAGCCTCTATTGCTCCCAAAGCCAATGCGCTTATCCCCTCTCCCGTTTTTTCGGCAAAGGATTTGGCGTAAGACACCGCCTCCAAAGAAGATTTTTTAATAGATCCCTCTACTTGTTCAAGATATACTAATATAGACATGTCAATTCGTGTTAAAATGAAAAATTAAAGCACTTTGGCTTCAGTTTGTAGGAGCTTTACCAATTCTTGTACGTTCTCTTTATCAATGAGTTTGACTGCTCCTTTAGCAGGAGGAAGCTGAAATTCCACCACTTCCGTAGCTCCTTCTTCCCCAACGGGTTCAACAACGTTGAAGGGTTTGGTACGGGCAGACATGATGCCTCTCATGTTAGGAATTTTCCATTCCGCAATGGGCTCCTGACAACCTGCAACAAAGGGAAGCTTAACTTCCAAAAATTCTTTTCCACCTTCAATCTCCCTTTCCAGCTTACCCGTATCTCCTACCAATTCTAATTTGATACAGGGCGATATAGAAGGCATTCCTAAAAGTTCTCCCACCATACCGTGTACCATTCCACCGTTGAAATCAATAGACTCCCTTCCCATCAGAATAAGATCGTAACCTACTTCTTTGGCATGATTGGCTATCTGCCGTGCTACAAAAAAAGCGTCTTTTGGAAAAGCTTTGATTCTCACTGCCTCATCCGCACCAATTGCCAAGGCCTTTCTGAGCGTTGGCTCCGTATCATTTTCACCCACATTTAAAACAGTGAGGTGTGCACCGGTCTGCTCCTTTATCTCCACAGCCCTAGCCAAGGCATAATCGTCATATGGACCAATGATAAACTGTACTCCTGATTTGTCCAGCCGGCTATTGTTGTCAGTAAAGTTAATCTTTGACGTCGTATCCGGAACATGGCTTATACAAACAAGAATTTTCATATATAAATGGGGTAGATATATTTTTGTAAATTTCGTGAATTTAGTGAATCCACTTTTAATTAAAAAAGAATCATGAGCAATTTGACCCGCATCCAGCAACTCTTGGAATTTTTAGAAGAGGAACCGGAAAACCCGTTTAACCTCTATGCCTTGGCATTAGAATACCAAAAGCATGATCCGCAGAAAGTTGCCTACTATTTTGATATACTCCTGGAGAAACACAGAGATTATCTACCCACTTATTATCATGCTGCTGATTTTTTTGCTCAGCAAAATGAAATAGCAAAAGCGAAAAAAATCTATGAGGAGGGGATAAAACTAGCTACCGCTAAGCACGATAGCCATGCGCTTAGGGAACTGCAAAACGCTTATCTCAACTTCCAGTTTGAGTATGAATGATCTTAGAATGGAGCCGGATCATTGCTGCCAAAGCCGCCGGGGAAGGGTTCATCTTCCGCGTCAGACCCACTGGCCTTGCTACGCATCCTGATAGTAGTTCCTTCATCAAAACCCTGTCCTGAGGCACTGCTGGGGAATTTGCTGCCATACAATGCTTCTTGCGGTTGGTAAGGAATATTCATTTCAAGATCAGCAAATTTGGTGTACTTGCCGATAAACCTCAGTTTCACGTTTTCCAAAGATCCGTTCCTGTGCTTTGCAATAATGACTTCTCCC
The DNA here is from genome assembly GCA_035303945.1 of Cyclobacteriaceae bacterium. GTDB lineage: Bacteria > Bacteroidota > Bacteroidia > Cytophagales > Cyclobacteriaceae > DATGMS01. The sequence continues at coordinate 40,510 of DATGQZ010000007.1, forward strand.
AATCCAGCCGTACTCTGACCTTCCTCAGTCTCAGTAATACCATAATATTCAGGTCGGTACAAAAACATGACAATATCCGCATCCTGCTCGATGGCACCAGATTCCCTCAAATCCGATAGCTGAGGACGTTTATCGCCTCCCCTGGTTTCAACTGCCCTAGATAACTGTGATAGAGCGATCACGGGAACATTGAGTTCCTTGGCTATTTTCTTAAGGGCTCTTGAAATACTGGAGATTTCCTGCTCTCTGTTTCCTCCGTTTCCTCCCTTTGTGTCTCCAGACATCAATTGCAGGTAATCGATCACAATTAGCTGTATGTCGTTTTGTGCCTTCAGCCTTCTACACTTAGCCCTCAATTCCAGAATAGATAGGGCAGGCGTATCATCCACGAAAAGCGGAGCGGAAGAGAGTTTGCTTGTTTTGTGGATCAACTGCTCCCATTCATAATCCGCCAGATTTCCCTTTTTTATCTTTTCAGAATCCAATTCCGCCTCAGACGAGATGAGTCGGTTGACCAACTGTACTGAGGACATTTCAAGTGAAAAAATGGCTACCGGCCGGTTATGGTCCACTGCAGCATTTCGAAGTACGGAGAGCACAAAGGCTGTCTTACCCATCGCCGGTCTTGCGGCAATAATCACAAGATCTGACTTTTGCCATCCAGAGGTAACTCGATCCAAAGCGGTAAATCCACTTGGCACTCCGGTCAAACCATCTTTTTGTCCTTTCTTGCTTTCTAATTCAGTGATGGCCTCTCTCATAATAGAGCGCATATCGGAATAATTTTTCCGAATATTGTTCTCTGAAATTTCAAAGAGGGATTGCTCCATCTTATCCAGCAGCTCAAAGACATCGGTGGTCTCATCATAAGCATCACGCTGAATTTCAGAAGCTATTTGGATCATTTCCCGCTTCATCGCCTGTTCGGTAATGATTCGAGCATGGTACTCAATATTGGCCGCTGACGAAACCCTGGAAGTAAGTTCAGTGATATAGTAGGCGCCTCCAACCACTTCAAGCTTACCGTTTTTCCTCAGCTGATTGGTAACGGTAAGTAGGTCGATAGGTTCACTGGCATTAAACAAATCCAGTATTGCCTGATAAATTTCCTTGTGGGCGTCTTTATAGAAGCTCTCTGGCTTCAGTATGTCCACCACGGCAGTCAAAGCATCCTTCTCCAGCATCAAGGCGCCCAGCACTGCTTCTTCCAATTCAATCGCCTGCGGAGGCAACTTTCCTATCCCCATCGTAGCCTCCAGTTGTAGTCTTCTCCTGTTGGCCATCCGGTCCTTGTTCACGAAATTAGGTTCTGCCATACCAACAAATGTAAAGGGTTTAGGTGAAAGGTTTTAAACAATTTGTGCACTTGTTTATCAACACGATAATAACATACTGCACTGCAATGGGTTGCGACACCAGCCATTTCTATTCAGTGAGAAAACAGCTACATTTTCCGGCTGATCACAGCAACCTGCCAATACATTGCTTCTTTTTCAATGCATCAAACAAATTGAAAACGGAGGTATTTGATTTTTTCCCCTTGCTCACTAAACATTTTTTCATAGCGAGTTTGGATGCCAAAATGCTCATCGCGGTAGGGAGAGCTATAAAAATCATCCGTCGACACCAATAGCTGCACATCATCACGGTCTTGCAAAAGTTCTTTGGTATAGAGAAACAATCCGGTATTATCCGTTTTGAGATGAACGACGCCACCTTTCCTGATCAAGGGCTTATACATATCCAAAAACCTTGGTGAGGTAAGGCGCTTTTTTTCGTCACCTTCTTTCGGTCTTGGGTCAGGGAAAGTAATCCAAAGTTCATCTATTTCACCATGGGCAAAAAAATTCTCAAGCGCCTCGATCTGGCTTCGCAAAAATGCAACATTTTCTAATCCTTCAGCAATGGCTATTGTACTGCCTTTCCAGATGCGGGATCCTTTAATATCTACACCAATAAAATTCCTTTCTGGATACTGTCTGGCCAGGCCTACAGTAAACTCTCCTCTACCACATGCCAGTTCTACAGTAAGGGGATGCTCATTTTGAAATTGCTCCTGCTGCCAAGCACCCTTTATGCGCGTAAAAATGTCCTTCCCCTGTTGAACGACATTTCTGTTGATTTCATTCTGTCTAAATCTTTCTAATTTTTTCCGACCCATATTATAAATTATCTAACTCGGCTACTACAAAAGTACTCCCGCCCACAAAAACAAAATCATCTTTTTCAGCCTGCTCCAGCACTTGGCCCAACGCTTTGTTCACATCTACTACTACACTGCCTTTCAGTCCATATGCTTCAGCTTTATGCCGAAGAATATCGGCTGGCATGGCTCTCGGCAATCTGGCCTGGCAAAATATATAGTTGGCATCCTTTGGTAATAGTGTCAATACCGGATCAATGTCTTTGTCGTTGGACATGCCAAGAATCATCCAAAGTTGTCGATGAGGAATGGATTGGATTTGCTCCACAACTAGCTTTATGCCTTCTGCATTATGGCCCGTGTCACAATATACCCAAGGCTGTTCAGCCAGTTTTTGCCATCTCCCTTTTAATCCGGTATTAGCGGTGATGCGGCTAAGACCACGTTTTACCATATCATCCAGCAAACCAGGAATAATCGGCTTTAAAACCGCTACTGCCATAAGAATCCCTGCAAGATTCTTTTGCTGGTATTTGCCCAATAAATCCAACCGATATTCCTTCTTGCCGATTTGGTCTTCCACTTCATAGGTTGAATAGGCATTTGAAGGGTCATTCTCAACCTCCCTTACACGAATACACTGATCAGCAAAATAGATTGGAGAAACATTGGCATTTGCCGCTTTTTCAAAGACTGGTTTTGTATCCTCATGTGACTCACTGATGACTACAGGGACCCCAGGTTTGATAATACCAGCTTTTTCTCCTGCAATAGCCTGCAAGGTGTCACCTAAAAACTGCATGTGGTCAAAGCCAATATTGGTGACCACGCTCAGCAGTGGCGTTATAACATTAGTCGAGTCCAATCTTCCCCCTAATCCTACTTCAATGACAGCATAATCAACCTGCTCTCTGGCAAAGTAATCAAAGGCCATCGCGACTGTCATTTCAAAAAAACTGGGCTTAAGCCCTTCCAAAAAAGTTTTATGCGTCTGTACAAATTCAATTACAGATTGTTCATTGATTTCGGCCCCATTGATTTTTATCCTTTCGGTAAAGGATTTAAGGTGGGGAGAGGTATAGAGTCCAACCTTATAGCCCGCTTCCTGCAAAATGGAAGCAAGTGCATGGGAGGTGCTTCCCTTTCCGTTGGTGCCGGCTACATGGATACTTTGAAAGTTCTTCTGGGGATGGCCCAATCGTTCACAGAGCGCCGAGGTGTTATATAAATCGGCTTTGTAAGCGCTTTTACCTATGCGTTGAAACATCGGTAAAGCATTGAACAAATAGTCCAATGTCTCCTGATAAGTCATGGCTTAACTATTCTACCTTTATAATAAAAGTAATCTTACCAGTAGAATATTCAGCAGTAGGATTGCCGCTCTGTCTCTTAAATGTCAACTTGTTTACCACTCCTCGATAATACGATAGTACCTCATTGCTCACATTGTACTCCAGAGGAATGGCCTGAACCAGACGGCCATTATTGTCTACGGTAATTTTAAATATAATTCGGCCATTGCGGGTAGAGACATTATCATTGATGCTGGGTCTTGAAGAAAAATCCCATCCTGCCAGATCCAAGTTGTAGCCGGATCCTTCCCCTGCGTTGCCCTTCCCGGACTGCATTAATGCGCGTCCGTCGACCGTTCCTTGGGGATTACCTTCGTCTCCCCGTTGGGTAGAGGAGCCTTGATTACTTCCAGAAGAAGCCTGAGGACTAGTGCCTGTACTTCCTCCAGCTCCAAATATAGCACGCTGATCCACCTTAGGCTTCTCCTCAGCCTTTTTAACGGTCTCAGTCGCCTCACTTTCTGCAGGCTTTGTCACAGGTTTGGCAGCTTCTTTGGGAACAGAGGTCTCTTTAACAGCTTCAGAGGATTTTTCGGCACCCTTTACAGGACTAGGAGCATTTGATTTTGCTTCTACTGTACTTTTAGACTCTACAGGTTTGGGCTGGGCCGCTTTTGCTTCCGGTTGGGTGATGGGTACTACCGCCTCAGTCACTTGGGGAGCAGGATCGCCTGGTGCGGGGGCTTCGGTATTGACATTTTCGCTTACTGAAGGTGCCGTAGTAGTTTGGTTGCTTTCGCTACCCTCGGAAGTAAAGCCAAGATTTAACTCCATCCCATACTTTTCAATGGGAGGAACAGGTTCACGCCATACCACCATAAAGTATATCGCAACGAGCATAAGCACGTTGATAATTGCCGTGACGATAATAGCTTTTCTTCTATTTTCTACCTCTTCTCTATTTACCTCCCAGGCTTGCATAAATGAAAATTCAATTAATAGGGTTTAGTGGCAACGGAAACATTTGCTTTTAAAGAGGCTGCTATCCCTCCTACTTCTACCAGATACTCTACCGGCACATCCTTGTCAATATGCAACACCACCTGACCCTGTTTATCCTTTAACAACGTTGTCAAAACGTTTTTAATTTCCTCTCGGCTGATTACTTTTTCATTAACAGAATAACGCAGGTCTTTGGTGATGGTCACGGTCACTTCCTGCATGATAATATCCGAAGTCTCGCTGGATGGAAGATTAACAGGAAGTCCTGACGGCGTAACAAAAGAAGAAGTCAACATGAAAAAGATCAACAACAGAAATATCACATCTGTCATCGATGACATGCTGAAGACCGACTCTATTTTATTTTTGGTTTGTAATGCCATTATTTCTTTTCCTGTAAAAGATCTATGAATTCTATGGTAGTGTATTCCATACTATGTACCAACTTGGATACCTGGGTGACCAGGTAGTTGTATCCCAAATAAGCTATTATCCCAACTACTAATCCCGCGGCCGTAGTAATCATAGCTTCGTAAATACCTGAAGAAAGCAGTTTAGGCGACACATTGCCTTCCTCCTGCGCAATGGCAATAAATGCCTGGATCATCCCGGTCACTGTTCCCAAAAATCCAATCATAGGAGCAGCTCCGGAAATGGTTGCGAGCATGGCCAAATTCTTTTCCAACTTATATATTTCTATTTTGCCCACGTTTTCTATTGCCACTTCTATGTTCTTAAGCGGACTACCTATTCTCTCGAGACCTTTAGCGATCATTTGAGCTACTGGCGTATCCTCTCCCTGACAAATCATCCGGGCTTGTTGGATATTTCCTCCCTGAACCAACATCTTCACCTGGTCAATCATCGTTTGTGGCGTTTTTGAAGCCTTTTTTAAGGTGATTAATCTCTCTATAAAAATATAGATAGCCAAAATAAACAAGGCATAAAGGGGAATCATCATGTACCCACCTCTAATCAGCAGATCCAAAAGTGCAATATCAGATGATCCCGTCTCCAATGTTGCCAAGGTATCGGCAATGGTATCATTGCCTGTTGATAAAGTCTGTAGTAACGTCATATTAATATTTCAAAACCCATAAATTCTCATCAAAATTATCTTTTACCTTGTTAATTTCTTCGGCAGCTAGTGAAAAACTTTCAAACTGCCCTATGGCCAAACGGTAATAGGCAATGTCACTATAAGGATACACCAAAAAGGTGTTCATCTTTTGTGCATGTAACTTTTCGGCGTGATCCTTCGCCAAATCCTCGTCAATAAAACTTGCTACCACCAGAAAGTATCGTGGCTTTTCCGCCCTAGACTTTATTTCTGTCAAGGAAAAAATCTCTACTTCCTCCACTTCCATTTCAGTTGGTTGCTCTCGGACAGGCGCCACCACAGGCTCTGGCTGCTTTTCCTCTACAATGGGCTTGGACTTGTCTACGTCGTCCTTACTATTGGAGGATTGGTTGTAATAAAACCAACCGGCAACCAATATTCCGCCTAAAGCTAATAAAACCACCCACCAAGCATATCCTCCGCTTTCCTTTTCCTCAACAGTTTTTATGTCGCGTTTCTCTTTTGTTGGTTCCGTATTCTTCCTAGACGACATTTCGACTTTTGAAGATTCAGGTGTAGGAACAACAGCTGGATTGACAATCTTTTGATTCCCTCGCTTAGATTCCGACTGCTGAATAGGTTTTATTTCAATTTTGGGAAGCCCATAATCCTCGTCTGGATCTGATGTTTCTTGCTTATTGTCAAAACCTTCTTCAGCCATTTCAGAATACAATTTTAGTTCAACCTGCGAAACTAAGATAAAACTTTCTATTCGTCACCATTAGAATTTGAAAGTTAACCCACCAATGCCTTGGATGCCACGCGCCCGATAATTCCAATAACGTTCATTTTTCTGATTTAGTAGGTTGTTCCCTTCCACAAAAACAGAAAACCTTGGTGTGACGGCATAATCTACTTTGGCTCCAAAGTCAATAATAGGATTTAAAGTAGTCGATTCAGCTGCCTGTAAGTTCAAAGCCTGTATGCCTCCCAATACATTAAGATTGGCTGTAATGAACCACTTTTCATTCGGCATGATATAGTTTTGCACGGACAATTCCCACTCTGGCCTATGCCAAGGACTGCTGATGTCCGTCAATTCATAGTGGTAGTAATCCCCGGATGCCTGCAGCTTGTACCAATCTTCGTATTTCCACCCTACACTGATGTGGTAATTTAAAATCTTTGTTCCACGATCGTAAATCAGCTGGAACCGTGCACTGTCTGCCATATGGTTGCCATAGAAATGCATATTCTCATACTCCCCATAACGAATCCCTGTTTTATAGCTTAGCTCATCGTTAATAGCACCTTTTACGCCTACATCAATTTTGTAATTTTGGATCGTATTTCGCAGTGTTGCACTTGGCCCAAGGAATGGATTTTCCATAGCAAAGTCGTAATAAGTCTTACGCACTACATCACCTTCAAATTCAGCATAAAGGCCAAATGACTCTGTCAGATAGTAGGAGGCGGCCACATTTGGGAAAATATGGAAGGTACTACTGCTATCATTTTCTACTATAAGGTTAGCTCCTACCCTGATCTTAAACTGATCATTGGCAAACTGGATGTAGGGATTAATTTTTGCGTAATTCCTATTAATACCGGAATAAGTGGTGTCGGAGGGGGATGTAATGAATCCTTGCAGGTCCAAGCCTCCGCGCCATCTTTCGTCATTGGCTGTTATTCCTAGCCTGGCATGAAGACCTACCTCATGCTCACGGGCAAAATAATTGTCATTAAACAACCTCAGTCCTAAAGATGCCTCATAATAAAGCAAAGCATTTCTGTCAATCCTGCGCAGGCCTACGTTACCATAGATCGTATTAAAAATCTGGCCGAGGGTATCCCTTGCCACTTCCATTCCAGGCGTGTAACCATAGAAATGATGTTTATCTCTATCGTAGCCTAGCTTCCCAAAAAACTCGATGTCATCCTGAAAATAACTGGCGTCAAGCCTAATGTTGGTGTGATCCTCAGCGGAATTTTTGCCGTCCACCGGACCTTCATAGAAACCCTGGTGTTTTAAAAAAACACCATAGTTAAGAAAATCACTTTCAACATTGTTAATGTATAGTTCTCCTAATGGCGATTGGTAATTACCATACCCGGCTTTCACATAGCTATGATACAACATACCTCTGTCTCTTGGAAACGTTTTCTGAAAGGGTTGCGTATCAGTAACAGTAGGCTTAAGATTGAGAAAAAAGTTTTTCACTTCATAAGTGTAGCTACCCTTGCTTTGGGTGCTGGGCAAAGTAGGCGTGCGTTCAAAAACCCTCGGTTGCTTAGGCAATGTCAACACGCGGTCTTTCCGGATGATAAACTCAGCATCCTTTACTTCTCCCCGCTCTCTTGACTGTGTATCCTGTGCCCAAATAATAGCCATGGGAACAAAAAACATCAAAGCAATAAAAACCAGCTTTTTATACATAATGATAATCGTAAAATCTTATTAATTCAATGTCTGCAGGAGCTCATTTGCTTCTCTCTTCACTTCCTCATTGGTAGAACCTTCTACGACAGATTCCAAGGTCGCTTTAGCTTGAAACGTTTCTCCCAAGGCGATGTAATTTTTGGCCAAAAGCACGAAGCTCTTCCCATACCAATAATCATACACCGCAAAAGCACCTGAGAAGTCAAAGATCATTTCATTTGACTGCACGAATTTCTTTTGGTCGTGAAAATGCAATGCCAATAGGTAAAGGCCTTCCGCGCCCTGTACTGTTTTATGTTCATTGATTAAGGTCATCAAAGCATCTTCTGATTCTTCCTTATTGTTTTGACCAATTAAAGCTTTGGCTTTAAGCAACAGTGCAGAAGCTTCCGAATCGGCAGTGATATTTCCTAAGGCAATCACTTTATCTGCATAATAGGAAGCTGAATCGAATTTAGAGAGCTGATAATAAGCGTTCATCAAACCGCTATTGGCTTCGTATTCTTCAATTTTGTCCCTAGCAGATGCAGCTGACCGAATAAAGTAAGGTACAGCTTTAGCGTAGTTTTTATTTTCAAACTCAATTTGAGCAATTTTCTGAATAGCATTGCTTTGGTATGGAGAACCATTTATTTTTTCCAGCTCATAAAAATACCGCAACGCGCTGTTTTTATCCCCTAGACGGTAGTAGGCGTCTCCAATAAAATAATTAGCCTCTTGCACTTGTGCAGATGAGGGATAACTCTTCTTGTAATTTTCAAAAGCAGCAATTGCTTCTCTAAAAGATTGGTTGAAAAACAGGTTTTTGGCTGCTTCAAACTCAATATTTTGAAGACTGGAATTATCGGGATTGGAATTTTTGTAGTCCGCCAAATAAGTGGAGAATTCACCGGATCTGCCTTGCAAAGCCAGTGCCTCCTGTAGCCCGACCAAAGCAGCGTCCGCATTGCCTGAATTTGGATAGGCGTCGAGAATCCTTTTATAGTCGTTAATGGTGGCTTCGTAATTTTTCAAGGAGTAGTTGGCAATAGCCCGACCCTCTAAGGCAAAGGGTACAAATGGGCTGTTGGCTTTTGTATTGATCAATCGCGTAAAGCCATCACGAGCCTTCGCGTAACGGTTTTCTTCCATGTTGATCTGCGCCTTTTGGAAAATCGCATCAGCCTGGTAAATGCTGTTGGGATAGTTGTTGATCAACTGGTCCAGCTGACGAATCGCTTCCGCATTTCTATTTTCAAAATTTAACACCACGCCCGCCCGAAAATGTGCGTAGTCAGCAAATTTGTTTCTTTCTTGGATAGCCCGCTGAAAGGTAGCCAGCGCATTGGCAAATTTCTTTTGCACATAATAAGTATCTCCTAGGCGAACCAGCGCTTCATCATAGTTTTCTTTGTCAGAAGCCCCTCTCAGTTGATCCGTGTACGCCTTGTATTGAACTTCAGCTTTGGCATATTGGTCACTGTTATAATAGGTGGATGCCAATCCATAATGCGTCTTAATCAGGTAAGGATCATTGGCATTGGGACGGAGTCGCAGTACCGCCTCATATGATTTGGCAGCTTCTATTAGATTGTTGTTTGCAGCATGTGCTTCTCCCTTCCAAAAGTGGGACTGAATCAGTATGTTTCTATCGACCGTGTAGGTTTGGGACTTATCAAAATAAGCTATAGCTGGACTGTATTTCCCGTCTCTGTAATAAGTGATCCCCTGATAAAAAGCTACCTTTTGGTAGGCGGCTTTAATCCTATCCGATTTGTTGTTTAATTTTTCAATATGCTCAATAGCCCGAAGATAGTTATTGGTATTGATAAGGGCTTCACTGAGAAGGTTTTCAACCTCCCTCGTATGGCTGCCTCGGGGAAAGGAACTTAAATACGTATCCAAGGCGTTAACCGCATCTTGGAAATTGCCTCTCTCCAAATTAACTTTTGCGTAATTAAACAACGCCTCTTCCTTGATATTGGCATCGTGATCACTTTTATAGGCTGCGCTAAAACTATTAGAAGCAAACTGAGGATTATTGAGTTTGACATAAGCGTGACCCAGATAATAACTGGAGACCTGGCCAAGTTTGTCATTTTCCAAGGCCACTTCTTTGAAGTAGTTGCTGGCCTTTTCATATTGTCCTACTTCATATTGTGCAACACCTGCTTTGTACTTTTGGTCCCGCGCCAGGGCACCTTTCCTGCTATTGATAAAGGCATCATAATAAGAGGCGGCATTTACATAATTCTTATTCTCAAAAGAAGCTTCTGCCAGCAATAGGTAGATTTCCTCTTTCCTCTCTAAAGGACGATTGGTGCTCAAGATCGGTTCAGCATAATCAGCCAAAGCCCTAAAGTCACCTTGTCTGTAATAAATTGCGGCCAGCATGTAAGGCACTTTGCTGGAATAGGCGGATGATTTCTCCGCCTCTTTAAAGTCCTGCACAGCTTTATTAAAATCCCCGGCTTCCATAGCAATATAGGCCGCGTAATAATAAGCATCTGCGAGGTAGGCAGAACGGCTGCGTTTTAGCTGCTCGAAATAAGGAGAAGCATTTTTATAATCCTGAAGCTGAAAAAAGGAATAGCCTGTCTTAAATAAAACGTCAGCTTGCTGTGCAAGGCTTGTCTTGTCTGTATTGACTTTTCGATAGCTTTCTATTGCGCTGCGGTAGTCGCGCTTTTCAAAATAATGATCTCCTAATATATGTGCTGCGTCGTTGGCTTTGGGTTCATTATTATAGGTCAACAAAAAGTCATTCAACAAGCCCGGACCATCTGGATTCTCCAGGTATAAGGCAGAAACTGCATGGTAAAAATCCACCTCTACCCTTTGGGCATCCTCCAAAGGTTTATCTTTTAGGTACTCAAAGCTATATTTAGAAGCTGAAAATTGATCCTTATGGAACAACTCCAGTGCTTCATTAAAGGCTTTATCAGAGCTGGTTTGATATACGGAAGACTGAGCATTGGCTTGGCTCAATGCACAAGCCATCAACAGTAAAAACAAAGGTTGCTTCATTCTGGTCAACAAGGTGATTAATGCAATAATTTAAATATCAATTCTTTTAGTATTTGGGATTCCTCCATACCGTTTCCCTCAATACCCTTAGAACGAAGGTCTGCTTCTTTCAAATATCCGATGTTATCAATAACCTTGCCCATTCCATAGTTCTTTGCTGCGATGAGGTATTCCTTGACGAAATAAGGATTTACCTTAATGACGCCGGCCAATTCCCGTTCACCCAAATTTTTATTAGCATGTACGAGCAAAAGTCTGGAAAAATGCAGGTAAAGTAGAGACAACAGCGGAATCAACGGATTGGATTTTGGATTCTGGCTAAAATGGTCAATAATCTTATTGGCCTTCAACACATCCCGAAAACTTAGCGCTTTAGTCAATTCGAAGTTATTATAATCCTTACTGATTCCGATGTACTGCTGAATGTGGTTTACGTCTATGGCAACCGGCTCTTCAAAATTGATCAGCATTTTGTCAATTTCGTTGGTAAGCACTTCCAAACTATTTCCTATAGATTCCGCCAGCAGTTGGGCAGCCTTCAGGTCTATTGAAAAGCCCTTACCCTCGACATATTCTTCTATCCAGGGAGAAAGTTTATATTCCGGTATTTTTTCCGATTTCACCAATACTGCGCGCTTCTCCAATTCTTTTGCCAAAGGTTTTCTCCCATCCAATGTTTTGTATTTATGGGAAAAAACAAGAATGGTGCTGGGAAGCGGATTTTGAAGATAGGCGATCAGCAGGTTATAGCCTTCCTCTTTGTTGAGGTCGGCTATATTTTGGGCTTCTTTTACTATTACAACCTGTCGGTCTGCCATCATCGGAAAGCGTCGGGCATTGCTGAGTATGGCACTTATATTGACGTCTTTGCCATACATGATGATCTGGTTGAAGCCTTTTTCATGCTCCTTCAAAGCATTCTTTTCTATGAAGTCTGTAATTTGATCAATAAAAAAAGGTTCCTCCCCCTGCAAAAAATAAATCGGCGCGTATTTTCCGGACTTAAGGTCCTTTATAACTTCCTCTGGTTTACTAGGCATCGGATCATTGTTGTACTAAAAAACAAAGATAAGAATATTTAATCTCGCTTCAGCAAATGGGAAAATTTATCCGCTACTTTATCAATTTTGGGCCTGGACACCGCTTTGATGTAAGGATCATTAGGGTTGTGTTTTTCATAGTCTTGATGATAGTCTTCGGCTGGCCAAAACTTCCTGTAAGGAAGGAGCTCTGTAACTACGTCGCCTGAGTATTCCCCTGAGACATTCACTTCCTCAATAGCTTCTTCTGCCATTTGTTTCTGCTCCTCGTTGTGGTAGAAAATCACTGATCGATACTGCCTGCCGATGTCTGGCCCCTGCCGGTTAAGTTGAGTGGGATCATGCGCGGTGAAGAAAATCCGAAGCAATGTTGGATAGTTAATTTTTTCTGGATCATAATAAATTTCAACAGTTTCCGCGTGGCCTGTCCTCCCATTGCTGACCTCACTATAGGAAGGGTTTTCTTCCTTCCCCCCAGCATAACCCGATACGGCCTCCTCTACCCCGTTTATTTGCTCAAAGGCAGCCTCTACACACCAAAAGCAGCCGCCTGCAAATGTCGCAGTGTCCAGTTTGCTATAGTCTAAGGCAGGCTTCTGCACATTTTTTGCCCTCTGTTGCCCTTGACAGGCGGTAGCCAAGCACAGTACGGTGAGGGCTATACCTATTTTTCCTATCAGTTTCATTCGCATGGAGATAAACTAGTGTGAAAAACGCAAAATATAGAAAGAGGTTGCCTAAGGGTTGACAGCATAGGATCTTTACGCCAACTGCTGGCAAGTCCATCACCGCAAAGCCTTCTTCTGAACCTGTAGGGCAATTTCGGTCGTTTTTTTAGAAAAACAAGGCGAATTTGAAACTACATTTGCTTCTGCTTGTTTTACTCTGTATATAGCTATCACAAAAATTGAAACCGCTTATGAGCATGGATCAATATCAGCAAGGAAAAGCATTCTTTAAAGATGGAAAATTTAAGGAGTCGTTAACTATTTTTGACCGACTGGTTTCAGACAACGCCTCTAACCCCAATTACCTTTTGTACCGCGGCAGGATACTTTCCCGCATGGGTTCATTTGATTTAGCCTTAAAAGACTTTGACCGACTGCTTCAACTGCAGCCTGATAACGCGGACTTTATCAGCGACCGAGCGGTGGTGCTGCATTTGTTGAAGAGAAATCAGAAAGCATTAGAAGAGCTTGACCGTGCACTGGATATGGATCCTGACAATCCTTATCGCTACGCAAGCCGTGCCTTTTTAAAAGACCGAATTGGAGATCTGCACGGTGCTATTGCTGATTATGAAAGAGCTATAGAAATGGATCCGGAAGATGCTATTTCTATCAACAACAAAGGCCTAGTAGAAGAAAAACTTGGCTATCAGGACAGGGCTAAAGCAAGCTTTCAAAAAGCCGATGAATTGGTAGGATATAAGCCAGGCGCTAACTTGTCGGCCGAAGCAACAAATGCCGATATCCCGGCGTCCACTGCTCTTGAAAGTGAATCCGGAACGCCTAAAAAAGTTACACTATCGTCCTATTTGTCCACATTGGGAGGTGTCCTCACGGACCAAAACGTACGGAAAGACTTTTTCCGATTCGTCACAGACAAGTTCAAAGGGACCAAATAAAATAGGTAGCTTTATTAAACCTTCTTGATCACCAACAGCGGCTTATTGATAAAGTAAGACATCTTTTTCGAGAGATTTTTAGTGAAAATCTGATCAAACCAAGATTTTTTCTTGCTTAATGTGATGAGAACATCCCCCTTGGCGGTTATTAGATAATTTTCCAACCCAAGACCCGGTTCGTCCCTGTATGACTTGAGCAGATAATTGACCTTCTCATACCGAACAAAAGGCTTCAACTCGGTAATCATAGTCTGGTGCAGCGCTTTGTCAATAGCCCTGAGTCTTGTACCGACATGAACAACATCTATCTCTGCATCATAAAAGGATGCCAGGTCTACCACCTTTTGAAGCGCCAACTTGTCTGCTTCTACATAATCCGTGGCATAGACGAGTTTGCGGGGAACCTTAAAAAACACCTTTCGGGGAATGATAAAGACATCATGTTCACTTCGGGCTATCACCTTACTGGAACGGGTGCCAATGTAATTGGTCTTGAAGTCATTTACCCCTTCTGTTCCCATGACAATCAGATCTACCTCCGCCTCTTCTGCATAGGCAAGGATGGTATCCACCACGTTGCCTTCCCGTACGATGGCTTCACAGGATTGTAGCCCTTGCGGTAAGCTCTCTTTTCCCACCTCACTCACCAGATTGTCCAGCTTGGTTTTTGAAAACAACATAAAATTTTCCTCTTCCTGTTGCTTGCTGAACAGCTTTAGATAGTCATCTCGATCAGGTACATGAAAAAGGATCAGCCGCGCTCGGTATTTTTCTCCAAGTTTGGCTGCGTATTCGATGGCATTGAGAGAACATTCCGAAAAATCTGTGGGACAAAGTATAGTAAAAGCTTTCATATTAGTAGGTTTAATTACTACCGGAAAAGGTTCACAACCGCAAGAGTACCATCCCACGACGTCCCCCATTCCATATTGTATTTCTGCTCAAAATCAAGGCCAGTGCCTCATTTTTTACTCACGTAAAGGCTGTTCTTGATGTAAAATCTCCAAGGCAGCAAAGCATCTTCCTCGGCATAGTCTACGCCAATCCGCTTGGTTTGAATAATCTCTGATGGTTCCTGCGCTTTCACATCTTCCCCAATCCAAATGGGAGAAAGAGGATCATAAAGCACCACATCATTCAAGCTTCGGTTAATGCCCAAAGCATGGGCCAGTTTGCCCGGCCCATTGGTAAGATTTACCAAATTGTTTATTTTTCTTCTTTGTTTCATTACATCTATGCCTGCTATAGGTTCTACTGCCCTAAGCAGCACTGCATTGGGTTCATTTTCTTTGTGTGTCACCACATTGAACAAATAGTGAATCCCATAACATAAATAGACATAGCTCCTGCCTCCCTCTTTAAACATCACTGCTGTCCTGCGGGTTTTGCGGTTAGGATAGGCGTGGCAGGCTTTATCCACCCGACCATCATATGCCTCCGTTTCTACAATCCTCGACAGGGTGAGCTGTTGATCTATAGCTGTCACGATGATCTTCCCCAACAACTTTTTGGCTATCTGGACCACATCCCCTTCCAGATAAAAATGTGAGGGAAGAATATGAATATCTTGCATGTATATTGAATACAAAATCTAACTTAAAGAATATCTTTTATTAAAAAAAACAAAAACAACAATATTCATTCCGCTCAAAAGACAATTTTCACTCAACAGTAACAATAGGTTGAGTCTGAACTAGGATATTCAGCCGAAAAAAGGACCTGCATGAGCTAATGCACATCCTTTTCAAAGTTACAGCTTTTTTATCAACTCCCTAAAAATCTAGTCGAACAGATACACCATAAGTAGATGGATCCCCCAGATGAGCTGCCCCAAAATTATAAGCATAATCCACGTAACGGGTATCGGAGATATTTCGAGCCCACAACGAGAGGCTAACAGGCCCTTTATCCAATGCAACTCTTGCATTTAGTAGATGATATGGTTCCTGCTTAAGCTGATTTTCAAGATCGAAGTAGGTTGTGCCGAACCACAGCCATTCCCCTCTGACCGATACATTCAAATCACGAACAGTGTTAATCGGCCAACTATACTGAACACTCCAATTGGAGGTAAAGGCCGGGGTAAACAATTGCTTGTTACCCTTGAGGTTTATATTGTCCTCCTCAGCCACGGTCACCAATTGGGTAAATTGAGCATCCGTTAATCCTGCATTCCAGCTTAGTAGAAGGGCCTTGCCGATTAAGGCTGTTAATTCGGATTCCAACCCCTTGCTATCTAAAGCACCTTCATTAGTAGTGACCACATAGGCTTCTGGCAAAATAAGTTGAGGTACCTGAACATCTTTTACTGTACTATAAAAGGCGCTGATATTCCATCGGATGCGATCATCAGCAAGTTCATTTTTAAGTCCCAATTCGAAATTGTTGCTAAATTCAGGATTATAGGCACGCAGTGCGGGCTCTGAAGGATTTCCAGTTACTTGAGACAGGCCACCCGCTCTAAAACCGCGGTTGTATGACAGAAACAATAACTGTTCGTCTGACAGGTCATAAGAAAGTAGTACTTTGGGAGAGAGTGCCTTGTAGCTTGATTTTCCAGTGGTATCCGGCTGAATAATCATAGGGTCCATGCCTTCCATCAAGAACTCACCCCTTCCGGTCAGTTCCCTATCCTCCCAATCATACCGCAGTCCCAATGTTAGGTTTAGCCGATCGGTTAATTTATACTTTCCTTGACCAAACAAAGCTATCCCCTGACTTTTCCCCTGGTTGATGGTCAACAAAGTGGCTAAAGGTTGGCTTCCATACAAATCCCCATTAGCTCCAAAATAGGTCCCCTGTTTTACCGGATCTTCTTTTGAAAATCCAAACAACCCCGCCAACCACGAGATTTTGTTGTTGTCGTCTACGGAAGAAATCCGAAATTCCTGCGTCCAGACACTCACCTTGTTCCAATCTTTTCCATAATTATTTACGATGGAGACAATGTCCATAGGCGAGAAGTCTCCATCGATCGGATCTTCGTATATCCGATAATTACTTTGAAAGGAGGTTTGGGAGCTAAAGTTGAACAATCCGGTGTAATCTACGACAAAGGAGGCGTTGGAGACGTTGTCCACCATCCGCGTAACTGTATTTTGGTTGAGACGGTAAGGCGTATTTAGCGCTTCTTCAAAACTTCCGGCAAGCGGGAAAGCACCGTTATTTTTTACACCACTGTGTTTATAATTAACGGTGAAAGACCAGTAAGGGCTAGCCAGGTACCTTAGGTAGTAATTCCCCAAGAAGCTCTTACGTTTGTCATAGGTAGAATTGTTAAATTCATTCTTATAAAATCCGTTGTGTGTTTCATAAAGGCCAGATGCTCCAAGAAACAATTTGCCGGGAATCAAAGCCGTCTTTATTCCTAGGCTATATCGGGACAAGCCATAGTTCCCCAATCCCAGTTCAGCAAATCCTTGTGTTTGATTGGTGGGCTTTTTAGTAATAATGTTGATTACTCCACCCATAGCATTTCGTCCATATAAGGTGCCTTGGGGCCCCCGAAGTACCTCCACCCGTTCTATATCCAATAAGCCATTGGAATAGGTGTCGAGCCCAAACTGGATGACACCATCCACATAAACGGCAACAGCAGGCTCGTACGAAGTGGTGGTGATACCTCTAATGCCCAGTACGTTACGACCATCACCTGAATGTGCGGCGTAAAAATTGGGGAAAATGCCTGCCAGATCTCTCGCCTGCCACAGTCTGGACTGGCGTATATCCTCCTCCTGAAGATGGGATACAGAAACAGGCACCTTTTGAAGGTTTTCCTCCTGCTTTTGGGCAGTGACGATGACCTCATCCAGTTGCCTCAAAGAGATAGTATCATTCGTTTGGCCAAAACTTATCACTGGCAATCCGAATAGCATTCCTACCAGAATCATGACCTGTAATGCTCTATAATTAAACATCATTCCTGTTCCAGTTAAATTTCATTATTTTAAGCGGTGCAAATTATAAAAAAACCCTTGATGAAGTGGTAAATAGGCCTTCAAATAGGCATTACCTGCTCTTCGATGCTACTATCGGCTGTAGCATAGCGGCCAATATCATTACGGCTAAACAGCCGATGACGTTGTACCACAAGTATCCGATGTTGATCGGAATTCCCAGCAGCGCTGTACCGTTTTTCCAGTGGATCATGAGGATGATAGCTTCGGCCACCAGAGCGGCCAAAAAAACAGCATGCCCTTTAACCCACTTCATATAAAAGCCTACCATAAAGATTCCTAAAATCGTTCCATAGAACAAGGACCCCAGGAGGTTTACCGCCTGAATCAAGTTTTCGAACAACATGGCATAACTTGCAAACACAATTGCGAATATTCCCCATAAAGCCGTAAGCCACTTGCTGGATTTGAGATAATGGTTAGGGGATCCTTCCTTTTTTATCGCACGTTTGTACAGGTCAATGGTGGCCGTGGAGCCTAGTGCATTTAATTCCGATGATGTGGAGGACATGGCTGCACAAAAAATGGTGGCAAACAAAAGTCCGATAACGCCCTGCGGCAAATAATCCATTACAAAGCGCATAAAGACATAATCCGTATCCCGTGTTTCGGCTAAAGGATCATTTTCCACCATTAGACTCTTAACATTTTCACGGATTTTCTCCTGTTGTGCCGCATTCCCTGAGATTTCCTTCTTCAGATCATTCACTTTAGCCTCATCTCCTGCTTCCACAGCCTCCAACAAGGACATAATGTTTTTGTTTTTTGCTTCAAACCCTTTCGAATATGCCTCCTGCAAGTCCTTCAGTTCAGCTCGGAATTCACTTTTTTCTAACTTTTCAATTTGAACGCTATTAAAAAAAATCGGAGGTTCATAAAACTGGTAGAAGACAAATACCATCACCCCAATAAAAAGGATAACGAATTGCATAGGAATCTTGAGAAATCCATTCATCACAAGGCCCATCCGGCTTTCTTTTAAGGATTTACCGGTGAGATACCGTTGCACCTGTGATTGATCGGTACCGAAATAAGACAGGAAAAGAAAAACCGCCGCTGTCATCCCTGACCAAAAATTATAGCGGTCAGAAAGGTCAAAGTTGAAATTGACAATATTTAGCTTGTCCATCTTCCCTGCGACATGGAGCGCCTCGGTAAATTTTACCGGCAGCATTTCAATGATTAATATGCCGGCCAAGATCATCCCGCCCATCATTACCGCCATTTGCTGGCGATGGGTTATTGAAACCGCTTTGGTACCTCCGGACACGGTGTAGATGATCACCGCGACGCCAATGAAAATGTTGGTGAATATGAGGTTCCATCCCAGTAGGGATGATAAGATAATGGATGGAGCCAAAATAGTAATACCTGCGGCCAATCCCCGCTGTACCAAAAATAAAATTGCCGCCAGTATGCGGGTTTTCACATCAAAGCGACCTTCTAAAAACTCATAAGCTGTATAAATCTTTAACTTATAATATATAGGAATGAAGGTAACGGATAGGATGATCATGGCAATGGGCAATCCGAAATAAAATTGGATAAAGCGCATGCCATCTGCATAGGCCTGCCCAGGTGTGCTGAGGAATGTAATTGCTGAGGCCTGGGTCGCCATAATAGACAAACCGATGGTCCACCAGTTGTCACTCCTTCCTTTCAGATACCCCTCCAGATCGCGGGCGCCACGGGTTTTATAAACGCCATAAACTACAATAAGGAGGATGGTCCCGAACAAAATGATCCAGTCTATCGTGCTCAAGAGAAATATTGGGTTAGTCCGTAATACACAAGAATTTGAACCCCGAGTGCCACGATTAATAAACCATATACCAGCTTCCAGTTTGGTCCGTTATTCATGGTTTTGTTCGATTAGATTAACAAACAATTTAATGGCACCCGGAACGCCAGCGGGCAGTTGTCTGAACCAGGAGATGCCTGAGTAAGTATAAGTGCCTTTACCGTATTTTGCCAGCAACAAAGCTCCTTTTGTTTCTGACTCCCCTGGATCCTGCATGGTCAATGGAGCAGTAAATTGCTCATCCCACTGATTAGGGAAATATAAACCCCTTTCTTGTACCCAGTCGTCGAAATCTTTTAGTGAAATGGGGTTGGGTGAACGGAACACCGGATGCGAAACGTCCATTTTCACCGATGAACCCTCTACTGCCACCCGGTCTCTAGAGATATGGAAGGGATAGGGTCCCAGCTGCTTGGCCAGCAGGGGGCCACTCGTATTATACTGCACAATAAGATTTCCCCCCGATGCAACATAATCCATCAAGTCATCTACATGATTAGCAAGATTGACATTGGTATTAAATGCACGGATACCCACAATAATGGTGTTAAATTGACCTAAGCGTACAGCATTTAATAGGCCGTTATCCAACATAGCCACATCATACCCCAAGTTGGCGAGTATCACCGGCACATCGTCTCCAGCACCCGGTATATACCCTATTTTTTGTGCCGTCATCTCCAAGGACAAGTTGATGAGGTTAAAGGTGCTTTTAGGAAAGTAAGTCAAATTGGGGATATGTTTATAGTTGATGCGTTTGAAGCCCTGCTCATAGACTCTTCCATCCGTGGTACGGTATTTCACGCCAATTACCCGCTTTTCCTCAGACGGAAGTCCTTTTAGTTCAACTTTATAGGTAATGGTATTTTTGGTCTCATCCACCCGCTTTTCTGTTTCTTTATAATCATTAGCGGAAAGGCCTTCCAACAGCAATGCACCTTCCACAATTCCGTTTTCGAAAGCTACCCGCACTTCCACAGTCCCGGGTTGGCCATTGACTACAAATACATTGTCCTTATCTACAGCAAGTTTAATTTCAGGAACCACCGTAAATGGCTGATTTATTTCTCCATCTACCGGATCATTATACTTATATGTTAAAGGAAGCTTTTTGACGATCTCCAGTCCATCTACTTTCAGCACAAGCCGGCCCTCTACTGTGGGGGCATTAAATGGCTTTCCAATGGATAATTGATCATCTATGGTAAAAAGATTGTCTTTGGGAGCCGCTTCAATCCAGTAGGGTTGAGAAATGGGATAATCTATCGGTAGGGTGAGCCGTAAGTCCGAATGAAGGGTTTCATTGTCTTTTAATGTTTTATCCACGGCGACATTCTCGCCCAGATAAGTAAAAGTCTTGACTTGTAAAGACACTGCAGAGGGATTGTTTACGATCAAAGTAGTGTTGGTTGTCTCTCCCGGAAAGGAGAGTTCTTTAGCTGACAGATACGCAGCCTTAAGACCCAAAGCATCAAGAATAATTTTATTTACCTGCTCGCGCTTTTCAACCACCCAGGGTTTATCATCCAGTTTATCAAGCATTTTCCTTACCTCTACAAGCTGCGAAATGTTATTTTCGGGATGAAGGAAATCAAAATCGCCGATTAGCTCGGCAATGGCGGATTCTATTTTTGTTCCGTTTTCAACCGTCGCCCAACGATTAGGCACACCTTCGAAAGGATTCTCTTTAAACTTTTCTCCATCAATAAGCTCAATATGATCCTCAGCTTTCCCTATCTGGGCAGTAGCACCAAACCCTTGCGACTTGTGCATGGTCCTGCTGTCAGCGGCAATTTGTGAATAGGTGGTACCCAAGAGCGGATTGTACGCTCCTACAGGAAAAGCATAGGAAATCTTACCCTCTGCTGGCTTATAGGGCGTTTCCCAGTTATAACCGTTCCAGAAAACTCTTTGGGTTTTCCAAGGCTGCACATGTTTTAGCTGTTCAGGAAAAGCTTTCGGGTCTGCAGCCGCCCTGAACGCTTCAATAGATAGAAGCGCGGAGGTGGTATGATGGCCATGTGTAGTTCCTGGAATAGTGTTAAACCGATTGATAATGATATCGGGCTGGAAATTGCGGATGATCCATACCACATCGGAAAGCAGTTTTTCCTTATCCCAGTTGTTCAGGGTTTCGTCTGGATTTTTACTGAAACCAAAATCAATTGCACGGGTAAAAAACTGCCTTCCTCCATCGGTTTCTCTTGCCCGAAGGAGTTCCTGCGTCCTGATCATCCCCAGTTCCAAACCCAGTTCCTTTCCTATCAGGTTTTGCCCTCCATCACCTCTAGTTAATGAGAGGTAGGCGACCTGCACATGTTCTTTATTACTCAGATAGGCGATAAGGCGGGTGTTTTCATCATCTGGATGGGCAGCAATATAAAGTACCCGTCTGGTCTCTTTCAGCTTCAACAGCTCATGGTAAATTTCTGATGAGGATTGAGCCAACAAAAGGCCGGGGAAACTATATAGAACGAATAAAAGAATAGCAGCGGCAATACGTCTATTTTTCCCAAAGATCATACGATTTAAGTTTAATCCAGAAGCTAAAATAATGATTCAGCCCTATAAAACAACGGCCACTAAAGCTTAATGCGTAATAACGTGATGAACGGAAAAGGGGATAGGCATGATATTAAAATCAATAACGCTCCCCAATGAAATCAAGCTGTCTTAAGCCTAATTGAATTGTTTGTCCCTGTCTTATGTGCGTTTAAGAAACCGACGTAATGATAAAATCAGCTGAGTTCATCATCGAACAAGGCGGTATAGTGGGACGAAGGCGCAAAAATGCCTCCACTGTGTTCATAAAAGGATGCGTCAGTAGGATACACGCCTTTCTTTGTATGAACCCAAGAACCTTTATGCATGGGGTGGTATGACATCATTTTTTCCCACTGCTTATAGTATTGATGTCCATTGGTTTCCTGTAGCCCTACGGTCATGTCAGGAAAGGGCGCTAAGCGGGCGGCTACATTTTTGTTCCACTCCACAAGTATAGGATTGACAGTCAGGTCAGCACAAAAGCAAGGCACATTTTTTTCAAAGGCCAATTGAGTAATTTTCATGGTCATGGTAAGGGTTTTCGCGATGGCTTTTACCGCAATGGCGGTATATCCCTGCTCAATCCGTGCTGCAGCATCTTCCACTGTATGTGCACTTTCATCTGCTGCTACGCGCACACCTAAATCTCCTACATAGACCTCATTTCGCTCTCCAAAAGGTTCTTCAATTACAGCAATTTGATCAAAAGCGCCAATCTTTTTCGCATGATCCAAAAAACGCAATAAGGTATCTTTTTCATCATAACGTTCATTGGCATCAAAATAATAGGGGATTTTCCCATTTTTGGTGTAAGGTGTTTCCAAATGACCAATTGCCTTGTGGACAGCTGACAAAAATGCCATGTCCTTTTCCAGCATCTCTTTCTGCGTTCCTGCTGCTCCAGTTTTTAACTTCATGATAAAATACCCTTCTTCAGCCGCGGCTTTGATTGCTTCCACTTTAGCGCCTACGCTAAAAGAGGGAATGCTAGCAACCTTGTCATGTTTGTGGGAAAGGCCTGGTTTGTAGGCCGAAGGAACCATGTCATCAAATTGAGTTATACCATTTTCTTCAGCATACAGCAACCACAGCGCATTGTCAACCGGCACCAAAGCATTTAGGGCAAAGGTCTTTTTGAGGTTAGGATTGTTGGTAATCTTTTTGCCGTAGGCATACACTTCAGGCAGTAGCTCATCCAACAAAGCTACCGGGTTAGTAAAGGTAGATCCTTTTATCATCTGTAATGCCCTCTCGGTCATAGCGTACATTAATGCATTGCTACCGGTAGGAGAATGGTCAAAAAATACCTTTGAATCAGACCACAATGTACCCTGAGTACCTAAACCAATTTTTCCTGTTCCAGACTCGCTTTCGATATAAGCTACCGTCTGCCAGGCTTCGCTAATTGCACTTCCTTTAAAACGATAAGGTATCAAAGGCTCCCTCTCAAAATTAGACGCTACTCTACTGATCTTAATCTGTTTCATATCTCTCATTTTCTGATCTATATGGCTTGATGCAGTAAACCCAACCATTCCCATAGTCATTATAGCTCCTGCTCCTAACTGAACAAATTCCCTGCGGCTGATGCCGGATCGATCCTTATCTTGTTTCATTGTGGTTTACCGGTATGTTGTTGAGGGTATACCATGCCTCGGAAGACCAAAGGGTTCGACCGCTGGCGGCTTGAAGGGTTTCCGGCAAGCGGAAGTATACCACGTGTCTTTCTTTAAGTCCTGGAATATCTAAATAAATTTTCTTTCGATCCGTCGATAGCTCAAACCCGCTGATTGACAACTTTTCTAAATCCAATTTGGGTCCACCATATTTTTCTGTTGCTTCGTACCGCCATTGTTGGACTAGCCAATTACTGTCGGTGGGCTCTATTTCCTCCCCTACCGGCTCAGTAAACTCGATTTCGAAACCCTTCGGCTTTGCCCTCACGGCCAGCATTTCAAAGGTGATTTGATTGTTGTACACCAGTCTTTGAAGCCCAGCACGCCTATTCTTCCAGCTCCAGCCTCCTATCATACCCACTCCTCCCACATACAACGCACCATCTGGGCCCCACACCATGCGGTTGACCCCAGCCTCCAAGCCTTGGCTGAACCTGAACACGGCTCCTTGGTATTCACCATCAATTTTCTCCAGAAAATCCCTTTTGATCCCTCCGTGTGTCACATCCCCATGGAGCAATTGTCCGGCGTAGGGGCCATGGGTAATCAAAATCGGTTCGGTTGGAGAATTACCAATTTCTGCGTCAGGCAGCCATATAGCCGGTGGAGCTTCTTCAGGAACTGCTGCCTGTGGGTCGAGCAGCCCCCAGGCCATACCCAAATACTCGCCCTGCTTCACATGAATCAACTTATTCGCCGGTAGCCATTGCCCCTGGTTGTCGGTAATAAAGACTTCATCATCTGGACCCAGCCCTATTCCATTCGGGGTACGTAGGCCGTAGTTAAGCCATTCATAGCTCCCGTCCATGGCCACTTTGATGGTCCGGCCTCTGTCTGGATGTTGCTTTTCTCCTTCCATCAGTCTCATGGCCATGGATAGGGTGAGATAAAAATAGCCCTCTTTATATACCAATCCAAAAGCAAACTCATGGAAATCTCCCGTTACTCCCCAGCTATTGCATACTGAGCGGTATTCATCGACGATATCATCTCCATCAACATCCACTAAATGGGTAAGTTCATGCTTCTGCAACACGTATATCTCCCCGTCCACCACTTCTACCCCAAGAGGTTCCGCTAATCCTGACGCAATTCGTTTGACGGTTATTTTTGTTGTATCTCCCGTTTCCACTCCGTCCAGTAGATAAACACCGCCTACCGCATCCCAGGTAGTGACTAATAACTTTCCATCCGGCATAAAGGCCAATCCTCCCACTTTAGGTTTAAAACTGGTTGTATGGAGATCCTGGAGATCAAAGCTTGGATGAACGCCTTCCAAGGCAGCGCCGTGCCCTGGATTCGGTTTACTTACCTCCTGCTTCAGCTGACCGCTTTGGACAGCCGGCGCTGCTCCTCGTTGATCCTTCTTTTTGAGTGAAAAAATATAGTCAAGCATTGTCCGGATCTCTTTATCTGCCAGTTGAGGATGAGGGTTCATCACACTGGCACCCCAGGTGCCCGATCCGCCAAGTTTAACCTTCTGTATGAGTTGATCTTTGGTTCTATTGTCGTTGGAATAACGATCGGCAATATGCTGAAAAGAAGGCCCCACGTTGTTGTTGTTCATTTCATGACAGGTAAAACAATCGCTGTTTTCCATCCAATAGCGGCCGAGATGGTCATAATCACCCTCCAAAGAAGGTGGCGATTGAGGGCGAAGCTCATCAAAAAAAGTCGTGTAGGCGGTTGTTCCATTCACCTTAAGTATGACAGCAGTATCTCCCCCTGTTAGTCTTAGTTCCGCGTTTGGGGGTAGACCTTTAACATGGAAAACCCTTTCCAGCCCAGGATTTCCTGATGCATTTCGCACAAATTCCGGGCTTTCCTCTAGGACAAGCTGCTTACCGTCACCGAGCGTAGCTTCATACCATAAAATAATGCCACCGTCCTCAAACCTATAACCCTTGAATCCAAGCTCCGCCTTTTCATTCATGCCCTCGATAGAAAGCTCCCAAGAAGCATGTTTAAGGCTGTCGACATAATATGCTTCTCCCCAACTGGTAGGCTGCACATTCTTCTTATCAGTATAAACGGTTCCTTCTAAGAGAACTCCGCCTTTCCAAGCCTTATATAGCTGGGCCCGGCCAAGATCATATGCCACGTAAAAATTGGAATCTAAGGCTAAGGTGAGCATTCTAGGTTGTTTGTCTAGCACCGAACGGAATGCCCACGGATCCATCGGACGGGTAGGTCTTGATTTAGGTCCTTCGCTACAACCAATTAAAAAACTTAGAATACCTGAAAACAGAAAAAAAGGCAGGACGCTTTTCATGTAAACGAATGGCAAGAGATTATTTGGGCTGATCGGATACGTTTGCAATTAAACCAAAACTACATAAAGAAATCAAATAACCACCAAGAATTACCCGCTATTTTTGAGCTGATTATACAAGCGGTAACTTGAAGGGTCTCCATGACTGTAGACCGAAAAGAACAGAATCTTTATAGATATTTTTATAACTTCGATTCGAAAACTAACCTCTTCAGCAATGTTGAAACAAAAACTACTTCATGTACTTTCCATATTTCTGATCACTGCGTCTTCTCAGGCTCAAGGATCTTTTGACCTTATCGGCTTGGATACAAAAAGGAGCTTTGGCAATTTTCAGGTCGTCCCTGGCAGTGCCAAAAAGATCACTGACTCTCCCGGCTATGACAATCAGCCACACTTTATTAATAATGATCAGTTGGTCTTTTCCTCGACGCCAGGCAATGAGCCAAATGATATCATCATGTACAATTTTGCCACAGGCAAATTCACCAATATGACCCGGACCCCGGATAAAAGCGAGTTTTCTCCAGCACTCACCGACTGTGGTCAGTACATTTCAGCGGTGACGGTGGAGGAAGACAGTACGCAGCGGCTTTGGCTCTACCCTATCAATATGGGCGAGCCTGAATTGCTATACGATGATATTATGCCTGTAGGATATTATGCGTGGCATGAAAATATAGCCGCTATGTACATACTGGGCAATCCTAACCGGCTCATTTACCCTTTTAGCAAGGAAGAAAAGCTTACCCTTGCAGAAAATGTAGGTAGAAGCATTCAAAAAAGACCAAAATCCGCTGAAATTACCTACCTCAGCGCGGGAGGCAACATTGTAGTGGATGGCCAAAAGGCAATGGAAATGGTGTCTTATGATCTAGCTAAGCAAATCTCCAAGAGCTTGGGGCATACCTTGGGCGGCTCTGAGGATTTTATATGGATCGATAAAAATACGGTTATGATGGCAAGAGGAAAAGATCTGTATATACGCAATGTGAAAAAGAGCGTCTCTTGGGAAAAAATTGCCTCGGTGAATCTGCCAGGATATAAGGGAATATCCAGAATGGCCATCAATCCGAAGGGCAATCGGTTGGTGTTGGTGATGGAGAGGCTTCAATAACCATATTAGCTACCCAGGCGCGGAAGGCATTGAAATAATGGCATTGCAACTTTATCGCTAAGACTGCAAAACCTATATTTGCAGCTTATTTATCATCAGCCAGAGAACATGAATAATTTTATTGAAGAATTACGGTGGAGAGGAATGCTCCAGGATATGACCCCAGAACTTGAAGAACATCTCAACAAAGGAGTGGCTTCCGCTTATCTGGGATTTGACCCTACTGGGGATTCTCTGCATATCGGACACCTTGTAGGCGTCATGACCTTGCTGCATTTTCAAAGGGCAGGACATCAGCCTATCGCCTTGGTGGGCGGTGCTACCGGAATGATCGGTGATCCTTCATTTAAATCGGCTGAACGCAACTTGCTGGATTTTGATACGCTGCAGCACAACGTCAGCTGTATCAAAAAACAGTTGGGGAAATTTTTGGATTTTGAGGGAACGCGCTCAAACAAGGCACAGTTGGTCAACAACTATGACTGGATGTCGAAGTTTTCCTTTTTGGATTTTATCAGGGATGTGGGCAAGCACATTACCGTGAATTATATGATGGCAAAGGATAGTGTGAAGAAAAGGTTGGAAGATGGTAATGGGCTATCATTCACCGAATTTACCTACCAGCTGATCCAAGGGTACGATTTCTATCATTTATGGAAACACCATAACTGCAGCATACAATTGGGCGGATCGGACCAATGGGGCAATATCGTAACCGGCACCGAATTGATCCGGAAGATGGAAGGTGGTACTGCTTATGCCTTGACAGTTCCGTTAATTACCAAAGCCGATGGAACCAAATTTGGCAAGACGGAGAGTGGCAGCGTATGGCTTGACCCTGACAAAACCTCCCCGTATGCTTTTTATCAGTTTTGGTTGAATGTGTCTGACGAAGACGCCTCAAAATATATCCGTATATTTACCACCCTTGACAAGGCAACCATAGAGGGCTTGGAGCAGGAACACCAACAAGCACCCCATCTAAGGGTACTTCAAAAAGCCATCGCAAAAGAAATTACCATCATGGTACATAGCGAGGAGGATTATGAAATGGCGGTGAAGGCATCGTCTATCTTGTTTGGCAAATCCTCCACTGAAGACTTGGCCACCTTGGATGAACGAACATTTCTTCAGGTTTTTGAGGGCGTTCCACAAATTCATATGCAAAGGGAAGCCTATAATAACTTGGAAAAGGTCGTTGATTTGCTGGCTGACACAGAAGGAGTGATATTTTCCTCCAAAGGTGAGGCACGCAAACTCATTCAGGGAGGCGGTGTGAGCATCAACAAAGTTAAAGTAGAAGACCCCAACGCTCCTGTTGACCTCCAATTGTTGCAGGATCAATACCTCTTGGTGCAAAAAGGAAAGAAGAATTACTTTATTATTAAGGTAAAATCTTAAATTGAAGCAGGTTTATCAGTAAAAGCAGCAAAACAGTTTCAGATAGATTCTATACCAATGGGTGTTTACGAAAGGCAACAAAAGGAGAAGCTCATCGTGCAATCCGCGATCAAATTGTTTTCGTCCCGGGGCTACCATGCCACCAAAATGGACGATGTGGCCAAGCAAGCCAAGATGAGCAAGGGGTTGATTTATTTTTACTTTAAAAACAAAGAAGACCTTTACATGGCTGTCACCAAAAAAGCTTTCGAGCAGTTGAGCACGGTATTCAAAGACACCCTGAAGGCCAAAGATAAAAAAGGAATTGACCTGGTCTTTGATCTGATTAACAACTTCTTGAAGTTTGCTTCGGACAACCGGATGTATCATGAAGCCATACTGAACTTTATGGGCTTGGTCAGTCTTTACAACGATGAAAACAAGCGTACACAAATCGACCCGCTGATTCTTGAAAGCACTAACTTTCAACAGCTTCTAGACATTCACCATGAGCCTGCCAAACTCGGGATGCAGATCATTTCCCAGGGGATCGAAGACAAAAGCATGCGCCCGGATCTCAGTCCTGAATCGGCCTTCTACACCATGTGGAGCCTGATGATCGGCATGGAACGGCTAAGCGGTCCTATAAGATACACCGACAAGGAGAGTAAAATTAGCATGGAAAGCTGGAAGGAAAGCTTGCAAAAGCTGGTGCAGGCCATGCTCAAAGGTTCAATACAAGGTCAAAAACCACAGGTCGTTCAAGGAAGCCTCTTCTAAATTGGAGGTATAGATGCGCTTTTGCGGCAGTTAGGCATTTTAATTGCTTTTTATTGCTCTGAAAATCATCTATTCAACCAAAACATGTAATTATGGATTTTGCTCTTGGTGCCCTTGCTGTGCTCGCTGTAGCTGTAGCGCTTTACTTCTTGTTTAGAAGAATATTCGTAAAGAAAAATCAACAAACAACTTCAGGCAGAATGGCTTCGGACGAAGTGCTGAAAAAAGAAGTCCACCACTTTGATACCAAAACCGGTGGAGAAAAAGGCACAGGCCCCGAAGGTGTGCAGCGGGAAAAAGCCGACGACAATAAAGAGATCCGTTAGCGGAAAGGCTTCTCAACCGATCCATCGGTTGGGAAGTTTTGTTTTGACACCTTTTACTATCCCTCAGCTTTTTATTCTGTTCCCGGATTTTTTAGCTTTACAATCCATCCATCTTTTTGAAGTATGAAGAAACGAATTGACATCATTGCTTCCCAGCCAGAAGCATACAAGGCGATGTCAGCTATGGAGAACTATGTCAAGAATTCCAGGTTATCCCCAACACATAAAGAGCTGATAAAAATCCGTGCTTCTCAGATCAACGGCTGCGCCTTCTGCATCAATATGCACACCAGCGACGCCCGTAAGGCTGGTGAGACAGAACAGCGCATTTACCTCCTGAACGCTTGGAGGGAGACCGATCTTTTTACCGAAGAAGAAAAAGCTATTTTGGCTTTGACAGAAGAGGTAACGCTCATCCATCATCATGTAACTGATGAAACCTACCAACGTGCAGCGGAATTATTTGATGAAGAATATCTTGCGCAGATCATCATGACCATTGTCACCATCAACGGCTGGAACCGATTGGCAATTACTGCCCAGAAACCTTTACCAAAATTTTGAATTACTTTAATGACAGCGCTAGCATGAACATTCTTGTAGTGGAAGATGAACCCGGCATTGCCAATTTCATCAAGCAGGGTTTAGAAGAAGAGCATTATGCGGTTGACATAGCCGACAATGGTGCGGACGGCCTACAAAAAGCCCTTTCCGGCCAATACGACCTCTTACTGCTGGACTGGATGCTGCCTGGGATGAGCGGCATCGAAATATGTCGGCAAGCCAGAAAACTGTATACAGATCTCCCCATCATCTTCCTGACCGCGAAGGACACTGTGGACGACACCATTTTCGGTCTGCAGGCCGGAGCCAATGACTATCTAAAAAAGCCATTCAATTTTGAGGAATTGGTCGAACGGATCAAGGTACAGCTCAGGCCGAAAATCCGTGAACAAGAAAAACTTTCATTAGGGAACATTATCCTGAACACCAGTACTTATGAGGTTTTCCGCGGAGGACAGGAAGTGCTGTTGACCCAAAAAGAGTTTGCCTTATTGGAGTACTTGATGAGAAACAAAGGAAAGGTATGTAAACGGTATCGGATAATGGCAGATGTTTGGGATGCGCAGTTTGATTACAACAACGGAGTGCTGGATGTCTTCATCAATTCGCTTAGAAAAAAATTAAAGCTCCAGAAAGAAGAAGATTATATTCAGACCATCAGGGGAGTGGGTTATATTGCAAAAGAAATATGAACTTGTCCCTAAAAAATAGAATCGCGTTCTACTACATGGTCGCAACGGCCGTTGTCGTGGCAATGGTATTTGTCATCGTTCACCTGATCGTAAAAACCACCGTTTATCATAACTTGGACACAGCCCTCTCCTACCAAGCGGAAAAACATACACATGAAATCTTTATAGAAGGGGATAGTATCAGGTTCAGCAATAAGGCGGAATGGGAAGAAAGGGAGCACAAGGAAGTCGAAATCCATCCGGTGTTCCTACAGATCAATGACCGCTATGGAAGGATCATGGATAAGTCCCCGAATCTAAAGGAACAGTATCTGGAATTTGAGCATCACCCTAGCTTTGTAGATCCCCATACCACTCAATTAGGTGGTAGGGAAATCCGCCAAGCCCAAATTGCGCTTAATCGGGATGGAGAAATTGCCGGATACATTTTAGTTGCCATGCCCTTGGAAGACGCACAAATGGTGCTCAACAACCTTAAAAATATTTTACTGATCCTTTATCCGGTAGTTTTGTTTCTGCTCTTTTTTATCAGTCGCTTTCTAGCGGGAAAAAGCATTATTCCTATTCAGCGCATCACTGAAACAACCAACAGGATTACAAGAAACAACCTTAACGAAAGGGTGTTGCTTCCAGCAAATAAGGATGAGTTATATACCCTCTCAACTTCCATTAACGATCTGCTGCAACGCATTCAGGACGCGCTGGAGAGAGAAAAACAATTTACCTCAGACGCTTCCCATGAATTGAGAACCCCCCTCTCCGTGCTAAAGGGAACGCTGGAGGTATTAAACCGTAATCCGCGGTCGGAGCAGGAATATAAGGAAAAGATAGCCTTCAGTATAAAAGAAATTGATAGGATGTCGGGCATTGTTAGCCAACTGCTATTATTGGCTAGACTTGACAAATCCTCCCTCACTAAAACCGAGCCGGTCCAATTGATTGCCGCGATTGACGAAGTGCTACAACGGCATAGAACAGCGATTAAAGAGAAGGGGTTAAAAGTAACATTAGAGGATTTTTCCGATGAAGAAGTGCAAACCGACCCCTACTACCTGGACCTCATCCTTGATAATATAATAGGCAACGCGATCAAGTATTCCTTCCATTCATCCCAACTTTTGATCCAAGTAAAAAAGGAAGGTCTACAACTGGCTTGTAGCATCAAGGATCAGGGCGTAGGCATCCGGCAGGAAGATCTTCAAAACATTTTCATGCCTTTCTTTCGTTCAGAGGCCCTCAAGCACAAGGAAATCAAAGGAAACGGGCTGGGGCTGTCCATTGTACAGAAAGCATGTAACCTGATCCACTCCCGGTTGTTGGTTGAGAGTCAAATCAATTTGGGAACCACCGTGACCTTGATTTTCTAGTACATAGCAATGATGGTATAAGAAGCGTCACTCCCGAAGTACTGTGGAGTACTTTTGAAGCACCTTGATGTCTGACATCTTCTTTTGCCTATTTTATGAAGAGGAATATAACTGCGTTATTCTCCTTTAAATATTTATCTAAGAAAGCAAGTCCCACGTCGTTGCTTAGACCAGACCCTTTAATTTTGGCACGATTCGGTGTTTTTAAGATAATCTTAAGAAACTCCTAAGGAAAGCTTTAGGCTAGTAGTACTAGATTTGTCGGCTCCAGTACTTGTTGCCCTCATGCTAGAAAAAATCATTCACTATAGTATCAACCACAAGCTTGTTGTTTTCCTTTTTACTGCACTGCTAATTGGTTTTGGTATATTTTCGTTGACGCAGATTCCGCTAGGTCCTGTGCCGGACATTACCAGCAACCAAGTGCAAGTCATCACTACTTCGCAAAATCTAGCCACAGAAGACGTGGAGAAATACCTCACTTATCCGGTGGAATTGGAAATGGCGAATCTTCCTGGAGTAATCGAAATTCGCTCTATTTCTAAATTTGGATTATCTGTAGTAACCGTAGTATTTGAGGATAAGATGGGCACTTACCTACCTCGCCAGTTGATCGCAGAAAAGATCAAACTCGCAGAGGAGCGAATTCCGGCAGCCTTTGGAAAGCCTTTTATGGGCCCGGTTTCTACCGGCTTGGGAGAAATATATCAGTATATCATTGATGTAGAAGACGGTTTTGAAGATCGCTATTCGATTATGGAGCTTCGCACCATACAAGATTGGATCGTCAAACGGCAGTTGTCAGGCATTGAAGGCGTAGTGGAGGTCAATACCTGGGGTGGCTTTCTCAAACAATATGAAGTCGCCATCAATCCGGAGCGACTGCGGGCAGTAAATGTAGACTTGGCAGACATTTACCAGGCTCTTCAATCTAATAATGATATTGCCGGTGGAGGCTATATCGAAAAGACCCACGAGAGTTATTTCGTGCGCGGCGAGGGATTGGTGGAAAGCCTGGAAGATATCGAAAACATTGTCATCGAGACCAGAAACGGAAACCCCGTGTACATCCGCGATGTGGCGACGGTAGGATTTGGACATGCCAACCGATTTGGTGCCATTACCGCCAACGGAGAGGGAGAAAAGGTCTTGGGACAGATAATGATGCTCAAAGATGCTGATTCTAAGGCAACCATCGATCGCGTCAAGGAAAGACTAGAGGAAATGAAGGCCTCACTTCCTGAAGGTATCATCATCAACGGATTTCTTGATCGAAGTGAATTGATTGATAAAACAACACACACCATCGCCGAAAACCTGATTTTGGGATGCTTGATTGTCGTGTTTGTAGTGGTGCTGTTGTTAGGAAACTTCCGATCAGGATTGGTTGTCGCCTCCGTAATCCCGCTTAGTTTGCTATTTGCACTGTCGATGATGTACCTGTTTGGAGTAGACGCCAACCTGATGAGCTTGGGCGCTATAGACTTTGGGATCATCATAGACGGGGCCGTGATTATCGTGGAATATATTGCTTTTAAGATAACTGCCGAGGGAAACCGGTTACTGCCGCTGTCGAAAAGAGAAAGAAGAGACGCGATGGATGAAATAACCTATAACGGCGCCACTAAGATGATGCGCTCGGCTGTCTTTGGTCAGATCATCATTATCATTGTCTTCATTCCCATTTTATCATTATCGGGCGTGGAAGGTAAAATGTTTATACCAATGGCGCAGGTTTTCAGCTTTGCACTGATCGGTACGATGATCTTGGGCTTTACCTATGTGCCGGTGGTCTCTTCACTGTTCCTCAAGCCAGAAGATCCCGAGAAGAAAAATGTTTCAACACGCTTAATCGCTTGGTTGAACAGCATCTACGAACCATGCATCGTTTGGGCCTTGAAGAGCAAAAAACTGGTATTGGGAGGAGCATTACTTGTCCTTTGTATTGCTGGTTTGATCTTGAGTCGCATGGGGGGCGAATTTGTCCCCACCCTTGACGAGGGGGACTTCGTAATTCAACCTGTGTTAAAAACTGGTACCACGCTAACCAACACAATTCAAACCACTACCCAAATGGAGAAGATTCTACTCGATTTTCCAGAAGTAAAACAGGTAGTAACCCGAATCGGAGCGGCCGAAATACCTACTGACCCCATGTCAATGGAAGAGAGTGACGTGATTATTACCTTAAAGCCAAAGAACGAGTGGACGACGGCTTCCACCAAAGATGAACTTGCCGATCATTTCAAAGAGGCACTGTCTGTATTGCCGGGAATCGATTTTGAGTTTACCCAGCCGATAGAAATGCGGTTCAACGAACTCATTACCGGAGTCAGGGCTGATCTAGCCATAAAGATTTTCGGGGAAGACTTAAATATTCTCCACCAAAAAGCCCAGGAAATCGAAAGGGCGATCCGACATGTACAGGGCGCCTCTGACATTATAGTAGAAAAAGTAGATGGACTACCTCAAATGACCGTGAGGTATGACCGTCAAAAGATCGCCAAACACGGCTTAAATGTAAGCGACCTTAATCAGTTGATCTCTATGGGCTTTGCCGGCTTACCTGCCGGAACCGTGTTTGAGGGAGAAAAACAATTTGATCTGGTAATCCGATATGAGGAAGACTTCAGAAAGGACATAGAAAACCTTGAAATGGCCTCTATCAAGACGGCTAACGGCAGCTTCCTACCATTAAGCGAGTTTGCCAACATCTCCTACACAAAAGGTCCTGCAAAAATCTCCAGGGATAATACCCGAAGAAGAATTGTCATAGGTGTGAATGTGAGAAACAGTGATCTGCAAACGGTGGTCAACGAGATACAAAACATTGTAGATCATCAGATTGATTTGCCCAGCGGCTATACCATTGATTATGGAGGACAGTTTGAAAACCTGAATCGCGCCAAGGCTAGGCTGACTATTGCAGTACCTGTTGCGCTGATTCTGATCTTCGTGCTCCTTTATTTTGCCTTTCACTCAGTCAAGGAATCACTCATTATCTACAGTGCCATTCCTTTTGCCGCCGTCGGAGGAATTCTTTTACTCTACCTCAGAGGCATGCCTTTCAGCATCTCTGCGGGCGTTGGTTTTATTGCCCTTTTCGGCATAGCGGTACTCAATGGTATTGTGTTGATAGAACATTTTAAAGAACTAAAAGCGCAAGGCATGACAGACTTGAGAGAAAGGATTATCAGGGGCACTAAAGAAAGGCTAAGGCCGGTGCTTCTCACCGCTTCGGCAGCGGCCCTGGGCTTCCTTCCCATGGCCATATCCAACTCAGCCGGAGCCGAAGTACAACGTCCTTTGGCGACGGTGGTGGTCGGAGGGCTTATGACCGCGACCATCCTGACTTTGGTTGTATTGCCGGTGTTGTATGCTATAGTTGAACGTGATAACAAAGGACCTTTTCCTCCTCCAAAACCACTTCTGGCCCTGCTTTTCATTGCTTTACCGCTTGTCAGCTTTGGGCAAGACAAAACGATCAATCTGGAACAGGCGATAGAAATAGGCTTGTCTAACAATGCATCTGCGAAAGCATCTGCCCTCCGGATAGATGAGGCCCTCGCGCTAAAGAAAAGCTCATGGGACATCGACAAGACGGAAATCTTTTATCGGTATGATCAAAACGAGATTGCTGAAAACGGCTATCCCAATAAGGTTTGGGGCATCAGACAATCTTTCCAGTTCCCAACGGTGTATGGTGCTCAACAACAAGTGGCTGAAGCAAAGGTTCAAATCCAGGAGCAGCAACATCTTTTGACAGAAAGAATGCTGGCGAAAGAAATTTCCAAAGCTTACTATGAAGTGGTGTATTGGAAGGCGGTCAAGGAGCAATACCGCTATTTGGATAGTTTATATGGACAGTTGGCCCAGGCAGCAAACAGAAGATATCAGCTGGGCGAGAGCAATTACTTGGAAAAACTCACTTCCGAATCACAACAGAAACAACTGGCTTTATCACTTGCGCAAACAGAAGAAAACATCAAAGCCGCCTATCAGCAGCTATATGCGTGGTTGCAAACGGATGAGCCCTTGCTCATTAGAGATGAAGTTTTCTTGCCCATTTCCTTTGACACCTTTGACTCAGCCTCTCATCCGGGCATAGCTTACTACGAAGCCGCTTTGCAATTAGGACAAAAATCATTTCAATTAGAAAAGCAAAAGCTGTTTCCGGAAATAAACATTGAATTCTTTAGAGGAAGCAATGTGTTTCCCGACGCTAAAATTTACCACGGCGTACAGGCGGGGGTGGCTATTCCCCTCTGGTTTGGGGCTCAGGCATCCCGGATCAACGCCTCCAAGCTGCAATCAGAGATACTAGAGCAGGAAAGTGCGAATTACCGCAAACATCTCGCTAATGCTGCTAACCAGCTTAGAGCTACGATAAATAAGCAGTTAAAAGCGCTGAACTATTATCATGAAGAAGGACAGGCTCTTGCTGCTGAACTGATTTCCCATGCAAGCCTAGCTTTCAGAAGCGGCGAGATTGATTTTCTTCAACTAGTACAGTTGCTGGAGAATGCAACAACAATCGAGCTAGCATACCTGGAAGACCTGCGGGTATATAATAATGTAGCTTTGGACTACAAACACCTTATGATCAACGAGTAAAGCAATGATAGATCTATTGAACAAATTGATGCTGAGGCATTTTCTCTTTCTTTTTACCTTGTCTTTGCTTGCGTGCAATGCCGATGATGAGCAAAAGGTTGAAGAATTGGAAGGTGATACCGGCGAGCAGACAGAGCAACTGATTCTGTCAAAAATACAATTTGCTACATCCCATATGGAGCTGGGCAAGATGCAGCAATATTCCTTCGGAACGTCCATCAAAATCAATGGATTGATCGATGTCCCCCCCGAAGGAAGGGCCGAGATTAGTAATTATTATGGAGGTTATGTCCGCAATTTGAAACTGATAACCGGCCAAGCTGTAAAGAAAGGCGATGTACTGTTTACCCTGGAAAATCCGGAATATGTACAGATGCAACAGGACTTTTTGGAGACTCAAAGCATGCTTTCGTATTTGGCGTCGGACTATAAGCGACAACAGACTTTGAGCGAGGAGAATATCGCTTCCCAAAAAAATTTCCTCAAGGCGAAATCTGCTTATGAAACAGCATTAGCAAGATCTGAGGGACTAAAAAAGAAGCTTGCTTTGCTGAATATCCAATCTGAATTGGTAAAACCCGACGCTTTGAGGTCACAAATTTCTATAATTGCTCCCTTTTCGGGATATATTACTGAAGTCAATATTGTCAATGGTGCATTTCTCTCTCCTGCAGATATTGCTATAAAAATGATTAACACCGATCATATCCACCTTGACCTCCATGTGTTGGAAAAGCACATTCCCATGCTTCGTGAAGGTCAAACCATACAGTTTCGACTTCTTGATAGCAGAGAATCTATCTTTGAGGCAGAGGTATTTATGATCGGCAAAACGATCGAAGCCCAAAATAGGATGGTCAATGTGCATGCGCACCTAAAAGACGAAAGCCAGAATAACTGGTTTACTCCCGGAATGTATGTAGAAGCAGAACTCTTTTCGGAGGATGAAGCTGCGATGGCACTTCCGTCGGAGGCTATTGTAGAGGTAGAGGGTACCTATTATGTGCTAGTCAAAAAAGAAGAAACTGAAAATGGTTACGTTTTTGACAAGGCGGAAGTACAACTGGGGCAAAGCAAGCAAGGCCTCACGGCTATTAGTAATTTCGACGATTTCCCTTCTTCCACCGAATTTTTGGTCAAAGGTGCCTTCAATTTGATCAACTAGACCCGACAAATCTGAAACAATGCTGGCGCTTAAAGTTGACTTTCCAGTCCTAAAAGCTTAAACTGCACTAGATATTCTTGTATTGCGCACAAATAAACAACCTATTGAATTATTTATGTATGAAATTGGTTGATGGTCTATTACAAAAAAAGGTGCATTAAATATTGATTGCACTAAAGGTGGACTAATGTTACGATATTTCCTATTGAAAAAGAAATTAAGCGCCATGAATAAAAAAACCGTTTTAAGCCTATTTGCAGTTATCTGTTTCTTTTGGGCGGGCAGTGTGATTGCTCAAGACAGCAAATTTGCAAAGCAACTTGCCACAAAAGAAGGAGTCTCAAAAAAATCCGATACCATCAAGCCCAGGCCTGCTCCTGGCTTTAGCCTAAAGGATCTGGATGGTAAAGAAGTCTCTTTGGAAGATCTAAAGGGAAAAGTAGTAGTACTTGATTTCTGGGCTACCTGGTGTGCACCCTGTATTAAGTCTTTTCCGGCTATGCAGATGGCGGTGGATAAATATAAAGAGGATCCGGAAGTAGCATTTTTGTTTATCAACACCTGGGAACGGCAAGAGGATCCTGCTGCTGCCGTGAAGCAATTTATGGATAGAAGAGGCTTTAATTTTACTGTATTGATGGATAAAAAAGATCCCGTATCCAAACGGAATCCGGTTGTGGAGAGCTACAATGTGACTGGTATTCCTGTGAAGTTTATAATAGATGCTGACGGAAACATCCGTCACAAGCTCACGGGATTTATGGGCGGGGACAATCAAGCTCATGTGGAAGAACTAACCGCTCTCATTGAGAGCAGTAAAAAATAAAAAGCGGCTTAAGCCGCTTTTTTTATATTCCTTTATTTGATTGTTGGTTTTTTAAGATATCTCTAATCTCGGTAAGCAATACCTCTTCTTTAGGTGGTGCAGCTGGTGCTGCAGGGGCAGCTTCTTCCTTTTTCTTAAGCGTATTCAATGCCTTAATAGCCATAAAAATAGCCGCTGCAATAATCAGAAAGTCCACCACGTTTTGGATAAATGATCCGTAATTGAGCGATACCGCAGCAATTTGCTCACCCGCTTCATCTACATAAGCATCACGCATGACCCAGCGCAGATCCGTAAAATCCACTCCGCCCAATAATAAGCCTAGCGGTGGCATGATGATATCATCTACAAATGAAGATACAATTCGGCCAAAAGCCCCGCCGATGATTACGGCTACTGCCAAGTCGACAACATTGCCCTTAATGGCAAATTCTTTAAATTCCTTTATAATTCCCATACGCTCGGTGGTTAGGTTAACGATTAGAATATGGCAATGAAGATAATTAGAATCATCCGCAATAACGAAAGGTTAGCCGGATTTTTATTGCCAACCTCCTTCTTATCAGCATTTAAATTTTTTCAATCACTTACCACGTTGATAATCAAAAGAGTAATTTTTTCGATTTTCCTTAACTTTATTGAGAAAAGCGCGTATAAAAATTACGGTTTTAATTATCTTGCTTTCGATTTGAATCACATTGACACAGGTTGATATTTAAGAGCAGCACATATCGATTGATCGCTTTTGGCTTCATAATGCTATTTATGTCGTTCATCTTTGCTCCTACTATACTAGTAACGGCGATAGATGATGATGTAGATGTTAGCATGGTGTTTAATATGGTGGAAGAGGAAACGAAAGAAACCAAAGAGAAGTCTACCACTTATGTGGACGATTTATTCCACTCTGCCTTTGTTCTTCCAAGCTGTGAATTTGAAACCTATAAAAGTACGAGAGCATTCTATAATTCTGTATTAGCACATCTTTACTGTCCCGGGGAAGTAGCCCCACCTCCCGAATTGGTTTAATTTTTTGATACACCCAAGGCATTTCTATCCATGCCGCGGATCTTTTTATTCATGCACCTGTAAGAGTCTTCTTTTACAAAGGCATAATCATTTAATCTCATCAATAAGTAAATGAAAAATAATCATCTATTTGCAAATCTGCGTTCGGATTTTGCATCAGGCTTGGTGGTTTTCTTGGTGGCTCTCCCCCTTTGCTTGGGAATAGCGTTAGCATCCGGAGCACCCTTATTTGCCGGTATTATCACAGGCGTTGTAGGCGGTATAGTGGTAGGCTTTTTAAGCCAATCCCACATCAGCGTGTCAGGTCCTGCGGCCGGCTTGACAGCCATCGTGTTTGTTGCCATTTCCGATCTTGGCTATGAAGCCTTTCTAGTCGCAGTCGTTTTGGCCGGCGCCATGCAGTTTTTGCTAGGCCTAGTCAAAGCAGGGACCATCTCCAACTACTTCCCTTCGAATGTTATTGAAGGAATGCTTGCTGGCATCGGGGTAATCATCTTTATTCAACAGATTCCCCATGCCTTAGGATCAGACGTTGAAATCAGCAGCGGTTTGGGGATCTTTACTTCTGTATTTGCCGCCTTTCAAGACATACAACCTGGCATCGTCATCATTACGATCGCTTCTTTGGCCGTACTCATTGCCTGGCAAAAAATACCGGCACTTAAAAAATTGAAACTCATCCCCGGCGCTTTGGTAGCTGTGGTCTTGGGCGTCATTATTAATAGCCTCTTCATCTTAACCGGCAGCCCGCTTGCCGTAGGAGCGGATTATTTGGTTAGCCTTCCAGTTCCATCCAGTATAGATGAACTGAAAGCAGTGTTTATCACCCCTTCCTTTGAGGCAGTTGCTGACCCAGGAGTTTGGGTGGTAGCGGTTACCATCACCATAGTTGCCTCTATTGAAACTTTACTATGTATTGAGGCTACTGAAAGAATAGATCCCTTGAAACGCTTTGTCAACACGAACGTAGAATTGCGTGCCCAAGGGATTGGTAATATGATCAGCGGGGCCTTAGGTGGGTTGCCCATGACCTCTGTAGTCGTACGATCATCAGCAAACGCTAATGCAGGGGCAAAATCCAAGATGTCTGCCATCATTCACGGTGTACTCCTTTTGGTCTGCGTGGCCTCTATTCCTTCCTTGCTCAACAGGATCCCAATGGCTACGCTTGCTGCGATTTTATTGACCATCGGTTATAAGTTGGCTAACCCCGCCACCATCAAACATTTCTGGGAGAAAGGAAAATACCAGTTTGTTCCTTTCATTGTAACCTTACTAGCTGTAGTATTCCTTGACCTCCTGAAGGGAGTAGCACTAGGAATGATCATCAGCGTAATCTCCATCCTGAGGGGCAATATCAAACGAGCCTACTACTTCAGAAAAGAGCAGTATAAGGATGGTGACATCATCAGGGTAGATCTGGCCCAGGAAGTTTCATTCCTCAATAAGGCAGCGATCAAGTTGACGCTGAATAACCTCCCTAGCAATAGCAAAGTTATCATCAACGCCTCGGACACCGTATACATTGCCCATGATGTCCTTGACCTCATCCATGAATTTAAAACAGTGAATGCTCCCGAAAAGAACATTGAGGTGCTATTGGTTGGATTTAAAGAAGCCTACAAGCTTGAAAACGATCTGGACAATAACAATAATGTCTTCGTTGAGCATAATCTGGTCTCTCAAGATAAGGATCATCAAATCTTTAGAAATTAATCGTCCATCAGGACTACGTATTAAAATATTTACTTAGCATGAAAACTCAGACTGCAGAAACACAAGCTAACCTCACCCCAGGTAAAGCTTTAGAAATATTGAAAGAAGGTAACCGGAGATTTGTAAACAATCTCAAAATCAACAGAAACCTACTTGAGCAGGTCAATGCAACCAAAGATGGGCAATTCCCCTTTGCCATCGTCCTTAGCTGTATTGATAGCCGGACTTCCGCTGAACTGATCTTTGATCAAGGTCTTGGAGATATCTTTAGCGTGCGAATTGCAGGCAATGTCTTGAACAACGACATTATCGGAAGTATGGAATTTGCCTGCAAATTGGCTGGTTCAAAGCTGATCGTAGTGCTTGGCCACAGCAGGTGTGGAGCCGTCAAGGGCGCCTGTGCAGGCGTTGAGATGGGGAAGCTCACTGAATTGCTTCACAAGGTTCATCCTTCAATTGAAAGGGTGAGGACCGACATGCCCAATACAGATCCTACCGATCCCGAATTTATCAAGGAGGTAGAGCGTCAAAATGTATTCGTCACCATCGACCATATCCTGAAGGAAAGCCCCGTCTTAAAAGGATTGGTGGATACCGGCGAAATAGGCATCACTGGAGGCTACTACGATGTTGAGTCAGGCGAAGTGGAATTTATAAAAGAACTTGTTGCTGAATCCGTGACAGGGTAATCCTATTTGTAAAAAGGGCAGTTTTACTGCCCTTTTTCCTTATCTGCCTTTTTCCAGAAAAAGCTCCTATTGCTGAACTTATTTTGTTTTCCTCCTTGTTTACCCCATGTACAAATAGAAAGGGTAATTTATGTCAGAATT
Source organism: Cyclobacteriaceae bacterium (assembly GCA_035303945.1). Classification (GTDB taxonomy): domain Bacteria; phylum Bacteroidota; class Bacteroidia; order Cytophagales; family Cyclobacteriaceae; genus DATGMS01. The sequence continues at coordinate 82,775 of DATGQZ010000007.1, forward strand.
TATTGTAGCAGGAGCGCCAATCACTAAACGAATTCACCAAGAACTTACGATACACGGCCATACACGCATCGACCCTTATTATTGGTTAAACGACCGTTCAAATCCTGAAGTCATAGACTATCTTAAGCAGGAAAATGACTACCTCCGAGACCAACTGAAGCATACTGAGGCTTTTCAGGAATCTCTTTTTCAGGAAATGAAAGGAAGAATTAAGGAGGAGGATGAAAGTGTACCTTATCTCAAAAACGGCTATTACTACTATACAAAATATATAAAAGGAGGCGAATATCCCCTATTCTGCAGGAGAAAAGAAAGCATGTCTGCTGAAGAGGAAGTTCTACTCGACATCAACTTATTGGCTAAGGACTACGAATATATGAATGTGGGCTCTATAGAAGTTGCCCCTAACCAACAGCTATTGGCTTTTTCCCAAGACAGCGTGGGACGCAGAATCTATGATATCAGATTTAAAGATCTAATTTCAGGAGAGTTCTTGGAAGATCGGATAGCCGCAGTCACGGGAAATATTATCTGGGCTAATGACAATCAGACTTTGTTTTATTCCAGGCAGGATCCCGACACCTTAAGATCTTTTCAAATTTATAAACACGTACTCGGAAGTAAGCAAGAGGAAGATGTGCTGGTATTTCAAGAAGATGATGAAACCTTCACCTGCCAGGTCGGTAAATCCAAATCCAAAAAGTATATCTTCATTACTTCACAAAGTACGGTGTCTACTGAAACCCGAATGCTTTTAGCAGATGATCCTAATGGAGATAGCGTGCTGATTCAGGAACGAATCCGGGATCTAGAGTATTCTGTAGAACATTACGAAGACCATCTTCTCATATTGACGAATGAAGGCGGTGCCCGTAATTTTAAACTGGTTAGAACTCCGCTCACTGCCACGGCAAAGGAAAATTGGGTTGATCTAATCCCGCATCGAGAGGATGTATTGCTGGAGGGATTTGAACTGTTTAAGGATTTCTTGGTATTGGAGGAAAGGTTTAACGGCTTGATCCGCATCCAAATCCTAGAGTGGAAGGATATGTCATCTCATTATATCGCCTTTGATGATCCTGCTTATTCGGCATGGATTGGGCATAACCCGGAGTTCGACAGTGACATCTTACGCTTCGGCTATAATTCGCTGACCACGCCCGCATCTACTTTTGATTACCATATGCATACGGAAGAAAGAGTATTGCTAAAGCAGCAGGAAATCATGGGCGGCTATGATCCACTTGCGTATCTTTCCGAAAGGCTTTGGGCAACGGCGGACGACGGCACCCGAATTCCCATTTCTCTCGTGTATAAAAAAGAACTGTTTCGAAAGGATGGGACTAATCCTTTGCTGCAATACGCTTATGGATCGTACGGCTACAGCACTGATCCTATTTTTAGCCCCAGTAGGCTAAGCCTTTTAGACCGCGGTTTTGTATTTGCTATAGCCCATATACGGGGAGGGCAGGAATTGGGCCGACAGTGGTATGAGGATGGTAAGATGCTTAAAAAGATGAACACCTTTACAGATTTCATAGCCTGTTCGAAGCATTTAATCCTGGAAAAGTACACCAGTCCAGAGAATCTTTATGCCATGGGAGGAAGTGCCGGAGGCTTGCTAATGGGTGCAGTAATGAACCTAGCTCCTAAACTTTACAATGGCATTGTCGCAGCAGTTCCCTTTGTAGATGTGGTTACTACCATGTTAGATGAAAGCATCCCATTGACCACCGGTGAGTTTGATGAGTGGGGAAATCCAAAAGACAAGGAATATTATGAGTATATGCTGTCTTATTCTCCTTATGACAATGTTGCCAACATGGAGTATCCGCACCTGTTGGTCACCTCAGGGTTGCATGATAGTCAGGTGCAGTATTGGGAACCTACCAAGTGGGTAGCCAGACTTCGGGAGATGAAGACAGATGATAAGAAACTGCTGTTATATACCAATATGGAGGCGGGACATGGAGGGGCTTCGGGCCGGTTCCGTGCCCTACGGGAATTGGCTATGGAGTACGCATTTATTCTTGATTTGGCAGGAAAAATAGACTGATAAAAAACCAGAAGGGCAGGTTCTATAGTAGATCCTGCCCTTTCTGCTTTTCTTGTGTTAGTGGCATCAATTTTTTGTCAAACTCCGCTATTATGCGTTCTGTGGATGCCTGTATATTTTTTTCCAATTGTTTGGGCTTGGTAACTTCTCCTACAGCGCTGATACGTAAGATGGCCTCATCTTTCTTGGTATCAATAAAATCTATTACCACTTCTCCTAAATTGTATTTTTCGACTTTAAAACCGCCGTTACGATGGTAGTCATAGGGGTAAGGATAACGCCACATATAGGGATTGTACATCCCCCAGCCCCAAGGATTATGAGCCATGGTGTTTATTTCCTTTTGGTTTTGACTTAATATGGTGTTGTAGCGTAGGATGACGTCAGGGTCATTGATGTCAAGCACATAACCTCTCTTTTCCATACTGGAAATTAATTTCTCTTGAAAGACCTTATCTAAATCAGTTGAACCATACACATTTTTCCCTGGATATTGATTTTCTATTGCAAAAGTTTTAAAGGCTACCTCATTCGGCAATTGTTCTTTTTCAAGAAATACCCGAACAGGGTTACAAGCTGTCAATCCCAACAGGACCAGGCAAAAAAAAGCGATATAACATCTGTTTTTCATATTTCTCCTTTTTGTAAATAAAAACGACAGAAGTACGTCTAAGTTGTATAATCTCTATCCGGCAATTCAGATGATCCGCCAGGTATCTCTTCCACATCTTTAAGCTTTTTTTGAATGACACGTGTTCTTGTTCCTACCAAATAATCCAGATCTGAATGTGCATCGGTAAGCTTCTTTTGTGCTTTTTGGATGAGCACTCCAAACTTATTGAATTCAGCTTTCACCTCTCCCAATACCTTCCATACTTCACTGCTACGCTTTTGAATGGCAAGGGTTTTAAAACCCATCTGCAAGCTGTTTAGCATGGCCGCTAACGTTGTCGGACCTGTCACCACTACACGGAAATCCCGCTGCAGCTGCTGTAGCAGTTCCGGATCCCTTATGACTTCCGCATAGAGGCTTTCCATAGGTAAAAATAAAACGGCAAAATCTGTGGTATATGGCGGATGAATATATTTCTGACAAATATCCTGAGCACATTTCCTTACAGCCCTGAACAACTCAGTTTTACAATTGCTGATAAGCATCTTATCACCTATATCGTAAGCATCCAAAAGTCGATGATAGGCATCTTGGGGAAATTTGGCATCTATTGGCAGGAAAACAGGCAGGCCGTCTTGCATACCCGGAAGTCTTACCGCAAATTCTACCCTTTCACCATGAGCTGGATGAACTGCAACATTACTTTGGTATTGATCAGGTGCTAGAATATTATCCAAAATGGCGGCCAGCTGATATTCCCCCATCACACCCCTGGTTTTTACATTGCTCAATACCCGCTTCAGGTCCCCTACTCCAGTGGCCAATGTCTGCATCTCGCCTAATCCCTTTTGCACCGCCAACAGTTGCTGAGACACCGCCTCAAAGGATTTGCCTATTCTGGACTCCAAGGTCTTTTGCAGCTTTTCATCAACAGTTTCCCGCATCTGATCAAGCCGTTCTTCAGTAGATCGAAGCATCCTTTCCTGCCGCTGTACAAGCTCGGCAAATTTCTCCCGCTGAAGCTCATTGAATTCCCGCACATTTTCCCGGAAGAGTAAACCAAAGTCTTTTAGCGTATCCGTCTGATCTTTAGAGGTGGCGCGCAAGGTCTCAAACACTGTTTTAAAGTGTGCATTCACTAATTGAGCAATCTCCATGCGGTTAACAGCCATTTGGCGATTAAAGTCCTCCTTCAGCATTTCGGCCTGCATGTCATTAGAGTTGTTTTTATCCATAGAAGACACCTTCATCCACAGCATCAACATAAATAACAGATTCAGCCCAAAAAGCCCTATGAGGACGATATTATTATCCATACAAGCATCCTATTTGATAAAGGCAAAATAATGGGATCATCAGCGAATACCTAAAATTTGAGGTAAAAGAATTTAACGCATTTCAGGTAATTCAGTGTTTGATGGTACAATATCTCATGAGATGCTGACACAACAGCCTGTTTTGTTTATTTTGGCACCGTGATAAGGGGCAAACAAACTGGAACACTGTTATCAGCCTACCTGGGTAAGCGCTCTTTGGTCGCTGGAAGCTGCTTTCTGATTGTTTATTGGGTTTTCGGATATGACGGCATCACATTCAGCGATGAAGTCAGTTATCTGCAACTGGGTCATAAGCTTTGGAATCAGCAACCAGTGCTGACCGACTATCATTTTACCTCGCGTTGGGGTGCCTTTTTATTTTCGGGTTTTTTCACCCACATCTTTGGGTTTAGTGACAGAGCAGCCAGCATTGCTACTCTCATTTTTTACTTGCTCACCTTGTATGTGGTATGGAGCATTACACCTGAAGCTTATAAAAAATTGGCAGTGCTATTTTTTGTGACGCATGTTTATCTCCTTCATTTCCTCAGCAAAGTTTATCCAGACGGTTTTCTGTTATTGTGGACCATACTCATTCCGGCTGCTGCCATCTGGCGTTCACGAAAACCAGTATTGGCAGCACTTGTTATGGCTTTAGCGTTTTTCATTGGATTTTGCACCAAGGAGACGATCGTGCTGCTGGCACCTTTCCCCCTGTTATTGCTGGTGGCGGATATACGATCAAAAAAGAGGTTGCTTTTTTATTATTCCTTTGCCGCTTTCGTCCTGTTGATTGCCGTGATGTACCTGGGATATTACCAATGGAAGTGTGGAGACTGGGCATTCCGGTTCAAAACTATTGAGAATGGTCACTATAGCTCCTTGTACTCATTTTACGATAAAAGCCAGTCTGAAATTTTAAAACGAATCAGTTACCTACCCATTATTCGCATGATCGAACGAACATACTGGCTATGGGTAACATTAGCAATTCCAGGAATATTTTATGGAATTATGGGACGGTATAAGATACTTCATGAATTTGCTCTTACTTCATTAACCGTTATTATAGGCTTTTGGTGGACTACCACTTCATTTCAATTCTATAGTCCCCTGCCGTTAAACCCGCGCCATCTCATTATATTAATCGCTCCCCTGTCGGTTTGTATTGCCATAGGATCTTATTATTGGCAATCTTCGCGCAACTGGAGAGCGATCCTCGCTATCACGTTATTCTTAGGCGGGATCTACGCGATCGCTTACATTGATTGGAAGGTAGGGGCTTTTTATGGGGTATTTGCTGCCTTACTATTTCTCAAAAACAAGAGGCTCCAATTTGCTACGATGGCTGTTGCATTACTTATACCCGCCATGTTTTCCATTTACTATCAACACCGGCTAAAGAATTATCCGCAGTTTCTTGAAGTATTCAAATCGGAAGCACGTAAGGCTACCAAACAAGCTCCTCTTCTAACACACGATTTTGTCTATTTTAGCCGAGAGATATTGTTAGAAGAGCCGGATACGCCCGCACAGGTACTGTCGCTGCTGGAGATAGACAGTTTACAAGCAAATCCTCCGGGTAGCTTCACCCTATTTATCTATAAATATTATCAACACGCTTATCCCTTGGAGCAGGAAGTACTTGACCACGCGAAGAAATGGATTGACTCACATTATGTTCTTATTCAGGAGGAGCAGTATCCCCAAATCAGTGTGAAGAGATTCCGCATACGTTAGTCTGCTCCCAGCAAGAGAATCTTATTCCGGTATTTAAAAACGCTTGCGCTGGAGAATCTCAGATACTACGACTGCATCTTTGATGGACTCAGGATTTTTTAATATCTCTGCGTATCTGTTTCTTCTTTTAACATATCCAGAAACATCTTCGACGTCACCAAGGATCTTAGTATCCGCATTGAGGTCAATTTGATCATCCAACTTTACCAGTGGTTCTTTCTCAAAACTTTTATAAGGGGAAGAGTAAACTTTTTCAGGAATTGGAAATTGTTCGGGATCTTCATAGCTAAAATACTTTCGCTGTACCGTAGGCGACTCCCGCTCATAAATTTCCTCTGCATAATCTTCCTCCGGTATGGCGGCACCCTCTAGGTCTCGCTCACGCTCTTCCTGATCCCGGCGAATTTCCTTGAGCAGCTCGTCAAAAGACACCGTTCTCTGTGGCTTCTCGGAGGGCTCTACCGGCTCTTGGGGCTGGCGTGGCTTATCCTTATTTAAAAAGTTAGAATAGATAAAATAAAAAATGATAGCTATAATATATATAAGGGTACTCAGGTCAAAATCCATAGCAATGGTTTAAAGATACAATATAGCATAAAATCCGTTTAACCCAAATTGCTTAAGCAGCCAAACACGACGCCTCTGTCCAAGGGACGGGTTCAAAGCAGGCTATTGACCTAGCTTATAAACAGCCAGTACTGGCAAATGATCAGAAGCATAAGGCTCATCTATTACCTGATGTTCCATTACCTGCAAAGCAGCTTCTTTATTGACCATGATATAATCGATTGTCCGTCGGGGCTGTACCTGCGGAACAGTAAAGCCACAGCCGTCCGTGCAAGAGCGGAAGAAATGCTGATCCAGCAACTGTATGGAAGCGCTTTCAGGCACGGCATTAAAGTCGCCTACCATAATCACAGGCAAAGGTTCAGATTCAAATATTTCAACAATCCTTTGTGCTTGTAGCAAGTTATTTTCGGCGTTTGTATAATCCAGATGGGTATTGGCAAACTTCAATTCCTTCTCCCCTACCTCTACCGTTACTACCGCAAGGGTACGTGGTTCAGCATTTACGCCCTCCAGATTGGGTAATTCATACCTTCTGCTTTCCTTAATAGGAAATTTGGAAAGTATTACTGTACCATACTCTCCCCCTTGATAATCAATCCCCTTGGAAAAGTAAACGTGCATATCTGTCATCTTCCCCAGCTCGACAGCTTGGTTGAGCGCCTTTCCTGATCGAAGGGTATGCACATCTATTTCCTGCAATCCTACGAGATCAGCCCGACTCTCTTGAATTACCTTTGCTATAGCATCCAAATCAATTTTATCAGGATGGGATGGCGGATTGGCGTGGTGGATGTTATATGATAGTACTCTTAAAAGATTCATATTAGCTTGCGTGTTACTCTTTTGTTGGCAGGCAGAGACAGCAAGAATAAGGCTGAGTGAGAATAATAGAAGCTTTGTCATAGGTAGTAGGGTTTATTTGTCATGGCCTGCTTGTACTGATCTTTGGTCCCAAAACTCAGCGTTTTTTATACCCAATTCTTTGGGCCTAAAGTGCGGGTCTTTCCCTGCTTTACGCTGTAATTGATAATCTTTGAGCGCCAAGAGGGCTGGTTTTCGCAAAAGGATAATGGCTATTATATTTAGCCATGCCATCATGCCTACGCCTATATCTCCCAAAGTCCAAGCCATTTCCGCTGTTTTAATGGAACCGTAGAAAGTGGAAAGCAGAAGTAATCCTCTCAATACCCAAAGTTTCCATTTTTGGGCGCCATCTTTATTCAAGTAGCTCAAGTTTGTTTCCGCAATATAATAATAAGCCATTATCGTGGTGAAGGCAAAGAACAACAACGCAATAGCTACAAACCCACTTCCTATTGCCGGAAAGTGCGCAGTAATGGCAAATTGCGTGTATTCCGGACCAATAGGCACACCGGGTAGGTTTTCTACTATGTAGCCACCAATTTCATTGCTGACATTATATTGTCCTGTAAACAATATCATAAAGGCAGTAGCAGAGCACACAAATAAGGTATCCACATATACAGAAAAGCCCTGTACCAAACCTTGCTTTGCGGGATGGCTCACCTCTGCTGCAGCAGCGGCATGTGGTGCGGTACCTTGGCCTGCTTCGTTGGAATAAATACCCCGCTTTACTCCCCAAGAAATGGCAGATCCCATAATTCCAGAAAAAGCTGCCTCTAATCCAAAAGCAGAACGAAAAATTAATCCCACCATCGCGGGAATTTCCGATATATGTAAGGCCACAATGATAACGGCCATCAGCACATAGGCAGCTGCCATAAACGGCACAACTACCTCCGCTACCTTACCTATACGTTTGACGCCGCCGAATATAATCAATGACAGCAGAACGGTAATAAAGATGCCAGTATACTCCACGGGAATATCAAAGGCATTGTTGATGCTATTGGCAATGCTGTTGGATTGAACTCCTGGCAGAAAGAAGGCTGTACTGAGCATAGTTGCACAGGCAAATAACACCGCATACCATTTAATGCCCAAGCCCTTTTCAATGTAATAAGCAGGGCCTCCTCTATACTGCCCATTTTCCACCTGCTTGTAAATCTGCCCCAAGGTAGCTTCTACAAAAGCGGATGATGCGCCCAAGAAGGCAATAAGCCACATCCAAAATACGGCACCCGGTCCGCCCATTGCAATTGCCGTCGCCACTCCGGCTATATTTCCGGTTCCGACGCGCCCGGCTATAGCCATGGTAAATGCCTGAAAAGAGGAAACGCCCCGCTCTGATGAAGATCCACTAAAGAGTAGAGAGATCATCTCCTTAAGATGTCGTATCTGAAGAAGACGAGTTGCTATTGAAAAGTAAACTCCTGCGCCTAGGCACAGAAAAATTAATGCATTACTCCAAATGATATCATTGATCGCAATAACGATGCTTTCCATGTATTATGTTTGCTTTTCACTAAGGGCCAGTATCCCTTTCTTCTCAAAAACCGTTGGGTGCCGAAAAGGCGCCTGCTCAAAAAAGAAATGATTGACCGGTGTGGTTAGAAATTTTGCATAAAGAAAGGGAAATATTGTGAAAAAATTCATCCAACTGCTTAAAAATTCAGGGATGGTTTAAGAGGATTAAACATAAAAAAGGCGGGAGGATTCCCGCCTTTCGATACTTCTAGAAAACGAAGTGCTTATTTCAGTGCGTCACGGAGCGTTTTTGCATGTTCAAGATGTTTTTGCAGAGAAGGAAGCGTTTTCGCTGCAAATGCTCTCAAATCAGGGTCTTCCACATCTTCAGCTGCATCTTCAAACAAGTTAACAGCCTTCTGATGATCGTCCACCATCAAGTCCATATATTCTTTATCAAAGTCAGCGCCTGTATAGGAATTTAAATCGGCTACATTTTTAACGTGTGGCTCTCCGGGAGCGGTGGGTAAGGTGATATTCTTACTGGAAGCCAAGGCTTTCAATTCTTCATTGGCCTTGGTATGATCCTCGATCATCATCGCTGCAAAATCCTTCACCCTTTGATGCTGAGCTTTTTCTTGAGCCACCTTGCTGGCATTCACTTCAGCCAAACCAGAATCCGCTGCTTTCACTGCAAATTCAGCATCATCCTCTTTGTCTCCCGTATTGCCTTGCTGATTATCCAGCCTGTTCTCATTTTGTTCTATGGCATGCTCGACCGAGTCATCCGCATTGTTGGTGTTACCGGGACCGCAACTTTGAAATGCAAAGGTGCCCGCCGCAAATAGCATCACTAGAATTCTTTTTTTCATGGTTAGTTGTTTTAAGTTGTGTAAGTTAAAGTTGCACTTAGCTGTCTAAATGGTCACAGCCGTAAACCGCTGATCCCTTTATTTGACCAAAATCTTAAAAAATAATTGCAGTAATCATGCCTTTTATTGCGGCATGGTACAGCGTTCTGGAGAATGCAGCATCACCCTCCGTAGCTAGGCGCTTCAGGTATTTTTAGTAATAAAAGATCCTTGCATGGTGCATTTCATTCAGTTACACATCCTAATTAGCACCTACAAGAGAGAGAAAATACGAGACAAGGCGAATATAAGTGCTTAGGGCTGATGGGAAATGCACTACGACAGGAGATCGAACCCTAAAAATGTTTGTTTCCGTGAAGTCACAAACTGTTGCTTCGCTACCTCAAAAAAAAAAACGCGACCATTACTGGCCGCGTTTTAGTGTTTAACCTTTATTAATTAACCTTTGGAAAGTTCTATGTTAACAATCTTGCCTTTGATGGTATTGGAGTTCATCACATCAATAACATGAGCGGCGTCTTTAGAAGGAACATCGACGAAGGAGAAATTGTCGAAAATATCAATGCCTCCAATCTCTCTTCCAGAGATTCCAGTTTCGCCGGCAATTGCTCCCACTATATCATTGGGACGGATCTGGTCTTTTCGTCCTAGATTAAGGAACAAGCGGGCCATATTCGGCTCCCTATAATTCTTATCTCTAGGCGCTCTTCCTCTACCTCTCTCTCCACGGTCACTTCTATCACCCCTCTCGCTTCTTTCACGACTTCTCATACCTCTCGCACCTCTGTCTCTGTCACGATCTCTACCTGATCTGGAGCGATCCGATCCGCGATCAGCAGCTCTACCGAGCTCAAGCGAGAAGTTTTGCTCCGCTAATTCCTCTACGGAACCTCCTAACTGAAGCTTAATCAACCCAAAGGCAATTTGTTCCATAGAAAGGCCTTCGGCTAAAAGATGTTCCAGCGACTCTTCGTAGAATTGGCTATCCTCACCCTTAGCAAGTTGTTCGGTTACATTTTTTAGCAATTGCTCCTTTTTCAGCTCCATCAGATCTGCCACAGAAGGAGGGTTCATCTTGGTAATAGAAGTTTTGATATATCTTTCCAGATCCTTCAATCTTGAAACATCCCTTCTACCGGTGATGAAGGAAATCGCCATTCCTGACTTTCCTGCCCTACCTGTCCTACCGATCCGGTGAACATAATATTCCTCGTCAAGTGGCAAATCATAGTTAAATACCACTTCCACATTATCTACATCAATACCTCGTGCTGCCACATCCGTAGCTACCAATACGGAACAATGCCCTTTTCGGAATTTGTTCATCACTTTGGTTCTCTGCGCCTGTGAGAGATCACCGTGGAGGGCTTCCGCCTGGATGCCTCTTGCGATCAAGCCTTCAGTCACTTCATCCACCACCCTTTTGGTATTACAAAATACTACGCTGAGGTTGAACTGGTGTAAGTTGATCAATCGGGTAATCAATTCCATTTTAAGATGAGGCCTCACCTCATAGTACACCTGAGAGATATTCTCTACAGTAAGTTCTTTCTTAACCACCTTCACAACCTCCGGGTCATTTTGATATTTTCTGGTCAAGTCCATTATAGGCTTGGCCATGGTAGCAGAGAAGAACACGGTTTGTCTTTCTTCAGGCAGCGATTCCAAAACGGTTTCAATGTCGTCCCTGAATCCCATATCCAACATTTCATCAGCTTCATCCAGAACGATGGTGCTGACATGATCCAGCTTCAACGTACCACGATCCATGTGGTCCATAACCCGTCCTGGCGTACCTACTACGATCTGCACACCTTTTTTAAGGTCTCTGATTTGTCTTTCAATAGACTCTCCACCATATATAACGGTACTGGTGACGCCCTTTTTGTATTTGGCCAATTTAAAAATCTCGCCTTCCACCTGAACAGCAAGTTCGCGGGTTGGGCAAAGGATCAAAGCCTGGGGCTTTTTGAGTTGAGGGTCTACCTGATCGATGATGGGAATGGAAAAAGAGGCTGTTTTACCGGTACCGGTCTGTGCCTGTCCGATAACATCTTTTCCTTCCAGCAATAATGGGATTGATTGGGCTTGAATGGGTGAAGGCTGGGTATAGCCCATGTCTTCCACCGCTCTTAGGATTTCGGCTGAAACCCCAAGATCTGAGAATAATAATTCTTGTTCCATGATGTTTTTCTTACTTCTCCGCCTTGGCCTTCCATGAAGATCCCAGTACAGCGACAGTAAGGAAACCCACGGCTTAGAAAGTGTTCTAATTAATTTGAGGCACAAAGGTACAAAGAAAAACTCTTCTTTCCAACACCTGCGCAATTTTATTTGATAATACGAAATACTATTCCTACATAACGAATAAAATTTGGGCTAGGGATCATTAACGTTGAAGATGATTGAGAAAAGCCCTTGCTGGATACGGCATATCCGTATTAATATAATCTACACCCAGATCGATCAAGGTGGACCAGGCAGTCTCAGTGTCGGGGGTAGCCCAAAACCGAATTGGCCTACCCAAGTTATGCGCCACCTGGATGGCCTGTTTGATAGCAGTTAATTCCCCCTTGTCAAGTGCATCGTTCCCGTTCCAAGCAGAAAGTTTCCGGAAATTGAGGCTGATAAGGGCAATTTTCTGCAACGGCAGGTTATCCGTCTCCGTTACGCTTTGGTAGTCAAAATGAATAAAATCAGGATAGCGCTCGTAATCTTCCGGCTTAGGGCGGTTGCCGGAAATGACAATTTTTACCTGAGCGTCAGCATAGGTACCATCCCACAAGTCCTGATAGGCAGCAAGCACTTTTTCCAGTTTACCCAGCGTGGCATAGGGCTCGGTCTTGATATCAATCAACAGCTGGATTTCTTTTGAGGTCCCAAGATCTAACCTATAGGCGGTTCTTATTGGATCAAGATAAAGTGACTGTAGCGTACGGTGTTCTTGAATACTTTCTTTTTCATGGGCCACAAACAGTTTCCCGTCCAGAAGAATAACATCCGCCTCTATAGATTCCAAGCCATTAGCATAGGCTTCCCAAAATGGGATGGTTTGCAGATAGTCATTGTGTGAATGTAATTTGGCAGCATTATGTTGTGCAAAAAGGGATCCCGAACAATAAAGAAACAATACTGAAAATAGGAAATAGATTTTTCTCATAGGAATGGCCAAACATTTTTAAAGTTAAAAATTGTATCAAATAAGGCACAAATTAAAATTGTTCAAAGCTAAAGGATAAATTTCTTCATGATGGAATCTAAAATACCGGCTAATTTGTTTTGAAGCTTGGAAAGATGAGTGAATTAACCAAAATTTGCCGCATGGACCCTCACAAAAAATGGTTGGCATACTGTTACGCCCTGGCCCTGGCGCTTTGGATGGCTGTCCTTCCTTTAGGAGACAAGTCCTACCCACTGTCATCTTCTGATCCGCTGGAACAAAGCAATAAAATCAGTGCGGTCCAATATTTTGATGCAGTATATTTTAGCCCACAAGCTCATCTCTCCTACGCTGGATCCTATAAGGCCAATGGGGGAGACAAGAGCTTTCATTTTTTCAACGAAGGCAGTTTTCAGTTCATATTTCTTAAGAATGTTTATGCCACAGCCTATACCCTACTTAAGGCTAGTGACATTAACTTTGAGTTTATCGATCTGATCTTCCCTTTCCATTACTTCTGGTAATTTTTTCCAACTTCTTCTAGAACATTATTTTCTAACTCCTTGGGGTTCCATGCACATGGGTTAAATACCCTTAGCTGCATCGACCATGGACTATTTACCAGTAATTAATTAAACATCATGATAGAAATCACCACACTAGCTATAGTGGTAGCCATAATGGTTGCCTTTTGCATACCCTTTGTTCATTCTTATCAGAAGAAGAAGAAACACGAAAAAAATCTAACCAAGCAATTCGATGAAAAAGCCAGCGAATTAGGTTTGAACATCAGCAACTATGACATATGGAGACGTTCATATGCTATTGGTCTAGATTCCTCCCAAAAGAAATTATTATACATCCAGTTTCAGCCCAACTTTCAGTATAAACTGGTGGACTTGAACCATGTCAGAAGAATAAGCATCTCTAAAGAAGAAAGACAGGTAGGCAGCGACAAAGATTTGCAGAAAGTCGTGGACAAACTATGGCTGTCCTTGTTCTTATCCAACTCTCCTGATGTGCGACTCGAATTTTATGACAGTGACCAAAGCATGGGTCTTATGGGAGAGCCGGTGCTGATTCAAAAATGGCATGATTTGGTAAAAAGCGTGTTCTCTAAAAACAAAGAGCAATTGGCCTAACCAAATAGGAAAGGAGCCCGGTGTTCGTGCCGCGCTCCTTCCTTGTCTTGTGCCGAAAAAAAAGCATATTACGGAAGTATTTGGACCGAATGCTTTACTTTTGATGAAAGAAAAAAGCATTCACTTATTCCTGTTGTTATGGTTGATATATTACTCCTACTGGTAGGCTTTGCAGTTCTTATTACAGGTGCCGACAAACTTGTAGATGGCGCGTCCAACCTGGCGCAGAGGCTGGGCATTCCCAACATTGTAATCGGTTTAACAATTGTCGCTTTTGGAACTTCCGCCCCAGAGTTGGTCGTAAATGTATTTGCGGCTGTGGAAGACAGCACCGAAATGGTGTTGGGAAATGTGATCGGCAGTAATTTATTTAATGTGTTAGCCATCTTAGGCATATGCGCCATCATTAATCCATTGACCGTCCAAAACAATACCACATGGATTGAGATTCCCCTCAGCTTGTTGGCCGCCGTGGCGGTATATGTCGTTGCCAATGATGTTCTTTTGGATGCCGCTCCGGTGAATTTAATCACGAGGACTGATGGACTGATCATGCTTTTGTTTTTTGCGATATTCCTTGTGTACAACATTACATTGGCACAAAAAACACCTGATGACGCAGCCATTGAGGTTAAACATTATACCTACTTTAAAGCTATAGCCTTTCTCTTGTTAGGACTAGCAGGCTTGGTGATTGGCGGCCGCCTGATTGTAAACAGTGCAGTGAGCCTTGCGCAGATGTTCGGCATGTCAGAACGTGTAATCGGATTGACCATTGTGTCTATAGGGACGTCTTTGCCTGAGCTTGCCACTTCAGTGGTCGCTGTGAGAAAGAAGAATGTAGATATTGCCATAGGTAATGTGGTGGGCTCTAACATTTTCAATATATTTTTCGTGCTGGGAGTGTCAACTGTCGTAAACGATGTGCCTGTTCAAGATGCGTCTTTTGTTGACATTGCGCTTAACCTGATCGCGGGACTGCTGCTTTTCATCTTTATTTTCACCGGAAAAGGCCGCAAACTAGAACGCTGGGAAGGGATCATATTCGTCACCATCTATATCGCCTATTTGGTATATCTGCTTTGACAGCCTGTGATAGAGCAGCCTACCGCTTACCAAGTTATATATCAAATAAAAATATAATATGGGCCATAATAAAAAAATGAGACAAGCTGCGCCTATTTATCCTTTACCTTTGATCGATTAAACAGTATTTATATGACAGTAAAAACGGAGTCTTGGGGCTCCAGGGTAGGCCTGATTCTAGCAATGGCGGGTAACGCCGTAGGCCTTGGCAACTTTTTAAGGTTTCCGGTTCAAGCAGTTCAAAATGGAGGGGGGGCGTTTATTATACCTTATCTGGTCTGTTTTCTGATCATGGGGATTCCGCTTTTATTTATCGAATGGTCATCTGGACGCTATGGAGGCAAGGCGGGAAACCATAGCACACCCTACATTCTCGATACTATGGCCAAAGGGCGCATATGGAAATACATTGGGGTATTTGGAATCTTTACTAATATTGCCGTTGCTGCTTATTATACCTATATCGAGTCCTGGGCTTTATCTTATGTATTTCATTCCGTCTTAGGCACTTTCCGTTCCATGAGTCAAATAGAAGTAGCCACCTTCTTTAGCACCTATGTGGATATAGGTGCATCGACAACCGGCATCCCTTATGAAGCAGTAATTTTTTACGTTTTATGCCTGGGCATTAATATTTATATCCTATCAAGAGGACTAGACGGCATTGAAAAAGTGGCCAAAATAGGTATGCCTTTACTGATCTTATTTGGAATTTTTTTGGCAATTAGGGGGCTTACCCTCGGGACTTCAGGCAATTCAGCGTTATTTCCCGATGCCAATGCTTGGGACGGATTAAATTTCCTCTGGACGCCACAATTTGATTCCTTGGCCAATCCAAAAGTTTGGTTGGCTGCGGCCGGGCAAATTTTCTTTACCCTTTCTGTGGGCATGGGCACCATACACTGTTATGCTGCCTACGTCCGCTCTAAAGATGACATTGCGTTGAATGCCGTTTCCGCAGGATTTATGAATGAATTTGTAGAAGTGGTACTGGGAAGTTCCATCGTTATCCCAATAGCTGCAGGTTATTTGGGTTTGGATTGGGTATTGGAAAATGCAGGTTTTGGGATGGCCTTTCAAACAATGCCTTTCTTATTTCAACAATGGGGACCTTCCTTAGCGGCTATTGCCGGCTTGTTTTGGTTCGGACTCTTGTTTTTTGCCGGCATTACCTCTTCCCTCGCCATGGGTACACCCTGGATGGGTTTTATGAAGGATGAATTCAACTGGAACAAAGTCCAAGGAGCTCTTACTTTTGGCCTGATCACACTGTTAATGGGCTTGCCTTGTGTGATCTTTTTTCAGGAAGGGGTGTTCGATGAATATGATTATTGGGCAGGAACGGTCAGTTTGGTGATTTTCGCCTTGCTCGAAACCATCGTCTTTTCCTGGATATTTGGCATCAATAAGGGTTGGAGAGAAATTAACGAAGGCGCAGACATTCAGATCCCTTCGATTTATAAATTTATCATCAAATACATTACGCCATTAATGCTGTTGTTGGTCTTTTTAGGTTCGTTGGTCACACCGTTCGACAATGACTGGGTAGCCAGCAGCCACAGCTTATTGGCAGGCGATGGTTGGATCCTGGACAACAGTTCAATCATCAAGCAGCTGACACATGCAGGGTTAAAAGAGCAGATACGAGCAGCAACCGATGCGGCACAAATCGCGGAGCTAGAAAATCTCATCTTTTATTCCAACATGGCCAGGCTACAATTGACGGCATTGTTTCTTGTTATTGTGGTCATCATTTATATATCGTTCAACAAAAGACGAAGAGAGGGAAGGGCAACGTTATGAACAGTTTAGCAATATTTATGATGTGCGGTGCTATGGGCTTAGTAACTTCGGCTACCGCTTATTTCTTCATAAAAGTATTGAAGACACCACCAAAGGAGGAACCAGATTCCTATAGTGACAATGACGATGTTCCTAGGGGTTAGCTCTTCTGCGAGAGGCATGCGTTAGGACGTGTCACTCAAACGAGGTAACATCCGGGGCAGTGACACTGAAATCCCTAAACCGTCCTACTTGGTGTTCGGAGAAGACGAATTTAAATCTCTCCATATCTTCAGGACCATTGGGATAATAGCCCAAGCGAACTTCAATGGTATTAAAGGTGAGATTATCATTCCTTAACCGGATGCCAAATCCAAATCCATTAAAATACTTACCTCGGTAGATGGCATCGTTATTTTGCGCTAATACGGAGGCATCATAGAAAAAATATGGTGCCAATCGAAAGCCGACAAAGTCGGCGGGTGAAAAAGCAACCAATTCGTAGTTAAGATTCAGGCGTTGGTTACCCATCAAATACTTACTCTTAAAACCTCTGATGCCAGCTTCCCGATTGATGGTCAAGTATTCATTGTTGAACCTATTTATCCCTCTTGTAAACTCAAGGTTTAGGAAATGGCGGATCCTAAACCTTCTAATGCGGGAAAGGTCGCTAATCCAAGCCATAGATGGGCGAACGAGCCCTTGTTCACTTTTATGATTTCGGAAGTAAGATTCCAACACCAACTGCCCGTATACATAACCTATACCTGTTACAAAGCGGGCAATAGAGGCATCGATTCCCATTAATTTCCTATTAGAGAATTCGTTATGCTCGTAGCCAGCTTTCAAGGTAAGTTTTTGGCCATAGGGCATATCCTCAGTACGGCCATAACTGTAGACCAGACGGTCTCTAAAGTAATGGCTGGTAGAAAAAGAAACAGACCCCAATAACAACTGGGACTGTTGAAAATCTTGGTTTACATCTTCTGTGACTTCGGGGCGCTCTATGTAATGCTTTCGGTGGTATCTACCGGAGACTACAATTCGCGTCCGCTCCCTCCATTCCTTTGGACCGAAGTTGATGGGAAAGGAGCGGCCAAACCAGACATTCTGATAATTATGTGTTGATATCAGCGTATCCATTGCTTCATCTTCTGAGCTTTGATCTACAAACCATTCCCTGGCAAATCGCTGTCCCAGGTCTACGCCACCCGCATATTTTATTTCCGGGCTGATAAAATTTCGCTCGACGGCAATATTGGTGAGCTTTTGCTCAAAATCCCTATAAAAATTCGCTTCCGCACTGATGAAACTGCGCCGTATATTGGGAATTCTGTACATGGCACCATAGCCGAATTTATGTTCCGGATACTTGCTGTCATAGCTGATTTCGGTGAGCAATTGATGGCCCAATCCCAGAAAATTATTATAGCTCACTTCCAATGCCCCTCCCTTAGTCCCTTTCAATTCTCCTCTAAAGGAATAAGCAAAAACATCCTGGGTCAGCACATGTAAACCTACTGTATCACCTCCTGAAAGACTATCTACGGGTAATATCCTGGCATCTTTTATAAAAGGCAGTTCCCGAAGGATTCTTTCAGCGTCCTGAACTCTTTCCGGATAAAGTAAATCTCCTGTATCCAACAACAAATTGTTTTCGACAACTTTTTCCCTTGTCTTGGTGTGCAGCCTATTCCCCACTTTTTCAAATACAAGGCGTGGCTTTCGGGTAGTGTCGTCTATAGAAGGCCCAAATACATCCAGCTGTTGAAATGATAGATTACTGACTTTATAACCCCTATACCGGTTGATTCTTTGGGATGCAATAAACAAACGGCTTCTGTTCGGATTCCCCTGCGACTCGTTCGGCTCAATAATCAGAAAGTCGTAAAGCTGCTTACTCCATTCCCGCTTTGAGGCAAGTCTTTTTAGCTGTCTAAAAAATCTGTCATCATCGGTATTACCAATACCATATTTCAACGTATCCACGAACACAAAAACAGTGTCCTTATCAATATGAACCACTTTATCGTCGATGAGAAAGTAGGATCCTTTTTTGACCTTTACAGAATCCGCTGCTAATACCTCCTTGTCCTGAGCCATGGCTTGCGGCATGACCAGTAATGACAACAGAAGACACAAAGTGGGTAAAATTTTCCTAGTCAATGTCGTACAATAGAATGTTGAAGCTGGCATTTTCCCGTTATTGAAGCATTTGGCTACGAAATGCATTCCAAATTTTGCGAGAAAGACGATCGGATCACTAATATAAGCGGCAGTAGCTGAAAACTTTCGCAGAACTTCTCTTTGGTATAATACTTGCCCATGGTAACCCAACTAAAACAAATTCGTATTGTAGGATGAATAGAGATTCCCCGGAATCAGCATCTTATTTAATTCATTATTGTTAACCTTAAATTTTAATGTTATGAGTTCAGCAAAGGTATTATTAAGTGCGCTCGCCGGTGTTGCGATAGGTGTCCAAATCGGTGTTTTGATTGCGCCTGACAAAGGTGAAGAAACCAGAAAAAAACTTTCTAAGAAAGGGGATGACTATTTAGACGAAATCAACAACCAGTTCCACAAATTTATTGATGGAATTACGGAGAAGCTTGATAAAGTCAATAAAAATGTTGCAAATATAAGTGAGGAAGGCAAGAAGAAAGTTGGTGAACTCAACAAAGAAGTTGCTGACAAAATTGGCTAAGCTTAAGCTTTCCTCTCACCGATGGCCTATGGGATTTTCATAGGCCATTTTCTTTTTCCATCTGACTTACATTTGATAATTTTAACAAAAAAAACATGAAGAACAGAGTAGCAATCGTAACCGGTGGAAATACCGGCATTGGTTATGGTATAGCAGTCGCTTTGATCAGGGAAGGAATAAATGTAGCGATTACCAGTCGTTCCCAACAAAGAGCAGACGAGGCAGCCGAAAGGTTGCGGAAGGAAGGCAGTGCAGAAGTACTTCCTATTGCTGCAGATGTCAGGCAGCTTGTGGACCAACAAAATGTGGTTAAAGCCACTTTGGATAAGTGGGGTCAGGTTGATCTGTTCGTGGCCAACGCGGGTGTTGGTCATTTTGCTCCTATTGACGAGCTCAGTGTAGAACAATGGCAAGAGACAATAGACACCAATTTGACAGGACCATTTTATAGCATCAAAGCCTCATTGGATGCGCTTAAAGCTTCTAAGGGATTTTTTATTACCATATCCAGTCTAGCAGGCACAAACTTCTTTGCCGGAGGATCCGCTTATAACGCCAGCAAATTCGGTTTGACCGGATTTACGCAAGCGGCCATGTTGGATTTGAGGCAACATGACATCAGGGTCAGTACGATCATGCCAGGATCTGTCGCTACAGGTTTTAACAACCATGAAGTGAGCGATAAAGATGCATGGAAAATTCAAATTGAAGATATTGGAAAGCTGGTCGTGGATCTTTTTCATATGAACCCCCGAACGCTGCCAAGCAAAATCGAGGTAAGACCGACGCGCCCACCGAAGTAGGGTTCTATTTTCGGATGCCGGCTCTAATACAAAGAGGCTTCCTATTAAAAAAATAGGCGGGTTTCCTCTCAGCAGTCCGCATTTTCTTCGTAGCTCAATTGATTATTGATGATCCGGGCAGGGCGTGTATAAGGATGTTCCTGAGTCTTGCCTTGCCCGGTTATATGATACACGTCCCAGCCCCTTACTTTGAGGTAATCCGCTATCAGCGATCGATGGCATCTCCACCAAAGTACTTCCGCACACATGATGACCGTACGCTGCATGGTCGCTATGCGCATGAGCCCTTGCACAGATTTTTGAAACGGAGCGGTATCCATATAATCTGCAAACCCTCTAAATGACGCCAATTTCCAGGCTGTGTTTTTTGAATCTTTTACAGGCTTTCGCCTTCCTCCCAAATCCAAAAAATGAAAGTATTGTATGCCAATGCTAGGCATACTGATCTCCAAGGCTTCCTTATCAAATTGCGGAAATTTCCTCGATCCAGGAAGACTTCTTATATCTATTAAGGTACTAATTTGAAAAGATGAAAGAAGAGCCACAAAGTCTTCTAGGGAGTGGGTAGAATGACCGATCGTCCATAATTGTCGTTTCATCTTAATGGCTTAACCGTAGCGGTTGCTAACATCCATTTCCGCTACCTCTACAAAAAGTTGTGCTACTTTTTGAGTAACAGCTTCAAAATATTTGGCGCCTTTGACGTCACTTGAAGCTTTGGGATTGCCTATTCCCGTATCTTCGGTCACCATGGACCATCTGCGCTCGGACCAGGCCCAACCCTCACGTATTCCTGTTATGATTGATTTCTTCTCCTTTCCTTCCCCTGCTTCTTCCAAGGGTAAAACCAAATGGGGATGAAGGTACTGGATTAAACTGGTTTCCATTTCGTCAGCATGGTCTCCTCCTTCTTCAAAATATAGTGTTTTGTCCAAAGCGTTAAACCAGTTGCAGGATGCTAAAAACATTTCAGGAAACTTCAGCCCAAGCTCCCTTAGCATAGTTTTGAAGTCATTTCCCCCGTGACTGTTCAGAATCAAAAGCTTTTTCACTTGCTGTCGATCTAGTACCTGCACGATGTCGTTTAAAATAGCCAACTGGGTGCTGGGGTTAAGGTTGATATCCAAGTAGATGTCCGACTGGCCCGTATTAACCCCAAAAGGAATAGTAGGCATTACGATTACCTTTGCTCCAGCCTCCCAGGCAATTTTGCCGGCCTCAGCCGCAATAGCATCCGCTTCGAAAACATCTGTTCCGTAGGGCAGATGATAATTGTGCGCTTCTGTAGCCCCCCAGGGAAGGATGGCTACATCAAAAGTTTCGTCTTTTAAAGCTTTCCAATTGGTTTCTGCCAGAATATAAGGTCGCATAAGGTCAATACGTTTGTCTGAGTTTGCTTTAGCTATAAATAAAGGGATAAAAAAATGCCCTTCAAAACCGAAGGGCATTTTTAACATTATTAAAAGCCTATTTAAGTAAACCGATTGCTGTTAGTTGTTGCCTCTAGAGCTTCGGCTTTGAGAAGTCCTTTGGGAGGAAGTACTACTCGAGCCTTCTGCTTTTCTTTGGGTAGCCGCACCGGAATTCACCCTAGGCGTACTTGAGCTTCTACTGACTTCACGTGTTCTAGAACCGGCATCCCGCTGTACGCTGGGTTGTTTTGCAGGTGCTGCTTGTCTCTGCTGAGGAGCCTGGGTTCTAGGAGTAGCTGAAGCAGGCTGTTGTTGACGTGATGTCGCTGCGTTCCTAGGCTGTGAGGCCTCACGTGGTTGAGACACAGTTCCCTTAGCATCCCCCTGATCCCTTGTTCTTCTTGACGGGGTAGCCGCACCGGTGCTACTTTGGTTTTCCGTTCTACTTGGAGTAGCTGCTGGACGAGATTCTACTCGCCTTGTAGGTTCCGCTGTTCTTGCATCAGAAGTTCTTGAATTTGTACTGTTTGCACGTGAATTAGCGGGGGCAGTCCTTTGCACCTCACTCCTACTTCGACTGGCCACGTTAGCTTTGTGTTCATTGGCGTTAACCACTCGTGCTGGGCGTGCTTGGGCGTCTCCGTTATCCGCCACCCTTCTTACTGCAGGCTGATAAACTTGAAGGGTGTTTCTACTTAAGGAAGTTCTGCCTGGCCTTTCACTATTGCTCACCTGATAAACAGGAACTGTTCGTCTTGTTACCCTTTCCACCTCTCTTCTGGCTGGTCCAGACACATAGGTGTTATTGTTGTACACATAGGTGTTGTTAATGATGGTCGTCTGGTTGTATATCTTAGTAACATTTCTTCTAGGAACATAATAATGATAAACATTTCGGCTGATCAATCGCTTCTTTGGAACGAAAACCCAATAATGGGTCGGAATATTAACAGATACATGAATACTTACTCCAGGCATTAAAGGCGCCCAGCCATAGTAGTTCCCCCCGGTTCTCCAATTCACCCAGGCTGGTCCCCATTCGTAGCCTGGAACCCAAGCCCACCCCAAATAATCATCGAAATACCATCGTCCATAGTGGAAAGGTGCCCAACCCCATTCATAATCGGATACCCACGTATTTCCATAGGTTGACATTACCCAATAGCCGTTGGTAGCGTATGGTTGAAACCCGGGTTCTGCATAGGGAACCCAAACATAACCGTGAACTGGATGACTGATCCAATCACCATAGGGCATTAGCTCGTCGTAAAACACCTGAAAGGATACTCCAGCATGTATTTCTTCCGCTACAGATATCTTACTTGTAGCTAACAACATAACCCCTAAGATTGCTATCAGCTTTATTCTAGAAAAGCTCGCTCGAGAAATCAAATTATTTTCCATAGCAGAAGGATTTAATATAAATATTTAATAAACAACCACCGGAATGAAGTGCCGTTAAGCATTCTCCAGCTCAGCGGGTGTCCTATTTTTGCATAATTGTCCAATGTCAAAAAGTAAGCCAATTTATTATGAGGCGTTGTGGCTACAGCTTTGGTCTAATAAAAGTTCTGGAACAACAGCTCCAACTGCGGCGTTTCTTCGGGAACTACTTCATCATTTTCATACTTGACCAGATCAGTTAAAGCGCCATTTCTTCCATAATATTTCCAGGTGCCTTCCCGCTTACCATCCACCATCGTACCCTCTGAAGCCACCCTTCCGTTGTCATGAAAGTACTTCCAATCTCCGTCCGCCTTACCAAATCTATAACTTCCTTCTGACTCTTTGCTTTCATTGATATAATAAGTAATACGCGTCCCGTTACCTGCATTTAACGATCCTGGATCCAATTGCTTGGTACCGTCGTAGTTATAGTATAGCCCCACTTCCATGAGCCGACCATTGTTCCAAGTTTCTTCCTGTGTCAGTTGCTTATTGTCATAAAAAAGCCCCCAGGTACCATCTTCCAGTCCCAGGACATAACTACCAATCGATTTAAGTTGCCCGCCGTCATAATAGTATACCCATTGTCCATTTTCCGAGCCGAGTTTGTATTCACCCTCAGCCACAAGCACACCTATTTTGTTAAAATACTTCCAGTTGCCGGATTTGACATCTAAATGGTACTCACCGATTGAATACAACTGTCCATCGGGGAAAAAGCTTTTCCACAAGCCTGTCTTAACACCGTTCACATATTGTCCTTGGACGGACACTTTACCATTGTTATGGTATTCAACATAGTCACCTACTGGCACGCCCAATTCATAGGTTTTTCTTTTAGATAGCGATTTATTAGGATAATATTCTTCCCAAGTGCCGATTGCAATGTCATTTTTATATTTCTCTATTCTTGCAAGCCTTCTATTTTCATAGTAGTAATTCCAGGTGCCCGTCCTGTTGCCTTCCTTATCGTAATGTGCTTCAGACTCAATAATATTTGTATCTGGAAAGTATTTTACCCATTTTCCCACCTTTTTTCCCATATCATATTCACCCTGCTCCTGAAGCATATTGCCCGTACTATACCGTTTGAAGATACCATCTGGCTTATTGTTTTTGTAGGTAGCTTCTACGGCCAGCTGGCCGTAAGGTGAATACTCCAAATAGGTACCCTCTAACAAGCCGTCGACATAAGTCTGCTTCACACCCAATTGACCGTTTTCAAAATAGGAATACCATTCTCCGTTCCGTTTGCCGTTGTCATAGTTGCCCTCCACCATAACCTGTTTGGGATTTACAAAGTCAGCACGTCCCTCTTTACCATAATACTGCTTAAATGCTCCTACCAGCACACTATCCTTATAAACACTTTCCAAGACTAAGGTGCCGGTAGTATCAAATTCTCTATATATACCATTGAGCTGTCCATTTCTGTACTCCGCTTCTATTTTGCGGTTTTTGTTTGGGTGATAGACCGTCCAGGTGCCATCCTTTACCCCATTTTCAAAAAATCCCTGCTGTATCAACTGTCCATTCTTTGGGTTGGTGAACTTCCAAAGACCATCCATCTTGCCATCAATCATGACGCCCGTCCCCATCAAGGTTGAATCACTGTTGTAAATACTTGCGGTCTGATTTTGAGCAGCAACAGCAAAGGAGAAACAGAGGCAGGCGATAAAAACAAAAGTGAATTTCATATATCCAGTATTAATAGGAATGTAACGTCGAAAACGATTATCCGGTTTTCTAAATTACATGATTAACTAACAAATGGAAAAGCACCGTATAGATTATTTTAGTAGATAGGTAAGTTGTTGTTTCAACGTCTCCTTTTGAGCTTGTAAATCATGCTCATATTCCAGATGCTTCACAAATTGCATATAATGAAAACGACTCAAGTGTATATTTAGAGTTTCAACACCGAATATTTTTTCTTTTTGATCCAAGTCAATTATCCTGGTGTAATCCCATGGAGAAGCTGTTTTAGTCAACGAATAACCTAGACTAGACAAAGTTGAAACGAAGGCACCTTGGGGATTAGCTTTTGCGTGATTTCCTCCCAAAAAGACGAAGATAAAGAGCCCTCTTCCCCACCAATTCATTACCCTGATATTTAAGCCCATGTGTTTGTCAAAATCCCTGATGAGGTCAAGAACCTGATAGGGACAATGTTGCAGCTCATTTCCCTTGCTGATTTTTATCCCTTGGGATTGGGGGTGCAAAACCTGTAGATAATCTAGGGAGATTTCATTTGCCAGATCAGAAAAGAGCCTAATAAAATAAGACTTGAGGTGGTGGATTTCCTCAAATAGCAGCCGATCATGCAACTTCGCAATTTGGGAAGGTTTTAAAGATGTCATAGATACAAATATAACCAAACATTGGTTTGCATCCACTCCAGCTCGAAAACCATATTGCTACCAATTGAGCAAGGCGGAGGCCCAAGAAAAACCACTACCAAAAGCCGCTAGGCATACCAGATCGCCCTCCTTGAGTTTTCTTTGTTCCCAAGCCTCACTCAAGGCAATTGGAATAGTAGCGGCAGTTGTATTACCATAATACATGATGTTGTTAAACACCTTTTCGTCGGGTAATTCCAGTTTTTCCTGCACGAACTTGCTGATTCTTAGATTCGCCTGGTGAGGAACCAATAGATCTATATCCCGGGGTATTTTCCCATTATGTCGGAGAGCTTCCTGAATCACAGATTGGAACTTGTCCACAGCATGTTTGAAAACTGCACTGCCATTCATTTTCATATTGAAGCTACCGCTTTCAATAAGTGCAGGAGAAAGCCGCTCTTGTCGACTGCTACCGGGATCCTTCACATAGAGCTCCTCGGCATAGTCACCGTCTGCATGAAGATGGGTCGAAAGTATTCCATAATTGTCCGGCTCAACAGACTGAACGACAGCCGCTCCGGCTCCATCCGCAAAGATGACGGCACTGGACCGGCCATCCGTACTCTTATCAAGCGCAGACGACTGTATTTCAGCGCCTACAACCAGCACACAACGATACATCCCTGTCTTGACGAACTGATCGGCTATGGATAGTGCATAGATAAATCCCGAGCAGGCGTTGCGGATATCCAGAGCACCAATGCCTTGCAAACCCAATTCCCTCTGCAAGAGCACTCCGTTGCCAGGGACAAAGTAGTCGGGCGTGATGGTAGCAAATATGATAAAGTCTACTTCTTTAACGGCGATACCTGCCCGGTCGATTGCCATTCGCGACGCATTAGCCGCCATGCTGCTAACCGTGTCTACTCCAGGTGTGAACCATCGGCGTTCCTGTATACCGGTTCGTTCCACAATCCATTCATTATTGGTTTCCATTATTTTAGACAGATCGTCGTTGGTAACAACGTGTGTAGGTAAATAATGTCCAACCCCAGTGATTCTCGCTTTTTTCATTGATCCGACTGATTTACATTGTAAAGTAACGGATTTTTTGACAAAGCGCTTTATGGAAATACGTCATCCGAAAACCTTTCTGAGAAGAAGCATATTAGCTGCAATTTAGGAATAAGTCAAAATTCCATAGATATTCCTTAAAGTCGTCCCTGTTCTTTCAGTTTCCAATACCGCAATAGCCCTGCAACGGACATCCAGCTAGGATTTGCATATTCGTAGCGCAGTATGTTTTCCTGGTCTAGCCCTGCATCCTTCAGTTGTTGCTGCGTATATGCCATAAATTTCTCAGTTACCTCCTTTTGATCAGCTGGCTGATCGTGATACCTTTTCATCCAAAGTGCCCAGTCTTCTAATATTACCTCCAATCTATCTAAATGAACCACAGGGTCATCTACTATGCCAAAGTGAGTTAGGTATAGCTTCTGAGTGGTTTGCCTTTTAAGCAATGCTATTGAAGCTTTCCAGTTTTCAAGATGTATATCAGGAGGTGGGCAGGGAGGTACTACGGGC
This sequence comes from Cyclobacteriaceae bacterium, assembly GCA_035303945.1. Taxonomy (GTDB): domain Bacteria; phylum Bacteroidota; class Bacteroidia; order Cytophagales; family Cyclobacteriaceae; genus DATGMS01. Next base: position 109,734 of record DATGQZ010000007.1, read on the forward strand.
CCTTCGTTAATTTTGACTCCAGCAACATCCCCAGTGAAAATCACGTCTTCGTGCTTCCAAGCAATGTGGTGGCTTGCGTGGCCGGGCGTGTGTAAAGCTTTGAACTGTACATCCCCAAAATCCAACACTTGCTCGTGGAGGCACTCCTTTAGCTGCGATGGCTGGATGGGCTCCATCTTACCCCACAGCCTGTCCATATCCTCACCATAGATCCTAAAGGCCGAATCCCAAAGTCTTCCAGGAGAAGCAAGGTGGGGCAGCCCTAATGGATGAACATAAACTGTAGCCCCTTCCTCTGCTAATTTCCAAGCCGCTCCTGCATGGTCAAAATGGATATGCGTTAACAACACATGTTTGACATCGCTGACATCGTAGCCCAGCCTTATTATTGCTGTCTTCAGTTGTGACCATGTGCTTTCGGGACCCGTCTCAATAAGAATTAGGCCATTGTTTGATTCTATAAGAAAGGCGGCAACAGTATGATGTTCATGCAAAAACTTCAGATCTATGATATGTATTTTGGTCATGGCCGATGGGATTGAAACGCTATTAGGGATTACTTACTAAAAGTAGGCAATATGACAGATTTATAAAAATCGTAAAATAATAGGCTACAGTGAAAACAAAGCCCAGGAGTTCCATAAATGCCAAATTGATGTATATTTGCAAAGAAGATAAAAAAAGCGCTATTTAAGCGGCGTGATCAAATAAGCTGCGGTTTTGACAGGGACCATCGTCGAGCAGACTCTTTTCCCGAGTTGAAACAGCGGATTATTTTTTTGTTGCTATAAATAAGAATAAGAAATATAACTTATGGCCGAAATAATTCGAATGCCCAAAATGAGCGACACCATGGAAGAAGGGGTGATCGCAGCTTGGTTAAAAAAAGTTGGAGATGAAGTGAAGGCGGGAGACATCCTTGCAGAAGTAGAGACAGACAAGGCGACGATGGAATTGGAATCCTACGAAGAAGGAGTACTACTATATATAGGTGTACAAGAAAAAGATGCTGTGCCTGTCAATGGCGTGATTGCCATTGTGGGAGAAAAAGGGGAGAACATCGACGATCTTCTAAAAGAAGTCCAAGGCGGTAGCACTTCAGAAGCACCAAAAGAAACTCAAACTGAGGATAAAAAAGAAGAAGAGGCACCTGTAGAAGCAGAGGCTGGCGCTGAGGAAGAGATAGACACTTCAGCCATTAAAGCTACATTGATCACCATGCCCAAGATGAGTGATACCATGCAAGAAGGCACCATTGCAGCGTGGCTGAAGAAGGAAGGTGATGAAGTTAAATCAGGCGACATTCTGGCAGAAGTGGAAACCGATAAGGCTACCATGGAGCTTGAATCTTATGAAGATGGCATCTTATTGCATATCGGTGTAGCCGAAGGCGATTCCGTTGAAATTGATGGCGTAATTGCAGTGATTGGCGAAAGAGGTGCTGACTACGAGAAACTACTGCAAGCCCATAAAGCAAAATCGTCTGGCACTGCAGCACCTCAGCCTAAAGCAGAGAAAAAAGAAAGCGCACCAGCGAAAGAGGAAGCTCCGGCAGCCAAAGAGGAGCCTAAAGTCGCTACTTCTTCAACCGATGGAAGGGTTAAAGCTTCCCCTCTAGCTAAAAAACTGGCTGAGGATAAAGGCGTGGATATTGCCTTAGTAAAAGGTACCGGGGAAGGAGGAAGAATTATCAAGCGGGATATTGAAAGCTTTGATCCTGCTACTGCCAAAGCCCCTACCGAACAAGCTGCGGTAGCTCCCGGTATTGGCCAGGAATCGTATAAGGAGGAGAAAGTTTCTCAAATGAGAAAAGTGATCGCCAAACGATTGGCTGAAAGCAAGTATAGCGCACCGCACTTCTACCTCACCATGGAAATCAACATGGATAAGGCCATAGAAGCCCGTAAGAGTATGAATGAGCTTTCTCCTGTGAAGATTTCTTTCAATGATATGGTAATTAAAGCGGCAGCTGCTGCTTTGCGCCAGCATCCTAAAGTGAACTCTTCTTGGCTAGGTGACAAGATAAGATACAACGACCATATCCATATTGGTATGGCTGTCGCTGTTGAAGAAGGACTTCTTGTTCCTGTCATCCGATTTGCTGACAATAAGACACTCTCCCAAATTTCACAGGAAGCAAAGACATTAGGAGGTAAAGCGAAAAACAAGGAACTGCAGCCCAAAGATTGGGAAGGCAATACCTTTACAGTGTCTAACCTTGGAATGTTTGGAATAGACGAGTTTACTGCCATTATCAATCCGCCAGATGCCTGCATCTTAGCAGTAGGCGGAATTAAGGAGACCGTGGTGGTCAAAAATGGTGAAATGAAGATAGGCAATGTCATGAAGGTTACCCTCTCTTGTGACCACAGGGTGGTAGACGGGGCGGTTGGATCTGCCTTCTTGCAGACTTTTAAAGGATTGTTGGAAGATCCCGTCCGAATGCTGATCTAAATTAAAATATAACTGTCAAAAAGTCCTTAATAAAGGACTTTTTGCTTTTGTATGGTTTTTGAACAAAGCAAGATCAAAGAAAGAAAATATGGAGAAAATAAAGTCAACTACCGTCGTGGCTGTCAGACACAATGGCGAAGTAGTCATCGGAGCCGACGGCCAAGCCACAATGGGCAATACGGTAGCCAAAAGCAGTGTGAATAAAATCAGGAAACTTCAGGGAGGAAAAATCGTTACGGGATTTGCCGGATCCACAGCAGATGCCTTCACCCTCTTGGAAAAGTTTGAAGAAAAGCTCGCCGCCTACGGCAACAATATGAAACGGGCTGCGGTAGAACTTGCTAAAGAATGGAGAACTGACCGCATGCTCAGCAAGTTGGAGGCTATGATGATTGTGGCCGATAAAGATGAAATTCTTATTATCTCCGGTACAGGCGACGTGATCGAACCGGATCTTCAGATTGCCACAATTGGTTCAGGAAGCATGTATGCACAGTCTGCCGCAAGGGCACTCAAAAAATTTGCGCCTCATCTTTCTGCTGAAGAAATAGTCAAAGAAAGTTTAACAATAGCTGCTGATATCTGCATCTATACCAACCACAACTTAGTAATTGAGAAGGTGAGCACCGGGCTATAATGCAATAAAGGAGCCAAATAGATTGGCTCCTTTATTATTCTACTTCAAAATCATATATCTGTACTTTTTCCCACTTGTCTTTGTGATCAGCAATAAACTTTAGGTGTACAGGATCTTCTTGGTAAACATCATGATCTGCGATGCTTTTAAAATTGACGGTTAGCGCAATGTGGTAGCTGCCATCGATCACATCCCTTTTGGCTGTAGCTGCTGGAACACCCACTTGGTAGCTGAGTGCAGACTTTATTTGACCAATTTCTTTACAGCCTTTCATGACAGCTTTAAGATCTTTGTTGGGCTTTTTAAGCCAGAAAAAAACTTGGTGTACTAACATAGGTTTTTTTGCAGGTTGAACTGCGGTTAATTTTTTGGGTACAAACACGCCTAGTCCGAGACCAAGGGCTAGGGCCATGAATTTTCTTCTTGTATTCATTTCATACTATTTATTGGTCCGAACATGAAGGTAAATATAAACATTGCAGCGCAAAATCCCTCTTGGATACAATATTTGACACCTAAATTTGAAAATAAAGAAGATTGCCGAGCAGAAATAAACGGTTATTTTATTTGTAAGTTTGCCAACCCTGTGGAGCTTGCCACTGAGATTTAGGCTCAAAGTGCTTCCAAAGATGGGAAGCGACCTTCCTAGCAAGTTCCCAAGCTCCATTATCATACTCCCATCTTTGATCCTGGTTGTTTTTCGTAGCTACATAAAAAACATAGTCGCCTCCAGGAGCATTGACCATCACCAATTCCGAGCGGGAAGCATTGACCATGCCTTGTTTGGAAGCTGTTTGTATGAATGGGGGAATCTGGGACAAGGCATAACGGTCATAGTACACGTGAGTCATCAATCGATACATTTCCTCTGAAGCTGCCTTGCTGATCACTTCTCCCTGCCGGATTTTTACCAATAACATAGCCATCTCCCTAGGGGTTGTTTGTCCCCAGCCATACCGCTTCCAATCCTCCTCTCTTCCCGCTGTACGGGAATTGACACGCGTGTGTTGGAAACCATAGCTATTCATTATTTCATTGATGCGAGTCCCTCCCCCAGCCAATGCTTGACTCCAAAGCGAGCTCGCGTTGTCGCTATAGCCTATCATAAGAGCTGCTACAATGCTCAAATCGGTTTGGCTACTGTCCTTGAAAAATTGCATCAAACCAGATCCTCCATAATGTAAGGAATCCCTGTATAGCAGGGGCTGCCTATATTGCAACGCTCCCTTTTCTACTTTATCAAACAGGCCAATCAGTATAGGAACCTTAACTATGCTTGCCGTAGGAAAAACCGAATCCGCATTAACCGCTGCCTCCTTCTTCTTTTTCAGATGAAGTACATAAATACCGGCCGTACCCTCAAACTCCTGAACCAATTGCTCGAGATAAGCCTGCAATTTTTTGTCCGTCTTGTTTCGCTGGGCAGACAAATCGTGCGGAAGAAAAAGTAAAGATGGAAGGCAAAGCAGAAGAATGACCGTTCTCATAGCATAGGCGTTGGTGGAGCCACAAGTTACAAATTTTCAAAGTCCTTACCAGCTAATCAATTGATATCGATTAACTTCACATATGCTTAAATCTCAGTTGTCAGCATGAATTGTCAATCGTATGATCATGGTAATTACATGGTAAGGAAAGAACAAAAAGTCTTTTTTAATCGGTAAAGCTACACTGGCCACCTTCGGAATAAGTGGTTTGGCCATCATCGTATTTTTTCAAAAGAAATCCTTATTAACCCTTTTTCTGGAGGGGGAGTCACCTTATATGCAACTGGCAGCAGGCGGCTTGGTCGGATTAGTATCCGCTATACTTGCGCTAACCCTCATCAACAGTACTTTCTTTGCAAAAGAAAAGCAGTTTTATGTCAGAATAATCGATAGCTTTGACCTTAACATTTCAGGCGTCATCTTCCTGTCATGGTGTGCAGGCATCGGAGAGGAAATCTTTTTTCGCGGGGCTATACAACCTTACCCAGATATCTTCTGGACCTCCTTGTTATTCGTGTTTATACATGGCTACCTTAACCCAAAAAAACTTCGGTTGACTGCTTATGGGCTGGTGCTGACTGGGATCATTGTTGTTTTCGGATTGCTTTTCGAGAGAATCGGGCTTTTAGCAACCATATCTGCCCATGCTGTCTTCGACATGGTCCTCTTGTACAAGTTGATTTTGGGCACAGACCAACAACTTGATGCGGAAAGTTAAAGCGGAAGCTCCTATTGAACTTCCGCTACTAATTGATATTATTTTGCTTCCTCCTGAGGGAATAATGGTGCGATTTGATCCGGAGAAGTGACTCCTGGGGGCAATTCCATAATCCTCAGATTTCGGAAGTGAATCTCAGCTCCTTCCGATTCTAAGCAGATATATCCTTTTTTTTGGGTAGACTTGCTGATACCATTTACGAATTTGCCGTTAACTGCTAATTTGATTACACCGTCCACGGCGATAACATCGTAGGTATTCCATTCTCCTTTTCCCTTGCAGAGGTTTTCCAGAGATTTACTTCTTTCCCCTCTGGGATTATCCGGAATGGTTTTTACACCGCCGACACCAAAAAGTTCTCCGTGCACGTATGCAATGGGTGGCTTTACGCCATCTCTTATGTTTTGATTAACCCAATCCAATTCGAGCATCTGGACTTCAACCCCGTCCGGCAAGCTGTTATCGCCAGGAACGGCGCTGCTCCAAACGAAGGTGCCGGAATTACCTCCAGCCTCCATATGTCGCCATTCGACATGCATGATGAAGTTCTCATATTGCTTTTCAGAGCGGATTACTCCTATAGGCAGGCCTTTGCACACCAAGATGCTGTCTTGGTGTGACCACGTGTCCACCTCGGTGTTCACGTTAAACCATTTGATCGGCGACTCCTCCCCGACCACATCGGCGGTAAACAGGTTGAGTCCTACATCCTGACCAAATTCAAACAACGCCTGCTGACCTTTGGACGGCAAAATATGCAACACAAACAAAACAATGCCGAAAAAGCTGGCCTTAAGCAGAGAAATCTTCATAATAGGGCTTTTGTAAAAAGAGATACAGAACGCGGAGCAAAATAAATCCTGCAAGCATCCCGCATACGCAACATGTTATACTTGCAGGATTGTGCATTAAACAACTTTGGTGACGCCTGGAACGGCTACTGGATTAATTTTCCAATCCAAATCCCAACTATATTGATCCAAAGAAGGTCCTAGAACGACCTCAGATTTCAGGGCATCTTCCCAGGTAATGGTTTGCCCACTATAACCTACCATTCTTCCCAATACCGCAAGCATGGTACTATTGGCCATCAGTTCTCCTTCGTTCATGGGTTTTCCTGCTCTAATAGAAGCAAACAATTCCTCATGTTGCGTTTCATAGGGATTGTTCTTCTCTCCGTCGTAGCTCCAGGCATTGGCACCGGAGATTTGATGTATACCCCGGCCCACGTCGACCAGTCCAAAACCTTCCTTACCTACTACTTCTACTTTGTTGGTATTAGAACAGCCTTGCTGCTGACGACTAAAGTGGAAACCCTTTGCGCCGTTGGCAAAGTCATACTCAATGGCGAAATGGTCCCACACATTACCATAAATTTCCTCCGTTCTCGCCTGTCTGCCTCCTGTCCCGGTTGCACTGATTGGTAATTGGTCACCTACAGCCCAAGACATCATGTCCAAGCTATGGCACATCATTTCCACTAGATAATCACCCGACAGGTAGTCGTAGTATAGCCAGTTACGCAGTTGGTATTCCATATTCTTCCATTCGGGCTGACGGGGTTTTGACCAGAGGCCTCCGCCGTTGCGGACTGTACTCACCGTAAGCACTTCGCCCAACTGGCCAGCATTTACTTTTTCAAAGAAGGCTCTTTTTGGGAAATCATAACGAAAAGTAAAACCAGAGACTACTGCTAGCCCTTTTTCCTTAGCCTTTCGGGCGGATTCCAGTACACTGCGCACGCCAGGTGCATCTACAGCCACGGGTTTTTCGCAGAAGACATGTTTACCCGCTTCAATAGCTGCTTTAAAATGGCCGGGTCGGAAGGCCGGAGGAGTAGTCAAAATCACGACATCCACGTCCGAGTCCAACACCTTTTGGTAAGCATCAAATCCAACGAACTGGTTTGTCTTATCTACTTTAACTTGATTAGGACTGGCTTTGCTGATGTTATTTAAAGAATTTTCCAAATGATCGGCAAAGGCATCCGCCATACAAGTTAGGACAGCATTCGAATCGGCCTTCAAGGCTTGGACGGCAGCCCCTGTGCCTCTTCCTCCACAACCAATAAGGCCTACCTTTAATGTATTATCATTTGCGGCCTGAGCCTTGGTAGAAAAACCCAACGGAAGAACAGCTCCGCCTATCAATAAGGCGCTGGTAGACTTTAGAAAGTCCCTTCTGTTGTTTTTACCTGATTTCTCCAATTCTAATTTCATGTTCTATTGATCTAAAGTGATGGATTTCAGTCAAACGTTTGCTTGAGCATGGGGTGAGCAGACTAAGTGACTCACAGCATAATCGGAAGTCAAAATAAACAAAAATGTGCTTTAAAGGTAAAAATCACTTCAGATTTCTGCTTTTTTTACTTGGGTGGTTTGATGTGATGCTAAAGCAAGCTTTTAAAGCCTAGGAAGGATTGGAGGGCGTTGGCACTTTTTTGTATATTTAACCATCATAAATCAAGAAACCCAATGAACATAGCTTCTATTTTAACGTCTCTGGCGCTGCTGATCACTTCGGACCCTCCTCATTTTGAAGAACAAATCATTGATGACCAAGTAGCTATCGGTTACGGGCTGGCCATTGGCGATGTCGATGGAGATGGCAAACCTGATATCCTAATGGCGGACAAAAAGCAATTTGTTTGGTACAGGAATGGAGATTGGAAGCGCTTTGTGATGGTCGATAACCTGACAGCATCAGACAATGTCTGTATTGCTGCCAGGGATATAGATGGTGACGGAAAAGTAGAGGTTGCAGTGGGTGCTCAATGGAATCCCAGTGAAACATCTGACGATCAAAAGTCTGGTTCCGTCCATTACCTCATCCGTCCGGCGGACCCGACGCAGCCATGGACGCCCGTACAGCTCCATCATGAGCCGACAATTCACCGCATGCGCTGGATCAAAACCGGCAACAGTGAATATCAGTTGATTGTGCTGCCTCTCCATGGAAGGGGCAACCAAAATGGTGAGGGAGCAGGGGTAAAAGTAATGGCTTACCAAAGACCTGAAGACCCGTCAAACATAAATGATTGGAATTATAGCGTTATTGATGCGTCTATGCACCTTACCCATAATCTGGAGTTGGTACAGGAAGGAGAAGTTGAAAAGCTTCTAATCGGGGGCAAAGAAGGTGTCAAGTCCTTTGTCTATAAAAATGGGCACTGGCAATCTGCTCCTGATGGCGAGTGGTTGGTTAAGCAACAAAGTTTTGGAGAAATACGGCTGGGTGGATATAGTGGGGGCCAATTTTTGGCAGGCATAGAACCCATGCACGGAAACATTCTCTCGGTTCATACTTTCAGCGGAAGCAACAACCTCCCTTCAAGAACAGTTTTAACTTCAAAATTTAACCAAGGACATGCCTTGGCTACAGGTGATGTATTGGGTATCGGATCTCATCAGATCGTTGCGGGGTGGCGAAATCCTGATGAGGACGGAAAAGTAGGCGTAAAAATATTTGTACCAAACAATTCAGAGCTTACTGCATGGGAAGAACACTGGGTAGATGAAAACGGAATGGCTTGTGAAGATTTAGTGTTGGCAGATTTAGATGCAGATGGACGATTGGATATAATTGCAGCAGGCAGAGCCACTAACAACCTAAAGATTTATTGGAACAGGGGCGAGAAGTAGCAGGACTGTACAATTGGCTAAGGAGTTGGAATGGACGCTTTATCTAGGTGCTTTTGAAAAACAATCGAAAAACTGTGCCTTTGCCTACTTCACTGTCTACTTCTATCTTTCCTTCCGAATTGTCCATGATCTTCTTCACGATATATAAGCCTATACCCGTGCCATCAACATGGTGATGCAGTCGTTTGAACATCCCGAAGATCGAAGTCCCTTGGCTAAGATCCATACCCATGCCATTGTCGGTGACGGTAACAACGGTATAGTCAGAATCTTCTTTAGCAGTAATTTCAATAAGCGGATCTCTATCCTGCGCTTTATATTTAAGACTGTTTGCTATCAAATTGGAAAAAATACTCCTCAGGTTTTTGGGTGCAAAATTGATATACCTGACGCCATTCAGTGAAAGCCGTACCTTGCCATTGGTATCACGAATAAGAAAAGACAGATCCTGTTGGATACCATCGATAATTTCCTCCAAATCCACGGCAGACGCTTCTTCATCGTTTAAGCGTTGCAGCTTGGTAATATCCGACAGGTCGTGGATCGTACGGTTGAACCTTTCCACAGAAGCCATAATCATGGTAATAAGCTGCTCTACCTTTGGATGCTCAGAGACATGCTTGGTTAGATACTCCTGTAGAGCATTGACCAAACCTTCAATGTTGGCAATGGGTGATTTAAGATCGTGGGAAGCTGTGTAAATGAAATTGTCAAGATCGGAATTTACCCGCATCAGCTGATTGTTCAAATTGATCAGCTCATCATTTTTCAGCTTTATAGCTTCTTCAGACCTTTTATGCTCCGAAATATCACGGGTGGAGCCGGCTACCAATACAACCTTACCTTGATCATCAAAAACAGGGGTAAAAATATATTCATAATAGGCTGCCTTACCTTTTGGATTTGTAAAAGGTGTCTGGTCGGTCACAGGTTTTCCAGTTTGGATTACTTCCTCGATCTGTGATTGAAGTTTAGTAGCTAACTCATGCGGGTAGGGAAGATCGTAAAATGTTTTCCCGATGATTTGCTCCAATGTAATTCCCAACAGATCCAATAAGGGAAAATTGCTGTAAGTGAACCTGCCATTTGTATCGAAGGTGTACACGAGGTCTTGGATAGCGGTGAGTGTCACATCGAAAACCTTAGCATGCTGCTCAACCTGTAATGCGAGCTTTTCCGCTTTTTCCCTTGCATTGATAAAATCGGTGACTTCGAACGAGAAGACTATGATGCCATCAATCCTGTTGTGGACATCCACCCGCGGTTGACAGATGAAGTTAAAATACAAATCTTCAATAGGACCTTCCTTGGAACGGGACAACGGAACCAGGGTTTCAATGCCCTCAAACACGTTTCCGTTATGAAAAACTTCCTGCATTCTTTGGTGGATAGGCGTATCCTTGAGTTCAGGAAGCGCTTCAGTCAAAGGCTTCCCCAACAATTCACGCCCGGGAAAAAGGTTTTGGTACACCGTGTTGAACTTTTCCAGCACCAAGTCAGGGCCATCCAGTACACATACCGCAGCTGGAGCTTGGCTCAGTACCTGTTCGGTACGCTCTTTTTCAAATTTCAACAAACGTTCATTGAGAACTTTTGCTGTACTGTCGTATATGATCGTCACTACTCCAATTATCCCCTCCTCAGCCCAAATAGGGCTGTACGAAAAAGTAAAATAGTGTTCGTTTTTAAATTTGTCTTTGGGTAGGTAAAACAATTGATCTTCCAACAAAATTGCCTTACCATTCGCTTTCACCCCCTCCAGCATAGGGCCTATTCTCTCCCAAATATCTTTCCATATAATAGATGCGGGCTGGCCAATGGCATCATAAGGCTGTTCTAAAAAATCGGTGTATCGATCATTGAAAAACATAAACATCTCCGGTCCCCAACAGATAAGCATGGGAAAAGGAGAGTTCAAACATAAATTGAAAGAAGACTTGAGGCTTTCCGGCCAGGCAGTAGGAATTCCCAGTGGATGACTTTGCCAGTCTATGGCTCCTACTCGCTCACTAATGATTCCTCCTCCGGATAGGAAATAATTGTTCATTGGCTACTCCAGGCTTTTGCGTGCGACAAATATTCACAATTTACGTCATAATACCATTTGATGTTAATTGCTTTTTTTGCTGAGAGCCTTTAAAGAATATTGTAAGGAAAACCTACCTATGCGATACAATAGCCTCTATAGCGTTAACAAGATACGCAAAGGTGCATTCCAATTGATGGTTACCTCGTTGGACGCATAGTAGCGACTGTTCCGCGAGAAATTTTTTGCCAGCATATTGCCAAAATCGCTATAAAAAGCTACGTCTAATTTGCCGTACCCGTGATGCTGCCGAAGGCCAGCTGGTCTAAATAATCCTACAAATTCCCTTTCTTCAACTCCTCGACAGCATGATTGGCTGCCCGTGCGGTAAGCGCCATAAAAGTCAAAGAAGGGTTTTGGGTGCTGGTGGAAGTCATACAGGCACCATCTGTCACAAAGACATTCGGGCAGGCATGCATCTGGTTATAACGGTTCAAGAGGGAGGTCTTAGGATCTTTTCCCATACGCACCCCACCCATTTCATGAATATCAAGTCCAGGTGCTTGTTTGCTGTCATAGGCATGGATATGCCTAGCTCCTGCCTTTTCTAACATATCCTGTCCCTGCTCCAAAAAGTCCTTTAGGGATTTTTCATCATTGTCATCATAACCAACCGAAACTTTTAGCAAAGGAACACCCCATTCATCCTTTGCTTGTTGATCCAAACGCACATGGTTTTCTTCCTTAGGAATGGTTTCACCCTGCATCATCATATAGATTCCCCAAGCGCCGGGCTCAGTAACAGCTTCTTTTAAGGGGCTGCCGAGCGGACTATCGACATACCTTCCCCATCCTGCACGGGTAGCAGAATAAAAAACCATATAACCCCGGAGAAAATCCATTTCCTGCTTTTTCACATTTCTGAAGTTAGGCATCATTACTGCTGTCGGCCGACGTCCATAGTAATAGGCGTCTTCGAAGCCCTCCATTTGTGCGGACAAAGACCCTCTATAGTTATGGAAGGCTACATATTTACCTAGCAATCCATTGTCATTGCCCAAGCCCACCGGAAAACGGCTAGAGTTTGAATTCAACAAAATCAGATTGCTATTCAACGTAGCGGCATTGACAAAAATGATTTTAGCAAAGTACTCCTTCGTTTCCTTTGTCACCCGATCAATGATCCTCACGCCTACTGCCTTTCCTTTATTGTCATCATAAATGATTGCTTGCACTACAGAATCAGGTCTTATCGTGAGGTTTCCAGTCTTTGCCGCCCAAGGCAGCGTAGAAGAATTGGAGCTAAAATAGGCGCCATAAGGGCAACCTCGTTCGCACTTGCTTCGCGCCATACATTGACCCCTACCCTGCTGCAGATGAATATCTTTGGGCTCAGTAAGATGGGCGCAGCGACCGATCACTACATTTCTATCGTTATAATGATCCATGATCCGTTGCTTAATCTCCCGCTCCACGGCATTCATCTTCCATGCCGGAAGAAACTCTCCATCGGGCAACGTATCCAACCCATCATAGTTGCCACTTACACCTGCAAATCTTTCTACATGACTGTACCATGGAGCAATATCTTCATAACGGATTGGCCAATCGACTGCAAAGCCATCCCGGGCTGGTCCTTCAAAGTCATATTTGCTCCAACGTTGGACTTGACGCGCCCACAAAAGCGATTTTCCCCCAACCTGATAACCCCTGATCCAATCGAATGGCTTTTCCTGCTGATAAGGGTGTTCCTTGTCCTTAACAAAAAAATGCTCGGAGGCTTCGCCAAAAGCATAGCATCTGGACACAACCGGATTTTCTTGGCGAATTTGAAGAGGAACCTGTCCTCTATGGGGAAAATCCCAAGGATGTTGAGTGGCGGTAGGATAATCTTTGATATGCTGTACATCTCTCCCCCGTTCCAAAACCAACGTTTTGAGACCATGGTCACACAGTTCCTTCGCAGCCCAACCGCCACTGATACCTGAACCGATTACAATAGCGTCAAATGTATTTTGGGGGAAATTGTTTGTATTAATATTCGCCATGATTGCATTATTAAGCCGTATCTGCGACGGTCTAACGGTAAAATTCCTGATTTTCCTTCGTGATAATATCTATAGGCATAAAATAAATCCTTTCTACTGGCAATGACAAGGCGAGGTGATGGTAAAGTGACATAATGCCTTTATAACCTTGCTCTTCCGGTTTATGGCAAATCAGGAAATCGATCACACCCTTGTTGAGGTATTCTACGTTTTGTTTTAAAAAATCATAGCCCACCAAATGAACATTGTTGATCTTGTATTCTTCTAGGTATCGGGCTACCGAAAATGCCCTGGAGTTGGTAACGAAAATAATAGACAGATCAGGGTGTTCCTTAAAAGTTTTCGCCAGCTCTTTGGCTACAGATAGGTAGTCTGTCCTTTGGATATTGACACGAATGACTTCTACCGGATTACGATGATCCTCGCAATAGGACTTGAAACCTTCTTCAATCTGGGTATAATTGTAATTGTCGCTTTCTTTGGAAATGTTGACCATCAGCACTTTGCCACTTGGAGGCCCAAAGGAGCAAAGCTTGGCACCCAAGTAACCACTTTGATACAGGTGGGGACCGATATAAGAAAGCCCGGTATGCTCTTTTATGTTGGTGTCCACAAATACATAAGGAATTTCCCTCGTTTTACACACCTTTACAAAGTCTATGGCTTCTTTGATGAAGGAGGGCGAGAGCAATACGCCATCGAATTTCTTATCCAAAATGAGTTTGCCTTGTTGAACAAAGGATTCCCGATCATTCAGGTCAAACAAAAAAGTCTTGATCCTGATGCCATATTGCCTGATTTCAGCCTCAGCTCTCTTGATACCTCTTAATGGTGCCTCCCAGAATGCTGTTTCCTCCGAACCGCTCGGAATAAGAACAGCAATGTCAAAAACTTTTCCTGAAGCTAGACGGCTCGCCAATATATTAGGCTGATAATTTAATTCCTTGATAATCGCCTCAATCTTGCTGCGGGTTTTGGGAGATACTCCTGGTCGGTTGTGGATTACCCGGTCGACGGTGGCAATGGACACATTCGCCCTTCTGGCAATCTCCTTTACGCCGATAATTTTTTCTTCTTTCATATCAATGTAGTCCTCAAATATAAATTAAGTCCCGGCAATTAAGCCGTAACCATCTATCGGTTTAAAAAATCCCTAACAAAAGCGTCATCATTAAGATGGGGATAGCTGGCGTAGATTCTATCTATTTCTTCCATTTGACCTGGAGAAAGTTCTTCATGGGGATTGAGGCACCACCTGCCTTCCAAAAGTTGCTGCCTCCTTAGAATTTCATGTATGCCAGGTATGCATCCATGAAATTTGTTTTTTTCATCAAATATTACTGCATTGGTATCTGTGATCTCTGCCCCCGTGGTAAGGAGCTCCTTTAATGCTCCGTAGCTTTTCTCCCGTTTACATTGCTTCACTTCTTCCAGCAATTCCACCGCTCTTTTGGTCCACACAGCCCAATGGCCCAGCAGGCCACCCACAATATCCTTTTCCCTGACTTGACCGTCCACCGTAAACCGGTAACTGGTCAATAAATCAGGGACAATGTTATCATCATTGCCGGTATATAAGGCGATATCTTGATAGCGGGATGAGAAACAAACGCCTCTAATTACATCCAAAGACTGGTAGCGATTGAAAGGCGCCATCTTGATTGCCTGCACATTGGGAATTTCAGCAAAATCCTTCCAAAAATCGAAACTCAACAACCTACCTCCTACCGCCGGTTGTAAATAAAATCCAAATACAGGAATAATCTCTGCAACTTTTTCGGCTCGCTTTATCAATTCCTTTTCTGACAGATCGCCCAAGCCGCCGGCACTTAATAGACCTAAATCATAGCCCAAGCGACTGGCTAGCTCAGCTTCCTGCAAAGCCTGTTGCAAAGGACCGACAATGCCTGCCACCTTTATAAATGGCCGTTGAAGTTCTGCATGCTGGATTTCCTCTGAAGCAATTCTAAGAACAGGCTCCAGTAGATCTATTCCCTTATCCCTTATTTCAAACTGCGTAGAGTGTACAGCAACGGCAATTCCTCCGGCGCCGGCAGCCATATAATAACGCATGAGCTGACGTTGCCGGCTTTCATCCAACTGTCTATTGCTATTCAATGCAAGAGGATGTGCAGGAATGACGGTCCCCTCTTGTAACAATTTTTTTATATCTTCCTGTAATCGTTTCATAACCATTAAAATTTACCGGACCTCACTTGAAAATGCGTTGGCTTATTATGCGTTGAACCGCCAATGGATACCCAATGGGCTGTCATTTCGATCATTTCCCACAATGAAACCCGCGGATAACCAAAGATTCTATGACATTGGCCTGCATTGTTCAACAAGGCATCAGGAGCCTCTTCATTAACAAATCTAGGCTTTTTATTCAGCAACTTGCCTAACTGCTCCGCCACCCATCGAATGGAAATAGTTTCTGGACCAGTGACGTTAAGGATCTTCGCCGGATATTCACATATAGCGAGTGATCTTATGGCGATCTCATTGGCATCTCCCTGCCAGATCACATTCATATGTCCGGCGGTTAAATCAATCTCACGTTCTTCATTAACCATCTGGGCGATTTCCAAAAGATTTCCATACCGAAGGTCAACTGCATAGTTAAGTCGATAAATCAACAATGGTGTTTGATGTTGATGCGAAGTGTATTGAAAAATACGCTCCCTTCCCAAACAGGACTGTGCATATTCGCCTTTGGGATCAGCTGGTGTACCTTCATCCGCCCCACCTGAGCCTATTGGCATAAAGGGGTAGATGTTTCCCGAGGAAAACACGACAATTTTTGAACGTTTAAATTTTTCTCCCACTCTCCCTGGAAGATAAGTATTCATGGCCCAGGTGGAATGTTCCTGCCCGGTGGTCCCAAACTTCTTTCCTGCCATGTAGATGACGTTGGCCACAGATGGTAGCGACTGTAGCTCTTCATCATTAAGAAGATCAATAGAAATAGTCTCTATGCCCGCTGCTTCTAAATCTTCTTTTAATGCAGGTTCGGAAAAACGTGATACGCCAATGACCTTTTTATCCACTCCTGCTTCATTTATAGCTCGTTTGGCCAATTTAGCCAGACTCGGTCCCATTTTACCGCCTACTCCTAATATCAGGATGTCTCCCTGGAGTTTTGCTATATCATTTATCAAGGCAGCCGACGGCGTGGAAAGCCGCTCCTCAAGTTCTTCAACAGTATTTATCATTATGTTAACAAATTTTATTTTAAGAATAGGTTGTAAAAATTACTTCCTGCCAACAGCACCAAAACAATTAACCCGATGACACCAGTGACCTTGGCAGGCGTTTGATTAACTAGGTCGCCCATAATTTCTTTATCATTGGCGACCATAAGTAAACCCAAACCGATAAAGGGGACCGCAAATACTGTAACTCCCTGAGCAAACACTATTAGCTCAAGGGGCAACCTCCCGAAAGCTATGGCAATACCTGCGCCTAGTACTATAACGAGCATAATCAAAGCTCTAACGGACTTACTGTTCAGGCTGCTACCCAAAGAAAGTGCGTCAGCAAAGAGAGTCCCTCCTATAGTTGCATTGCCGATAAGGGAGGAAAATGAGGCACCAAACAGCCCAAGCATAAAGACTCCCGTTGCCCAACTTCCATATAGCGGCTCCAAGGCTTTGCCCATATCCGTCGCAGCATTGACTTGTATCCCCTGTGGATGAAGGATAGAGGCAGCACTTAATAATATCATGCTGGAAATCAGCCCTAAGATGAAGATCCCTGTAAAGCTTTCCCTTTTTACATCTTTGACCTCTACACGTTGCCAGCCCTTTGCCTGTACAAGGTAGGATTGATAAAAAGCCCCTGCCACAGAAAAGCTGGATGCTACCATTGCGATGATTAATAGCAGAGAGCCGGTAGGTATGGTAGGATATAGACCTGCGGCTACATCTTCAAGACCTGGCTTAGCGACAATAAGAGTGACCATAAATGATACCAACATCATTCCTACCATAATCATCATCACTTTTTCCAGAATCCGGTAGAAGGATTTGAAGAAAAGCAGGGCTATTGCTAAGAGGGAAATGAAGACTATCCATGGATTGGCACTGGTGCTGAAGGATTCTGCAAAAGAAAGCCCCGCTCCAATAGAATTTCCGGCCTGAAAAGAAGCACAGACAAAGAAGATCCCTAGCCCAGCCGAAATGCTCGCCCAGCTGCCCCATTTCGTTTTAAAAGTTTGTAAGAGTGATTGCTTTGTGGCTAAACCTATTCTTGCCCCCATGCTGGTAAAGCTCATCATCAGCAGCGTAGACAGCAGTACTACCCAAAGCAAATCATAACCATATAAACTGCCAAGCTTTGAGGTAAGGGTGAGGCTGCCGGGTCCAAACACAAGGGCCGCGGTAATTATACCCGGCCCCAACGACCGCAGCCAGTTGTGGGCACGCTTCAACATGTGCTAATCATTCAGTAATGATAAAAATGGTTTGGTGCCTAAGGACCACATAATAGGTCCTTAGGCATTGCTGACCAGCTTAAAATTATGCTCCTTTATAATTGGATTGGGCTTTTTTTAGGACCTCTTTCATATTGACAGCACGTCCGCCTTGAGCTTTGCTTTCATCTGCTGCAGCCATAAAGGCAAAAATTTCTAAAGTCTCCTCCGGACTTACAGGCACCTTGCCGGTTTCAAAGTATTTGATGATTTCCACCAATAAAGGATCATACCCACCGTAGGGCCCTAATGTCACATTGCCGGATTCGGTATATACCAAGCCACCGTAGCCTGACTTCCCGCTTCTCGTACCCCTGAAAGTGCCTATGCGGCCTCCTTCCCATGTACCAACTACCAAGTCAGTATCTTCGGTATGGATCCTGGTAACTTGTTGGCAACCTGTACCCATCACGGTAAACAAGGTCTCCACCCCATGAATGCCATACCAGAAAAGATCAGGGTGGCTTTGCTCGTATGTGCAGGGACTATACGCATCGGCACCTATTACCTTACTTTTATCCAAGTCAGCCGCTCCTTTAATATACCTGAGTGAAGACGCGGAAAAGACGGGTATTTTATATTTTTTGGAAGCTTCAAAAATGGCCACCGCATCTTCGAGCGAAGCGGCAATAGGCTTGTCTATGAACATGCGCTTGCCGGCCGCAAACACCTCCAATGCCTGCTCCCGATGGAGTCGTCCATCATTGGTCTCCAAAAGTACTACATCAACCTGCTGCAAAAGTTCTTTAATAGAACCCACAATAGAAACGCCCATCTCCTTCACTTGCTCAATATATCCAGGGATCCGGTCAGCACTTGAGGCAATGGTTTTACTGCCGTAAGGATAGGCAGCGACGACTTTGTATCCTTTATATACCGCATCGGGGGACGCAGCGTTTAGCGCTTTGGTAAAAGCAATACTGTGGGAGGTATCCAAGCCGATAATACCGACCCTTTTGCCTGCCTGTAGATTGTTATCGGCAAATACTGTCCCACCTATACTTAAACCCAGCCCAGTAGCTGCGGTTGCTTTTATAAAGTCTCTTCTATTAAAACTTTTCATACGGTTAATATATCTGTTATTTTAGTATTTATTGATGACTGATACACCGAAATAAATGTCAGACAAGCCATAGTTAATAACGGTGAAAAACCTTCGGGTACGTACCAAAATTAATTAAACAATCCTTAACTCCAATTAAAATCCGGTTTTTATTTCAACTTTACAAATCGCCAATGGCGAACGGGGAAATCGTACTAGAAAAATACGAATAGCTTCTTTGTCATTGGTGTTTGCGAAAGCAAATGCTAATTTTGAACGTATAAAATCTGTTTTGTCATGTTTAAAAAATTACTGGTCGGAGTAATGTCAGTAGCTATGGTTCTAGCCCTTCTATATAGTTTTGGTCCCAAGGAAACAATTCAAAAGCTGGAAGGGGACTATCCTTCTGTTCCGACGGGTGCCCTCGAGCTTGAAGATTACGTTGCCTCAAAGGAGGATACTGTAAAAGGATTAAAACCTAACAATGAAGCCAGAATTGTGTGGGCTGATCCCGAAACAAAAAATAAAACGCCCTATGCCATTCTCTATATCCACGGTTTTGGTGCCAGCCAAATGGAAGGAGACCCCGTACATCGAAAGCTGGCTGAGCATTTTGGCGCAAACATGTATCTAGCACGGCTATCAGAGCATGGTATCAAAAGAGACAATGCCTTTGAACACCTGACTGCGGATAAGCTGGTCGCAGACGCAAGAGAAGCATTTATGATTGCCAAAAATCTTGGGGAGCGGGTTATTGTCGTGGGTACTTCCATGGGCGGCGCGTTGACTTTGGTGCTTGCCTCTGAGCGAACAGACATCCACGCCGTATTACTATACTCTCCCTGCATCACGGAATATGGCAATCAGCTGGACGCTTTCTTCCAACCTTGGCAGGCTTATCTGATGGAAAAAGCCATGGCCAACGAAAATGGGGTTCTCCTACAGCCTAGGGAGGGGGATAAAGCAAAATATTGGTCAGAAGAATATCATGTGCACGCATACGCCAGCCTTGCCGTACTCTTGAGAAGTAGAATGACAGAAAAAACGTTCAAAAGGGTACAGCAACCCTTGTTTATGGGCTATTACTATCAGGACGAAGAAAACCAAGATAAAGTAGTCTCTGTGCCCGCCATGTTGCAAATGTTTGACCAGCTGGGTACTCCTGAGGATCAAAAAGTCAAAAAAGCTTTTCCTTCATCTGGTGACCACGTGATCGGTTCAAGTATAACCTCAAAGGACTGGGAAGGGGTGTTAAGCGCCTCAATTGACTTTTTGGAAAATAAGGCGAAAGTACCCGCTATTGAAGCATTGCAGGCTGATACAGGTAATTAAATCTGCCTGCGGGAGCTACATCCCCATGCAGGAGGAAATCAATGATATTGCCTTCCTCCTGCATATTATCCGACCATTTGAATTCCAGATCAGGATGAGAGCCCCAAAAAAGTTCGCGGGGAATTTTCACCTCCATACGCTTACCTCCAATTGCATATTCCGCTTCACCCACGCTTTTCCAATTCCAAGCTTGGGCACTTTTTTCAACTACTGCAGTCTGATTGGGACCGAAGCTATTGATCATCAAGTCATATCCCTCCCAACCAGTAGCCTTGTCTCTGTCTACGTCTATAAATAGCCGCATCCACCCTTTCCCATCAGGAGGGCTTAAGACTGCGGTGGTTTCGACATAAAAGTAGTAATAGTCTTCATCATGCGTCACCTTTGCACGGATGATATCATTGCGCCCCGTGCTGTTGCTGTAATGCAAGTCACCCCAACCGGGGCTGTCCCTTACCAAGGTGTTACCCTTATGCGCCGTATATTCTGGTAGGATATCAACCCAATCATCAAAGTCGCCCTCGATTGTTATCGTTTTGGGAACAGAATGATCCGGAGGAGAAGGCATGCCTTTAAACCTGCGGATATTTGCAACCATCTGGTAGTAATAATTATCCCAATGACCACCCCGCATGGGTTCTATGTCCCTGCTATACTCTTGGCTAAATTGGTCTGGAAACGCATTGTGTTGTTGTTGCCATTCTTCAAATCTTCCTGCAATCCATTCATTCCAGCCAGTGATAAATATCAGTTCCGGATCAAGCTCCAAAGCCCTCTCCCATTGCTCCTGAAAATTCAATCCATAATGAACGGCATCTGAGGCTGTAGCATGCCCTGAATGGTCCGTGTAGCTTCTTCCAAAAGTTTTGGGTGCATTCATGGCCGTCAATCCTCTCTCTTTGCTCCAATTTTGAGACACCCCTACCGTCGCTTGCTCAAATCCCCCGTCTTTAAGTGCAACAAAGCCATGCTGAGGGCTAATTTCCAACCATCCCCAATGATCAGGCCGCTGAGGTCCTTTGTTATACAACGGCTGACCCGGTCTAAAGGTAAAAAAAGCGCTAATTTCTTGGTGCAGTTGCGTCGTCTCCTCATCCCCTGGTACTTCTATCAGACTTTCGGGATATGCCATTATGAGAGGCTTCCCTTTCCAATAAAACCAAAGATCCTTGTATAGACCGGGCTGATACAAATCCTGATAAATTTCCTTGATTGCTTCTAAACTTCCTTCTGTGGGACCAAAGGCCAACATAAAGGCAATCTGTGGTGCTTTAATGCCATTTTTTCGTGCCTCTGCAAAGACTTCAGCCAGTGCCATATAAGATTCTTTCCACGTAAATGAACCATTGGTGCAGTCAAACACGATAAAATCCACCCCTGCATCGGCGAGCATTTCGGCATGCTTATACAACACCCATCGGTCGGTATCCAAGTAATAGCCAAACAGGGGTTCTCCCCAAAAATAAGAGCCTGCCTTAGAAGGAGAAGGCCAGACGGGATTGTGGTAATCGTTAATGGCTTCCGGTTTTTCCTGAAGGATTTTGGTGACGTCGTAAGGTTGGTCGCTGCTTTTTGACAAAGCAGTATGCCAAGTCCAGTAGAAAATGCCTACAAACTTACCCTCTTTCGCTGGTCCCACTTCTTCAAACGTAGGCAACTTTCTTCCTAGGGCGTCCGTTGCCGGAAGCCCTGCGGTATAGTTGCTTAGTAAAGCTTGAGGAAATGCCTGAATACTACAAATTATACCCAAAAGTATGCTGGTAAATAATTTTTTCATCTTAAGGTTATTGATTGACAGCAGTGCTTTAAATACGGGGCGCTTCAGTCACGAATTACTCAATTACTAGAAAATTAAATCGTGCACCAGGCGCTGCATCGCCATTGACGTACCACTCCAGGGCATGTTCCTCCTGCATGTTGTCGACCCATTTAAACTCAAAGTTTAATGGCCCCTTTAGCTCCTCCGCAATCCACCTAGGCACCTTAAGCATCATCTTGTTTCCCTCGATCTGCATATCAAGTTGAAGTAAAGGCTCCCAATGCCCTTCTCCATGATAAAGCTGGAGCATATTTCCGTACACTACCCGCATATCATAGCCAAGCCAACCTGTGGTGTGGCTCCTATCCACATCCAGATACAGGTTCATCCAATTACTCCCAGAATTCTCCGTTATGGCATCTACAGTCTGCACATAAAAATAGATATGCTTCTTATCACGGGCCACCTTCATTTGATGCAAGTCATTCCTTCCTGTATGGTTAGTATATAGCTTTTGTGGGCGTGAAGGTGCACCGGGATGCCGCCGTTCTTGGGTATCATGAATATAATCTTCATATACCGGATAAACCGCCTCCCAATCCGAAAACTTGGAAATACTGACGGGCCGGCTCAAGGGATTATTCTCGCCTATTCCCTTGTATCTACGGACATTGCTGACCATCTGCATATAATAATGATCTTCTAAGCCCCCTGTCCATGAAGGCTCTATGTCCCTGCTATATTCTGGGTTCGCTTGATCCACAAAAAGAGCATGTTCCTTATTTCCTGAAGTACGACGCCATTTGCCGGCGATCCATTCATTCCACCCTGTCACAAAGACAAAAGGAACATCCTGCTGAAGCGCAAAATCCCACTGCTCCTGTATATTATAGCCATGAAAAATATCTGCTTCGGGATTGCCTGGCTTGCCGTTTCTAAAACTTCTGCCCCAATTACCGGACTGCCCGTAAAACGCTGATCCCCCCATAGAAGCATCCAAATTGGGATGCTGGGCTGCCGATACGTTCACTATCTCGCGTTCGCCTTTATGGTTTTGATAGACTTTTTGTGGTCTTTCAAATTCAATCCACGGCCATCCGTTGATCTTTTGGGGTTCATTGGGCCATTGTGATTCACGAATCGTAAAGAAATGTTCATAATCTTTTCCTTTTGCCTGCTCTGAAATTCCTATAATTAAAGGCTTGTCCTCCAGATAAAACCAACACTCGGGGTAACGATGGGACGCTCCTTCTTTGTAAAAATTATTGTAAATCTCCTGCATGGCCTCGCCTGAAGCAGTGTTGGTGTAGTACACGATTTTCGGAGGATTCTTACCCTGCGCTCTTATTGCTTCCATGGCCTGCATGAGCACCTCCGACTCTTCAGAATAGATGATCCGGTTGGTCGCATCTAAAATTAAAAAATCAACCTGGGCATCTGTGAGAAGCTGTATATTCCGTAAATGAACCCAATAATCATCTCCTTTATAATAGCCATAAATGGGTTCGCCCCAAAAATAATATTTACCCACAGTTCCGGCGCCACCTCCCCAGCCTGGGTGATCAAAATCCTTAAAGGTTTGTGGACTTTCTTCCCATAATTTTGAAAGATCCCATACATCTTCTGATGTAGGAGAGGCCCCATGGCCCTGCCACAGGAAATAGAAAAGCCCAACATGTTTATTATCCTTAAGATCCCCAACGTCTTCATGTTGAGGAAGGGTACGTCCAAGGCCATCTGTACCTGCCAACACAACAGCACCGTTTGCTGGCGGGGCAGCACCTTTGGTAGCTAAAAATTCGGGGCTTCTGCATCCCCACCCCATAAGAAGCAAGGTGATCGCTCTGATAATAGCGTTAAGAAAAGTATTCGTATGACGCGGTATAATTTCCATTATAGATTTTTATGCTAAAAATAATTAATCAATCCAACCAGCCCGGATTTTGCCAATTACCTCCTCCCAATCCAATAATCTTATTGACTTCAGCTTGGTCTATGGGATACATTAGGAATTTATCAGCATAAGCGTCCCTGCTGGGAAATCTAAATCGAGCATACGCCCACCCTTCATCCGTAGGCAAAATCCGCATACCAGTAACAAATTGATCTGTCTCTGAAAGGATTTTCCAACGACGTACATCAAAAAAGCGATGCTCTTCAAAGGCCAGCTCTATGCGTCTCTCGTTCCGATATTTTTCCTCAAACGCTTCTTTCGACATGCCTTCAGGAAAGGGGGGCATACCTGCTCTTTCCCGCACGGCGTTTACAGCATCCCTCGCACTCATCGACAAGCCATCGACTGTCACCGCTACATCAGGTCCATGGGTTTGGTAAGCGGATTCTGCAAAATTGAGGTAAAGTTCGGCAAGCCGGAAGAGCCTTATGGCTCCATCCCCTTCATTGTTCAAGCCGGATTTGTAGTTGTTAAACTTGCGTAAATAGTAGCCTGTTCGGGTATGTTTTCGATTGGTGCGTGACATTTCATCTTTCCCTCCCTCAAAAGTTTCAACTTTTTTACCGTTAGGCTGGTCCAAATATCTTGGTGCTCCATTGTAGTAGATTGAGGCATAAAAACGGGGATCTCTTCCTGCATAAGGATTATCCACACTATAACCCGATGCCGGATTGACAATCGGCTGTAACCTTTCCACATCCGCATAACCTAAAATGGGCGGTTCTCCGTTGGCCATTTCGTAACTATCCACTAATTCCTGCGAAGGCGAAGGACCTGCCTTTTCCATACCTGGATTCGTTGGCAATCCGGCGTTCCTCCATATCTGCATCTGATCGCCAAGTTGGTAGATTGTTTCTTTGTCCACAGCCCTTTGATCATTGGAGCTGGTAAAGAAATACAGCGCATAGGCATTTTGAGCAATATCAGGAGACGGTTGCTCATTAAAAAGCTCATAGCCATTTGCCAAGCATGCCGCCAAGGCTTCTGCGTTAACGACTGTAGCATCTTCCCAGGTAAAGGTACCATCCGACCACAAAGGACTGGCCGCATAGGTTACAGCTTGAGACTTTATCGCATAGGCTACGGCGCGCGTCATTATCCCATACTGGTTGTCATATATGTCCCATGAAAATCCGTTTCTCCCCGCTGGTGTTGCCAATGCCTTATCACAGTCTTCAAGAATAAAAGAAACTACCTCTGAGAATGATGCCCGCTGATCCTGTGAAAAGTCATGTTCGATAGGCAGGGGTTTGTCAAAGACAGGAACACCTCCATACCTCTTGATAAGCTGTAGGTAATACAATGCGCGCAACGTATGTGCTTGTGCAGTCCAAGCGGCCTTCTCTTCTTCAGATGCATATACTGTAGCTGTTTTGATGTTTTCAATAAAGACGTTACACTTTCGTATCCCCTCATACAAATTGCCCCATGGACTTCCATCAGACGAATATTGAGGATAAGTTGTGGATGTAATATTACCTGCATACCATACCGCATATCTTGATCCTGGCGTCACATCATCCGCATCCTGCGCCTCATCTGTTAAAGAAGCCCTATCTATACTTGGCTTTGGTGCATGTCCGTAGCACGAATTGAGATAGCCTCTCGTCCTGTTGTAGTCGCTAAACACCTCGTCCATAGTAATCCTCCCATCACTGGGTAAGTCCAGCTGTTCGTGACAGGAAAACAAAAGCATGGCAACCAATAAACCGAGAGTACTTTTATAATATCGCTTCATATCCATCTTTGTATAGCTTTAAAAATGTATGCTAAGGCCCAGATTATATACCCGATAAACAGGGAACCCTGCATAGCCTCCCCCTTCTGGCCCAAAATCCTTGGACTTCATTTTGTCCCACGTCAATAAATTTTGGCCACTTAATATCAACTTCGCATTGGTAGACTTAATTTTTCGGGAAAATTTCCGAGGCAGGGTATAAGCCATTTCGATGTTTTTCAATCTTAAATAGGATCGGTCAAACTTAAAAAAATCGCTCGGCTCATGATTGACTGTTTTGGCTAAAGAAAGAGCAGGATAATCAATGGCTTCTCCGCTTTCGAATCGCTCCTGCGTCCATGCTTGCCGATGCAAAGCGCCAAATACCCCATCGTAATCTGTCTCCCATACCCCCATTCCACCTATGATAGAAGCATACTGCCCGATACCTTGAAACAGAAAGTTTAACTCAAAAGCCTTATAATTAAAACCACCCGAAAAGGCATAACTCACTCTCGGAAGCGCTCCGTCCCCAATGGGTGCCTTATCCCGTTCGTCAATTTTATTGTCGCCATTAAGATCCCGGTATTTCAAGTCGCCCAGGCGTGGCTCGCCAAAATCATAGACCAAGGCATTGTCAGCCAATTCTGTTGGTGAGTTGAAAAAGCCATTGCCGTTACTATAATCCACTAAATAGCCAAATTCCTGCCCGAAAGAATAGCCTTCTTCCCATTTCCTGTAGGCATAATCCTCCGTCCTCAGTGCTTCATTCCATTTGATGATGGTATTCTTGGCATAACTGTACATGCCTCCAACGGAGAACGATAGATCCGGGCTTAGTTGTTTGGTATAATGTGCCGACAGTTCAAAACCCTCATTTTTAAAAATTCCCTCATTCACCTGCGGGTAGTTTTCTAGCGGAATGCCCTGGTACCGGGGTATGGTAGAAAAAGCGCTAACTACCATATTGTCCACCTTCTCATCAAAGTAATCGACGGACAAGGAAAGCGCATCTAACAAGCCAAAGTCTAAGCCTATATTTTTCTTTTTGGAGACTTCGGCGGTTAAGGCCGGATTTCCTACCTGTCTTTCTTCAATGATGTACTGAAGGTAGCCTATTGGCCCGCCACCAGAGACGGTGACGTGATCCAAGTATGCATACCGTGCAAGGCCGCTTTGGTCGTTGGCCGCTTTTCCATAGGAGGCCCGCAGTTTCAATAGACTCAGCCAATTTGTCTGACTCAAGAAAGCTTCATTAGATAGGACCCAAGCGGCAGAAATAGCAGGGGTAAAGGTGTATCGGTGATCTCGGGCATATTGCTCAGAAGCTGATAACCCAGCGTCAAATTTTAGAAAATAACGGTCAGCATACCCATAGCTTGCTTGGGTGCCAGTGCTGACTCTATTGTAGGGAAGTAGTCCTGGAGAAGACACATCCGCCTTTGTAAGGTTTTGGTAAAACATATAAGCCAGACCAGTAACCTTGTGCTTTCCAAATTGTCGTTGGTAATTTAAAGCAGTCTGATAAGAAAGGTGGTAATAGAATGAATGGCTCTTGCTGTATGCCAAAGGGCTGTTGACTTCAGATCCCTTTTTGACAAAATTCAACTCCTCCCAATCATCGGTTCGCACCCAACGCTCATAGTCCTGTGTGGTCCTCAAACTCCCTACTGAATTTGTTTGGTAGGCAAATACGCCTGTCAAATCTAGGCCCGGAGTCAGGAAATCCAAATCCAGCGTTAACCCAAACTGTGAGGTAGTATTGGTTACCGTATGGTTCACATAGCCAGACCTGTTGAGCATGCCGTAGGTGGGCTTAGCCACCCGTTCAGTAGTGACTACTTGGCCTCCACCCGGCGCCATCTCACCAGTGTCGGTAAATTCTGGTGTAAGGGGGCCATACATCGTGGGGGGCAATTGGAAAATACTTCTCCAAATGGCATCATTGCTTTCGCCTGGGGTATGTTCCCTTTTGACATTCCCACTTAGCCTTACAAAGGCAGTGAGAAAGTTGTTGATATTCATGTCTACATTAGAACGGTAATTTACCCATAGATTTCTAGCATTGGGTTCGTAACGAATTTGCTCTGTTTTAAACTGTCCACCTTGATGCATGAAGTTAATATTGGAATAAAACTGTACTTTGTCGCTTCCTCCGGTAACATTTAGCCCCACACGTTGCATAGAAGCAA
This sequence comes from Cyclobacteriaceae bacterium, assembly GCA_035303945.1. Taxonomy (GTDB): domain Bacteria; phylum Bacteroidota; class Bacteroidia; order Cytophagales; family Cyclobacteriaceae; genus DATGMS01. The sequence continues at coordinate 137,215 of DATGQZ010000007.1, forward strand.
AGTCTTTTATAAAACGCTCATACCAATTGTTGTTAGGATAATATGGATTATTTCCTTCTCTAAACTGCTCCACTTGTTCGTTGGAAAAGAAATAATTGTCCCCAAAGCCATCATTTGACGCGGCTTGGTTTCGGAGCTCAGCGTATGCTGCCGACGAGTAAAAGGTTGGCCGTGTCGTTACTTCCTGAACGGATTGATCAATTCTCGCCTTGACGCGTACGGGTCCTTTGATCCCTCTCTTAGTGGTGACGACTAAAACACCATTCGCACCTTGAATACCATACAGTGCTTGGGTGGAAGCATCTTTAAGCAAGGTGATGGTTTCAATCTCGTTAGCGGAAATGTACTCAAGCGTTTGGTTGCTATTATACGAAACCGGTATTCCATCAATAACGACCAACGGCCCAAGCTTTCTCGCGGTGGACAACCCTCGGATAAAAATGTCTGTGGTGGCTCTAGAAAGTTCGGAAAATGTCTCTTGGGCAGTAAGCCCGGAAAGCCTCCCCGGCAGGCTCTGAGTAAGGTTGGCAACAGGCGCCCGTTCTAACTCTTCCCCTGACACGGTAGAAATTGCACCCGAAACTTCTACCCCTCTTTGTGAACTATAACCTTGCTGAATGATTTGCTCTTTAACATGCGCATCGAAGGGCAACACCATAAGGATCGCCTTACGATCAAGCCCGATGGCGGCAGTTTGCGTGGCAAATCCATTTGCCTGAAATCGGATTTCTTGACTACCATCAGTAACCATAAACTCAAACGTGCCATCTCCTGTGGTGGAAGTGCCATTTTGGCCATTGCCAGAGGAAATGACTACTCCGTCAAGGGGATTACCAAAAAGATCCGTCACGCTACCACTTACAGAGACAGACTGTGCCAGAGTGGGTGCAAGAGATAGAGATAGGCAGGCTAACAAAAGTATGTGCTTGACGAACAGCCGATAATGGGTCATTTCACTTGTCATTTTTAATGCCTTTTTTAAGTATAACTTACCAACCTGGATTTTGCCAATCGACACCTGTAATGGATTGCAGCCGATTGGCTTCGTTGAGAGGAAGAGGGACCCACAGAAATTTGTTCTCATAGTTTTTCCGCTCGACATCCCTTACATTGCGACGTCTATAAGAAAATGTACCGTCATCATTCCTGGTGATTTCCATGGCGGTGATCCATCTGTCGGTGGCGGCAAGATCGCCGTCGGGAGATGACCAGCGCCTCACATCAAAATAACGGTGCTCTTCCATTGCCAGCTCCACCCGACGCTCATGCCTGATGCGGAGAATAAGCTTGTCTTTGGGGAGCTGCGGAATGGGTGGCATGTTTACCCTTGCTCTGATTTCATTTACTGCTGCAGTAGCCTCTTCTAAATACCCAGCTTCGGCAGCAGCCTCAGCATAGTTTAAGATTATGGCACCCAGGCGATATAGTTTCCAGTTAGCTCCTGGCACTGGATTATCATTACCGGAATTAGGATGGAGGAATTTTCGTTGGTAATACCCCGTTCGCGTCGCCTTCCTTACTGTAGGATGGATTCCGGTTTGAGGTTCACCTACATAGGTAGAAATTATCCGGGTCCTGTTGCCTATGCCCGCAGGATAGTTTTCTGGGGATTCAGGAGACTCTGCAAAGCCCCACAAAGCCTTCCTTTTGGAGCCATTGTAATAAATCGAGGCATAAAACCGGGGATCTCTATGATTATAGGGATTGCTTGGATCATATACCGTATTGTTCGGATTATAGTTTGGCTGGAGGTGTCGCTCGTCGAGGTAGGGTTGTTCCAGATCCAAGATTGTTTCTCCGTCGATAGTTTCATAGGCATCCACCAGCTCTTGGGTGGGACAGGTGCCGGCTTTATACCCATCCTGCGCCCCCACTCCATCGATATTCCATATATTACCCTGCCCATCACGGCTTTGGTAAATGGTCTCTTTATCTACTGGATTTGCGGTGTAGGCCATATTTTGGGTGAAGTATTCATTGTATAGGGCAGCATAGGGATCTTTGTTCAAGCCTATATAGGCTTCATCAGAAAGGTAAGTTTGTGGAAGGTTGACTTTATTATAAAGTTCATAGCCATTGAGCTTTAGATTTTCCACTGCTGCCTTGTTGATTTGGTATGCTTCTTCCCAATGATCCTGACCTTGGTTATACAGTGGGCTTGCGGCATACAGCATCATCGTGGATTTAATCGCTTCTGCCAGTGCTTTGTTGACCCTACCTGCTTCGCCGCTGGTGGTAATTCGCCACGGAAGCTCATCTGTGGCCAAAGCCACATTGCAATCTTCAATAATAAATTGTACCACCTCGTAATAGCTTGCTTTGGTCACATTACTAAAGTCGTCTGAGAACTCGTAGGGTTCGCGTACAATGGGGAGACCTGCGCCAAACCATTTTAAAAGTTCTGAATAATAAAATGCCCTGAGCAAATGCGCCTCGGCCCTCCATCGTTGACGGTCAGCCGGATTGTCAACTGCCGCGTCATCTATTCTACTGATGAACAGGGAGGTATTCCGGATGGCACTCCAATACCTGGCCCAATAGTCACCGTTTCCGCCTTCCGCACTAATATTTGTAATAGGATGGTTTGCAGCCGAGGCGTCTCCATTGTACAGCCTTCCCGCCATGATCCAAGGTTCCGCTTCGGCATCCGTGTCCCAGGCTTCATCACTCCACACTACAGGCCCTCTACTCCAAAAGAAATAGCGGGTACCTTTGGCGGGCAGGTTATCATAACAGCTGTTCAGAAAGGCGCCCACCTTATCATTGTCCGCAAAAATCTCATCCATTGTCAATTTCCCGTCGGGTGCCATGTCCAACGCTTCAGAACAGGCGCTCAGGCAAATTAAAATGTACAGGAGGATAATATATCGGTAACCTTTTTGCATGTCCAGAATTGTTAAAAAGAAGCGTTAAAACCAAAATTGATCATCTTCGTAATAGGATAGCCAATAGGATCATTTTGTTCGGGATCAAGATGCCCCATACGCAGTTTATCCCAGGTCAACAAATTTTGACTTCCCACATAAATTCTCATCGCGTTGAGTTTAACTTTCGATAATAGGTTGCTGGGTAGATTATAGCCTATCTCGAGATTTTTTAATCTTAAAAATGAGCGGTCCATGATGAAAAATTCGTTGGCCACGTGGTTGGTGGTACTATGGGTGCTTAAAGCCGGATAAGTTATTTCTTCGCCCGCGGCATAACGTTCCGGTGTCCAAGCTGTCTTATGATAATCAAAATAAGTACCTTGGATAATGTACTCGTACACGCCCTGTTGAGAATAATTGCTAGAGTACTTGCTCACCCCTTGAAAGAAGATGGCAAGGTCCAATCCTTTATACCGTAGATTTAGGGCTAAGCCATAAGTAACCTTGGGGATTGACGAGTAGCCAATCGGTGCCTGATCCTTATCATTAACAATACCGTCTCCATTGAGGTCCAAGTACTTGAAGTCTCCCACTCGCGGGTCTCCAAAGCCATACCGGGTATGCACTTTAAAAGCATCCAATTCTTCCTGTGAATTAAACATTCCATTACCATTGCTATAGTCAATGCGATAACCCCAAGCTTGATCTATGGGATAGCCGGTGGCTCTGAAGCGATGTACATAGCTTTCATCTCTGATCTGCTCATCCAAAAATTTGACGGTGTTGCTGTTATACCCAAAATTCCCCCTAAAGTTTATGCTCAAATCTTGCGAGATATACTTGTTATAGATCAGCTCGATTTCATAACCACTATTATCAACCTCTCCCATATTTACCTTGGGAATATTTCCTAAAGGAACCCCTTGAAATTCAGGCACGGTGCCGCGACTGATTAAAATATCGCTCCTATTTTCTACATAATAGTCAAATGCTAAGCTCAAGTCCTCCATCAATCCCAGATCTAGACCCAGATTCTTCTTTTTTGCGGTCTCCCAAGTAATATTTGGGTTGCCGATCAGCCCTTGTCTGACCCCTTGACCTAAGCCAAGGCTTCCGAGAGGCCCACCTCCCATGGTGATATCGCTTTGATAGAGAAATCTTGCTCCCCCCATCTTATCGTTACCTACCTTTCCATAAGAACCTCTCAGCTTAAGATTGGTAATGACCGGATGCTTTTCAAGAAACCCTTCATTGCTGATGACCCAGCCTGCGGAAAATGCCGGAAAAAACCCAAATCGATGTGCCGGCGCAAACTGTTCTGAGCCATTATAGCCTATGTTAACTTCAGCCAAATATTTATAGTCATAACCATAAGTCGCACGTGCAGCTATACCCATAAGGTTGTAAGGTATTTCTCCAGCCGTCGACTCCCAGTTGTCCCGCTGAGCTAGAATCATCCCACCTATTTCATGCTTTTCGGCAACTGTTCGGGAATAGTTGATAGCTGCCTGTAAGTTGATATTGTAACGAGAATCAGCCCCTTTGACCAAACTTAGCAGTGATTCATCCGGCCGTTTAATCGCATAGCTCAATTCATCCTTATCATAATTAATCTGGGCGAGATACAGACGTTCGGTCTTATAGCCCTGCATTGCTGTGGTGGCTCGGGTATCATAAGACAACATGCCCCTTACGCTTAACCCCGGAGTTATTGCCTCACCAAGATCCAGCTCTAATCCCAAGGAGGAGTTAAGGTTAGACCTGATCTCATTTCTATAGCCCATCCGATTCATAATTTCAAATGCCGATCGATCCATGTATCCCGGATCAACAATTTGTCCTGGAGCAACTCCAAAGCCTTCAATGGTCACGGGCCCTGGTGTGATGGGAAGGATGGTCTGTGCCTGGTACAACAGATCGCGCATCATCCAATTGGTATCTCCTCCGCCATAAAGCCCTGCAGAAGGCATATTTACTTCCTCTATATAGCTTCCAATGTTCAAAAATGTTTTTAAGGATGAAGTAATTTGATAATCTAAATTGGCTCTAAAGTTATAGCGGTCCAACCAAGACGAGGGGTCATAGCCTAACACCGATTCGGGTTCTGTCTTAAGGTTTCCGCCCTGATGCAGATAAGCAGCGTTGACAAAATAAGACACCCGATCGGTACCTCCGCTGGCATTGATATTTAGGCGGGTTTGAGGCGAATAGCGGGCGATAAATTCCCGATAATAATCGTGATCCGGATATATATACCTCCGCACTGCCGCCTTGTTTTCGTAATCAGGGTCATTCGGATCCAAGCCCTGAAGGGGATCTGCATATTTACTGATGATTTCTGGTGAAAAGGGAGCAGTGGTAATACCATCCATGCTGGCTGCCTCATTTCTTAAAGCCATATATTCCAAGGAATGCAACCTTTGGGGCTCACGGGTGAAGGAGGTATAGCTTTGATCCAAACTTATGTTAAGATCCATGGCCCCTTCTTTTCCCCTTTTGGTGGTGATAAGAATTACGCCGTTGGCGCCTCGAACACCAAAGACAGCCGTAGCCGATGCATCCTTTAGGATCGATACCGATTCTACTTCATTGGCATCAATGGTCCGGATATTATCCCGGGGCACGCCATCAATCAGGATCAGTGGGCTTCTGCCGTTGGTAGTAGCCACTCCTCTGAGGTACATCGTGGCATCATCTCGTCCTGGCTGTCCCCCGCCCGACTGGATAGATGTCAATCCCGACAATCGACCAGCTAAGGCATTTGCCAAACTTGCTGAAGAACTTTGGCGCAGTTCATTGGTGTTGACGGAGGCAACAGCTCCGGTTACTGACACTTTCCTTTGTTCTGCATAGCCCACTACCACCACTTCTTCCAAGGAGGATATATCCTCCAACAACACCACATCAATAACATTTTGTGCACCGACGCGAACGGTGTGGGTATTGAACCCAATAAAGGAAAAAACCAAGGTAGCGCCTTCTGGCACAGTCAGTGAATACCTTCCATCCATATCTGTTGCAGTACCAATAGCCGTCCCTTGAACCGATACGGTCACGCCCGGTATTGGCTGTTGATTTTGATCACGCACTACTCCTGTTACTTCTACATCCGCTTGATAAAAAGCTTTTGTAGAGAACATTTCTGATGCAAAAGACGCTGATGAAGAAAATCCTGGTAGGCTCCGTCGCGGCGAAAAAATTGCGGCCGCCTCTGTTGGCATGATAACCGGTATATGTAAACAAGCCAAAAGCAGAAATGAAAGCACAGGCTTCAGTATCTCCTTTTTGTGACACTGGAGAGGTATAGGCATATTGTGGTCTTATTGTTAATCAATCTGAGAACAATATACATTACCCAAAGTCTTCGCCCATCCTGTACTGTCCTGTTATTTGAAATTTATTCAAGATAAATTTTAATTTAACCATTAGATTGCATAGATTTTATATATTAACCTGCAATATTTAGCTTTGAATGGCCATTCTAAAGAACTAAGTCTCCGTCTCATGTAGAACGGAATGGCGAAGGAAACGCTCCCCATGAAGCTTTCCATACGCTTAATCGTCCCATACCACCGCGCTCTCCAAAGGCATATTGTCGAAAATTTTTTAAAGTCACTACCTACTTTCAATTATTGCTTTATCTTTGGGCTTTAACAATAAGACCACCAAACGTAACCTATGCAATACAGAACATTAGGAAAAACCGGCTTAAGGGTATCAACTTTGGGCTTTGGGGCTTCGCCGCTAGGCAATGTGTTTGATCCGGTAGATGAGCAAGAAGGCGTCAATGCGGTACATCTCGCGCTGGATCATGGCGTCAACTTTTTTGATGTGTCTCCCTTTTACGGCTTAACCCTGGCCGAAAGCAGGTTAGGGAAGGCTTTGGAAGGAAAACGGCACAACGTGGTCCTCGCAAGCAAATGCGGCAGATATGACCTTCAAGAATTTGATTTTTCAAGAAAAAGAATCCTTCAGAGTATTGATGAGTCGCTTAGACGGTTAAAAACGGACTACTTGGATATTTTTCAACTCCATGATATCGAATTCGTCGACAAATCCCTTATACTGCAAGAAGCTGTTCCCGCTATTCAGGAGGTAGTCCAGTCAGGTAAAGCGAGGTTTTGGGGGATAACGGGCTTACCGGTTCGGTATTTAGCACATATCGCAGCGCAAACTGATCCCGACACGGTCTTGTCATGGGGCCACTATAATCTACTAGAGGATGAGATTAATGATGATTTGGTTCCTCTTTCTACTGAAATGGGCTTTGGCCTGATGAATGCAGCCCCCTTGATGCAGCGTATTTTGTCGGATGCCACCCTGCCGGAATGGCACCGGTCTCCTAAAGAAGTAAAGGAAATGCAGCCGAAACTATTGGCGCTTTGTCAACAACATGGTATCCGCCTCAGTGACGTGGCCCTGCGTTACGCCATGGACCATCCTCAGATTGCCACGACTATTATTGGAATGTGTGAAGTAGCCGTAGTAAAGCAAAATTTGGCTGCCTCCACACTTGAAATACCTCAAGATCTCCTCAGAGAGATTGAACAATTAGTGGCTCCTGTGAAAAACCGAATGTGGTTTGAAGGAAAAGAAGAAAACAATCTATAAACAGACGGTGAAGCATATAAGTACACCCATCAACAAAAATCTATGAAAGCATTAGTGCTCACTGAGGTAGGCAAGACAGAAGTTTGGGAGGTGGAAAAACCTTCCCCACAAGCCGATCAGGTATTGTTGGAAGTAGGAATGGTGGGTTTCTGTGGAGGGGACCTCAACGGCTTCAAAGGGTTGTTCCCCTTACAGGAGTATCCCAATATACTCGGACATGAGGTAGGCGCCACCATTGCCGCCGTGGGGGCGGACGTACCTAAAGACATTAAAATTGGCACAAAGGTCACTGTATACCCTTACCTTGCTTGCGGAACCTGTGTGGCCTGTAGAAAAGGCCGACCAAATGCCTGCCGCAGCAACAAAACAATGGGCGTAAGACGACCCGGAGCCATGACAAAGTATATTGCGGTGCCGTGGCAGGATATTTTTCCTTCTGAAAAACTATCTTTACAGGAACTAGCACTGGCTGAGCCATTGACGGTGGGCTTTCATGCGGCGGCCCGGGGACGCGTGGCACCTGAAGACAGTGTGGCAATAATAGGCTGCGGAATTGTGGGGTTGGGGGCGGTTGCTTCTGCGGTCAACAGAGGTGCCTCTGTCATAGCCATTGATCTTGATGATAGTAAGTTAGCGATTGCTCAGAAAATTGGCGTAGCCCACACCATCAACCCGTCAAAAGTAGATCTACATGAGGTTTTGCAGGATTTGACCGGCGGAAATGGGCCAGATGTAATCATTGAAGCGGTGGGTAGCCCAACCACCTATAAATCTGCTGTCGAAGAAGTAGCATTTTTGGGAAGGGTAGTGTGTATCGGATATGCCAAAGCTCCAGTAGAATTTAACACATCGCTCTTTGTTCAAAAGGAAATAGAAATTCTCGGTTCAAGAAATTGCGTGGGAAAAACCGACTTTCCAGCGGTCATTGCCTATTTGGAAAGCAGGAAATTTCCGGTTGAAGCGGTTGTCAGTAAAATCATTGGTATTGACGATGGCCCTCAGACCATGGATGCATGGGCGGCAAATCCTCAAGGCATCGTCAAAATCATGTTGGACCTTAACCGCTAAGAACAACTATTGATACTTTAAAAATGATATATTCCGCTGCCACAATCGCCCTTGTCCCACAAATTAAAACTGGCCCATGGATCTTTTGGAATGATCTGGAGACTTCCATGGCCAAAGCATCCCAGCTTGGCTTTGATGCCATAGAACTATTTACACCCTCTGCTCAATCGGTTGATGTAAGCCAATTAAAAGATTTGCTGTATCAATATAACCTGAAGCTAGCTGCAGTAGGCACAGGGGCAGGAAAAGTGTTACAAGGTTTGACCTTGACGGATCCAGACTTGAAAATTCGCAGTCAAGCTAAATCATTTATTGCGGAGATGATCGCGTTTGGTGCCGCTTTCGGTGCACCTGCAATCATTGGATCTATGCAGGGAAATACGTCAACAGAGGGAACAGCTGAACAATCGCTTCAGTGGCTATCGGAAGGCCTAGAGGAGTTGGGCGACTTGGCAGCTGCCAATAACGTCTTCTTAATCTACGAACCGTTAAACCGCTACGAAACAAATTTATTAAACACACTGGAAGCCGGCGCCGGAATAATTGAACAACTACAGACCACAGGTATAAAATTATTGGCCGACCTCTTCCATATGAACATAGAAGAGACCGATTTGGAACAAGCGATCATCAATTTTGGAAACTGGATCGGCCATGTCCATTTCGCAGACAGCAACCGCAAGCCCATCGGTTTCGGACATACTAACATACAGCCAGTTGCCCAGGCTTTGCAAAAGATTAACTATAAGGGATATATTTCAGCCGAAGCCTTTCCTTGGCCTGATCCAGAAGCCGCTGCCTTACAAACCATCACTTCGTTCAGGAAATATTTTAGATAAACCTGTGGAATGATGCCTAACTAAATTTATTCAGCTAACCCATAAATTTTTACCGAAAACCTATGAAGCGTTATTGTCTAGCACTTGATCTCATTGACGATCCCGACTCCATCAGAGAATACGAACAGTACCATGCTCCCGGCGCTGCCTGGCCAGAAGTTACGCAGCATGATATTGACTGCGGAATCCTTAATATAGAAATTTTTAGAACGGGCAATCGGATGTTTATGATTTTGGAAACTGACGATGCCTTCAGTTTTGAGAAAAAAGCTGAAATGGATGCCGCTAATCCCCATATCGCCAAGTGGGAAGAACTCATGTGGAAATATCAGCTACCGCTCCCCTGGGCAAAACCTGGCCAAAAGTGGATTCTTATGGATAGGATCTTTAAATCAGGACTTTAAGCAGGCACCTTCCAAAAAGAAGGCATGATTAGATCATGCCTTCGTGGGTTTTTCTATTTCTGTCAAATGCTCTGCATCCCAATAAATAGGCTCACCTCTAAAATAACTATCGAAGCTCAACAAGGCCGCCGAGGAGGTCCTTACACCAAAAAGCACATCAGCTATTAAAGGGCGTTGCGTTTTCACGCCTTTGATAAAAGCATTTAAATGGTCGTAGTGTCCGCCTTGGTAACCCTCCTCAGCTTTAAACTCATATTCTGTGGACGATTTTTTTATAGGCTGATCAATTCCTTGTCCCAGTGTTTTGAGCGATGCAAAGCTTTTGGTATTAGCATCTGAATGCGTTCTTAATATCACATTGTCCCAATGTACCTCTAAAGAGCCTTTCTCACCGACAATGGTAAAATCGGTACTACCCCACTTTTTGGAAACGCCGTCGGCATAGTTTGCTCCTATAGAAACGGTAAATGCTCCCTTGCCATCGCGATCAGGATAATCTAAGAGGCCCAGCATGATATCGGGCGTGTCCCTATATCCATTGGTATAATACCGCAACCCTCCAGTAGTATATACCTTGCTGGGACCTACAGCATCCAAAATAAAATGTATACTGGAGAGGACGTGGACAAATAAATCACCGGCCAAGCCTGTCCCATAGTCCTTCCAATTTCTCCACGAAAAGAAACGTTGAGGATCGAAAGTATGTCGGGGGGCTTTACCGAGGAAGCGGTCCCACCAAATGCTTTCTGGTGTGGCATCATCTGGCGCGATGTATTTTGTTAATTCTTGAGGAGCTGCTGTAAATTGCGCCTCTACATAGTTGATTTTCCCAATAGCTCCTGCATCTATTAACGCCTTTGCAGCACGGTTGCCAAGAGAAGCCATACCTTGGCTGCCATTTTGGAACAACTTGCCGGTATCCTTTTGTGCCTGAATCAAATCTTTGCCCTCACTAAGCTTATGGATAACCGGCTTTTCGCAGTACACATGTTTGCCTGCTTTCATCGCTTCAATGGCGATCTGCTGGTGCCAATGATCGGGTGTGGCCACAATAACGGCGTCTACATCTTCCCGGTGTAAAACTTCCTTGTACTCTTTTGTAAGAAAAAGGCCGTCGCCCCAGGTATCTTTGGCCAGTTTTAACCGCGCGTCATAAAGGTCGCACACGGCCACAAGTTTGGTACCTCCAACACGAAGTGCAGTGTTTGTATCAGAAGTGCCCATACCGCCTTTGCCGATTAAACCTATGCGTATGGTTTGATCCCTACCCCTCAACACATTTATGGTGTTGGCGTGTAAAAGACTAGGGGCGTAATTTAATGCGGCTGCTCCCAATGTTAGCTTCTTTAAGAATGACCTTCTTTCTTTCATAGACGATTAAATTGGCTAGTATTTTACAATAAACCAAATAATCATTAAAATTTATAACCCACTCCTAAAAATCCCAACTTTGGGAGGGTATCCAGCAGGGCAACAACATATAGTAGAAGGTATCTGTTGAAATGGCATTTGGGTGTTCATCCTATTTCATCGCTAAAAAGAAAGCCAAGTGTTTTAGCCTTTACCATCGTCATATTGGACTGAAGCAATTTAAGCTTAAGAAGGTATCAGTTACTACTGAATTCTGAAGCTAACTTGCTCCAATTCACCTCATCCGCCGTGTTGTCATCAGAGATGACAATGCGATATCGAAACACACCTTCTTCCCCTTTCTTTAGGCGATAATGTAACTCTTCCTGACCATCCGACAAAGCTTTCTGTCCCAATGGATTGGCAGCATACAAACCATATCCCCGCGCATGCCAGTAGGTAGGATACCCAGGGTTAGAAGGGTGGTCGATCATTGCCACCGTCACTTTATCTTTATTGAAGTTCCCCGACAAGGTCATCCAAGCTCCTCGTGTCCCCCAAACATCTTCGCCCTGCAATCCTTCACTACTTCGATAATTTCCCGAAGCCCGTTCGTTTACTCCTTTTATAGTAGTAGCCATTCCATGGGCATCCGTCAGCGTGACGGGGCTGTTAGAAGGCATTTCTAGCTCAGAAGCCATCCGCATTCCGATCATGCCTTCTTTATTATCTTCAAACAAGACGTCTTTGAGAGCTATCAATCGGGTTTCACGATCTATTATACGGATCTCACCGCGGTTAATGAAAGTAAAGGTAGTTATTTCATCCAATACAGCTTCCCCGTTATCCGTCCACTGGTTCTTCACCACCAATTTCCCCTCCGATCCGGAAGCAGTCATCGAGATGATGCCTTGGGAAACAATATCCCCGTATTGACTTTTCTTCTCCGCAGGCACTGCATCAGAATTGTTCCAATAGTCGATCCCGTTTACATCTCCGTAGGTTAACCATATCCCAATATGGTGTGGATGGTCTGTTCTTTCGCCTGATACACTTTTTAGCGGATAGCTACGGGTTACGGCATAACCTTTTGAAGAAATGACAGGCCACAAGACTGGTTTGGTCACGCCTTTGGGTTGGATGAACGAAGTAAACAGTGTTCCGTCAAAAAAAATGTCCACTTGGCCTTTCGCCTTTCCTTTACGGATTTCTACTGAAGGGTCTCCCCCACTTGCAGCAGCGCCCACTGAGAGGGCAACGCTAAGCATCAAATATAACAATATCATAACTAAAGTTGTTTTGTTAGATTTTATCGGGTATCACATAGGGTGCACGGTATTCTCGTGTCAGCATGGCATCTGCTTCTGCATCGTTCCTAAAACGTTCTGTCTTAGGATCGAATTTTAGCACTCGCCCGAGCCGATAGGCTATGTTTCCCAGATGAGCAAGTCCTGATGACAAATGAGCCGTTTCGACCGGCCCCTTCAATATGGATCTATCCCGCGTCCGTACCGCTTCTATGAAATTGGCAAAATGACCGGTAGTACCTCCCTCGCCGCGCTCGTATTCGCTTGCGGCTTGCTGGCCATCGCTGCCTGATTTCCCAGGCTCTTTATTTCGCCCAAGATAGGTTTGATACTTGTCATATCCATCAACTACAAGAATTCCCTTCTCCCCATAAAAAATATTCCCTACGGAGATTCCTTCTTCCGAACTGGTGATCCAATTTCTTACTTCAAATTGGATGATTTTCTTTTCTTCAGGATAATTGTAAATAGAAGTCAATATCTCTGGAACTTCTTTTGCGTCATCCCACAAGTATTTCCCTCCCATGGAAGTAATTTCTGTAGGAAAGCCAACGTCCAATCCCCACATACACAAATCCGTCTCATGAATGCCCTGATTTCCCACATCACCATTTCCATAGTCCCAATGCCAATGCCAATTGTAATGGACGATATCGCGACTGAATGGACGCTCTGGTGCGGGACCCGTCCATAGATCGTAATCCAACCCTGCTGGTACTGGCTCAAGCCCCTTGTGCCCAATGTCAGGTCGCCAGCGATAAACCAGACCACGGGCCATATATACCCGACCAATGTAACCTTCTCTTAACAATCCAATAGCTTCGTTAACTGCAGGAGAACTTCTCAGTTGCACGCCATGTTGAACAATCCGGTCGTACTTGTAGGCCGCCTCAATCATCTTCCTTCCTTCCCAGATGTTATGGCTTCCGGGTTTCTCCACGTATACATCCTTACCCGCTTGGCAAGCCCAAATTGTCGCCAAGGCATGCCAATGATTAGGAGTAGCAAGGGCCACTACATCTATATCTTTGTCATCATAGACCTTCCTCAGGTCTTGTTCCAACCGCACGTCCCTCTCATACTCCTTCACAAAATCCTTCTTCCTCTTACCGAGGATCTCCATATCCGGATCACATAGCGTCTTCACCTCAACATTCTTCAAGGCCATCAAACTTTTTACGTGGCTGTTACCCCTCCCATTCAAACCAAGAACGGCAGCATTTATGCGATCATTGGCCCCAAAGGCGCGTGAGGGAATGATAGTGGGTAACGCCAGCACGGCGCTGGCTTTTAGGGTGGTGTCAATAAACCTCCTCCGACTTATACTATTTTTGGAATCCATAATGATTTATTTAAGTGTAACATACTTATCAATTAGTTTGGTAATAAGCTTCCCTGAGCTGCTCTTCTAAATAAGTGTAAGCCCGTGGAATTTCTGTAAAAGCATCCCCAATGCGGGCTTCAATAAATATGGGCCCATAATATCCAATAGCGTGTAATGCCTGCAAATAGGGTCTGAAGTCATCACCCATAACTCCGGGAACGGTTCGTTTGTCCTTTTCCGCTATTTCAACGTGCACTATTAAATCCCCGGCCTCTATAATGTGTGCTGGAGACTCGGATTCTTTCATCATGTGATAAATATCAGCGTTGAGTCTGAAATTAGAATGAGCGACTTCTTTTACTATTTCTGTTGCTTCTTTTAAGGTATTTATAAAGTTGGTTTCAGTGCTGTTCAAACTTTCGATCGCAATTACTATTTGCCGCTGAGCCGCAACCTCAGCCATCTTTCTACATAGCGTTATAAAATCAGCTTTTGCCATGTCGTGGCTATAATCCTCGGGAATTCTTCTCGCGCCACCGCTTCCTAAAACAATCAATGGGACTTCCGCCTGTTTGGCCCGTAATAAAACAGAGTCTAAGTAGCTCAGTACGCGCTCTTCCTCTACTTCTGGGCCGACGATTTTTATTCCTGCCGGAAAGAGGACGTTGCAGAGATACAGGCTGGTTTTCGCCTTCTTGAATTTTTCGAGATTATCCGTAAAGGCTGTTTGACTCAACCGCGGCGAGATAGTTCTTCCTACAGCCTCTCCAATAAATTTAAAACCTGATGCATACAATAGACTGTCATTGTCCATAGAAGCAATAAATCCCAATTCAGGAAGGGTTTTGTCTTGGATGCTTGAAGATCTTTGACAAGCCACCTGCAGTACGCCAATCAAGAGCGGTATAAGGACTGAATGTTTCGTCATTTTCATAATCAGTTCCACGGCGGATTTTGCACCAATTGTGGAGCCCTATTTATCTCTGCTCTAGCTATAGGTATCCACCACATATTTTCTTCGACGACAGTATTTGGCATTTGTGCATTTATTTGCTGCCATGTGGTTGTGACGGATCCGTCTAAATGCCGGGTTTCAACGATATCGATCCCCGCAGAAGCAGTGGCGGGAGATAACCTCTCCGTCAAAATTTTCCACCTTCTTATATCGAACCACGCTATTTCTTCAAATGCTAATTCCACTTTACGCTCATGACGAAGAGCTTCTTTGATGTCTCCCGTGAAATCAGGTAGTCCCGTCCTTCGCCTAATCATGTTTATGTAAGTACGGGCAGTCTCAACATCACCCAACTCTAAACTTGCTTCTGCATAGTTTAAAACTACTTCGGCAAATCTCAACTCAATCCATATATTCCTATTGTTTTCAACCATCCCGATGCTCGTATGATCCATAAACTTTTTCATGAGGTAGCGGGCATAATTCGCATTCCAGTCATCTACAGGACCATTATGCGTATCGATTCCAAACACGTTGGTCCACGTGCCGTCAGGTCTCATAGTCCTAACGGTCCGTGTTTGATAAATACCTAGCGGATCTCTCTCTCGGAGATTCTCCAGACGTGGTTGCCATACTGCACTATCATATAGAATAGAGGCATAAAATCTCGGTTCTCGATTATGATAAATATTTTCGCTCGAAAAAGTATTTGATTTATTTCTGTAATATCCCTCCTCATCTACATAGTAGTGATCTGAGAATTTCGAACCATCCTTCATCTCGTAGGAATCTACCATGGCCTGTACTGGACCATTCCTGCCAAAATTGCTGTTGCCGTTCGGGCCGCTGGTTCTATTGTGGTTGTGGGTAAATCCTACATTTCTCAAAAACATTCTTCCCCAAATAATTTCTTCATTAGAGAGATCATATGACCTGAAAAGCTCATAATAGTTTTTAGCTACTACTTCCTGGTCAGGAGCGCCAAAATCTGCTAGCTGGGCAGTATTCAAATCTATGACTGCTTTTGCTGCATTTTTAGCCGCCATCCAGAGCGCCGCTCTATCGGCATTGCGATAGCCAACCAACTCACTCTCTGCAGTTCCATCGGCGGTAAGATCACTCGCCGCAAACAGCAAAACTCTTGATTTAAGAGCTAGTGCCGCTTCCTTAGTAGCTCTACCCATTTCCATTTCTGATTTTAAACCCAACAGCTGGGCAGCGGCATCAAGGTCTGCTACTATGAAATCAACAGTCTCTTCAAAAGAGGCCCGGGTAATCGCATTGAAATCATCTCCCAGCTGGCTCGCTTTACTTAAAAGAGGAAGACCTCCATAAGCACGCAATAACTGGTGATAATACCATGCCCGAAGAAAAAGCCCCTCCCCTTTCATTACATCAGTCCTATTTTTAACTGAAACCTTCTCTACTCCCTCGTAATACTCCGACACTTTATCAATGTTATCCAGAAATACATTCGTAATTTGGATCTGCTTGAAGTTGAGCCCCCACTCATACCTTGCCAAATGCGGTCCACGCGTATTGTCCGGACTGGTCAAGCCTTTTAAGTAGTCGGTTCCATTTGGTCCCCTGGCTACCAAGGTTTCTGCCGCAAGGCTGGAGAGCATCTCTCCATTAAAACCACTGCCCACACCGCTATAAATGTTCATCAAATAGGCATCCGCCAGATCGACTTCTGCCCAGACAGTAGCATCAGAATATTGATCCAAAGGAGTTTTATCCAAGATTTCATCAGTACAACCTATTAGGACGATTACCGTTAAGGCTGTCAATATTTGTATGGTTACTTTATATTGTATCATTTTTAAAAACAATTTAAATGTGTGTCATAGCGAAATTCTTACACCTGCAGCATACACTTTCATCAACGGGTAGTAGTTGTCTTGTCCAACTTCTGGATCCATAATGCCATTTCCCGAATAGAGCAGCAACAAATTCTGTCCTGAGGTAAAAATTGAAGCGTTCTTCAACCAAATTGATTTTTGGATTTTCTGGGGAATAGTGTAAGATATCTCTAGATTTTTTAAGCGCGCATATGCTGAGTTATGGTAGGAATAATTGGTCCTGTATGCATCCCGCCAATATTCTTCGTACCTTTCAAATATCCTGGGCTTCTTCGCATCAATATTATCGGGAGTCCACCTACCCACAGCATCGTAGTTAAAATAATTCCCCGCAGTCCCCTGGCGATCGTCAGTATACATCCGGCGCATACTGTTGCCAGCTCCTTGAATCAGTCCCTGCACGGAGATTCCTTTATACCCAAAGTGAAAAGACACCCCATAAGTTATTTCCGGCGTAGCTGTTTTTGTCCACAATATTCTATCATCAGAATCAATTACACCGTTTTGATCAACATCCTCGATGATCAGATCACCTGGTCTTGCTCCCGGAACAGAAGGATAGGATCGAACATGTTCTTCGTCTCTAAAGATTCCTATATATTTATATAGAAGAGTAGACCCTTGAGGATTCCCGGTGAGCCGTTGCCATGGCACACTTACCGCGGGCTCGTCAAATTCTATGATCTTATTGCGGGTAAAGGCCAAATTTCCGTTTATTCCCCAGGAATAACTTCCCTTCCTGTTGTTGTATCCTAAAACGGCTTCAAATCCTGAATTATCTACTATTCCAAAATTTTCGTCAGGTAGGGTAATCCCGGTGAAATTAGGCACAGAAGCATTTCTGCGGACAAGTATATTGTCCCGCCTTTCATAAAAATAGTCAAATTCCAAAGATACTTTGTCGTTCAAAAAATTTGCCTCAAATCCCACATTGAAGACGTTAGCCACCTCCCAAGTGATAAAGGGATTTGGTGACCCGACCTGCTGCAGGCCCAAAGAGTAGGTTCCACTACCAACTACCCAGCCTGTAGCAAATCCGTAATTTGTTAAATATTGAAAAGGAGGAACTGCATCATTGCCCATTTTTCCCCAAGAAGTTCTAAGCTTAAAGAACTGTATAAAACTCAGACTCTCCTGCCAGAACCTTTCATTCGAGATATTCCAGCCCAAAAGCAGGCTTGGAAAGTTTCCCCATCGTCCGTTTTCTTCTGAAAACCGAATAGATCCATCACGCCGAAAAGCAAATTGAAATAGATATTTCTCATTATAATTATAGCTAAGTCTACCAAAGTAGTTTAACCGTGAATCCAAGGCTACCCAGGCATTATTGTCCTTTTCCGCATCGCCTCCCGCAAACAAGTAAGGCAATCGATCGGATAGGAAATATCGTCTAAAACCATTGATTCCTTTGTCCAAATAGTCCATGCCCTCCACTGCCACGAATGCGTTGAGGTTATGGACATCATTAAAGTCTCTTACAAAATCAGCCTTAACGTTGAAGGTTGAGCGTCTAATATCATCATACCTATCCGTGAGCCGTGGCTCTGCCACCGTCCCCCTCAGGGCCGGTGTGAGATAAGCAGATCCATCTTCCACACCTGTATTCCCCGCGGCTAAATATTCCGCAGTGTTCATTTGGTATAATGTCATCGGTTTTTCCATCACCTTCTGTACCCTAAATTGCATGTCGTAGGCATAGTAGCCGGAAACAGACAGACCTTCTACATTAGGTATGGATAAGGTGGCCGATACCTTACTGTTGACCCTATATCGCTTATCATCATTGAACCCAGGTTCAAAAGTAGTGGTAAGGACAGGTTGGTCGCCATATTCAATATCAGGACCTGGTAATCCATTGGGATAAACAGCAAACATCGTTGGTTTATTTCTTATGATTGAACCAAATATGTTGCTTGTGCTTCTAGAGGGTGACATTCTGTTTTCTTGTGCCATAATCACATCCATGCCCACCCTTAAATGCTGGTTTAGGGTAATGTCTGAGTTAGCAGACATATTGTACCTGTCGTAGGAAATAGCATCGGATTTGTACAACCCACCATCATGCATTTTTCCGAAGGAGACCCGATAGACGATGTTTTCAGAACCTCCATCAATAGACAGGTTATGATTATTGGTAATAGCGTATTTTTTTAATGCGGCTTTTTGCCAGTCGGTATTGGGATGCGTCCAAGGATATTCACCAGAGGCATATTTGGCCACATCTTCCTCCGAAAACTGCATATTGGCCTCTGGCACATTCCTATACATATCAACTTCTCTCATGAGTTGGGCATAGGTTGCTGCATCGGCCATTTCAGGCAGCATCGTAGGAGTATTCCACCCGTTGAAAAAGCTGTAATTAACAGTGGGAGTCCCTCTTGCACCTCGCTTGGTCGTCACGAGGATGACCCCATTGGCAGCTCTAGAACCGTAGATCGCTGCTGAAGCGTCTTTAAGTACAGTTACGCTTTCTATTTCTGAAGCTTGAAGAGAATTCAAATCCCGTTCGGGAATTCCGTCAACCACTACCAAGGGAGAATTGTTGCCAAGGGTCGAATTACCCCTTATCAGAATAGACGCTGCGGCACCTGGCTCACCTGATGGCTGTTGCACAATAGCTCCTGGCAGTCTGCCCGCTAATGCAGTTGAAACGTTAGCTACGGGAGCGACTGCAAGATCTTCACTGCCTATTGCTGTGACTGAACCGATAACATTAACTCTCTTCTGCGTGCCATAGCCTACAACGATCACTTCTTCGAGAGAGGCCAAATCTTCAAGTAAGACCACGTCAATTACAGTCCTTCCGCCTACAACAACATGTTGGGTTTCAAAACCCACAAAGGAAAATACCAGCGTCACACCTTCAGGAACCGTTATTGAATACTTACCATCTGAATCAGTTGCGGTTCCAATTCCTTCCCCTGGCACAGATACCGTTACCCCCGGTATCGGATCCCCTTCTTGATCTACTACCGTGCCCGTGATAGTGACATCTAAAGGCTCCTCTATCTCTAGGCTAGTTCTTTCATTCAGCAATTTAACATGGATATTCTTATTTACTTGTTTAAACCTTAGATTGGATTCACGCGAAACGTGAACTAATAAATCATATAAAGAAATATTCTCCTCATGAAGGGTAAAAGTTGCGTCGTAACCAAGTACCGATCTATCGTAAACAAATCGAAATCCTGACTTGGTTTCTAAGGCTTCAAAAAGACCCTTAACGTTTGCATCTTTAAGATTGACGTTTACAACCACGTTCATTTGATGGGAAAGCCTTGAGGATACAGGCTCAGCCGAGGCTAACGTCACTTGCTTATGACCCGCAAAAACACCGAATGCTATACAAAATATTCCTATTCCAAGGAACAGTATTCTCAACCGGATTGGTGGAGATTTAAAGTCTACTTTCATCATTTTGGGTTTACATTTTGATTTTTAGAATGAACGTGAAATAAGATTCGCTACCAAAGCCTTTGTTGAAACAACACCGCACGGTTAATTGTCAACACCAGGCCTTAATTTGATCTTTTGTCCCCCATAGGCTACATAAGTTTTAGTATGACATTTTTACCAGAGATTTTATACTCGATTCCATAGACGAAATCCATTCCAGTCAAAATTTCTTCTAATGATTGACTTTGATATCGCGCATTTATCTTCCATTCCTTTGACGGCACTCCAAATACCTGAATATCTACCCCATACCACCGTTCTAATTGATCAACAAATTCATCCAGCCCCGCGTCTTTAAAATAAATGATGTCCTCTTTCCAAGCTAGGACATTTTCTTCCTCAAAAGACCGTACAACCATTTCTCCGGAATTTTTACTGTAAGTGAATTGCTCTCCCGGAACCAAATATCTTTCCGCATTAAGATGATTTTTATCCTGCTTTTTTATCTTTACTTTGCCGGAGATCAGTGAAATTTCTGTTCTCATATCCTCATTATAGGATTTGATGTTAAAAGACGTTCCCAACACCTCTGTTTCCACTCCGGCAGTGGCGACAACAAAAGGAAGATCATTATTATGAACTACCTCAAAGTAAGCTTCTCCCACTAGCTCCACTTGTCTGGTATTCTTTTCAAAAGCGACAGGAAATCGGAGCTGACTTTCATAGCTAAGATAAACTTGAGTCCCATCAGGCAAAGTGATTTTAGATTTCCTACCTTTCGGATTTTCCAATGTTGTCCACTCACTTGGACTAGAAGGACTTTCTTGGGGAGCCACAGTAGTTTCAAAAGACAAAATCATGGCGGCTAACAGGGATATAAGTAAAATCGCTGCTACTTTTAGAGGCTGAGTAAGAAGCATCCACAAGCTGTCAATAGTAATGATCGGCTTCCTACCGCGTTCTGTGTGGGCCATTACTTTTCCCCAGATATTTGCTACTTCAGACGGAGATAGCTGCCCCTCCCTAAATTGCATCCTACCTAAAAATTCTCTCGCTTTTTTGAGCTCGGCAATATTTTCAGGATATTCTTCCAACCATTTTTCCCAAAATCTGTCACGGTCAGCACTGGGATGCTGTACCCAATCTCGAAATTTGCTATTGGTAATCAAGTCATAGAAGATGTCCGAATGTTCTTTCACGATACCCCTTTTATCCATACAAGGGCAAAACTTCTAGAATGATACCGAGTTTTTTATTTTTTTTTTAAAAGTTAATTCCTTGATGTTCATTAAAAAATTCCCCTGCAGCTTCGATGCTAAAAACCTCAGGATTATTTAATGAGTGACTGACGCAACACCTATTTGCACCCCTGTAATGTAGGAAGAAAAGTCATCCACATTTTGTTGCAATTGAAATAATTATTTTATAATTTAATAGTTACACATCTTAGAATTTTATCCCAATGTCTGACTTAAAGCATACCTTGTCAGCAGGTTTTTCTTTTTCCCCAGCAAATACTTCTTTTAACGAACCCATGGGGACAAATGAAGCTCATGATGGTTATAATACGGATGTAAAACTTTGGAAAGCATTTAAAGCCGGCGATGAGGCTATATTTGTCCAGCTTTACAACGAATATGTTAATATTCTCTTTAACTACGGATGTCAGTTCACTGCTGATCGTGAAATGGTTAAAGATTGCCTTCAAGATTTCTTTATTTACCTCAGAAAAAACAGAAAGAATTTCGGTGACACCACCTCTGTAAAGATGTATCTTCTCAAAGCCTTTAGAAGAAGGGTTATTGATTACATCAAACGTCAGAACAAGGAACGGGAGAGAACTGAATCATTTCTATTCTTTCAGTTTCCTGTGCAGCTTTCCAGCGAAACCATATATATCAACCAGCAAATAGAGGAAGAACAAATAGTAAAATTGAATAGGGCGTTGCAAATCTTGGAAGCGAAGGAGCGGGAGGCCATCTACTATTTTTACTATGAGGGCCTCAGCTACGAACAGATCGCCGAAATTTTTGATTTTTCCCACACATCCTCTGCAAGACGATTGGTCTACAGAGGCCTTGGACGCTTACGAAAACTTATTCTGATATTTTACATTTCCACCATGGCTGATTTGATGGCACGGCTTTATTAGCAGTATTTAAAAATTAAGGAAAAGGATAAGCACTATTCATCTTGCGCTTTAAACCTATTCAGAAAGTCCACCGCATACTTGACATCTCCAAAATTGCTATCCCAATCATGCTCGCACTCGATATAAATGGGGCCATCAAAATCCTGTCGATTTAGTTCTTCAACCACAGCTTTATAGTCAATTACGCCGGTACTCAGCTTGACATCGTTGGCTTTAATAGCACCAAATTCATCAAGATCCTTCGCATGGATGCCTAACAAATGTCCCTCAAGCTTTTTCAAACAATCCACAGGATCCAATCCGCTCCTAACCCAGTGTCCAAGATCACCGCAGGCCTTAAAACTCTCTCGTCCTTCTAACGCGATTAATACAGAATCAGGATGCCAAAACCTACTCAGCCCTCTTGCATGTTCATGGATAGCCATAGAAATCCCTGATGCCTTTCCCAAGCTATCAATCAGGTCCCAATGCTCTGGTTCTGGCTCTCCTACTAAAAACTCCAATCCGAGCTCCTCTCCGATTTGATACATACGTACCCAGTCATCTGCTGTCTCCCCACCGGCATACATTGAGCGCATTTCGAGGTCTCGCATGCCCAGCAGATCTTTTATTTTACCTAATTCGGTCTGTTCCAAATCTGCAAGCCCCTTGCTTCCAAATTCTCCGCCTAATTGGTGAAAGAAAAAACCTTCAACCAAACGCACCCCCGCACGTTTAGCCATGTCTAATGTTTCAGGAAAAGAATAACGGTTAAAGGAGTACAACGCAATGCCTGTTTCCCATCTTGTATCACCTACAGCATCAACCTCAGTCTGATCATCGGCAGTCTTGTCATTGGGCGAACTGCAGGCAAACTGTCCCATTAAACAAAAGAGCATCCATGTGCTCATAACGTTTTTCACCATATTATATCTTTTTCTGTAAGGTATTAATACCACATTTTCTGGATAATTTTTAGCGTACCCTCCACCAATTCATTGCCTCCCTCAGGACCAAAAATGGTGCTGGCAGGTACGGCACCATAAGCGCCCCCTGCTATAGATCTTTGTGTGGGAAGGTAGGTGCCTGATCCAGCCAGTTGGACAATAAAGGTTTGAACAGCTGGACTTCTTGCTATCATCCTGATTCCATAATCCAGGTATAGCTCGAAGGGATTTGTTGCAATCACCATATCTCCCATTCGTATCACCTGAACCTCTACAAGCATTTGAGCTTGTCTTTGCTCTAGCTCATACCGCTCCAATACCGCCAAGCCCCTCTTATAATGAGCATGATTGACCGTTAAGGGGATATGCCAACGAGGTTTTCTTGTTATCGGAGGATCGGCTTTTGCTTCAGCCAATAGCTTTTCATATAAAGGCTTATAAAGATCAATGGCTTCTCGGGCATCTAGCAGGTCCTGCTCTCCCAGCAACCTCCTCGACAACAATAGCTCTGCCCGTTCATGCTTGAATGTAGGGTTCCACTCGATGTTTTCCCTCATATAGGGCAAAATCCTTTCGGTTCCCTGTGCCAAGTGATGGGCTATCATTTGGCGCCGAGGCATCCCTTCAATTTCGCTTACGTGCGCAGCAAAGCCCATCAATGCTTGCATCCGCTCCTCCGCCCGAGAACCCCACATCAGATGCGGCGACTGATCACCTGCTGCACTTGCTTGACCTAACACATGCACTTGCTGACCAAATTTTTCCCTGAACAAATGGCGGGCTTCGTTCCAAAAATCACCCGACAAAAGATAGGACTGCTCGCTTACTTGGGAGGGAACTGCGGTGTTGACTACCACTCCTGTGAGCTTTTCCTTTTGATCCCAGGTAAACAACAGGTTAAGGTCATGGCTTTCATAGCCTTCTATATGACTGAATCCGTCTGCGTCGGTGCTTCCATACATTAACGAACGTCCATCCTTTAATGCCTGAAGACGATTATGTCCTGTCACCGCCTTGCTTAAACCGAAGCTGATTCCCCCTTTGCTTCTGCCATGCCAGGCATTGGCAATGGCTTCGGCAATATTTTTCGCAGCGAATTCTGAATAATCCTGCGGAGACATCACTTCATTTTCCGGAGACATCATCTCCAGGCTGAGGCCATAGATTTCCTCTACCGGCAGTTCAGAAACCAGAGGCGCAGAATGGGTGTGGGTAGCATGCATAATGATATGCTCAACCTGAACCTCAGGCGCTAAAGACTTCACCAAGTCTCTCACCCTGCCTCTGATATTGGAAGCATCCCTCATGCCATCGGATACAGCTACAAAATCACAACTTACCATAATGGCTTGCTTGCTTTCTGTGCCGTCAACCGATTCAATCACCAATACCGTAGCCGTAATGGGATCATGTACTCCCTCTGAGACACGAGCGTGAAACTGTCCCGCAATCAATACAGGCCGATCCGGCGTAATGTCAGCCATGGCCCAACCAATATTTAATCCCTCAAGGGTTTTGTCCTGTGCTACAGCCGGCATCATCACCACCCAACTGATCAATCCTAAAAGAAGGCGAAGCGTCATACAGCTAGATAAATAAGCACTCACTTAGTAATATTACCATCGAATATTCTCCAGATCTTTAACGGATTATTGTCCTGCAATTCTGCTGGCAACAAATGGCTCGGGAAGTTCTGATAACAAATCGGCCTCACAAAACGCTTTATTGCTGCTGTACCTACAGAAGTGGACCTGCTATCGGTGGTAGCGGGATAGGGTCCTCCATGAACCATGGAATGGCAAACTTCCACACCGGTAGGGTAGTCATTAATGATCAAGCGTCCTGCCTTTTGTTCAAGAAGGACGAGAAGATCCTGATATTCCTCCAAATCCTCTTCTGTGCCGTGAATAGTAACTGTTAGGTGACCGTGGAGCCGGCGCGCAGCTTCTAACAGTTCTCCTTTCTCTTGGCCAGTCACCAAGATGGTGGATGGGCCAAATACTTCTTCTTGAAGGGCAGGTTCTTTTAGAAATAGTTCTGCATCAGTTCCTAACACATAAGAAGTGCCGTGGCATGCTGTTGCTGCCTCTTTTCCTTTAGCCAACACATGTACGCCTGCAATAGAGCGGATCCGATCTAAGCCAGTGTTATAATTTCGTGAAATCCCCTCAGTAAGCATTATACCCCCGGCTGCTTGTCGGATATGATCTGCCAGGGAAAGCTTAAAGGCCTCTGTTTCGTCCGAAGCTTGAAGGAATACCAAGCCCGGATTAGTGCAAAATTGACCTACCCCCAAATTCACGGATGCTGAAAGGCCTTGTGCTATAGCATCCTTTTTCTGCTTCAAAGCATGAGGCAAGATAAAGACAGGATTGGAACTGCCCATTTCGGCAAATACGGGAATGGGTTCGGCTCTATTGGCAGCCGCGTCAAAAATCGCTTTGCCTCCTTGAAAGGAACCTGTGAATCCAACAGCCTTGATTAATGGATGCTGGACTATGCCCATGCCCACTTCGACCGACTTTCCCTGTAATATGGAGAATGTGCCTTCTGGCATTCCACATTGCTGTACAGCCCGCTGTATGGCCAATCCAACCATCTCAGAAGTTCCCGGATGGGCTGGATGACCCTTTACCACCACCGGACATCCCGCAGCAAGGGCCGAGGCAGTATCTCCTCCTGCAACTGAAAATGCAAACGGAAAATTGCTGGCCCCAAATACCGCCACTGGGCCTATAGCTTTCAACATACTTCTGATATCCTGTTTGGGCAGTGGCGTGCGGTCGGGTATTGCCGTATCGATTCTCGCATCTACCCAGGACCCCTCCCTCAACAGTGCTGCAAACAGCTTGAGCTGATTTACAGTCCTCCCTCTTTCGCCAACAAGCCGAGCCTCCGGCAAGGCTGTCTCTTGCATGCAACGCTGTATAAGCCCATCACCAATCGCTGCTATTTCTGATGCAATGGCCTCTAAAAAATCAGCTTTTTCGCCGCCACTTTTGTTCCGGTAATCCTGAAATGCCCTATCGGCTTTTCGAATGGCGGCTTCTATTTCTTCGTCAGTAGCTTCCGCAAAGTCGGGCTCCAACATCTGACCCGTAGAAGGGTTAGATGCCCGAAAAACTGTTTGGCTTGCGGCAGATTGCTCACTGCCAATGATATTTCTTCCGGTTAATTCCATCTGCTGTCTATGTTCTATTCTACAAAATTGATTAATGTCCCGATAGGCGTTATGCTGATCCTGATTTCATCTCCAGTGTGTAGGGTAAAGTCAGATCCAGGCACTATGCCCGTACCTGTCATAAGCAAACTACCATGGGGAAAGCTGCACTCCCTATATAAGAAGGAAACCAAATCGGTCAGCTTTCTCTTGATCTGATTAAGTTGGGTTTCTCCCTCAAAAACTTTTTTTCCATTTCGGTAAATGTCCAAGGTAATGAGGGTATCCAGAGACAAAGGTTCTCGACTTACATATATACAGGGACCTACAGAAGCACATCCATCGTAACTTTTAGCCTGTGGAAGATATAAAGGGTTTTCTCCTTCAATACTTCTCGAGCTCATATCATTCCCGATAGTATAGCCTACAATCTTGCCGCTGGAAGTAATCATTAACGTAAGTTCAGGCTCAGGCACATCCCATACAGAATCCCGGCGGATCCTAACTGTACCTCCCTGGCCAACGGTGCGGTGTGCAGGTGCTTTAAAAAACAGCTCAGGCCTTTCCGCCTCATACACCCGCGCATAAAAATCACCTCCGCCGCTTTCTTTTGACTCTTCCTGCCTCCCTACCCTACTGCGATAATAGGTGACACCGCTGGCCCATATTTCCTGATTCTGGATCGGTGCTAGCAGCTCGTTTGAGATAATTTTCTCCCCTTCTGCAATAGGTTGTTGACTCCGGATTATGTCGCTCATCTTATCAAAAAGATGGTCATCATTTACAAAATGATCCCAATTATTATCAGGCAAAAGATAGCAGGATGTTTCCTTTTCAATGAGGATACCACGTCTGGTGTTATAGAGTTTCATGGGCTTATTGTTAGCGATATGCAAAAATCTTCCGTAGATAGCATAAGCGAAAGCTATAAAAATACAATAGATATCTGAAAAATGAAATAATTAATTAGCCTCTTTGACGCACTCAAGGC
The DNA here is from genome assembly GCA_035303945.1 of Cyclobacteriaceae bacterium. Classification (GTDB taxonomy): domain Bacteria; phylum Bacteroidota; class Bacteroidia; order Cytophagales; family Cyclobacteriaceae; genus DATGMS01. The sequence continues at coordinate 164,427 of DATGQZ010000007.1, forward strand.
TAATTCACTGTTTCACTACCACACATTTTTATGGTTACGCTATTTATCCCTTCATTTGCTCCGTTTGGAAAAATATCTGGATGTTATCCACTTGTGTAGGACAAAAAAGGCGGCCATTCTCTGGCCGCCATTCTCTTTCTGCTGACTAATCGATTGTGGGGTCAAATGTCCCTCCCCAGCCTATATTTTGTTCTATATTTGTATTACGTGTGATCACGCTTTCCTGGATGGGGAAGAAATAGTAGTTGTCAGGAACGACATTTACCCGTACCCCAGATCGTGGTACCTGTAGCAGACTGTACTTGAAATCAACAGGCTCCAGCTCGTATGTATCGGCCAGTGCCCTGGCTTTTGACATAGGCATTTCGCTCCCATCAGCTTCCACCGCAATAGCCTCTACACCGTGTTTAGTAGTGCCATCCAATCTATCTAGCATCCTCAGCCTACGCAGATCCCAAAAGCGATGTCCCTCAAAACAAAATTCGATGTTTCTTTCCGCAAGGATAGCTTCTCTCATTTCCTCCCTTGTGGTTGCCTTAACGCCAAAGTTGCCATCTGCTCCTGGTTCTATGCCTGCACGTTCACGGATCTGATGCAGAATATCCATGGCAGCAGCAAGATCACCGGTTTCGTTGGCAGTCTCAGCATAATTTAGCATGACCTCCGCAAATCGCATTACCACATAATCTACATCATATTGTTGCACCTGCTCCTGTGTTAGGTTCAACAGGCTGTTTTTAAGAATAAAAAAGCCGGTATATCGATCTAAATTGGTGGAGTTTGTGGCAGCATTTGGATTGATACCAAAATCATCCAATTCATGCGCAATTCCTAAAGCAGTATACTGCCGTCTTCCTGTTTTCCCAGAAACTTCATAGATCTTACCGTTCCAAACGATAGATTTTTCAAAACGAGGATCACGGTCTTCCCAGAATTTCTGTAGAAACTCCTCTTCGCTTTTGTAATAGGCACCTGAAGGATCGTCATACCTTTTGCCATCCTTCATGGGAAATTCCTTCACAAACTCCCAAGTGGGCGTTGCCGATGCGGGACCGCGGCTTTCCGAACCTGGCCTCACTCCATGATCCCAAGCCGCCATCTTGTTGGGATAAGTGTTAATAACCGAAAAGATAACTTCCGAATTTCTTTCAGCCAGTGCAATATCGGCGTAATCTTCTACCAAAGCATAACCTTGATCCCTTAAGCTTTCATATACCTCCTTATTGGCTGCGTACGCCTCTTGCCAATAAGAATTGTCCCATGGGTTTGAGGGGTTAAATTGGGGAGAAGCTTTATACAGAAGCACCTTAGCTTTAAAGGCTTTGGCAAAGTTACCGTCAATCTTACCATATTCTCCGGAGCTAGGAAGTATGCGTTCTGGCAGCAAGGCTATCGCTTGATCCAAGTCTTCCATTATGAAGTCAAAGCACTCAGCGGTCGTGTTTCGTGACACATAAAGATCATCTTCATAGCGATCCTGAGGCACTTTGATATAAGGAACTCCTCCGTGGTGCTTCACCATATCGAAATAGGCATAGGCACGCATAAAAAGTGCCTGTCCTATAATATCGTCTTTGGCTTCCTGGCTCAAGGTGCCATTGTTAACATCCATCAACGCTTGATTGATCAATCGGATTCGATTGTAGTCCCAGCTCTTGTAGCCTGAATTTGAAATCGTCACCCTATCAGGGTAAAAGTCGATTCCTGCAATCTGCTCGCTATTGCGGTCAGCCCCTGTATCCCAATTCCCAAACATAGGATAGATATTCGCCATATAGGCCATGGCAAGGTTTTCATCATTCCAGACCATGTCAGGGTCGTAATTGTTGATATCCTCGATGTCCAACACTTCTGTGCAGCCGGCAAGGACATACATCAGGGATAATATATATATCGTCTTTTTCATTTTTATTTTGCTTTAGTTAAAACCTAACATCAACGCCAAAGGTGAATGAACGCATAATCGGGAATGAGTCGTAATTCTTCTGCTCGGGATCATGAAACTCTTTAATTTGGGAAAATGCAAAGAGATTTGTTCCGTTGAAAAAGAGCTGGGCATTGCTCAAGTTGAGTGCGCTTATCCAATTTTTTGGAAGGTTGTATCCAAAGTTGACATTCTTCAATCGTAGGTAAGCGCCATTTTTGATCCAAAATGAAGATTCTCCTGTACCGGATTCATACCAGTTGCTTCCCACTACCCGAGGATATTTTGCGTCTATATTATCTGGAGTCCACACATCAGAAGCCCATATAGGATAGTAAGGGCGGATTGCACCGCCATGCTGGCGCATTCCAGGACCTTCCTGATTACTGATAATGCGATCGTACATGCCTACACCTTGGAAATGGGTATTCAGGGAGAAGTTTTTCCAATTCACACTAAAGCCAAAGCCATAATTGATTCTGGGTGCTGCGTTAGTGGACAATAACTGGAAATCGTTGCCATCAATCTTACCATCAGGACCTGGCGAATACCCATCTCCCCTGATATCTTCAAACAGCAAACCACCCAAATAAGGGTCTCTACCATATTGTTTAAAACCCGCTTCAAGCAATTCATTTAGCTGCTCCTGAGTCCTGATAATGCCCAAGGAACGTAAGCCGAATATCCTATCAACTGGCTGTCCTATTGCTGATTCGGAAGCGCGATTACCCCCCGGTTCAAAAATGGCAGCTTGATCAAGGATATCCCATTGATCCTTCGAGTAGCCCAAGTTGCCGTGGATGGAGTACTGCACCTGACCGTCCCAAGCGTGATCTTGCCACAAGGCAGAGAACTCTCCACCTCTCCATGATCTTGCAGCATAATTTTCTGGAGCAAGTGCTTGCCCATAGTTGTCTGGTAAGGTGACTAATCGGGATCCTAAGATATCCTCTTCCTTCTTGTAAAACACATCCAAGGAACCGGATAACCTACCTTGTAAGATCGCCAGGTCAAGCCCCACATTGTAGGTGGTGGATGTCGCCCAAGTCAAAAAGGGATTGGGAGTCGGGCCTGGTGCAATCGCCCTGTAGAGCCTGTCCCCAAAAATATAAGACCCTGCGTTGGTATAGTTAGTGGCATAAGAAAAAGGTCTGATTTCATTTCCATTCACATCAAGGTCATTGCCCGTGGTGCCATACGATGCCCGAAGCTTTATATCTTCCCAGAAGGCATGCTCTTTCATAAATGCCTCCTCAGAAATCCGCCAGGCAGCGGAAACGGACGGGAAAAAGCCCCACCGGCTGTCTTTCGGAAAAAGGGTGTTCCCATCATAGCGGAAAGAAAACTCAGCAATGTAGCGGTCGTCAAAATTATAATTGGCCCTCCCTATTAAAGACTGCCGGGCGCCGATTTCCTCATATCCGGAACCATATCTTCTTTGTGCATCTGTAGAATATGCGTAATCTTGATCTATATTGGTAATTGGATCTTCTGCTTTTGCATAAGCGCCGAACAACCCGTTCTCCGCCTGCTCATATACCAGCATAGCAGAAATGCCATGCTTCTCAAAAGTTCTATTATAATTCAAAAAACCATTGAACTGATAGCTCCACCCGGTATTGATGTCATAGCTTAGGAAGGGTTCATTTTGGCTGAAGTTAAAAGTGTTATAGCGGTTAGGATCTGGAGGACCGGGCAAAAACCTGTTTCCATCCGGATCTGCCTGAATGAAGGTGTAATTCTTTTGAAAAGTCAGGTACCACTTGCGCATATAATCCTGTGCAAGGTAGTTGCCGGAAACACGAGCAGATAAGCCTTCCACATATTTCCCTAAGTCTATATCCAAGGAGAGAATGGCATTGACTTGGCGATTTTTGGTGCGGATATACCGGTCTCCAACGATCTGATCAATCACATTCCAGGCCAGCCAGCTTCCCATCGGCGTTTGAACAGGAAATTCCGTAATGTAATCTGCTGGCGTTCCATCTGCTTCCACGTAAAATGGATATACTTTTGGCCAGTTGAAAGTTACTCTATAAAGGTCTGAGACATCGTAATCGTCATCCGGTGAAAAAGGCCAGTAAAAACGCTCGTGATTTTGTTGATTAGCTGAAACGTTCAAAGTGGCGCTGATGGCCTCGGTTATCTTGGCCGTTACATTGGTTCTAAGGTTGAACTTACCATAATCCAAACCCTTAAAAGACCCTTGCTCTCCACGGTAACTAAGCAAGGAATAGTAAGTGATTTTCTCATCGCCTCCAGATACGCTCAATGAATAATTTTGACTGGAGGGGTTTCTCCATATAAAATCGTTTACATTATAGCTTCTATTTTCAAAATAAGCAAACTCTTCAGGTCCGTTGGGAGGCGTTGTACCTAAAAATTCCGCCACCCGGTTTTGATAAATGAGTTCATCAGTAGCTGTAGTCAAATCTGACAGCAGTGTTTGGGTGGGCGAAGATGCGGTGTAGGAAGTTTGAAAATGGAACGTGGGTTTTTGAGCTACCCCTTTCTTGGTGGTTACCAACACAACACCATTTCCCGCCCTTGATCCGTAAATGGAGGCAGTTGCGGCATCTTTTAAAAAGCTCAGCTGATCAACTTCATTGGCTTCGAGCGCATCAAAAGCTTCCTTATCCCGTACAATACCGTCAATGACAAACAATGGCTCACCAAAACCGCCCCGGATCCTAATTGAAGAGCTTGCTCCCGCCAATCCTGAAGTGTTGGTAATGTTGACACCAGGCGCTCTACCCGCCAAGGTATTGGACAGGTTATTAGCGGCAATATTGCTCAGCTCATCCACTTTCACCGCCGTAATAGCTCCGGTGAGATTTACTTTTTTCTGAGTACCATAACCGACAATCACGACCTCCTCCAACGCTGCCACATCCTCGGTCAGTGTTACATCAATCTGGCTGCGGCCTCCGACCTCTATCTTTTGGGTAATGTAGCCAATGAAAGAAAACACCAAGGTAGCATTTTCGGGAACTGACAAAGAATATCGGCCATCGAGATCTGTGGCTGTACCAATACCAGTATCTGGGATGGACACGGTCACCCCAGGGATGGGCTCGCCGTTTTGGTCGACTACCGTCCCTGACACAGTGACGTCCTGTTGTTCATGAATGGTTGCGAGCGTGCTCATTGAAGAAGCGTCTCTAGGATATGAGATGCCGTCAGGTATACCATGATCCACAGCAAAGCTTGGCATGGAAAGAAGCAGTGCCGCTCCCAGCAGCAATCTTCTTGGCATTTGTTGCATAAATGTTGTTTTCATCAGGTTGTTGTTAGGTGTTCTATAGTTAAGGAGTCTTAGAAATAGGATATGAACAATGATAATTTGACTATTTCCTTATTAGTAGCGGGAATAGTAGTCAATTATATAGAAAAATGCTGACGACACCAATACTCTTGGTTTATAATTGATCTAGAGCAAAAATGGCCGTTGAACAGCAAAGGCAGCTGCATCACCTACATGAATAAAAAAATTTACGCACAAAAAAAGGTTCGGTAAATTCTCTTACCAAACCTTTTTTTCTTTGTTCAAAATAAATGTGGGCAGCCACTGACTTTTAAAAATGTAGTGCAGCCCTGAGTACTACATTCAATAAACTAACATGAAGCCTCCACAGCGAAGTATGATCATCAAATCCAATTGCCGCACTATTCATAGCCGAGGATCTTCAACATGCTTTCATTCGATTGTTCGGGAGCAAACACCCGGTGGGTAATGGTTCCATCCTCTTCACGATCAATGATTACATGTTTGGGTGCGGGTATCAAACAATGCTGAATGCCTCCATAGCCTCCCAAGGATTCCTGATAGGCTCCTGTATGGAAGAAACCTATATACTGTTTTTTGGGGGCTTCAATTTTTGGCAAATAAATGTTGAACTGGTGTGCTTCTGAGTTATAATAGTCCATGCTGTCGCAGGTCAATCCCCCTAAGGAGATGTTGTGGTATTCCTCATCCCAATTATTGATGGCCAACATAATATATTTTTGGTTCAACCCCCAACTGTCTGGAAGCTGCGTGATAAAGGAACCATCGATCATGTACCACAACTCTTTGTCGTTTTGAAGCTTTTCGCCGAGCACAGAATACAGTACAGCGCCACTTTCCCCTACTGTATAGCTACCGAATTCTGTAAAAATATCCGGTTCAACCGTATGGTTTTTGGCACACATCCATTTGATGTTTTTGATGATTTGATCCGCCATGTATTGGTAATCGTAATCGAAAAATACATTGGTCTTGATCGGCCATCCTCCCCCTATATCCATGGTATCTAACTCGGGACAGATTTTCTTAAGATCCACATACTTCTGAATAAACCTGGTTAACTCAGACCAATAGTAGGCGGTGTCTCTGATACCGGAGTTGATAAAGAAATGCAACATCTTCAGGCTTACCTTTGGATTGCCCTTAATTTTATTTTCGTACAACTCTATAATATCCTTGTATCGAACCCCTAGCCGTGAAGTATAAAATCCAAATTTAGGTTCCTCATCGGATGCGATTCTAATGCCCACTTGAAAAGGCACCTTAACATGTTCCAAGTAGTAGTCGATCTCGTCAAGATTGTCCAGGATAGGCACACAATTGACGAAGCCATCGTTTAAAAGATCAACAATATTTTGCTGATACTGTTGCCTTTTGTACCCATTACAGACAATAAAGGTCTCTTTACTGATTTTCCCCCTCTCGTGCAGTTTGCGGACTAAAGGAATATCAAAGGTGGAGGAGGTTTCTATATGGATGTCATTTTTCAACGCTTCATCCAGCACAAAGCTAAAATGGGACGACTTGGTGCAATAACAATAGGTGTACTGTCCTTTATAGTCATGTGCTGCAATGGCGTTGCGGAAATAAGTCTTGGCATTCTGAATGCTTTCACTGATCTTGGGAAGATAGGTCAGTTTTAAAGGAGTACCATAGGTATCAATGATTTCCATCAGATTCACCCCATTAAAATGGAGCTGGTTGTTCTCCACTTTAAATTCTTTAGTAGGAAAATCAAAGGTCTGCTGTATCAGATCGATATATTTATTCATTCTTTGTTGTGGTAGCTATGTAAGACTTGACAACACAAAATTTACATTAATAATTTACAAAACAAATGCGGGGATAATTAATAACGTTTGCTCTTACCTGGAAACAAAAAAAGTGCTTTCCGATAGGGAAGCACTTTAATTCTTTACAAGAAATAATGACTTGATTTATAAACTGTTAAACAACAGCCTTTCCTCTTTTTCAAATTTCTCTTGATTGGCAATCACTTTTCTAAGCACCTGTTTGAATCGTATTTCAGCACTGATCAGATCCAAAACTTTCACCAGGTAATTTCTCACTTCTGGCTCTTTCGGCTCTTTCCACTGTAGATTAAAGCTTCTGGACTGTACCGCGGCATTTAGTGTAAAGCTATTTGGCAGACCAAGTAATATAATACTGCGCAACAGAGGAAAATAATCAGAGGCTGGACCTGCCAAGCTAAAGGAAAGACTATGGGTCGTTCCATCAGTGTTATGATTGTGCAAAGAGATGAGTTCGTTGTTGTTCAACCATTCCAACAGGGTCAAACCGTCTGCTGTCTGGTCGTTTTTGATAATGCTTCGAAAACTGAAAGCTCCTTGATTGGATTTTTGACTTGAATAAGATGCCGCTATATAAGTTGACATGGTATAATTCTTTATAATGTTATTAGGTTAAACAAGAAATTCGATATTGATCAACAGCAACAACATGGATACGCAGGTGGAAAAATACTACGTACTCTATTTCCGACAGTCCTCATAGCTTTCATGTTTAACAATTTATTATTATAAACGACTTGTGCCATCATTGGTTTCTCTTCTATTAATACATCAAAATGCTTACCAATGATGCCTCAAATATAGAGCGAAATTTTTTTACTTCCAACACCCTATCATTTTTATAGGGAATTAATTTTTATTACTTCCTCCCGCTTTGCAATAGGTCATTTATGCAAGCATCGATAGGTAAAAAGTTCGGAAACTCAAGATCATGATTAGGACCCCCACCATTATCATCAGGGTTTTGGGGCTGACTTTTTTACAAATAATGGCTGCAAAGGGCGCTGCCACTACCCCTCCCAAGATGAGCCCTAAAACTGCTGCCCAGCTGATATCATCCAAAAAAAGGAAAAAGGTCCCTGCCCCAGCTACAGCAACGAAAAATTCAACGAAATTAACAGTACCTATGGCATAGCGTGGTGTCTGCCCTTTACTCATAAGGGATGAGTTAACGATTGGACCCCAGCCACCACCGCCTGTCGTATCTGCAAATCCACCCGCTAAAGCAAGGTAGGGTATTGTTTTGTCGTCCGGATTTAACTTCGGTTTGTTGTTCTTGATGACCTTTCTCAAGATCACTATTCCCATCACAAACAGGTACACCGAAATGTAGGGTTTGATCTGTTCTCCATCTATACTGGAAAGAAAATAGGCTCCTATCACTGCTCCCAATACACCGGGGATCAATAAACGTTTTGCCAATTCCCACTTTACATTGCCTAATTTCCAATGGGAAATACCGGAAGCCAACGTGGTAAACACTTCTGCAAGATGTACCCAAGCACTAGCGGAGGCAGGCGGAATACCAATCCCCAACAAGATGGAATTAGAAGTCACACCATAAGCCATTCCCAAGGCCCCGTCAATAGTCTGCGCCACAAACCCCACCATTAAAAACCAAAAAAACATTTCATATTCTCCAGGCATAATGGCCTCTATCTCGAAAAAGGCCTGACTAACGAAAAAGGCTAAAATACAGGTACCTATAAAGCCATAAAATAGCCAGAGTGGCTTTTCTTTCATTATCAAGATTACTTTGTCCATGAGAATGGGGTTCTCGTTACTATTCAATTGCCAAAAATAGAATGAAAAATCCTAACGACCAACAAACCCTATTAATTTTGTAGGGTTAAGATGGCGAGTATTCGCTATTTAAGATGAGTATCGAAAGCTTGGTCTTATCCCCTAAATCGGGCGCAACAATTGATTATTTAAGCTGTATAACTACCATCCTGGGCGTTTTTAAGATGGTTGGGCCATGGTGACAGTGTAGGGGAAGCCATTAAACACGCCTGTTCAAGCCATTTCCCATTTGTTAAAATATCTAAAAAAAGCCTGCCTCAGTGATGGAAGTGGACGACTAAAGGGAATGTTGGAATTGATCTTGAACCTATGCGAGTAGTTAAATCTACTGTTTGATTCCTTAAGATGGATAATAAACCAAATTTTATACGTATTAAAATGATGAGCTTTGAAATAAACAGGGTTTTTAATAAACCATTCAATACCTTGATAATCTTCCTTCTAAGCCTAGGATTGCTCGCATGCGGCGGCGCAGAAGTAGAAGAAGATCCAGGCATTCCTTTGCCTGTGATGACATTGAAGAAAGATTCTACCGTCACCACATTTGAATATTTAGGCGCTGTAGAGGGGAAAGTCAATGTAGAAATTCGCCCACAAGTTGAGGGAATTCTGGACAGCATCTACGTTGATGAGGGCGATTATGTTGAGGCAAATCAGCCTTTATTTAAAATTAACGCACTTCCCTACCTAGAACAGCTAAAAAACGCACAAGCTGCAGTAGAAGTGGAGAAGGCTCGGTTGGAAAATGCGAGAATAGAACTAGAAAGACTTCAGCCATTGGTCGAAAACCAAGTGATCTCAGAAGTACAGCTTCGGACCGCCCAGTCCGATTATGAAGTAGCAAAGTCGACGCTTGAGCAAATGCAGGCCATGGAAGCAACGTCAAGAATTAATGTGGGTTTCACCTTGATCAAGGCACCAGTCAGTGGTTATATAGGCAGAATACCTAAACGAATTGGAAACCTGGTAGCAAAAGGGGATAGTGAGCCAGTCACCGTACTCTCAGATATATCAGAGGTATATGTGTATTTTTCAATGAGTGAGTCTAACTACCTGTTTTACAAAAAGATGAGCGCGGATACCACCGCCAAGCGACTTAATCCCTATGTTAAATTGCTCTTGGCCGACGGAACCGTTTTTGACCAGATAGGAATCATTGATGCCGACGCAGGACAAATTGAACGATCTACAGGCTCTATTACATTAAGGGCTAAGTTTCCTAACCCTGATGCTATCCTTCGTACCGGTAATACCGGCAAAATTATACTAGAACAAATCCATCCCGACGTGCTTTTGGTACCTCAAGAAGCCACTTCAGTCATCCAAGACAAAATATTTGTTTTCGTGCTGGATGAAGAAAATAAGGCAGTAAGAAAAGAAGTCAAAGTAGAAGGAAAGTCCGATCAATACTACATCGTGAGCGAGGAGAATCTTTCGGAAGGGGATGTTATTGTCACTGCCGGCTTAGACAAGGTTACCGAGGGAACTAAAATAGCGCCTATTGGAGAAGGGAACGTTTTGGCCAATATCAACGAACAGTAGTTCATCACCTGCAACTTTATTATCCCTGCTGTTACTGCATTCATGCCGGTGCCAGCATATGAAGAACCATAAGAAAAAGTATGTTTAAAACGATCATAAACAGACCCGTACTAGCCACCGTTATCTCCATCCTCCTGGTCATTGCGGGTATAGTCGGCTTTTTACAATTGCCGGTCACAAGATTTCCAGACATCGCTCCTCCCAGTGTAAGCGTGAGCGTCAGTTATCCTGGCGGTAATGCCGAAACTGTAGCCAAATCAGTGCTTCTCCCCTTGGAAGAAGCCATTAATGGGGTGGAAAATATGACATATATGCGCTCTATTGCCAATAACTCCGGATCGGGCACCATATCTGTTTTTTTCAAGCCGGGAACCGACCCTGATATTGCAGCGGTCAATGTGCAAAACAGCATCTCGCGCGCCGTCAACCAGATTCCTCCGGAGGTGAATGAAGCGGGGATTTCGGTAGTTAAGCGCCAGAGTGGCAATATCATGACTATTAATATCTTCGCTGAAGAGGAAGATTCTCCTTATGATGAAACCTTTATTCAGGCCTATGCAAGGATTAACGTCATCCGAGAACTCCTTCGTGTAGAAGGTGTTGCGCAGGCTGCTTTGCTGGTAGGGCGAGACTATTCTATGCGGATCTGGCTTAATCCAGAGAAACTTGCGCTTTACGGCTTGGTACCACAAGATGTGATGGCTCAGATCAGGGATCAAAACTTTGAGTCGGCACCGGGTAGGTTTGGCGAAACGTCGGAAGAGGTTTTTGAAGCCGTTATCAAACATAAAGGAAGGTTCTCTGATCCGGAAGAATATGAGAACATTGTTATAAAAGCGAACACCGATGGCTCTATCCTGTACCTTCGAGATATAGCGCGTGTGGAATTTGGAGCGTCTAACGTAGGTAGTGACAATAAAGTGAATGGACGCCCTGCTGTTACCATCAACATTTCACAAACCAACAATTCCAACGCAAAAGAAATAGATGAGAACATCAGGCAGGTACTGGAAAGAACTTCAAGGTTTTTTCCAGCAGGAATTTCCTATAATATTTCTTATAGTGTAAGAAATCAGATCGACGAATCGATGGAGCAAGTACTCCATACGATCATTGAAGCTTTTGTGCTCGTATTTATTGTGGTCTTTGTCTTTCTTCAAAATTTCAGATCGACCATTATTCCTGCTATTGCGATTCCTGTGTCCTTGATAGGTACCTTTTTCTTCTTAAACATGCTGGGATTCTCCATCAACATCCTTACGATGTTTGCCTTGGTATTGTCTATCGGTATTGTTGTGGATGACGCCATTGTGGTGGTGGAAGCGGTTCACCATAAGATGAGCCACGATAAATTGAGTCCTAAGAAGGCTACTATTGCGGCTATGAATGAGATATCCGGAGCCATTATTTCCATAACGATCGTAATGGCAGCGGTCTTTGTTCCCGTCGGCTTTATGGAAGGCCCTGTAGGCTTATTCTACAGACAGTTTGCTTATACTTTGGCCATCGCTATACTTATCTCCGCAGTAAACGCATTAACCCTAAGTCCTGTGCTTTGCGCATTGTTGATGAAACCTGAGAAAGAGGATAAGAAAGATAGCAATTGGTTTCAAGGTTTTCAGCGGCGCTTCTTCCGAGGTTTTAATGCGGCCTTCGCAGCCTTTACCAACAAGTATATCCGCGCGGTGAAGTGGTTGTTGAGGAGAAAATGGATGGCCGTAGGTGCATTGGCCGCCTTGCTGGCATTAACCTATTTCTTGTTCCAATCTACACCCAAGGCTTTCATTCCCACTGAGGATGATAACTTCCTCACCTATTCTTTGGCTATGCCTCCAGGGGCTTCCCTACATCGTACTACACAAGCCTTACAAAAAGCGGATTCTATTCTCCAAAATCATGAAGCTGTGGCCAGTGTAAACAGTGTGTCTGGGTATAACGTGATTGACGCTGCTAACAGCCCTTCCTTTGGTATGGGCTACATCAACCTGAAAGAAATTAAAGAAAGAGGAGCGGTCCAGAACATGGAGGATTTGATGGAAGATCTTAAGACAAAACTTGCCACCATTACAGAAGGAAACATTAATGTGTTTGCCAGGCCAACCGTTCAAGGATTTGGAGATTTCGATGGGTTGGAATTGGTGCTACAGGATAGATTAGGCGGCAGTTACGGCGACTTTAGTCAGGTAGCCGACGAATTCTTGGCTGAACTCAACCGGCGACCAGAAATTGAAGATGCTTTTACTTCTTTTAAAGCAAACTTCCCCCAATACGAAGTAACCATTGATTACCTGAAAGCCAAAAGCATGGGAGTAAGCGTAAGGGAAATGATGCGCACTATCCAATCCTATTTTGGACGGGTTCAGTCAGGTGATTTTAACCGTTTTGGAAGACAGTATCGCGTATACGTTCAATCTGATGTGGAATATAGGGACGAACCTAAATCACTTGCTTCTATCTTCGTGAAGAATGATAAAGGGGAAATGTTGCCGGTGAATACTTTAATGACTATTGAGCGGGTGTACGGTCCTGAGATTGTCAACCGGTACAACCTATTTAATTCCTTGACAATCAATGCCACGCCTGCAGCTGGTCGTAGTACAGGCGATGCCATGGCAGCCATTGAGGAAGTGGCGGCTGAAAAGCTGCCCGCCAACTACAGTTATGAGTGGACAGGGATGAGCTTGGAACAAAGCCAATCGGGAGGTCAAACTGCCATGATCTTTATGTTGAGTATCATTCTCGTATACTTTCTGCTTGCCGCACAATATGAGAGTTACTTCCTTCCCTTGGCGGTGTTGCTATCCATCCCTTGCGGCATTTTGGGAGTGTTTGTAGCCATTAACCTATTTGGCATCAATAACAATATCTATGTGCAGGTAGGATTGGTGATGTTGATAGGCCTGCTGGCTAAAAACGCTATTCTGATTGTAGAATTTGCCGTACAAAAAAGAGATGCGGGATTAAGTATTTATGATGCCGCCGTTGAAGCGGCCAGGCTCCGTCTCCGCCCTATCATCATGACCTCATTTGCCTTTATTGCAGGTTTGATACCGCTGACGATGACGGTAGGATCATCTGCCCAAGGAAACCAGTCTGTGAGTATCGGTGCAGCGGGAGGTATGCTTATGGGAGTTGTGTTAGGGATATTTATCATTCCCGTCTTGTATATTTTGTTCCAGGCCCTTCATGAAAAGGTAAGCCGGCGCATGGCCACTGATGAAGAAGAAAACTTATGATGAAAGCAGGTTTGAGTGATCGTTTGTCTCCTTCACAAAGGGAGTCAGTCTTTCAAAGCCAGGATTTGAATAAAAAGATGTTTATGGGATTTAAGAGTACACGTTCAAGCTCCGTTTGGCGACAAGTCTTATACATTTCGTTTATTGTAGTTGTGATGGCCGGCTGTAAAGCTGGAAAAAACTATACCCGGCCGAATTTGGATTTGCCGACAGATTACAAGAATTCGGTTAATGACACCTTGGACTCAACTAATATTGCTAAAATCAATTGGAGAGAGTTCTTTGATGATACTGTATTGGTAAGTCTGATTGATAGCGCATTAAAAAACAACCTGAACCTGCTGCAGTCCGCCAAGGATGTCAATGTGGCCATTCAGGACTTGAAACAGGCCAAAGTGAACTTCTTGCCTGAACTTAATGCTGAATTGGGCTATTACGAGAGAGAATACCACTCCGAAGGCTACTACTCCAATCCTTCCAGCAATTACTATGGTGATCGAGAGCCGCCTAAAAAATGGTATGTCACCCAAGTCAACCATCGTAACACATTGGCAGCGAGCTGGGAAATAGACATCTGGGGCAAATTCAGGCGAGAAAAAGAAGCAGCTTTAGCCACCTTTATGCAGAGCCGCGAATTTCTCAGAGCAGTACAAACCTCCCTTGTCGCGGAAGTCGCTTCATCCTACTATAACCTCCTGATGCTGAATGAACAATTAAAAGTTGCGCAACGTAACCTCGATTTGAACGACAGCACGCTCAGAATAGTTGAATTACAATTTAAAGCAGGTCAGGTGACCTCTCTTGCTGTAAGACAGACCGAAGCCCAAAAACTGGTGGCGGCATCCCTAATTCCGCAGATCGAAGGAGAAATAGAAATCCAAAAAAACAACCTGAATCGGCTGCTCGGGAATTATCCCGGTGAAATCCCAACAGGCAAAGAACTGAAAGAGGTTAGCTTGCAGACAAACGTCGCCGCCGGTGTTCCGCTGGACCTGCTCACCAATCGACCTGATGTAGCAGCCGCCGAATTTGGGCTAGTCGCTGCTAATGCCCAGGTGGGGATTGCTCAGGCGCTTAAATACCCTTCCCTTACTTTAGGTGCAGATTTAGGGCTGGATGCCATGGAGCTAAAGGATCTATTCAACCCCGGGCTGTCATTGTTCGGCATATTTACAGGCTCCCTTACCCAGCCTATCTTTCAAAGAAGGCGACTGAAAACCAATTATCAAGTGGCGTTGCTGCAAAGAGATATTGCGGAACTTGTTTTTAGGGAAAGTTTGCTAGACGCTGTCACCGAAGTCTCCAATGAGTTGGTCCGAAACCGGAAACTTTTGGAAGCTTTTGAAATTGCAGAGCAACGGCTAGCCAATGCGCAAACCGCCGTACAAAATGCTGACATGCTGTTTAAAAGTGGCTTTGCCAATTATTTAGAAGTAATAACAGCTCAGAGCAATGCTTTGGATACGGAATTGGAATTGGCATCGACTCGCATGGAAATATTGGTTTCCAACATAGAGCTTTACCGGGCTTTAGGGGGAGGTTGGGAATAGACACCTCTCCTCGCCCACCTCAATAAATCTCAGGTGGAGCCCAGCAAGTAGGTAGAAAATCTCCGATGGGAGCGAAACTTCTGGACTAAATTTCTACGTTGGTAAAATGGAATAACTTTTTTTCATACTATAAACTATCCATATGCGCCAAATTAAACTAGTAGAAGTACGGTCTGAAATCGCAGCAGGTACGCGGGGAGCCAGCTTGGGTGTCGATGCCCTAAAAGTGGCAAGCCTAGACAAAAAATCAGACTTTTTTGCCCGCTTCGACCCTATTAATGTGCCTGATGCCAACAGCTTTCTTTGGAAAGGTAACCGTCATCCTTTTGCCAAATATATTGATGGAGTCTATCAGGTTCTTAATAATGTATACGACACAATCTTGAGCCTTCGAAAGGAAAGAACCTTTCCTATCATACTGGCGGGAGATCATTCGACGGCGGCAGGCACCATCATGGGGATTAAAGCAGCCGATCCAGAGAAACGGCTCGGTGTGATTTGGATCGATGCCCACGCCGATCTGCACACCCCTTATACGACGCCGTCCGGAAACATGCATGGTATGCCGCTCGCCATGTGTATTGGAACAGACAATCTAGATTGCAAAATCAATGATCCGGAGAAAGATACCCTCGCCTACTGGGAAAAGATAAAAAAAATAGGCGGAGAGAAGCCCAAAATTCTGCCCGAGGATATTGTGTACATAGCTGTCAGGGATACTGAGGAGCCAGAGAATTACCTAAT
Source organism: Cyclobacteriaceae bacterium (assembly GCA_035303945.1). Classification (GTDB taxonomy): domain Bacteria; phylum Bacteroidota; class Bacteroidia; order Cytophagales; family Cyclobacteriaceae; genus DATGMS01. Next base: position 180,323 of record DATGQZ010000007.1, read on the forward strand.
TCAACAACATCAGATCAGGAATTTTACCATTGCGGAAATACGCAAGGAAGGTATAGTTGACATCGCGAATCAGGCTTTAACCACCTTGTCAGCCTGCGATCAAATATATATATCTTTCGATGTAGACAGTATGGACAGCTCGATCTCCAAGGGTACGGGCACTCCTGTTCCGGAGGGTCTGTCTGTGGAGGAAGCCATACAGTTGAATGCGGAACTGATCAAGGACCGAAGGGTATGCTGTTGGGAAATTGTAGAGGTTAATCCAACGCTTGATACCGAAAACCTCATGGCAGAGAATGCGTTTGAGGTACTTGAATCCACTACAGAATCATTAGTAGCCCATTTTTGATCTATTTTTCTATACCTTTGCGCACGGGAAAGTGTGCATGGGAAGGGGTAAACAACAATTGGAAAAATATGACCATACAAGAACAGATTTTGGCGGATGTCAGTAAGGCATTTGAAGCGCTTTTTAACCATACAGTCGATGCGTCGGATTTATCGCTCCAGCCGACGAGAAAGGAGTTTGCAGGGAATTATACTTTTGTAATGTTCCCTTATGGGAAAATTACCAAAACTTCTCCAGAACAAGGGGGCATTCAGATCGGTGAGTATTTAAAAAGCCATTCTGCCATTGTAAGTGATTACAATGTTGTAAAAGGCTTCCTAAATATTGCTGTTGCCGACAAGCAATGGCTCAAGCTTTTTGATGGGCTAATTCAGGAAACCCAACTGGGGCAGCTTCCTGCCAATGGGCAAAAGGTGATGGTGGAATACAGCTCACCCAATACCAACAAGCCCCTCCATTTGGGTCACTTAAGAAATAACTTTCTCGGCTTTTCTTTGTCAGAAATCCTCAAAGCCAATGGTTACAAGGTTATACGAACCAATTTGGTTAATGACCGGGGAATTCACATCTGTAAGTCCATGGTAGCCTATAAGCACTTTGGTGAGGGAGAAACACCAGAATCTTCCGGCATCAAAGGAGACCATCTAGTAGGGAAATACTATGTTCGATTTGACCAGGAATATAAAAAGCAGATTTCCGAATTGGTGGAAAGAGGACAGACAGAAGAGGAAGCAAAGAAACATGCGCCAATCATAAAGGAAGCCCAAGAAATGCTTCTTCAATGGGAAAAAGGCGACAAGGACGTTATTTGCCTTTGGGAAACAATGAATGCCTGGGTGTACGATGGTTTCGCGGCCACCTATCAAACCATGGGAGTGGAATTTGATCAATATTATTACGAATCAAACACTTATTTGCTGGGGAAAGACATTGTAGAGGAAGGACTTCAGAAGGGCGTATTTTTCAAAAAGGAAGACAACTCGGTTTGGGCAGACTTAAAGGATGAAGGTCTGGAGGAAAAGCTGGTGCTCAGAGGCGATGGAACTTCAGTTTATATCACCCAAGACATGGGCACGGCAGATTTGAAATACAAGGATCACCAAATCGACCGGTCCGTATATGTGGTGGGTAATGAACAGGACTACCATTTTGATGTGTTGTTCAAAATCCTCAAAAAACTGGGACGTCCCTATGCCGATGGCTTGTACCACTTATCTTATGGCATGGTCGACCTCCCTTCTGGCAAGATGAAATCTAGAGAAGGCACTGTGGTAGATGCGGATGACTTGATGCAGGAAATGGTTGAAACGGCAGCTGCGCACACCCAAGAACTTGGAAAGATTGACGGATTTAGCGAAGAGCAGGCGCATGAACTCTACCGAATGCTGGGCTTGGGCGCTTTAAAGTATTTCCTATTGAAGGTCGATCCAAAAAAGAGAATGCTGTTCAACCCGCAAGAATCCATCGAATTCCAGGGCAATACCGGTCCCTTTATTCAATATACTCATGCACGCATCTCTTCAATCCTCCGAAAGGCAGATCAGATCGGCATGGACTATAGCAAGGTCAACTTCAATAGCCTTTCTCCAATCGCCGATTCGGAAAGAAGTCTTATAATTCTTTTGAATGACTATATAGAAAAAGTACGTCAAGCAGGAAGAGAATATTCCCCTGCTATAATCGCACAATATTTATTTGATTTGTCTAAGGAGTATAATCGTTTTTATGCAGAACTTCCTATATTTAATGAATCTGATGATCTAGTACAAGCCTTCAGAATCGCCCTATCCGCACAGGTAGCTAGGGTCATCAAGACGGGCATGAAGTTATTGGGCATCGAGGTACCCGAAAAAATGTAGATTTAAAAATTCATTAACTATGAAGACCTTGCTTATATTATGCGCTTTTGTAGCACTTGCATGTAGTGCCGGAAGCCAAAGCCACATTATGGAAGAGGAAGCATTAAACTACGAAGACATGGCAATCCACACATCCTTTTATGATTTCAAGATGAAGGACATTGACGGCGAGGAGGTAGATTTCAGCCAGTATCGGGGAAAAAAGGTGCTTGTAGTCAACGTAGCATCAAAATGCGGCTATACCCCCCAATATGCTGAACTGCAAGAGCTAAACGAAAAATATGGCGACAAAGTGGCTATTTTGGGCTTTCCAGCCAATAACTTCGGTGGACAAGAGCCAGGCACAAACGAAGACATCAAGCAGTTTTGTACAGAAAACTACGGGGTTACATTTCAGATTTTTGACAAAATCTCCGTAAAAGGGGTGGACAAGCATCCCCTGTACCGCTGGCTTTCCGACAAGGAACTTAACGGCTGGAATGATAAAGAACCCACTTGGAATTTTTGCAAGTACTTTATCAATGAACAAGGAGAATTGAAAAAATTCTTCCCTTCATCTGTTAAACCGATGGACGAAGAAATCCTATCCCTTATTCAGTCCTAAGTTTTAGTTACAAAATTGTGCCTGTTTCGCTATCAAATAAAAAACAAGCCTGGCTCCATGCCATTCGGCTAAGAACTCTCCCATTGGCTTTGGCAAGTATTCTCATGGCAAGTTTTATTGCCGTTTACCATGAGGTTTTTCGGTGGGAGGTTTTCTTATTGGCCGTCCTCACCACTACCTTGCTTCAAATACTGTCCAATCTTGCCAACGATTATGGGGACAGCGTGCACGGCGCGGATAGTATCGACCGTCAAGGCCCCACCCGTGCCGTTCAATCTGGCGTAATCAGTAAAGAGGAAATGAAGCGGGCGATGATTCTTTTTGCTGCATTTTCATTTGCGAGCGGCATGGCGTTGCTTTACGTGGCTGTAGCAGATATCCTTATTTTTTTAGGCTTCGTTGCATTAGGTTTGGTTGCCATTGTAGCGGCCATTACCTATACATCTGGCTCCAAACCTTATGGCTATGCAGGCTTGGGAGATTTGTCCGTATTCCTCTTCTTTGGGCTTGTCGGTGTACTGGGCACCTATTTCCTTCACAGCCTGCGTTTTTCTGCGGATCTTATTTTCCCTGCTATTTCACTTGGTTTCTTTAGTACTGCCGTTTTAAACATCAACAACATCAGAGATATTGAATCCGATGTTAAAGCCGGTAAACGCTCCATTCCTGTCCGAATAGGAAGGGCGGCAGCGGTGAAGTATAATTGGTTTTTAATTATTGCAGGTAACCTTTCACTCCTGGTGTTTGTCATCAACCAGCAAGCGTGGGGAGGTCTGCTAGCCTTGGGAGTAGCACCTGTAATGGTCAGTATCGCCAAAGGGGTGGCTGATCCCCAAAAAAGTGCACTTCAACTCGACCCATACCTTAAAAGAATGGCCATTTCTACGCTTATGTGGGTGTTGGTTTTTGGCGCTGGCATTATTTTTTTAAGGTAAAAATCCTTAGATTTATATCAAGTATATGAAGCGTTTCTAACTTAAACTTATGACTATGCATACCATTTTAGTCCCCTATGATTTTTCCCAACAGGCAGAATTTGCCTTTCAATTTGCGCAGCAGCTTGCCTCCAAAACGATGGGGAAACTCAAGCTGGTCCATATTGTAGAAACGCCCACTACACAAAGTTTCAGCACAATGGGTGAAATTAACTTAGATTCAGCCCAGTTGAATCAGGTGTATATGATCGAGTTGGTGGAAAAAAGAAAAAGGCAGCTAAAGGAAATTGAGGAGCAACATCAAAATAGACCCTACAAATTCAAAACCCGACTGGCTTTTGGCAACCCCTATGCGGGAATTTCATCTGAGATAGCTGATATAAAAGCAGATCTGGTAGTAATGGGATCTAAAGGTTCCAGTGGCTTGGAAGAACTACTGATCGGATCTAATACCGAAAAAGTGGTAAGGCATGCCAAGTGTCCCGTGATCACGGTAAAGCAAGCCATCAATGCCGACCATATCAAGAAAATTGTATTTGCGAGTGATTTCAGTGAAGACAACGGGGTAGTTATTCAACAGATCAAGTCCCTTCAGGAGCTGCTAGGTGCGGAATTAAGTTTGGTGAAAATCAACACACCCAGCTTCTTTGAAACATCTAAAGACTCTCGGAAAAAAATTGAAACATTCATCAGCAAACATGGCTTGAGCAACACCATGGCGGTAATATATAACAGTACATCCGAAGAAGAGGGAATCATCGAGTATGCCGAAGAAATAAATGCCGATATGATTGCTCTGGCAACCCATGGGCGTACAGGCTTTATGCACTTGCTCAGTGGAAGCATTGCCGAAGATGTGGTCAACCATGCTAAAAGGCCTGTATGGACCATGAAAATCAGCAAATAAAGAATGGCAAAAAAGAAAAATAACGATTGGAAGAAAAGGGACGGTATCGTCTATTCCACCAGTGCGGATTTTGATTACCATAACTCCGAAGAAGAGCAGCTTACCCTCCCCCCCCAGCAACAGCATCTTAGGGTTCAGCTGGATAAAAAATCCCGCGGAGGCAAACAGGTTACGCTGGTCACAGGATTTGTTGGATCAGAAGATGATCTAAAGGAATTGGGTAAACTTGTGAAAAACAAATGTGGTGTGGGAGGAAGTGCTAAAGATGGTGAGATTCTGATTCAAGGAGACCTGCGGGACAAGGTCTTGGATATCCTACAACAACAAGGTTACAAAGCAAAAAAATCTGGAGGGTAAACCCTCCAGATTTTTTTAAAGTCCAAGCGTTCTGCATAGAAGATATAGCAAATTTTGCCTATTTTTCATAAAACGAGGGCTTTTCTTTGCTTGTTAATATTACCTGATTAATTTTGTGAAAGTCGAGATGAACAGTACAAATACAAATATCACCCACCAACTACTTTTTGCAGTATGCCCTACTGTAACTGTTCACCATTTCCACCATTCCTCTTAAGGAGGAATACAATTTACATATCGCCCCATGTGGCTGTAGGCAGTATTGCTGCAGCTCAAACCAATTTCTACATTGATTTAATATTCTTACAATATTCATGGAAAATATCATTCGTATTGCCGTTCAAAAAAGTGGAAGACTAAGTGATGACTCCTTAAGTCTAATCAAAGAATGCGGTATAAAATTTTATAACGGTACAGGCAAGCTGAAATCAAGTGCAACAAATTTCCCCATGGAATTGCTTTATCTTCGTGATGATGATATCCCTGGCTATGTCGCGGATGGAGTGGCTGACTTGGGAATTGTTGGAGAAAACGAGGTAGCTGAAAAAGCCAAGCCTGTCGACGTATTAAAGAAGCTTGGATTTTCAAAATGCAGGCTCTCCCTAGCCATTCCACGTGGGGAGACGTATACAGGATTGCCTTATTTCGACGGGAAAAACGTAGCCACGTCCTATCCCAAAATCCTAGGTGACTTTTTTGCAAAGCATAAAATCAACTGTGAAATACACGAAATCAGCGGCTCCGTGGAAATTGCCCCGGGTATTGGCTTAGCCGAAGGCATCTGTGATATTGTCAGCTCTGGTTCCACTTTGTTGATGAACGGATTGACGGAAGTTGAAAGAATTTTTAGTTCTGAAGCCGTATTAATCAGTAATCCGAACCTGCCGGAAAGCAAGATGAGCGTGGTAGAAAAGCTGCTATTTAGAATTAAAGCAGTACAAGCAGGCAAAAGCAACAAGTACGTCCTCCTGAATGCCCCCAATCATGCGTTGGACAAAATTGTTTCCTTGATCCCCGGTATGCGCAGCCCTACTATTCTTCCCCTTGCCCAAGAAGGCTGGTCCTCTGTACATTCCGTACTGAGTGAAGATCAGTTTTGGGAAAATATCGAAGAACTTCGACAAGCAGGTGCGGAGGGAATCTTAGTGGTTCCTATTGAAAAGATGGTACTCTAAGCCTCATACTCTTTCTTAAATCAACGGTGATCCGCTAATATCATTCAAATGAAAGTCATTGTTAATCCATCGAAGAAGGAATGGAAAAAAGAGCTGGCTCGGCCGGTTCTGAAAATAAAAGATATTGAAAAGATCGTCAAGCCGATCATGAAAAAGGTTGAACGACAGGGAGACAAAGCCCTCAAGAAATTTGCTTTGGAATATGATCACGTAGAGATCAAAACCCTTTTAGTCAGCCGCGAAGAAATCAAGGCCGCGTATGGATTGGTGGATGAAGCATTAAAAGCGGCTATTGCTCAGGCCAAAGAAAATATTGAGAAGTTTCATCAGGCACAAACTACCCCTGATCTAGTCATGGAGACCATGCCTGGGGTGATCTGCATGAGGAGAAGCAAAGCTATTCAACGGGTGGGACTTTATGTACCTGGAGGAACCGCTCCCCTATTTTCTACCGTCCTCATGCTGGGTATACCTGCCAATATTGCTGGATGCGAGGAAATCATCCTTTGTAGTCCGCCAAACAAAGAAGGGGCTATACACCCTGCTATACTTTATACAGCCGACTTGATCGGGATCGATAAAATTGTCAAAGTCGGTGGTGCTCAGGCCATCGCCGCCATGACATATGGGACAGAGTCGGTACCACGGGTGGACAAAATCTTCGGTCCTGGCAACCAATATGTAACCGCGGCAAAGCAATTGGCTACTAAAAAAGGTGTAGCCATAGACATGCCCGCAGGCCCTTCGGAAGTGCTCGTATATGCGGATGAATCCGCTATCCCCTCATTTGTAGCTGCGGACCTGTTGTCTCAGGCCGAACATGGCGTCGACAGTCAGGTTGTTTTGGTTGCTTCATCCGAAAAAGTGGCGAAGAAGACGCTAAAAGAAGTGCAGCAACAGCTTGAGAAACTCCCTCGCAAACAAATTGCACAGAAAGCACTCGATAACAGCGTTGCAGTGGTCATGACCAATCAGGACAAAGCTATGGAACTGATCAATGATTATGCTCCTGAACATTTGATAGTTTCAGTTGAAAATGAGGAGGAAGTAGTCAACAGAATATATAATGCCGGATCGGTATTTATCGGCAATTTTACGCCCGAATCTGCCGGTGATTATGCCTCAGGCACGAATCATACTTTGCCTACTTACGGCTTTGCCCGAAACTACAGCGGGGTGTCTTTGGATAGTTTTGTCAAAAAGATCACCTACCAGAAAATTACCGAAGAAGGCATCCAAAACCTCGGCCCCACAGTAGAAACGATGGCAGCAAGTGAAATGCTAGAAGCCCATAAAAATGCTGTTTCGGTTCGCTTAAATTACTTAAAGGACGCGTAATGATATTCAATATCCACACCTTACTTAGACCTCATATTGCTAACCTCACCCCCTACTCTTCAGCCCGTGATGAGTACTCTGGCAAGGAAGGCATTTTTTTGGATGCCAATGAAAATCCCATTGGCTCCATTACAGAAGCTAGCTACAACCGTTATCCTGATCCATATCAGACGGCACTGAAGGAAAAGATATCGGAGATAAAAAACGTACCCGCTTCCCAAATATTTTTGGGCAATGGAAGCGATGAAGCTATAGATCTTCTTTTTCGGGCCTTTTGCAATCCCGGAAGGGACAACATCATTATTTTGCCGCCTACCTACGGCATGTATGAAGTCAGCGCAGAAATAAACGATGTGGCTATCAAGCGTGTAAACCTTACCGATGATTTTCAGCTACGGCCTAGAGCAATACTGGAAGAGGTGGATCTTAACACCAAAATCGTCTTCATATGCTCGCCTAACAACCCCAGCGGTAATCGGATGAAGCAGGAAGCCATCTTGCAGGTGTTGAATAGCTTTAAAGGATTGGTAGTAGTCGATGAAGCCTATATCGATTTTAGCATTGAACCCAGTTTTACCCAGCTGCTCGACCAGTACCCCAATCTTCTGGTGATGCAAACCTTCTCCAAAGCGTGGGGCTTAGCCTCGTTGAGGCTGGGCATGGCTTTCGCTTCAGTGGAAATCATTCAGGTATTGAACCGAATCAAACCTCCTTACAATATCAGCGGACTAACGCAAGAAACGGTATTGGCTGCCTTGGGCGAAGTGGACAAAATGAAATCAATGGTGAAGGAGATATTGCTCCAAAGAGATAATCTGTACAAACAGCTGGAACCACTCTCCTTGGTACAAAAGGTGTACCCCTCCGACGCTAACTTTTTATTGGTGAAAATTCAGGGTGCCCGTCAGGTTTATAATTATTTGATCGAGCACCGGATAATTGTCAGAGATCGATCGAAGGTGGTACTCTGTGACGACTGCCTCCGCATTTCGGTGGGAACAGCAGAGGAAAACAATGTGCTGTTAGAGGCATTAAGCCAACTACCTAAAAGTTAAACGAAGAAAATATAAGATTCCATTGGTTATCTGTAAGCAAAGTTAAAATGAAAAAAGTATTGTTTATCGATCGGGACGGGACCATCATTAAAGAACCACCGACCGATTTTCAGGTGGACAGCCTTGAAAAGCTGGAGTTTGTTCCGCGGGCTATTTCAAACCTCAGAAAAATTGCCGAGGAAACTGATTACGAATTGGTGATGGTGACCAATCAAGACGGCTTGGGTACGGATTCCTTTCCTGAAGACACCTTCTGGCCAGCTCAATATAAGATGCTCAAAACCTTGGAAGAAGAAGGGATAATATTTGCCGCCATTCATGTTGATCGATCCTTCGAGTATGAAAATGCTCCCACCAGAAAACCACGGACCGGCATGCTGGGTAAATATTTAACGGGTGAATACGACTTGGCCAATTCGTATGTGATTGGCGACCGGAAAACAGATGTAGAACTCGCAAAAAACCTTGGCAGTAAAGCCATATTCATCGGTAAGGAGGAAATGGAGGGAGTTGCGCTCACCACTACTTCCTGGGATGAAATCTACGAATTTCTGCGGCTCCCAGCGCGGAAAGCGCAAGTGGAAAGAAATACTTCTGAAACAAAAATTAAAATCAGCCTTAACCTGGACGGTACAGGCCATTGTAAGATTCATACCGGCTTGGCTTTTTTTGATCACATGTTGGAGCAACTTGGCCGACATGGGGGTACTGATCTGGATATCTATGTAGACGGTGATTTACATATTGATGAGCATCATACAATTGAGGATACCGCATTGGCATTGGGAGAAGCTTACTTAAAAGCTTTGGGTGATAAAAAAGGTATCTATCGGTATGGCTTTTTGCTTCCCATGGATGATGCGCTGGCCCAAGTGGCCATCGATTTCGGGGGAAGACCGTGGATTGTTTGGGATGCGACATTCAAGAGGGAGAAAATCGGAGAAATGCCTACGGAAATGTTCTATCATTTCTTCAAATCTTTTAGTGATGCTGCCAAATGTAACCTGAACATCAAGGTAGAAGGAGACAATGAACACCATAAAATTGAGGCTATTTTTAAAGCCTTGGCACGTGCCATTAAGATGGCTGTACAACGGGACCCTCAGGCCTTAAATCAGCTCCCCAGCACAAAAGGGGTTTTATAGATAGACTATCTCCCAAGAACCCTTGGGAGATATTTTTTCGTCTGACTACCAGCAATTTGTATAGAAGATGATTCTATAAAAAAATGCAGCCGATAGTTTGCATTCATAAGCCTATTTATTTAGTTTTATAAATAAATCTTTAGTTTATGAAAAGCTCCTTCCGAATCCTCCCATTTATCCTGCTGCTGGGTAGTTCATGTATTGGTAACTTTGACAAAGGCCAAACCTATTTCAACAATGGGCAATATGAAGAAGCCATTCAAGAGGCTAATCGGCTTTTGTTCCTAAACACCTCTGACGTTCAAGTCTTGGATCTCAGGGCCAAATCTTTGGTCGAATTGGACCAGTATCAGAAAGCCATAAAGGATTTTGATCGAATTCTACAAATTGATCCTAAAAATGCAATGGCAATGGGTGGCAAAGGAAGGGCATTTTGGATGATGGAAGATTATGAGAAGGCAGAATATTTTATGCTACGCGCGGCAGGTCTAGACCCTACCAACGTTCAATTTTTAGTGCTATTGGGAAGAGCTTTACTTAAAAATGAAAAGTATAAAGAAGCTAACGAATTTTTGAGGATAGCCAAGGATATTGACCCTACGCAAGCTAATATTTATTTTTATCAAGGTATAGCGCTGGCACATTTAGGTGATGTTTTAGGCACAGCCGTACAATTCAATGCTTACTTGCATCATTCACCGGATGACCTCTCCGCCCACTACAACCGTGGCTATGCATTTCTCCAACTCGGGATGGTCGATTGGGCCTTAGAGGATTTCGACAAGGTGCTCAACGCCAAGCCTGATCATTATGAAGCGCGTGCACGAAGAGCGGTATGTCTACTAGAAAGCAATCCCACACGTGCTTGTGAAGAGCTAAAACTTGCAGCGGCGCGAGGAAGTAAATACGCACAAGAACGACTTGAGCACTGTAAATAAGTAACCTTAAAATTGGATGGAGGAACGTATACTCTCCTACCCAAATGTTTTTTGTATTCTGATGCTTGCTGAGGTTTATCTCGGATCTGGTGACATTCTTTGAACAAAGGCTGAAAAAATCCCCTTTTAGTTCTAATTTTGACCCTCCGATATGAACCACTCGAAGCTAGTCATCATACCGACCTATAATGAGATCGAAAATATTTCCGATATCATTCAGAGCGTTATGGCATTAAAAGGATCTTTTGAAGTCCTGATCATTGATGATGGCTCTCCTGACGGAACGGCAAAAGCAGTAAAAAGCCTTCAAACCCTTTATCCCGGTAGGCTTCATTTAATAGAGAGGCCCGGCAAAATGGGTTTAGGAACCGCATATATTACCGGCTTCAAATATGCGCTAGAAAAAGGCTACGCCTATATATTTGAAATGGATGCAGATTTTTCCCACAATCCAGCCGATCTGGTGCGGTTGTACGAAGCCTGCGCCGAGGATGGATATGACATGTCCGTTGGCTCACGCTATATTACCGGTGTAAATGTTGTCAATTGGCCAATGGGCCGTGTACTGATGTCATTTTTTGCCAGCAAGTATGTACAGTTTATCACAGGCATACCCATCAAAGACACCACCGCAGGATTTAAATGCTATAGCAGAAAAGTGCTTGAAGCGATCAATCTGGACAAAATCAAATTTATAGGCTACGCCTTCCAGATAGAAATGAAGTTTACCGCATGGAAAATGGGCTTCCGAATCGTCGAAGTTCCCATCATTTTTACAGACCGCACCAAGGGTAGTTCCAAGATGAGCAAGCATATCTTCCGTGAGGCGGTTTTTGGGGTTATATATATGAAGGTTAAAAGCTGGTTTAAGCCTTATAATGTCAATCAAACCTGATAGCTTTAATTGGCTTAATATTGCTAATGATCATTGCAGGAAGAAAAAGAACTGCAGTGGTCGCGACGAAAATCAGTACATTCATGCCTAGTATGATGGACCAATCCCAATAGATAGGGACATAACTCATATAATAGTTCTCTGCATTCAGTTTGATTAGCTTGGTGTAATGCTGCAGTATACCGAAGCCCAAGCCCACAGCATTCCCTACCAGTAAGCCTCGGCCAATGATACGGATCCCATTCCAAACGAAAATGCGCCGGATCTGTGAGTTCTTCGCACCTAATGCCTTGAGGACGCCGATCATTTGTGTCCGCTCCATGATCAAAATAAAGAGAATAGAAACCATATTAAACATGGCTACAAAAAGAATCAGCCCCAGAAAAACATAAACATTGTTGTTCAATAAATGCAGCCAATCAAAAATCTGGATAAAGCGGTCCGTTACCTTATCCAGTTTTAGATCATAGTCTATAATTTGATAGATGTCGTTCTCATGAACATCAATCCTATTCGGATCCTGAATAAACACTTCAAACCCTCCTACCTGATCTTTTTCCCAACCATTCAAATTGCGGATGGTCTGGATGTCTCCCAAGACGATTTTGTCATCAAAATCCTCTAAAAACGTTTCATAAATGCCGACAATATCAAAATTTCGATAACGAGGCGGATCCTGCACAAAATACATGACGACCTTTTCACCTACGTCCAACATCAGTTTGTTGGCAATTTTGCTGCTGAGAATGATTTCGTTTGATGCCCGATCCTCTTCAAATCGGATAAATCGTCCCCTAAGCATTGCGGACTGGAAAGTAAGTGAGTCAAAATCCGGTCCGACACCTTTCATGATCACCCCTTGCACCTCTTCATCTCCCTTAAGCAAACCTGGCTTAGTGGCATAAGACTGCACATGCCTGACAAAATCCAACTCAGGATATCGCTTATAAAAATCACTTCGGGTACTAATTGGAGTTTCCTCAAAGTCATTGCTTAGCGAAAATCGGAGAACTTGGTAATGCCCTGTAAAAGAAAAAACTTTGTCGGATATAACCTGCTTAAAGCCCCCCAGGATCATGAAAGATATTATCATGATAGCCAGCCCTATAGCTATACTAGCCACAGCAATGCGATGAATGGTACCGGTAAAACCGCCCGTTCGTTTGAAGCTGATTCTTTTGGCAATGAAATAGGGAAGATTCAACGAAGTGACTATTTTTGTTTGAAAGAAACGCAAATTAACATGAAGGTCTTGAAATTAATATTCCTGCTCATTTTTTTAGGTGGCAACTTGGCTTTTTGCAAAAACAGACCCATAGAGGTCAAAGATAAGACAAAGCCTGATCAAACAAAGGTTCTTGTCGGTGCTGACCAACCAGAAATTTATCTTCCGCTGCTGAAAAACAAAAAGGTCGGCTTAATCGTCAACCAGACCAGTGTTCTCACACAAAAAAACAACCTACATTTGGTGGATTTTCTTTTGAAGGAAGATGTGCGCATTCAAAAGGTGTTTGTACCCGAACACGGATTTAGAGGCGATGCAGACGCGGGAGAGGCCGTGAAAAACGACACGGATAAAAGAACGGGACTACCTATAGTATCCTTGTATGGTAATAACAAAAAGCCTTCTTCAAGCTCCTTGGCAGATGTAGATATTGTTGTTTTTGATCTTCAGGATGTAGGTTTACGGTTTTACACCTATATAAGCACCCTACACTATGTCATGGAGGCCTGTGCCGAAAATGGCAAAACATTGTTGATCATGGATAGGCCAAACCCAAATGGAGACTATATTGACGGCCCCATATTAAAAGAGGAGTTTACCAGCTTTGTAGGTTTGCATCCCATACCCGTCGTACATGGCCTGACAGTGGGCGAGCTTGCACAAATGATCAACGGTGAGGGATGGTTGGCGAATCGGGTGAATGCCGATATTCAAATCGTACGGGTTAAAAATTGGAACCATGCCCAGCAGTATAGCTTACCAATCAAGCCTTCTCCAAACCTGCCCAATGATCTCTCCATCCGGCTCTACCCCTCACTCTGTTTTTTTGAAGGAACGGATATCAGCGTGGGGAGGGGCACCTATTTTCCTTTTCAGGTTTATGGCGCACCCGATACAAAGTATGGTGATTTCACCTTTACTCCTGTCAGCATCAATGGGATGTCAAAAAACCCGCCTCATGAAAATAAAGCATGCTATGGAAGAGATTTGAGAGGAGAATCGCTAGCACATCGCTTCACATTGCGCTACCTGTTGGAAATGTATAACAAATCTGGCCAGGGAGCAGCTTTTTTCAACAATTTCTTCGACAAGCTTGCGGGAACAGATCAGTTGAGAAAAGATATCTTGGCGGGGAAAAGTGAACCTGAAATACGCAGCTCCTGGCAAAGTGGACTTGATGCCTACAAGAAAATCAGAGCAAAATATCTGTTGTATAACGATTGATAGCTAACAAAAGCTACAGCATAGACTTAAAAAGCCGCGCAGCAAGCCTTATTCAAATTCCTTCAACCAACAAAGACTATGTCTGATCTCCGCATTGTATATATGGGCACGCCAGAATTTGCCGTGCCTTCACTGAAGCTATTGGTAGAAAAAGGATGGAATGTAGTGGCAGTCGTCACTGCTCCAGACAAGCCCCAGGGACGAGGGCGTAAGCTAATGGGGTCACCCGTTAAAGAAGCTGCTCTGGAACTAGGCATTCCCGTGCTTCAACCCACCAACCTGAAAGCGCCAGAATTTATTGAGGCGTTAAAAAGCTACCAAGCCGATGTACAGGTTGTAGTGGCATTCAGGATGCTGCCAGAAGTAGTATGGAATATGCCGCCAAAGGGAACATTTAATCTCCACGCGTCCCTATTGCCAGATTATAGGGGTGCCGCCCCCATTAATTGGGCCATTATAAACGGCGAACAAGTGACGGGGGTAACTACCTTTTTCTTACAACATGAAATCGACACGGGCCATATTATTTTTCAGGAAGAAGAACCCATTTTACCAGAGGATAATGTGGGGACGCTTTATGGAAGATTGATGGAGAGGGGTTCCAAACTGGTACTAAAAACCATTGAGGCAATTGCAGAAGGTTCAGTGAAAACTACACCACAAGACGAATTCCGGGCTAAAAATCCTGCGCCTAAGCTGTATAAAGAAATGGGACAAATAGATTGGTCCATGCCGGCAGAAAAAATCCATAATTTGGTCAGAGGACTTTCTCCCTACCCCGCCGCCTGGACTACAATCAACGCCAAAACCTGTAAAATTTACACGACAAGGCCACTCAAAACGGACCTCTCCGGCTTAAAGGCTGGAGATTATCAAACCGATGGAAAGACAACACTTCACTTCCAGACTGGGGAAGGCGCATTAGCGGTTTTGGAACTTCAGATGGAAGGTAAAAAAAGAATGGATGTGGTAGAATTTTTAAGAGGCAATAAACTTTAGGAGTAAATATCTATTCCTTATAAATCACCAACCTGCTGTATGTATTTGGCCATTAATTTTAAATAGCTGCCGATTTTATGGAGGCCAGCCGGGGATGGAGCGCCGGCTTGTTCCTTAACCGAAAGTGCTGTGATTTTGGACCGGATATTAGCCCTTAAACACTTATAATATAGGAATAAGGGCAAATCCTCTGGCTCTCCTATAACAGGCAGCAATTCTTGGTAAAACAACATGAATTCAGCAGCAAAGTCCTCATAACCTTCTATTTCCAGCTCCATGCATAAAAAAGCAAGTTCGTACAGTAAATCAATCTGCCTGAAGCTCGCATCAAATTCTATACAATCAAACAAAACCGGTTTTTGATAAAGAAAAATGTTACCCGCATGAAGGTCGCCATGCAGGTCCCTTTGACAGCCCCTGTTGATGCGTCGTTGAATATGATCTTGAAAAGAAGCTAAAAAGCTGTCGCTCCAGTGTATAGTATGCTGGATGAAATCAGCTTCTGATCCACCCATCCATGCCGCAATACAATCCTTTACCGTAGCTATATCATTGAACAGGCTTTTGGACTTATCCAGATCAAAAGGCTCTCGAACTACAGCAGCCTGCTGATGAAAAGCAGCTATTTCTTGGGCCAAAGCCTGAATATGCGCAGAATTTACCTCTTTTGCCTTCAGCATCTTGTCCATTCTGAGGGAGGTGTTTAACCGCTCCATCAATACCGCATATTCTTTAATAGGCCCCCTCCTTCCTCCTATGGACCACAGGCCCTTCTCTTCACGAAGCGCAACAACAGCCAAATAAATGGACGAAAATCGCTTATTAAGTTTAAATTCTAACTCGCAGTACTTTTTCCGCAATTCCAAGGATGAAAAATCAAGAAAAGATAGCCTCAGCGGCTTTTTAATTTTTAAGGCATAAGATTTACTGAATACCACCCACGAGATGTGGGTTTCTTCATACGCAGTTTCCAATGGCTCACCTTTCAGTGTCGCAGTATTTATTAATGCCTTTAACTCTTCCTGTTTCATATCTTAATGCGCTAAGTACCGCTCCGCCTCTACCAACATATCGTCAATGTTATTTTGAGAAGATATCAACTTGATATAAGGCATTGAGGGTGCTTCAAATGTGGAAGCTAGTTTTTGATAAACACCAAAATCAGCTTCGCTGTCTTCTCTCGGTGCTGATAGCCGTTCTTTTATCACTTCCACAGGTGCAACTATCCAAAATTTCAGCAGTGGGACGAACAAATGCTGTGCAAGCTGCTCAAATTGAAGCCTTATCGCTTCTTGGTAAAATGTAGTATCTACTATGACTGACTTTCCTTCCTGCAGAAGCGTCTTGGCGAGTACTAACATTTTTTTGTAAACCTTCTGCTTTTCCTGATTGGAATATTTTCCCATTGCATGCATTTCCTTTCGCACCTGATCGCTGCCGATATAGGAGAAGCCTAACCGCTCTGCTAGACGTTTGGCAAAAAAGGTTTTGCCGGATCCCGGCAAGCCCATGACCATAACTAACATATTTCTACAGTTCTGATGCATTAAATGTATCCCATTGGGAAAGATCTCCCGCTTCGTATCCCTTTTTGAACCAGCGCATTCTTTGCTCCGATGTTCCATGGGTAAATGAGTCTGGCACAACACGGCCCTGTACTTGTTTTTGAATTCTGTCATCCCCTATGGCGCTGGCTGCATTTAAGGCCTCTTCTATATCTCCCTCTTCCAGAACACCCAAGGTATGCTGGGCATGATGCGCCCACACACCGGACAAATAGTCTGCCTGCAGTTCAAGCCGCACAGACATTTTATTGTATTCTGCATCGCTGAGTTGCCCCCTTAAGCTGTGAACCTTATCGGTAATGCCCATAAGCTTTTGGATATGATGACCCACTTCATGTGCAATGACATAAGCTTGGGCAAAATCTCCCGGTGCTTTAAAACGGTCCCTCAGCTCTTTATAGAAGCTTAGATCAACGTAAAGTTTTTCATCGCTGGGACAGTAAAAAGGACCAGTGGCAGAGGAAGCTGATCCGCAGGCGGACTGTACGCTGCCGGTGAACAACACCAGTGTGGGTTCCCTGTAATTGGCGAGAAGCTGATTCCAGACGATCTCCGTATCGCTAAGCACAACCGCGCTAAAGTCAGCCAGCTCCTCTTCCTCCGGACTTCCCTGATACTCCGTAAGTGCCGCTGGCTGTGCGCCCCCATCAAACTGCTGCAACAGTGTCAGCGGGTTGGTACCCGTCAGCCACATGAACAACACAAAAATACCCACAACGATTAAACCTGTTTTGGAGAAAAGGAATCGGAGTATCAATCCCATGGCTAACGGGGACATTCCTCCACCACCAAAGGATCCTGATTGGCCTCTGCGGTCTTCAACATTGCTGCTTTTTCTTCTGCCTTGCCATTTCATGGTATAGAATTTATAGTTATAAGTATGGTTAACCGCCGCCTAAAAAATAATTTTCACGTAGTTTTCATTTACGATCGGCTTATTCAGCTTTTTGATCAATGAATATACCGATTTGAAATTTATCCTCATAAATTGTATTGATTTACTATCTTAGACACTAGAATTACGAGAAAGGCTGCTAGCAAAATATTAATTCCCAATCCAACATGATCACAGAACAACAAAAGCAACAGGTACTTCTTCAAGGTATGTCCTTGGAAAAAGTAGAAGAACAAATCCAAAACTTTAAAAATGGCTTTCCCTATTTAAACATTCATGCTGCTGCCATAATAGGTGATGGTATCAAACAGCTATCCGAGGAGAAGCTGGCGGATTATCTCTCCATTTATGAAGAGGTAGCGCCACAAAAGCGCATTGTTAAATTTGTGCCTGCCAGTGGTGCAGCCAGTAGGATGTTTAAAGATCTTTATGCTTTTCTGGAGTCAGATGATGACGATATTGAAAGCAGCGCTTTCAGTAGACAGTTTATAGAGCAGCTTTCCTCTTTCCCCTTCTACCATGACTTGGACGAAAGCTTAAGAAACAGCGGAACAGACTTACAGACAGCATTAAACAATAAGGAATAT
This sequence comes from Cyclobacteriaceae bacterium, assembly GCA_035303945.1. GTDB lineage: Bacteria > Bacteroidota > Bacteroidia > Cytophagales > Cyclobacteriaceae > DATGMS01. The sequence goes on from DATGQZ010000007.1 coordinate 198,375, forward strand.
AAACTTATTCTCAAACATTTCTTGGAGGCTGGACACATGGGCTACGGCGAACTGCCCAAAGGTTTGTTGAAGTTCCACAGCTATGAGGAAGGGAGCAGGACCCCAACTGAAGAACATTTTGTAGAAGGTGCTGATTATGGAGTGGGGTTGGACAACACGGTCCGGCTTCATTTCACTGTTTCACCGGAACATCAGGAAAAGTTTGAAGCACATGTGGCTGCCATACGGCCAACATTTGAACAGAAATTTGGGGTGAGGTTTGAAGTAGCGTTTTCGCAGCAAAAGAAGTCGACAGACACCATTGCCGTCAACATGGACAACACTCCTTTTGTGGAAGATAATGGCGACATACTGTTCCGTCCTGCGGGTCATGGTGCCCTGCTCGAAAACCTGAATGAGATTGATGCGGACATTGTGTTTATCAAAAACATCGACAATGTGGTACCTGACCGCATTAAGTCCACCACTACCACTTATAAAAAAGCGATTGGCGGCATTTTGTTCGATGTTCAGAGGAAAGCATTTGATGCCTTACAAGCTTTAGAAAATGATGTCAACGAACATGCGGTGTCAAGAGCTGAGAATGTATTCGAACAAGAATTAGGAGCCAAAGTCCCTCCTCATTATGCTTCTTGGTCAACAAAGGAAAAAGGAGCCTACCTTTTTGAAAAGCTAAATCGGCCCATTAGGGTTTGCGGGATGGTGGAGAATACAGGAGAACCCGGCGGAGGTCCGTTTTGGGTGATGGAAGCAGACGGTTCTCTATCTTTACAAATAGCCGAAACCGCACAGCTGGACTTGGAAGATGCAGAACAACATCAATTGTTTGAGTCTTCCACACATTTTAATCCTACCGATTTGGTTTGTGGCTTGAAGGATTATCAGGGAAACAAATTTGATCTGTTACAATTCCGTGATCCAAAGACGGGCTTTATCACGCAAAAATCAAAAAGTGGGAAGCCGCTTAAGGCGCAGGAGCTACCTGGGCTCTGGAATGGATCTATGTCAGGGTGGAATTCGATATTTGTTGAAGTACCATTGATTACCTTTAACCCGGTGAAAACAATCAATGACCTCCTTAGAGAAGTGCATCAGTAATGCAGAAGGGGGCGGGTAATTGATTTGTACCTGTCCCTAGATTGTCCCTTAACTTGTTCTTTCATTCATTTTCCGCTTTAGACATATAACCCGATGAAACCTACATCTTCTTTAACGGTCTTGTTTTTTCTTTTTATTTCTGTTGCACACGCCCAGCTCGGCGTGGGTGCTAAAGCTCCTAATGATGCAGAAATTCTTTTTGATGGTAGCAGAGCGATGCTGGATGCTAAGTGGACCTACTGGAAAGGTCCCCGCCTTGCCGCTGAGCTACCCATTAAATGGCAGATCGTCGAAGACCCTGTAGATGATGGACAGGCGTTGAATTCCAATGATCCTGCCGCGGCTGGAGGCAAATATGGCGCTGCAGATATCGTTACCAAGAAAGAATATAAGGATTTCCGGTTACATGTGGAGTTTCTTATCCAGCAAGCTGGAGGTAACAGCGGCGTGTATTTACAAAACCGTTATGAGATACAGATTCTTGATGGTGACTCTACTGATCACGGTATGGCAGCTATTATCAATGAGAAGGCCGCGCCTTATTCCGCCTACAAAGGTGTGGGTAAATGGAATGCTTATGACATTACCTTTCGGGCAGCCCGTTTTGATAAGGAGGGCCAGCTGAATGAAAAAGCAATGGTGACGATATATTTCAACGCACAAAAAATCCATGATAAGGTACCCATCCAGCAGGTATGGGGTGGTGTCAATTCGGGTATGGACGGGGGTAATGATGGTGGTAAGGGCATTACCGACCGTCCCGGTGGCATTAAACTTCAGGCTGAGGGGCATGATGTATTGTATAGAAATATTTGGATTCAAGAGTTGAGCTTAGATGAAGCTGATACAGATGTTAAGTGATTTTCCTTTTTCTTGATCATTTCTATATTAGCCATTAAGCTTATATTTTAAAATATTAGCATATTTACTTATATTTTCGAATATTAGTTAAATTGCTTATATCTATGAAAAAGTTCATCGCGGTAATTACGGGGGATGTTATAGGATCGAGAAAAGCTGTATCTCCAGAATGGCTTCTTGCCCTTAAGGCCAAATTAGGTCAATTCGGAAGCGCTCCTAAAGAATGGGAAATTTACCGGGGAGATGAATTTCAGCTGGAGGTGGCACATCCGGCGCAGGCACTTATAAAAGCTTTACAACTGAAGGCCTGTATCAAAAAATTCCAAAACCTGGATGTCCGAATGGCTATCGGAATAGGAGAGAAAGCCTATGAGGCAGAAAAGGTTTCCGAATCCAACGGAAGTGCTTTCAGCCATTCAGGTACCCAGTTTGATCAATTAAAAAAACAAAAAGTCACCTTGGCGATAGCCAGTAATCACCAGGAGTTCGATACAGAAATCAATCTGATGTTAAAACTGGCCTTGGTAACAATGGATAATTGGACACAGGTATCGGCAGAAGTTGCTGAAATTGTTTTTGACAATCCTGACCTTTTACAAGACCAGATCGCAAAGAAATTAAAGATCAAACAAAGTGCGGTCAGCCAAAGAAGCCGACGCGCACAACTGGACCTCATCCTTGAAATGGTGCAACACTACCAGAAAAGGATAATGCAACTAAAGCCGTTATGATGCTATTAATTAAGCTACTTTTGGTTCATCTGCTAGTCGATTTTGTATTTCAGCCCGACCATTGGGTAGCGGAGAAGGAACGCGAAAAGCACCGGAGTCCCAAACTGTACCTGCATGTCCTGCTTCACGGAATATTATCGTGGGTTCTTGTCACCGAATGGTCTTTTTGGCCTTTTGCAGTGGCAATAACAGTCTCCCATTTTGCTATAGATTGGGCCAAGCTCAATTTCCAAAATACCCAAACACAAAAAACTTGGTTTTTCATTGATCAATTGTTGCACCTGCTCCTACTCGTAGGCCTGAGCCTGCTATACAAGGGGTCCGCCATTGATTGGACTTTTCTTCATGAAGAAAAATGGTTGTCCATCATAACTGCCAGCGTTTTCCTCTCCATCCCCACATCGGTTTTGATCAGAATCCTCATATCTGGCTGGACCCCCAAAACAGAGGATGCACAAAGTGAATCACTCCAGCATGCTGGCAAGTATATAGGAATCTTAGAAAGGCTGTTCATACTCCTTTTCATTCTCACAGATCATTGGGAAGGCATCGGCTTCTTATTGGCTGCCAAATCCATCTTTAGGTTCGGAGACTTGAAAGAATCAAAGGAAAGAAAGCTGACAGAATATGTAATGATCGGAACCTTGCTGAGCTTTGGCTTAGCCATCCTTACAGGAATAGTGGTGAGGTTCTTTCAATAACATTTCTTCAGATTTCTACAAAATCCACCTTTCCCTTGGCCATATACGCCTTAAAAATAGCTTGTGTTTCAGGAACACATTTCACCCTTTGCAGGCAAGATAATACCACCTCGGTATCACTATAGGATTGTGCTTTATCGATAAAGCCATAGGCACTCAATAGACCTTGATCAAATAAGATCGCAGCCTCTTCTTCCATGCCTCTTCCCTTTTCCTTAATCAGAATCTTTGAGGGCTGCTCTTCCAAAGACCGGCACAATTCCCCAACTTTTGCGTTATAGCTTTCAGCACTTTCCTTACCGCAGCATGCTCCCTCACAGGCATGCTCCTGAAAAGCATAACACGCTCCTGTGGCTTTTTGGATGCCGCAGAGTTTCGGGCACAGGTGCAGCTCCCGAATCCTTGCCAACAGGAAAGCCCAAGCTTCGGCATGTGAAGTAAAAGAGCAAATTGGATGGTGTAAACGCTGGATTTTGGCAATCTGAAGCCGTAGATAACCCAGACTGTCTTCATATTGATAAATGCCCCAAGTATCCGTCCTGACCTTCTGGGAACGATTGTACTTGGGCCACAGCCGCTTAATCTCAAGTGCCTCCAACAGCAAAGCCAAAAATTCACTGCCTGTAAGCTCATAAGAAACACTGTGGATTTCGGACTTCATAGATTTGCTGCTTTTGCTCCCGCTGGTGAAATGGCCTTTGAAGCGCTTTCTGATATTGATGGCTTTACCCACGTATATAACCTGTCCATGCGCATCATGAAAATAATACACACCTGCCGCCTCAGGAAGGCTAAGATAGGAATCCATAGATATCTGTGGCGGCAAAAATGCCTCCCCCGAATTGCGGCGCAGTGCCTTGTTAATCCACCCTGATTCATCTTTGGCCAACAGATAAGAAAAAAGCTGTGCAGTGGCCGCCGCATCCCCAAATGCCCGGTGCCTATCTGAAATTTTAATCCCTAATGATTCACATATTCTACCCAGGCTATAAGAACGAAATCCGGGACATATTTGCCTGCCCATCCTTACGGTACACAATTTGGGTCGGTTGAAGTCCAAACCGACTCTTCGAAACTCCTCCTTGAGAAAAGTATAATCAAAGTTTACATTATGGGCTACAAAAACCTTATCGGACAGAAGTGCGTATAATTTTGGTGCGATTTCAGCAAAGGCAGGAGCATGTTTAACCATGTTTTCGTTGATCCCCGTGAGGCCGGTAATGAAACCGGGAATGTTTCTACCTGGGTTTATCAGGGAGTGAAATTCCGCTACTACCCGAACGCCATCGTGGACCATTACAGCAACTTCAGTAATGCGGTGGGATGCAGAAAAACCTCCGGTAGTTTCAATATCTACAACGGCATACATGTTTGCTCCTCTTTTTGACAAAGTTACAGTTAAATTTTAAAAAGTTTCTTTAGCAAGTGAAGATGATAAGCAGTGATATTTTAATAAATTCGGAGAAATCAACAGCTGAAATCATGAGGGATAAAGCGGATGCATGGCAAATGGACATTACTTCCATTACTTGGGAATTTTCAAAGCTAACGGAGGACCTACAGATCCAGGATCTGCAATATAGGCCTACACCGACGACTTGGAGCATTGCAGAAAACCTGTCCCACCTCATTCAGACCAACTCCTCTTATTTTCCTATTTTTGAGCAGGTAATAGCAGGCACCTACGAAGCGCCTCTTTTGGCAAAAATACCCTATGTGGCTAACGGCATCGGTCAGCTCCTCCACCGCACCATGAGCAGCAAAACGAAGATGAAAACGATGCGACAATGGGCGCCTCTTCCATTTGAAGAAGACATCGTGTCCAAATTTGAAAATCATCAGCTCGAGCTTTCAAATTATATTCAGCGGCTCGAACCTTTTTTTGATGAAGGCATTATCATCCACTCCCCCGCAAGTCGACTGCTTCCATACCGATTGGACCAAGCTATAGACATTTTGGTGGCGCACGAAAAAAGACACCTTAAGCAATGCAAAGGCTTACTTCAAACCGTCTCCAGATAGCCTGAGGCACCAGCAGTTCTAAGCAGAGGCTTTTGCCTGCGACTTAATGTGGTTTTCCTTGACGACCCTACGCAAAATTTTCCCGACATTCGATTTAGGGAGTTCATCTACAAAGTAAACCTCTTTAGGCACTTTGTAGTTTGTAAGCTCCCGTCTCGCAAAAGCAATGATTTCGGCAGAGGTCACACTTTTGTCCTTGGGCACCACATAAGCAATCACCCTTTCGGTGGAATTAGGGTCCGGCATTCCAATGACGCCGACTTCGAGTACCTTTTCGTGGCTCCCTATGACATTCTCAACCTCATTGGGATACACGTTAAATCCCGACACGAGGATCATCTCCTTTTTCCGATCAACGATCTTGATGAAGCCATCTTCATCAATCACAGCTATATCTCCAGTTTTAAACCACTCGCCAATAAAAACCTTTTGGGTTTCTTCAGGCCTATTCCAATACCGCTTCATTACCTGAGGCCCCCTCACGCAAAGCTCACCTTTTTCTCCAATAGGCAGATCTTGGCCCTCATCATCCACAACCTTTACTTCCGTATTCGGTAATGGCAATCCTATTGTGCCCAACCTTTGACTTCCATCAATAGGGTTACAGGATACTACTGGTGATGTTTCTGTCAAACCGTAACCTTCCGCTAAAGGGCAGCCGGTAACGCGCTCCCACTTCTCCGCCACGGCCTTTTGTACCGCCATTCCTCCACCGACAGAAACCTTTAGTCGACTAAAGTCCAACTTATGAAAAGCCTCATTATTGAGCAATCCGTTGAATAAGGTGTTGACGCCCAAGAAAACAGTAAACTGGTGTTTAGCCATTTCCTTACAAAATGCAGGCATATCCCGCGGATTGGTGATAAGGACATTATGTGCACCAATTTTTAACATAGAAAGACAATTGACTGTCAGGGCAAAAATATGATACATGGGCAAGGCCGTGATAACAATTTCTTCCCGCTCTCTTAACTTAGGCTTCATCCAAGCAGAAATCTGCTGCATATTGGCAACGATATTACCATGGCTGAGCTCTGCTCCTTTTGACACTCCGGTAGTTCCCCCAGTATACTGAAGAAAAGCGGTATCCGTATCCTTCAGCATCACTTTATCTATTACATTTTTAGATCCTTTGCGAAGTGCATCGGTCAATTTGATTGCTCCCTCTATCTGAAAAGCTGGCACCATCTTTTTGACATGTTTCACCACCAGATTGACGATGGATCCTTTGAGCCCACCGAGAAGATCTCCTATTTGCGTTACAATGATATGTTTTACAGAAAGGTCCTTGCGGATCTTTTGGAGGTTATGGGCGAAGTTGGCGAGAATAACAATTGCCTCTACACCTGCATCGCTGTATTGATGCCTCATTTCGCTGGCGGTATAGAGGGGATTGACATTTACCACGACCAAGCCTGCACGGAGTGCACCAAACATGACTACAGGATATTGTAGCAGGTTAGGCATCTGTATGCCAATTCTGGCACCCTTCTTTAGCTTCAATTCATTTTGTAGGTACGCAGCAAACTTCCCCGACAAATCGTCTAATTCAGAAAATGAAAGCCGTTTGCCCATACACTCATAGGCCGTAGCGTCCTTGTACTTCTGCACACTCTCTTCAAATAAATCGGCAACGCTGCTATAGGCATAGACATCGACTTCGTGCGGGACGGATTCAGGATAAAATTTATACCAAGGAAATTCGTGCATATTTTTTGGGTTCATGGTATCGCTTCACGCGCTAAAGCACTAATATAGAAAATTCTCCTTTTAAAAAAGCTGAACCTGCAAGAAGAAAATCCCCTAGCTAAAATCAACACTTTTGTATTATATTTGGACAGTTTTGCCACCTCGACGCCCAAGGAAAAAAAATGGCATACTATTGGATAAGCCCTAGACAAAATAACAAATCTATGACCGTGAAATACAATATGTTGGCATTATGCCTGTTGATTTCTATCAGTTTTGCGGCCAGTGCCCAGCAGGACTCTATCGCCCTGTCATTGGAACAAACCTTAAAAAACAGCCTTCTTAAAAGTATCGAGCTCAAAACGGATTCGCTAAACAGTGATTTGGGAGCGAGGCTGGCCGATCTCGATCAGAAGATTCAGTTGCTAGATAAATCTTTGGAACAAACGACGAATGAGCAACTGCTGGCGGAAAAACTGGTAGAGCGTGTAAAATTGATTGAAGATTTTCAGCAAGCTGAAAAGGAATCTGAACTCAACGTCTTTAGAGGTAACTACCAATCCGCCATCATTAACCTGGTTTCCATGGAGCGGGAGTTAAAGCCTTTGACCCTATTCAATACCACCAGAGAATTCTTTACCTCCTTGAAGTCCATCAGCAATCCCACCAACTATCCTGGCTTCAACGACTGGTATGGAGGCTTCAAAGCCTATGTGAATGAAAACAAAAACAACAGCGCTACCCTCGGTGTAGTAGCCAACCTGATGAGTCTTACCGGCGACCTTAGTGCCGGCACACCTATTTTCGGCACTTTCAGTCAGGCGCTGTTTATGGGGATGTCTAACTATATAGACAACCTCGGCGGACGAAAGAACAACGCTCTAAAAGAACAAAGTCAACAGATGTTTGAGCTTGTAACTGAATTGGGTCAATTTACCAGTGATATGAATCTTATTGAGACCGAATGGGAGGCGATAGACGTGGAGCTGGAAGACCTTAAAAAGCTGTACGAACAAAATCTGGCTAAAAACCTCAATTTGATCAGCGTGAAGAAAGATGAGTTTGACAGACGATATACTACTGAAAATGATGCTAACAAGCGATACCAGTACCTCAATGAACTGACTGACATCATTTCAAACCGAGTAAGTGTCGAGCGCGAGGAAAACCCCAAAAATTGGAAAAACACTTTTTACTATGAAATGACGGAAATCCAATCCTTAAAGGTACGATTTGGGACCATCACTTTCAGAATCAGCGAAAACATCAACAAATACGCTGACCTGATCGAAAAGTATAAAAACAGTAAGCATGTTGGCCCCAAGATGAGTGAGTTGGAGTTTAAGCTTAATAATCTGAAAAACTCCTTTGACAAAACCTTTAGTCCCTTGGATTATATTAATTCAGCTAACAAAATGTATAAGGTGTATTAATGTATAAGGTGTATTAACATCCTACAATTTGAAAAAGGAATCCTTGATACCGCTCCTGACGAAACGGTGTCGAGGATTTTTTATTTTCGGAAATATTTATGGGTAACTTGAGCCTAGGGAACTTAAAAAGAATTTTGCTCATTTAAAGCGTAAATAAATATTGATGAATGAATAAGTTTCTTTTAGGTGTAATTTCCACGGTGGCTTTGGGGCTTATCATTTTTTTCTTTGTCAAAACGACCGAGGAAAAAGAAGAGCTGGAATACAATACAGCACTCATCCAACAACAGCTGCAACAGGTAGGAAAGCTGGTGGTAACAGAAGGAAACTTCTCCCAGGTCACCAGCTACAGAAACACCAAAAAAAATTACCTCAACCTGTTTTCTTCCAATAAAAAAGCATTAGTAGTTGTCAATGCAAAAGTCACGGTATCTTATGATTTACGGCAAATCCAAACGACTATCGATGAGGTTTCAAAAACTGTTCACCTCACCTACATTCCAGAAGCTGAGGTGAACATCTATCCGGACATCGAATATTACGATGTCACACAAGACTATTTCAACCAATTCAGTGCAGAAGACTATAATAAGATCAAAGGCACCGTTATCAAAATGATAGAAGAGAAAATAGAAGCTTCCGACATCAAGGAAAACGCAAAAAATCAACTCATCGGCGAACTACAAAAAATATATATCCTCACCAACTCCATGGGTTGGACCTTGAAGTACAATGATCAAGCTATAGATTCTCTTCAGGGATTGGAGCGGTTTAAGTTTTAGCCCTAAGCTGTTTGAAGCTTGGTCTTCAACTCTTTGATCCTCTCCTTAATGGTGACCCTGGTAATGTCTACCTCATCCAAGGTTGCCTTAAGAAAATCGATGATGGCTCCTTTATGATCCGTTGACTTTCCATCACTTACATTGACATAGCGCATCGTTGACCAAAGCAAGGTTTTGAGTTCCTTGCCGCTATCATCGGTCATATAATATTCTACCACGATAGTATTGTGATTATGCCAAATCAACCTGCTCCTGATCCTTACCCATTCACCCACTTGAGCGGGACGGATATAAGAAATATTATGGTTATAGATAACCCAGGTGGCTTGATATTTCTTGATCATATCAATCATCTCTACCCCATACAGCTTCGGCACCTGATCCTCCCGGGCATTGAAGAAATAGTCGAAATATTTGGCATTATTCAGGTGCTGCAGGGGATCACAGTCTTGAAATCGGATTACTACCCTGCTTTCCGTTTCTTTGGGATAATGACGAGTCGGTTCGTATTCAAACATTTTTCAAATTTCGATTGTTTATAGAAATATATAGATGCTTGGACTAGTATACTGGAAATTCCTGTGCAAGGCCTTTAAAATTATCTATCATTGCCCAAGCCGGTGACTGGTAAGCACTTCTGCTTCTCTCACCAAAACTGCCTGTTTTAATGAAGTTCAGCGCAGCCTTCAGTCGCGCTTCTTCAGGATCGCCCCAATTTTTGGAAGGGTCATCCTCTACTGCATAGTCCACAGGAAAGCCGTTGTAATAGGCAGCTTTTCCTTGAGCATTGGCTATTGCAAAAGTAATAGGAACAAGCTCCACATTATTTTCTCTCAGCGCTCTATAAAAACTGGAAAGCGGAAATGCTCCCACCGGCTTTCCATAGGTATTATCTCCGATCAGGACCACCTCCAAATAAGGAGACAGGCAATTGATTAATAACTCACTGGAAGAGGCAGAACCTCTTGAAGTGATGAATATAATACGATCCAATTCCAGTGAGCCCAATTTTTCAAATTGTTTCTCTTCATTGTAGTTATGCTTGTTATCATTGAAGGAATTGGTGTACATAAGATCACCATCATGACGACTTGGAATCAGATAGTTCATGATCTGGTCTGCCACGGCCACCGATCCGCCGCCATTGTACCTCAAGTCTATGATTAACTCATCGATACGCTGTTTTTCGAAAAACGTCATGCTGTTTTCCACTTCCAGACTTTTGGTGGGCTCAACCTCTAAGCTTGCCTTAAAGCTATTATATACCCAATAGCCGATGCGATGGCCTCCTTCTTCGAAGACGGTTTGATACAAGACAGCGTTAGATTGATATTCTTCCTTCGGTATAGTCCGCTCTACTTCGCTTCCATCAGGAAGCAAAAACTTAAAGGTGTTGGACACTCCCGTAGCATCCGCACCAAGCTGTAGATTATAACCGTTACCCGATTTATAGGATGAAATTGGCCTACCATTGACCTCAATGATTTGCCAGCCTCTCTGCCAACCATCCTTCCCAGCGGGGCTTTCGTCATAGACAAATGTTATAAACACTTTATCTTCTTCATCTACCGTAAAACCTACTCCATGGCCAGCATTTTGGCCGGTGAAAGCCTTATCGAAAGCATCTACTGTAGTCAAATAGGACCATTTATCAAGCTGCTTGTATCGCAACGCCTCCAGCAAGGCCTCATTGGAAATGTAGTCCCGCAAATTGATTCCAGTAGGGATCTCCTTGTTCCAATAATACCATTCTAGCATGCCGTCATATATGGCCTCCTTGATGCGGTTACTGATATAAATCGGATCATCCGTCTCATCATGGCATGAAGAGAATAAAAGGGCCAGGATGAAAAATAGGGCCGGTAACCAATACTTTTTGTTGGTTTTCATACGTTTAACAATAAGTAGACTAACTACAACCTGATAACAAATTTTACGATATATGGTTTCAACCCCATGCACCTTCCTCTTCTTTTAAACGAACAATCCGGTGACAAGGTATCCCAAGCATAATCTTATGCAGATACCACTTATGAAAAAGGGATTTTGTATTTTTGCAGCATGTTATCAATCAACAATCTTTCCTACTACATCGGGGGCAGACCTCTTTATGAAAATGCCTCTCTCCATATCAAGCCCAAAGACAAAATTGGTCTGGTGGGCCAAAACGGTACGGGCAAATCTACCTTATTGAAACTAATTGCGGGGGAATACCAACCCAGCAGCGGAGAAATACAAAAAGCCAAGGATTGCACCATTGGCTTCCTGAATCAAGATCTACTGTCTTATCTGTCTGACGACAGTATTTTAGACGTTGCCTTAGAGGCTTTTCAAGAGACACTTCAGCTTCAAAATCAAATTGATGTGATTCTGAAGCAAATGGAAACCGACTATTCGGACGAAATTCTTCATCGGCTGTCCGATCTACAGGAAAAATTTGAAGCGAATGAAGGTTATACTATAAAGGCAAAAGCAGAAGAAGTCCTAGAAGGTATCGGCTTTTCTACCGCTGATCTCTCGCGCCCTCTTCGGACTTTTTCCGGTGGATGGAGAATGCGGGTAATGCTCGCCAAGCTATTGTTGGAGAAGCCATCGCTGTTAATGCTTGATGAGCCTACAAACCACCTTGATTTGCCTTCCATACAATGGGTCGAAAATTACCTGAAGACCTACGAGGGGGCTGTAATTGTAGTCTCTCACGACCAGGATTTCCTTGACAACTGTATAGAGACAACAGTCGAGGTAGCGCAACAAAGCCTTACCTCTTATGCGGGAAACTATTCTTTCTACAAAAGAGAGAAAAAAGAAAGGATGGAAATCCAGCAAAATGCCTATGAAAACCAACAGCAGATGATCAAGCAAACGGAACGTTTCATCGAACGTTTTCGTGCCAAGGCTTCCAAATCTAACCAGGTTCAATCCAGGGTAAAGGCACTGGAGAGGATGGAAAGAATTAATGAAGTTGTAGATGACAACCTCTCGGTCAACTTCAAGTTCAAATTTTCGAGGCCTTCGGGGAGAGATGTGGTGTTGTTGGAAAATGTTTCCAAAGCATATGGTGATAACATCATTTTGCGAGATACATCTGCGCGAATTGAAAGAGGCGACAAGATTGCCTTAATCGGTGCCAATGGTAAGGGTAAATCCACTTTGCTTCGCATTATTGATGGAACAGAGCCTATCGAAGGAAAAAGGGAATTTGGGCACAACGTGATCAAATCTTTTTTTGCACAACATCAGTTGGAGGCACTGAATATCAACAATGAAATAATTCAGGAAATGCTTCAAGCCGGCAGCGACAAGACTGAAATGGAACTTCGTGCTGTATTGGGCTGCTTCTTGTTTGGAGGTGACGATGTCTTCAAAAAAATCAAGGTGCTTTCCGGAGGAGAAAAATCCAGGGTAGCACTCGCAAAAACGCTTATATCTGAAGCGAATTTCCTGCTACTTGATGAACCTACCAACCACTTGGACATACAGTCTGTCAATATCCTGATCCAAGCTTTGCAGCAATATGAGGGCACCTTTATTACCGTATCGCACGATCGTCATTTTATTAGAGGGGTAGCCAATAAAATCTGGTATATAGAAAACCACGAGATCAAAGAATACCCTGGCACCTACGAAGAATATGTTTTTTGGCGATCAAAGCAGGATGAAAAGGTTGCTGAACCAAAATCCGCTAAAAAAGAAAAAGTGGCACCGGCGGTGTCAGACAAAAATTCATCTGAACAAAGCCAAGCCCGTCGCGACTTGAAGAAGAAGGAAAAAGATTTGGCAGAACTGGAAGGTCAAATAATGGATTTAGAAGAGCAAAAAATCAAGCTGGAAGCTAAAATGGCTGACCCGGCAGTATATGAAGATGATCAAAAGACCATGGAAATAAATACAGCATATACTAAGCTAAAAGACAAGATCAAACAATTAAATCAGGATTGGGAAAAGCTAGCCGAGGAGATAGAATCGCTACAGGAAATCATCAGCTAAAGCAAGCTGGGGGGGGAAGCTAAAGGCTTTAATTTTACAAAAAGAAAAAATATGAAAAATACGCTGAGGACGTGGTTGACAATTACTCTTTGTTGTACGGTTATCACAGCTTTTTCGCAGTCTGTTTTGCAAGATGAAGTCATGGAAGAAAACATTCAGACGGTGAGATTATATTCGAAAACCGAAGATTTTTCGAGCCAAATGAGTTCTCCAACCATTTCCCTCAATGCTTCAAATCCATTATGGCTGGAATTTGATGACATTGCTTACGAACCTGACAGGTATTCGGCGGCTATCATCCACTGCAATGCTGATTGGACTCCTTCGGGTTTAAAGCCTACAGATTATCTCAGCCAATACAATGAGTTCAATGTAGACAGTTATGACTATTCGATTGGTACACGTATTCCATATATACATTTTACATTTAAAGTTCCCGCAGTCACTAAATCAGGCAACTATGTGTTGAAAGTGTATCGAGGGAGGCAGCAGGATGAGGTGATCCTTACCAAGCGCTTTATGGTTTATGACAACCAAGTGAAATTAGGTGCTAAGATAGTTCCATCCAGTAAGACACGGGATCGGCGAACTGCACAGCAGCTTGACTTCAGCATAAATTACACGGACAGAGAGCTAGCTGATCCCGTCAATAATGTAAAAGTCGTTATCCGTCAAAACCAACGATGGGACAATGCCATTACCGGCTTAAAGCCTTCCTTTATCCGTACTGAGCGCTCCCTCTTGGAATACCAATTATTTGATGGCAGCAATACCTTTTCAGCTGGCAACGAATTTAGATTTGTTGATCTACGCTACACCCGTACGCGGGGCCAAAATGTAGCTTCGGTTAAAATAGAAGAAGATGCTGTCTTTGCAGAAACTACCTTAGATCAGTCCAGATCCGGTAAAGCCTACTTGGAATACCTTGATTTAAATGGACAGTACGGGGTGTCTACTTATGACAAAAACAATCATGATCTGGAAAGTGAATATGTTCTCGTCACCTTCAACTATAAAAGTGATCCGCTGCCCCAACCTCCTTATGTATTGGGAACGCTCAGCAACTGGGGCAAAAACCCAGCGTCACAGATGGCTTATGATGACAAAATGAAAGCGTACAGAGCAACCTTATTGTTGAAGCAAGGATGGTACGATTACCAATATGGTATAAAAACAGATAACGGCTTTGCGATGGAGAATTTTGAAGGCGAGCATTTTCAAACAGAAAATGAATATGAAATACTCGTGTATTACCGCGAAATGGGATCTCGATATGATGAACTCATTGGCTACACGGTCCTCAATCCCAACAAGCGCCGCTTTTAATTAGGAAAGGTTCGATCTGCAGAACGAACCTTTCCTTACCCTTACATAAATATCAATTATTTTATTCGCTCTCCGCATCACTATCGCTCAACGGAGGTTGCTGCTCGTCTTGCTGCTGGGATCGGTAAGGAACAAATCCCTCCCTTTTAAATTTGTAGGGTTCTGTTCTTTGGCTGGGAACATTATTTGCTAAGTCGAGCATTCCGAAGCCTTTGTGGGTAAAGGCCCCCAAACCACAGCGAAATACAAAGTCTTGAACCTCTGGCGCGGCATATAGGGTAAAAGGGAGAGTATATCCTCTTACCTCGTATTTTACGTCCATGTCATACACCGAATAGATCCGCGCGAATTTCTTCTGCTGATCCCGCAGCTTATTGACATAGTTCATGTCAGGAACCACCTGAAATTTGTAAAAGGATTCCATTTGTTCTTGGCTGTACCAACCTGACTTTTCCATACGGGTCAAGGTAGATTCATACAGCAAATCAGAAAACTCATCGGTATCCGGATTGATAAAGCGCTTACCTGCTTCATCATCAAAGGTCGGCGTGATCAACACAAGTGGCGAAATACAGACAAACTTGTTGGCTGTATCCAATTCTGGTTCAATTTCCTGCTCGGTGTATTCTGGAGCGATGATGAGGTTTCCTAACTCAATTTTCGGGGTTTTAAACACTTGCTCAAGCAGGTAATCAATAAATTCTTCATTGGGTGATGAAAGCACGAGGGTGACTAAGCTTGAGTAATAATGAAGCCCGCTTCTACTCACTTTGGTCTGTCCTTTCAGACCAGAGAAGTTGAAGTAATTGTAGTTAAAAAACTCTTCACGCCCACCTTTAACGATCAGGCCTTTGAGAAACTGTGCCAGAATGTACTGGTGGTGAAAGGGTAAATAAGCACCTTTGTT
Organism: Cyclobacteriaceae bacterium; assembly: GCA_035303945.1. Taxonomy (GTDB): domain Bacteria; phylum Bacteroidota; class Bacteroidia; order Cytophagales; family Cyclobacteriaceae; genus DATGMS01. Next base: position 213,912 of record DATGQZ010000007.1, read on the forward strand.
CTTCAAGGAAAATATTAATCTTATTCTCACGACATTAAAAATGAAAAGTTAACAATTATTAAAGTAATAGGAACAATCAACCTGTTTAACAGCAGTAGGTCAAGACAAAATTACAAATTAAATTTTAGAAACATTATACATTGAATCTAAAATGCATGATATCACCGTCTTGAACTACATATTCTTTACCTTCAATTGCAATTTTCCCGTTGTCACGGCAGGCAGCTTCAGTCTTATATTGCTGGTAGTCCTCAAGCTTGATGACCTCAGCTTTAATAAAACCTTTTTCAAAATCAGAGTGTATCACACCGGCTGCCGCAGGCGCCTTCCACCCTTTTTGGATAGTCCAGGCTCTAACTTCCTGTACACCCGCTGTAAAATAGGTGATTAAGTTCAAAAGTTTATACGCAGCGGCTATCAATTTGTTCAGTCCGCTTTCTTCCAATCCATACTCCTCTAGGAACATCTGCTTTTCTTCCTTATCCTCAAACTCAGCAATCTGAGCTTCAATGGCGGCGCATAAAACAATAACCTCAGCATGCTCCTCTCGGGCTTTTTCCTTCAACTTCTCCACATGTTGATTCCCGGTGAGTATACTTTTTTCATCCACATTGGCTACGTACAGCACGGGCTTGATCGTCAGCAAATGTAAATCCTTAACAGCCTCAAGATCTTCCTTTTCAACTTCAATTGATCGGGCATTCTTGCCGCTTTGAAGCGCCTCTTTGAAGGTCTTTAAGATCTCAAGCTCCTTTTTGGCTTTGGCATCACCTGCTTTTGCAATCTTTTCGACCTTTATGATTTTCTTGTCGATTGATTCCAAATCTTTTAGCTGAAGTTCTTCGTCAATGACCTCTTTGTCAAACAAGGGATCTACACTTCCTGCTACGTGGACGATGTTATCATCTTCAAAACAGCGAATGACATGCACAATAGCATCCACCTCTCGGATATTAGCCAAAAATTTATTGCCTAAACCTTCCCCTTTACTAGCTCCTTTTACCAATCCAGCTATGTCCACAAATTCAATAACTGTGGGAAGTATCCTTTGAGGATTTACCAACTCTGCCAAAATTTCCAAACGGTGATCAGGCACGGTAACTACGCCCACGTTTGGTTCTATTGTACAAAATGGGTAATTCGCTGCCTCTGCCTTGGCGCTTGATATTGCGTTAAATAAAGTTGATTTCCCTACGTTGGGCAGCCCAACAATCCCACATTGTAATGCCATGGAATACGATTTTTAATAATAATAAATTATGAATAATAGGAGGAGCTTATGTTCAACCTACAAAGGTTATCGGGTGCGTAAAACTCCTGTATAGCAACATCCTGTTTAAACACAGGACAGGTGCCGATGAGTTCGAACTGTTAAAAAGGAAAAGGTGTATCCCTACCTGTCTAGACGGCAGGGTTAAACCGACCATCCAACAATTATGATACACCTTTACTGGATATTCCTGTGGGTTACTCCCACTTCAAATCATCTCCAAACTGACCGGTAGACTCAGATTTTTCAGTTTCTATTTCAAATTGTGAAAAATCAAAATCAGCCATTAAATCATTCTTAACATGGTCGACCGCTTCCTGAAGGGCTTCCATAAACTTAGCGAAGTCTTCCTTGTACAAGAAAATTTTGTGTTTTTCGTAAAGAAAACCATCATCCTTGACTTTCCTTTTGCTTTCGGTAATCGTCAGGTAAAAGTCATTCGATCGAGTAGCCTTCACATCAAAAAAATATGTCCTTTTCCCCGCCTTTACCTTTTTAGAGAAAATCTCTTCTCTATCATTTTCATAATTTCCTTCCACTGTCGAGTTTTTTTAGTTCCTTTTTAAGAAATAATTTGTCGGCAAGATAATTCAATTACTCAATTATTTATAAAGCATAGGCAATTTTTTTGAAAGAATTCGATGAATAAGCCCCTTTTTTAAGAAGATCGAATTCTAGCGCAAGTTTAGCATCAGCCTTACTCTCCATGTAAAAACTGCTTCTTGGCCAGCAGTTCCTCCTCCGTCTCTCTATGATCAGGATCATCTACGCAGCAATCTACCGGACACACCGCCGCACATTGAGGCTCTTCATGAAAGCCCGTACATTCTGTGCATTTGTCTGAAACAATATAATAGAATTCGTCAGAAAGCGGCTCCTGCTTTTCATTTCCATCAACCACGGTGCCGTCAGCAAGTGTTACCTCCTTTAAATTAGTACCTCCGCCCCAGGTCCATTCTATGCCACCCTCATAAATTGCAGTATTCGGGCATTCTGGTTCGCATGCACCACAGTTGATGCATTCATCGGTTATCATTATAGCCATACGATGTCATTTAATTAAATTCAAAATTAGTAACCAATCGACAATCTAACAAGGAAATCAAGGTGCCAGTTGCTTTATGGGTAAACAAATGTTGTCAAAACAACTAAATCAAAATCATTCTAAATAATTCCTCTCCATAAACGCTACAAATGCCGCGCTAGAAGTTAAACAATCGTGATTTCGGTTTTCCAGCTGCAAGCCATATCTTTGTGGAGAAATAATTTTCAAACATGACCCTTCAAGAACGTCTCGGGGCCCTCATCCAGCTCGGCAAAAAAATCAACAGTTTAACAGCAGAAGAATTTGCCGTTCTGGCCGAACGGGTGAAACGCAACAACAACTGGTTTACTCCAGAACAAACCCGGTTTGCGCTACAAAATATCGAAGCTTTTTTAGAAGAAAAATCATTGATCAGGTGGCTGGAGCCTTATGATATACCTGATGGTGCGCAACCGAAATCAGTTGGTCTGTTGATGGCCGGAAATATACCAGCTGTTGGTTTCCATGACCTGTTGTGCATTTTGGTCAGTGGGCATAAAGCGTACGCCAAATTGAGCTCGACCGATCAAGTGCTCATTACCTGGCTGACCGAAGAGCTGAAAGCAATCGAGCCAAGATTTAAGGCAAATATATTTTTTGAGGACATGCTCAAAGGTAAAGACGCATACATTGCCACCGGAAGCGACAATTCTTCGAGATATTTTGAATACTATTTTGGTCGCTATCCAAGCATCATTAGGAAAAATAGAACTTCAGTAGCCATATTAACGGGTGAAGAATGTCCGGACGAATACAAAGCGCTGGGTCATGATATCTTTCAGTACTTTGGGCTAGGCTGCAGGAACGTATCCAAATTATATGTAAAAGATGAAAAACAGCTGGAGAGCTTTCTCGATGCGATAGGCGGTTTCCACTTTTTGACCAGCCACCACAAATACCTCAACAACTACGAATACAATAAGGCAATTTATCTGGTCAATGGTGACCAACATCTTGACAACGGCTTTTTGCTTGTAAAGGAAAGCGATCAACTGGTTTCCCCTATTGCTGTTGTTTATTACGAAGTATTTTCCGACAACAACGACCTGGGTCGAAAGCTACAAGCAATTAATGACAAAATCCAGTGTATAGTAAGTAGAAATGGCTGGTACCCTGGCAGTGTTGCATTTGGACAGGCCCAGTGCCCCATACTTTCAGATTATGCGGACCACGTAGACACCCTACAATTTCTAATCGGACTGTAACCAACGTGTTGAATGACAATTATGCGTTCTACCTCATCAATTGTCATTAATCTTTGGCAGGACAAAGCTGAATTCACTCCATTTGTTTTCTTCACTGTCAATCCACAAGGTACCCCCATTTTTCTCGACATAGTCCCGAACCAACAGCAGCCCTAAACCTGTGCCGGCTTCGTTGTTGCTGCCAAATGTGGTGAAGCTGTCCCCTTTTCGCAACCGTTGAAGGTTTGCTGCAGAAATTCCCACCCCCGTATCCCGGACGGAAATTTTTACTTCCCCCTGATGGTCGGTGACGCGGATCAGGACTTGATCTCCGGTATCGCAGAACTTGATGGCATTGTTCAATAGGTTTCTAATCACCAGTTCCACCATATGTTTATCAGCAAATACCATGATAGATCCTTCGGAATCCACCGCCAGACTGACCTGCTTAAGGGCAGCAACGGGCTCGGCCAAAGCTCTTTGCGTTTGCACCAGCTTATAGATATCAAAAACAGCCTTATCGGTAAATTCACCTTTAAGCTGGCTTCTTGACCAAGCAAGGAGGTTTTCCAATAGCATGGCAACACCATCAATGCTCGTGGATAGCGAGGGTAAGATCTCTAACAATTCCTCCGTGTTGATATAGCCATTTTTGGTGAGGTCGAGAATTTCCTTTACACCTAATACGGGCCCCTTCAAATCATGAGAAATGATGGAAAAAAGTTTATCCTTTAGTGCATTGTCCTTTTTAAGTTGCGCAGCTTGTATTTCCAATAATGTCTGACTTTGCCTCCCTTCTGTAATATCTTTGAAAACAAGGAGCATGCCTTCGAACAATCCTTTTCTCCCTTTTAAAGGTATCATCTCAATTAAGAAAGTTTTCTCCGCTGCATCAATCACTTTATTAATTTCAACTCTCCTGGACTGCTTTTCCCTAATGTTCCGAATCAAATCCTCATCTAACACAAAAACTTCATGTATGGATAGCCCTATGACACTTTGACGCCCCTCTTTCAAAACTTTTTTCATCGCAGGATTGACTTCGACAATTCGGTCCTTGGCATCAATCACTAACACCCCATCCGACATTGCCGCTATCAACTCTTCTTTGGCTATAGGCACAATATTGAAGAGATCATACTTTACCAATCCAATACCGGTGGCTAAAAATGATACGGTAAACGCGAAGGATGTGACATTAATAGGACCTAAGAGCTTGAGGCCCACAAAGCTCATGACATGAAACAAAAGTGGGATAAGCGCGGCAATAAGTAAGAGAAAAGTTTGGCTTCTGAACAGGGGCTCGGCTCCCCTCATACTTGCCGCCAATAGGTAAATACCCCAAGCCACAACAGCATAAAAGTAAAAAGTGAACATATAAATCAAGGGACCTCTCTGTCTATCTGCCAAAAGTATGGGACCATCGGACCGAAACTCCACAGAGGTATAATATAGATGATGCCAATCGTTGGTGGCCACCAAAACATAGGTAATTAAAGCGATCACCAACAGTATCGGTTGGATTGAGTTTTCCTCTAACCTAGAAATCTGTCCTGTGTATCGGAAACAAAAGATCAACCAAGTGAAGGGCAATAAGGAAATACCTATGTATTTAAACTTTAACCAGAACTCAATATAGGTCAAAGTGCCACTTGCGAGCTCCATACCATAAAAAAACACCCAAATGGCGCAACAAGCTAAGGTTAGGGCAAACCAACGGACGGCTTTACTGAGTCTTAACACAATGATTAGGGACAATAGAGCAGCTGCAACACCTAAACCCAATAAGGTAACAGCATAAAGATTAAAGTCCCATTGCATCAGCAGGATATCCGGTTTATTTCCAAAAGTCTCCCAAAATAACAATAATTCCTCAGTTTCGAACTAGATCCCAGCAATATTTGGGCTAAAAAGCCTTAACATGCTTTATTCTATACCCATTGAAGCGTTGACAACCCCCTATCTGGCTTAAGCGCGATTCATATTCTTTCTAAATAAGAAATCCGGCTATATGATTAGCTTCCAAATCCCTACATATTTTTTATCTTTGCCTGCTATTTGGCACACGTACAACATAATAATAATAGTTTTAACTTATATAAATATTTTAAATGGCTTTTGACTTAGACATGATCAAGGCAGTCTATGCGCGGTTTCCAGAGCGCATTAATGCTGCCCGGAAAGTAGTAGGTAGACCTCTCACTTTAACAGAAAAAATATTATACTCTCATCTTTCGGCCGGCGAGGCGTCGAACGACTTTGAGAGAGGGATTTCTTATGTGGATTTTCAACCTGATAGGGTAGCGATGCAGGATGCTACCGCACAGATGGCATTATTGCAGTTTATGCAGGCAGGTCGTCCACAAGTTGCTGTCCCCTCTACTGTTCATTGCGATCACTTGATTCAAGCCGAAGTGGGCGCTGCGACCGATCTTGAAAAAGCCAAGGATAAAAACAAAGAAGTTTACGACTTCCTTTCCTCCGTCTCCAACAAATATGGTTTAGGGTTCTGGAAACCCGGCGCGGGCATTATCCACCAAGTAATATTGGAAAATTATGCTTTTCCGGGTGGCATGATGATCGGTACGGACTCCCATACGCCCAATGCAGGCGGCCTTGGAATGGTTGCTATAGGCGTGGGTGGTGCAGATGCCTGCGACGTAATGGCGGGCTTGCCTTGGGAACTCAAATTCCCCAAATTAATTGGTGTCAAGCTGACTGGTAAGCTTTCCGGTTGGACTGCTGCTAAAGATGTTATTCTTAAAGTAGCCGGAATTTTGACCGTAAAAGGCGGTACTGGTTGTATTGTAGAATATTTCGGAGAGGGTGCCAGATCAATTTCCGCAACTGGAAAAGGCACTATCTGCAACATGGGGGCCGAAATTGGGGCCACCACTTCCATTTTTGGCTACGACGACAAAGCGGAAGCTTATCTACGAGGCACCGATAGATCCGATATAGCGGATCTGGCTAACGGTATCAAAGAACATTTAACAGGCGATGAAGAAGTATACGCTAATCCTGAGCTATACTTTGATCAAGTAATCGAAATCAATCTCTCTGAGTTGGAACCACACATCAACGGGCCTTTTACTCCTGACTTGGCATGGCCAATCTCTAAGTTTGCACAGGCTGTAAAAGAAAACAACTGGCCTACCAAATTGGAAGTGGGACTGATCGGCTCTTGTACCAACTCCTCTTATGAAGATATTTCAAGAGCAGCATCTTTGGCACAGCAAGCTGTGGAGAAGAAGCTAGTCGCTAAATCGGAATACACCATTACCCCCGGTTCCGAGCAAGTAAGATACACCGTGGAGCGGGACGGTTTCTTAAATGTGTTCGAAAAAATGGGTGGCGTGGTTCTTGCCAATGCTTGTGGTCCATGTATTGGACAATGGGCAAGGCATGGCGCTGAAAAGAAAGAAAAGAACTCAATCATCACCTCTTTTAACAGAAACTTTGCAAAGCGTGCAGATGGTAATCCTAATACGCACTCCTTTGTTGCCTCTCCAGAAGTTGTCACCGCCATGGCTATTGCAGGCGACCTGACCTTCAACCCTCTGACAGATTCTCTATTAAATGAGGAAGGTCAATTGGTGAAACTTGATGAACCGACTGGTCTGGAACTTCCTACTCAAGGATTTGCTGTTGAAGACGCTGGATACCAAGCTCCAGCTGCGGACAGCTCTCAAGTAGAAGTGGTGGTGGATCCGAATTCCGACCGACTTCAACTGTTGGAACCATTTGCTCCTTGGGAAGGCACTGACCTTCATGGATTGAAGCTGTTGATCAAGGCCAAAGGTAAATGTACGACTGACCACATTTCAATGGCAGGACCATGGTTGAGATTTAGAGGTCATTTGGACAATATTTCCAACAATATGCTGATTGGTGCCATTAACTACTTCAATGACGAGACCAATAAGGTGAAGAATCAGCTGACTGGGGAATATGGTGAAGTACCTGCTGTCCAAAGACAATATAAGCAGCATAACATCGGTTCTATTGTAGTAGGTGATGAAAACTATGGTGAAGGTTCTTCTAGAGAACACGCGGCTATGGAACCTCGCTTCCTTGGCGTAAGAGCTATCCTCGTAAAGTCTTTCGCGAGAATTCATGAGACCAACCTGAAGAAGCAAGGTATGCTCGCGCTTACCTTTGTAAATCCAGCGGATTACGACTTAGTTCAGGAGGACGACGCTATAGACATTAAAGGTTTAACTGAATTTGCTCCCGGAAGACCGCTGACGGTCGTGCTGAACCATGCCAATGGTACCAAAGATGAAATTTTGGCCAATCATACTTATAATGAGGGACAAATTGCTTGGTTCAAAGCAGGATCTGCATTAAATATCGTAAAGGAACAAGCTGCCAAATAGTAGCTTTACCCACATATTCAGTAAATAAAACTGGGATGTAAACACATCCCAGTTTTATTTATGGCACATTATTTTATAGGACTTCTAAAACGATTAGTCTTTTCATGATGATTTCAACTATTTCTAATAACCTTCGATTCCTCCCCGCGCTGATGCTGTTTTTTTTTGCCATGCTGCCGGCTGAGGCCCAGGACAATGATTCAAAACGCGCTGAGGTCGACTTTGATGAAGGCATCGCTATCAGCAAAGATTCATCTTTTCTAATGAACCTTAAGTTTCGCATGCAGAGTAGGGCCGGCTTTAGCACAATTTCAGGTGATAATCTTGGAGTAGACGAGTTTGAAATGATGGTGAGAAGACTTAGGTTGAGATTAGGAGGACATATTCTTAGTCCCAAGCTAGAGTACGACGTGCAGTTGTCTTTTTCAAAATCTGACCTAGACTTGGACGAACAAGACAAAGCGCAAATTATCAGAGATGCAATTCTCTACTATCACTTCAATGACAAGTTTTACATGGGTTTTGGACAAACGAAGCTCCCCGGAAACCGCCAGAGAGTAAACAGCTCCGGAGAACTCCAATTTTATGAACGTTCGGTAGTCAATTCCACATTTACCTTAGATCGGGACTTTGGTTTTTTTGGATATTATACGCATCAAATAGCTAACTCGCTCCTCCTGCTCAAGGGAGCAGTTACAACGGGTGATGGGAGAAATGCCTTGCCTTCCAACAATGGATTAGCCTATACCGGAAGAGTTGAATTTTTACCCTTTGGTTCATTTACAAATGAGGGGGATTATAGCGAAGGTGATTTGGAGTTTGAAGAAAATCCCAAACTTGCCCTTGGCGCAGCATTTTCCAAAAATTTCAATGCAACAAAATCTGGAGGACAGTATGGTGAAGACCTTTATGGTACTAGAGACCTATCCAGCATCATTGTGGACGCCATCTTCAAGTACCGTGGCTGGGCAGCTTCCTCGGAGTTTATTAAAAGGGACGCTGATGATCCCATTACCCGTAATTTGCAGGGAGATATTCGGCACATATTTACCGGGCACGGCCTCAACACCCAACTCAGTAAAATGTTATCCCAAAAAACTGAATTGGCATTTCGATATGCCTTTGTTGATCCTGAAGAAGAAATTGCCTCTGTACAGGAAAGATCGGATGAAGCGTTGGTGGGTTTAACCCGATACATAAATGGGCACAAAATAAAGGTTCAGGGCAACCTAGGCTATAACTGGGTAGACGGCGAAGCACATACCAGTCATAGAGCCAACCACTGGATTGCCATGTTTCAGGTCGAGTTCGGAATTTAATCGGCTCGCATGATCTTCTCTAGGTAGTCTTTTACCAATGGTATATCGGGGTCCCGATCTTGTACATCCTGTAGATACTTCAGTGCTAGCTCATTGTCATGGGTCATTGCATAATAAATCCCTTTATTGCGCAACGCGTACAAGTTGCGGCTGTTTTGTTTCAAGCTGAGGTTAATATCTTCCAATCCTTCTTCCAAATTACCCAAATATAATTGATACAGGCCTCTATTGTTATAAAAGTAGGGCTGAGACGAGTTCAACACGAGAGCCTGTTGTACCCAATCATAAGCGGCTTGGTACTGCCCTTGATCAAAAGCGATCATCGCGTGTAAATTATAAATGTTGGCTTCTTTGGGATTTAACGCTTTAGCCTCTTTTAAATCGGCCAGTGCTTCCTCTGAACGGCCGAGATAATACTGTATCGTGGCACGGTTGACATACAAGTCGACATTGTTCTTATCCCTTTCGAGGGCCTGTGTAAAAGCGTCTAATGCTTCATCATAACGCTTCAGTACCTCATAGCCCAAACCTAGCACAAAGTATCCCCTTGCAGACTCGCTCTCCATACTAATAAGTATCTTCGCATCTTCTAGGCTTTTGTAGTTTTCACCATGGTCCAGATACGCCAGGCTTCTTTGGTAAAAAGCATCTGCATAGCCCTCCTTTAAATTTATGGCTTGGCTAAAGTCCTGAATCGCTTGTTCAAAGTCCGCAGCTATTTTATAGGTTAGTCCACGATTATAATATGCCTCAGCAAAACTGGGATCTATCTCCAAGGCCTCCTCATAATAGTTACGGGCACTCTTTAAGTCGTTCTCCTGCAATTTATCATTCCCCTTTACAAGGAAACGGCTTTTACGGTCTTCGGCGCTGTCGCAACCCATGATCAACGAAAATACGCTGAGAAGAATGAATGCTTTTTTCAATGGAACTGTTTTTTATACATTTGAACTTATCCTTAGCGAACAAATTTATCCCCTATTAGGTTTTAAAAAAATGGTTTATCCTACAAATTGCTCCGGCATTACCGCATTAGCATTTGATCAACAGACTAGCGGGATCTCCATACATCAACCTACCTGAACCATGTTTTTAACCAACAACAATAAAAGCCGGTGGATTGCACTTTCATTTTTGGTAAGCATACTGCTGTTAGCCGTGAAATTTTATGCCTTCTACCTCACAAACTCTAAAGCCATACTCACTGATGCACTCGAGAGCATTGTCAATGTGGTAGCCTCTGGGTTCGCCATCTACAGCATCTACTTAAGCGCACAACCAAGGGACCATAACCATCCGTATGGGCACGGCAAAATTGAATTTTTTAGTGCGGGTTTAGAAGGCACTTTAATCATTCTCGCCGGGCTGTTTATCATTTACCAGGCCGTGCTGGCGCTTATTCATCCTGAGCCCTTAGGTCTTTTACCGACAGGTATGGCTTTGGTAGGATTGTCAGGGGCTATCAATGGATGGTTAGGATATATGCTAATGCGCAAAGGGAAGGACTACAACAGCCTTACTTTGGAGGCAGACGGGAGACATATCCTTACAGATGCTGCGAGTAGTGTGGTGCTTCTTGTTGGAATTGCCGTAATTTACTACACTGGGTATTTCATACTGGATAGTGTTCTCTCCATCATCTTTTCTATGTACATTATATTAAATGGATATCTTCTGGTGAGGAAATCCATTGCCGGATTAATGGACGAATCTAATCCCAAGGCAATGAAAGCAACGGTAAAGATCCTGAACCGCTATAGAAAGGACAATTGGATTGACGTCCACAACATGCGCGTCCAACAGTACGGGGGAGATAGACACATTGACCTCCATCTCACCTTGCCTTACTATTACGACTTGAGAGCAGTTCATGATGAGGTACACCAAGTAGAAGAAGCGCTCGAAGAAAACCTTCCTGGGTTCGTGGAAGTATTTGTGCATGCAGACCCTTGCATCCCGGAAAAATGCTGTCATTACTGCAGGGTCTCCAACTGCCCTGTCCGGATGTCCCCAAACACCAAAAAAGTACTATGGAATGAATCTAATATGGCCAAGAACCAAAAGCATTATCACGAAAGTACCTAATAGCTATTCTGAATTGTAAGGACATAATAAAATAATATAGTAAAATATTGATTTAAGGCATAATTTATTGTATATTGTTGACATTCATCACATTCTTAAATTAAACGTTATGAAAGATGACAGACAATTTACGATTCTGCTTACAATTTCTGCGTTAGTTTGGTTGTTGATAATTGGGTTTATCTTCATTTAAAGGCATTTTGATCTACAAAAACATTGGCTTCTGAAAGACATGACTTTTAAAAAGAAAAGGGTGCGATGGCACCCTTTTCTTTTTGCCTTATACCAAGCCTGCCCTTCTGAGCAATGCGTCCGGTTTGGGGTCTCTGCCCCTAAAACGCCTGTACAAAATAGAAGGATGGGTTCTTCCTCCAGCGGATAGCACATTTTCTTTAAAAGCGTGTGCCGTAGCCTTATCAAATATCCCCTTATCCAAAAACAGCTCAAAAGCATCTGCATCCAACACTTCTGCCCATTTATAGCTATAATATCCCGCCGCATAGCCTCCCTGAAAGATATGAGAAAACGAAGCGCTCATTAAAGTGCCGGAAACGGGCTTCAATAATTCGGTCGCTTGCATTGCTCCCTGCTCAAAAGCAAAGACATCGCTAACTGTTGCGGGGTCTGCCGTATGATAGTTCATATCCAAAAGGCCGAAGCTGATTTGTCTTACGGTTTGATATCCCTGATGGAAGTTAGCGGCCTGTTTTATTTTCTGGATGAGCTCTTCTGGAATCTTTTCCCCAGTTTCATAATGCTCCGCAAATAGATCCAAGCATTCCTTCTCATAACACCAGTTTTCAAAGATTTGGGAAGGCAGCTCTACAAAATCCCAGTACACGCTAGTACCTGATAAGCTTTCGTAGCGTCCATTGGCCAACATGCCGTGTAAAGCATGACCAAATTCGTGAAAAAGGGTTGTAACTTCGTTAAACGTCAGCAAGGAGGGTTTGGTAGGTGTAGGTTTGGTGAAGTTACAAACGATGGATACATGAGGCCGTTGCTCCCCACCTTCGCTTCTTTTTTGCCCTTTATAACTGGTCATCCAAGCGCCGTTTCTCTTACCCGCACGTGGGAAAAAATCAGCATAAAATACCGCCACATGATCCCCGGCTTTATTTTTAACCTCATAAGCCTTTACGTCAGGATGGTATACCGGTATGTCAGCGTTTGGGATAAATTCCAAATCATACAGTTTGCCAGCTGTTGCAAATACCCCCTGAACAACTTTTTCCAATTGAAAATAGGGTTTTAACAATTCGTCATCCACCTCATATTTCTCTTTTTTCAGCTTTTCTGAATAGTAGGCAAAATCCCACTTTTCTAAACTGTCTATCCCATCCAGCTTTCTTGCGAATTCCTCTAACTCCTTCACTTCTTCCTCTGCTTTTGGCTTAGACTTTTCCAGCAGCTCATGCAGGAATTTCACCACCTTGTCTGGGTTTTCTGCCATGCGTTCTTCCAGAACAAAATCTGCATATCGCTTATAGCCCAACAATTTTGCTCTTTCATCCCGCAAACGAAGTATGTTTTGAATAACTTCACGATTGTCAAGGTTGTCTCCCTTACTTGCCTTGGTATTGTACGCCATAAACATCTTCTCACGAAGCGACCGATTATCGCAATAAGTCATAAAGGGGATATAGCTGGGATAAGCAAGGGTAAAAACCCATTTGCCGTCTTTCTTTTTTTCAGAAGCGGTTTGCGCAGCAGCTTCTATGATGCCTTCCGGCAAGCCTTTAAGATCTGCCTTATCTTCTATTACAAGCTCGTACTTGTTGGTTTCTTCCAGCACATTTTCGCCAAACTGCAGGCTCAGCTGGGAGAGCGCTACGTCGATTTCGCGCAACCGTGTCTTGGCATCTTCATTAAGATTTGCTCCATTCCTTACAAAAGCTTTGTACGTTTTTTCCAGCAGGGTACACTGCTCTTCATCCAACTGAAGGGAATCTTTTTGTTGATAAACGGCCTTCACCTTATCAAATAAGATAGGGTCGAGTAAGATATCATTGCTATGGCTGGTTACCAATGGTGAAATTTCCCTAGCAAGCTTCTGAATTTCAGGATTTGTTTCCGCAGCATTCAAATTGAAAAAGATTCCGGTCACTATATTTAACCTTGAGCCACTATTGTCAAGAGCTTCTATGGTATTGGCAAAATCCGGCTGCGCTATTTCCTTTATTTTTTCTATCTCAGCCTTTGCTTCTTGTATGGCCATCTTAACGGCAGGCAAATAATGCTCAGTCTTAATTAAATGAAAAGGCGCCGTCTCAAATGGCGTTTCAAATTTTTCCAATAAGGGATTCATAGTTATATATCGTTGTTAATGTTGATAAAAAAAAAGGAACCGCATTTACTCAATTCCACACTTAAAACAAGCACTGCGATATGGCAGTTCGTTCCCTATCCAGGCTGAGTTAGACTACGATTTTCCGTCCATCTACGGCGTAATCCATTTCTATTTTTTCCAGATTGTTTAGCATATCTTCTCCAAAATGGGTTAGAAGCAGCTTCTTGCAGGCAATGCGGGACTGGTTTTGGAGAATGGTTAAATAATCCAAATGGCCCTTCATCTTCAAATCATAAAAGTTACATTCACAGATAAAAAGATCAGCGTTTTCGGCAATATGAATTAATTCATCTGTCCATGATGTGTCGCCTGAAAAGCCTATTATCTTATTGTTGAAGTGGATCTTCAGTCCATGAGGAAGCGTTTCCGCAGAATGCACGACAGGAAAAGCTTCCAACTTCACTTCTTCTGTTCCTACTAGTTTGCCTGCTTGATAAGATATGAACGTAATGGGGAATTTGTCCAAAATGTCCAAAGAGCCTGGATATAACAAGCTAATGGCATCCCTTACCTTTTGTTCTCCTCCCGGCGGGCTAATGATAGTGAGCGGCTTCACCCTCCCCTGCACACTAGCGTCAAGAATAAAGAAGGGCAAGCCTCCAAAATGATCACCATGGAAATGACTGATAGCGATAAGGTCAATATCATTGGTAGATATTTTATGCTTCTTTAATGCCAATAAGGATGTAGCACCACAGTCCATTAAAAAGCCAAAGGACTCACTATGTACATAAAAGCAGGTATTGAAACTGCCTCCACTGGCAAATGCGTCCCCACAACCTAAAACTTCTAGAATTACTTCGCCCATTGTTACTATTGTTTATGTTAAATTATCGCGTTCTTGCATAATCTTTCTCCACGTACAGCCAAAAGATCGAGCTTTTAAATTTATCGAAAATGAAAGACATTGACGCACTTGTTGAAGACCTGTTGACCATCCGAAGGGAGATTTTGGAGGCCGAGGCGGCATCTCAAGAAGTGATAGGTCATGTTCATCCCCATTATACCTACAGCGCCATCAACTTCATCCGGTATCTAAAACTCCGGACCTTTGACCTAAGAAAACTTCAATTTAGGCTGTCAGCCTTAGGATTATCTTCTATCAGTCATTCGGAAAGGCATGTGCTCGCCAATATAGAAAATATCCTTCACTTTTTGTTTCTAAGCAAAGGACAGCATTTTGACGGAAGACACAACTTTGGACGACATCCCGTCAATTTAATTGAAAGTCAACGGGTGTTAAAAAAGAACACGAACCGGTTGTTAAAGACCGAGAAAGGAGGCCGACGCACCGCCATCATGGTGACTTTGTCCGACAAAGCCACAGATTATGGGCATGTCAAGGAACTGGTGATGGCAGGAATGCAGATCGCACGGATCAACTGCAGCCAAGGCGATCAAATCCTGTGGCAACAAATGGTCAATCATGTCAAGGCTGCAGTCGAGGAGACGGGAATGGCCTGCTCAATCTACTTTGATCTCGCCGGCCCAAAGATACGGACCAGCAGGATAAAAGCAGCGGGCAAGAAGAACCATCTACTTTTGCATGCTGGAGACTTGATGCACCTCTATAAAGATTCGCATTTTGATGAGGCTAGTCTTGCTAATACTGACGGAAAAATCGCCATCGCTTCCTGCGCCGTGACCGAAATTTTTGACGATGTGGAACAAGGGGACAGCATTTGGTTTGATGATGGCAAAATCAGCGGTGTAATTGAAGGCAAGTGCAGGAAATATCTTGCGATACGAATTACTAAAACCAATCCCAAAGGAGGGAAACTAAGGGAGAAGAAGGGCATCAATCTTCCTGAAACCAATCTGCGTTTGGCTTCACTGACCAAAGAAGACTTGGACAATCTTCCCTTTGTGACAGCACATGCTGACATCATAGGCCTCTCCTTCGTTCGAAAAACGAAAGACATACAAATGCTCCAAGAAGAGCTGGGAAAATTGAACAAGGGCGACATCGGCTTGGTACTTAAAATTGAAAATAAGGAAGCCTTCAATAACCTTCCCTCTCTTATCCTCCAGGGAATGAGAAGCGCAAGCCTAGGCGTGATGACAGCACGGGGAGATTTGGCTGTTGAACTGGGAGTAGAACGACTTTCAGAGGTTCAGGAACAAATTCTATGGCTTTGTGAAGCGGCGTTAATTCCCAATATTTGGGCTACACAAGTCCTTGAAACGCTGGCTAAAAAAGGCATAGCCGCACGTGCAGAAATTACAGATGCGGCTATGTCAGCAAGGTCAGAATGTGTGATGTTGAACAAAGGGGACTATATTTTAGAAGCGGTGAAGACCTTAGTCAATATCCTAGAAAGAATGGAAAAGCACCAGTATAAGAAACAGGGAACGCTGAGACTACTGCAAGTGGCAGAACGTTTCTTCACCCCTCCCTTATAGCATTTTTTCAGACATTGTCCTCAAGCCTGTCCTCCTTCTCTATCTGAACGTTCATGATGAAATCGTCGTAATGCTTTTGGTCCTGGTCGGAGTAGGTCCCGTAGGCGTTCAAGACGAAGCCTTTATAACCATCGGTCGTCTCAATGGCATACAAAGCAGCCATATCTGCTGGATCTGATTCTCCTTCAAAACGGTAAACTTTCAGAATCCAAAGATCGTGGGGCTGATATACGCGATCATGGCCGTCTAATCTCGCTCCTTCGCGATTGATCTTAAACTCTTTATCAAATCCTTTCTTGGCTAAATTGGCCATTACTACGGACAATGGCGTCATCGATGTGGAATCACTCATAAAAGTATGTTTTTTGGTTGTGCTAAAACATAACCAAAAAACATACCCCAATTCCTATCAAACCTTTATGTTGAACATTTTTAATTTGCTGTAAAGCGTCTTTCTGTCGATGTTCAGCAGTTTAGCGGCTAAAGTTTTATTGTAATGGACTTTGTCCAGTGTCTCTAGAATATGTTTGCTTTCTGCCAACATGGAGGCTGACTTAAGATCCAAATCAGCAGTGTTGGGCATATCTATGGACACTTCCTTTGGTGCAGCTTTTCCTGCAGAAGCGATTTGATCAGGAAGTACTTCTTTCTCAATTACCCCATTTTTTCCGGTCAGTAAGCAAGCCCTTCTGATCACGTTCCTGAGTTCCCGAATATTTCCCGGCCAATCGTACCTCATTAGATATCCCCGAACCTCTTCAGATACAGCGGGTATTTCAATTTCAAGTTCATTGCAGGTTTTTTCCAAGAAGTAATCGATGAAGAGTGGCAAATCATCGATTCTCTCCCTTAACGGTGGCGCCTTCAGGGTAAATTCGTTCAGACGGTAATACAAATCCTCTCTAAATTTGCTGGTACCGGTGTTGTCGAAGAGATTTTCGTTCGTAGCAGCAATGATTCTTACGTCCACAGGAATCTCTTTTAAACTCCCTACCCTTCTGATGACTTTTTCCTGTAAGGCTCTCAACAAGGCCATCTGAATATCCAAGGAAAGATTGGCAATCTCATCCAGGAATACTGTACCACCTTCAGCAAGTTCAAACACTCCCGCTTTGGCAGCTACAGCACCAGTAAAGGCTCCTTTTTCATGTCCGAAAAGCTCACTGGCAGCGATTTCTTTGGACAAACTACCGCAGTCGATTGGCATAAAAGGTTTGTGCTTTCGATTACTCTCCATATGGATTAACCTCGCAAGAGATTCTTTACCGGTACCGGTTTCACCTTCAATAATGACGGTATAGTTGGTGGGCCCTACCAACCGCACGTATTCCAGCATTTTTTTCGAAGCCGGACTGTTCCCATAGACGTAATCCTCTAAAGGTCGAGATTCCTCGGTATCTCCAGCAGCGACCACCTCCCTGCTTGGCGCTTTGGGCTTCAAAGGAGCTGGCCTTTCGGCTGACAATGATTTGTTGATAATGTCCAACAATTCATCGGGATTAAGGGGCTTTGCCAAGTAATGGTATGCACCTTCCTTGATCAGGTTAACGGCAATATTAAGATTAGCATATCCAGTGATGAAAATCACCACCGAATTTGTGCTATTCTTCTTTATTTCTTCAAATAACTCTTCTGCTGTAATATCAGTTAGGCGGTAATCGCACAAGATTACATCATAAAATTTATTCTTCATTAGATGTATCCCCTGCTTGCCGGAAATCGTGGATTCTACATTGAAGCCATTCTTCGATAGAAACTTTTCCAACAATGTACACATCGACAATTCATCGTCTATGACTAGTATATTCTTCATTAAACAGCTTTTTTTGTGATCGCGTTACACAAGACCTTTCTTGCGAATAGTAAAAATAGGATAAATAGTAAACAAAAACCACCCACTGACTTGAAATTATCTGACGAAACATTTTTTTAACTGAAAAAAAATGCTTTTTAAAGGGCTGAAAATGCGCCCTTCATTCTTCGGCTATTTCTCTCTACCTTTGGAATTGTTATCAATTTCATGCTTATGCAGCTTTTTTTTCAGGAGGAAATGTCCCAAGCACAGTTTGAACTGAACGCCGAGGAATCCAAACATCTTACGAAGGTTCTCCGAAAATCAACAGGAGACATTGTTCATTTTACCGATGGCCAAGGCGGATGCTATACTTGCCGTATTGAAGAAGCTCATCCTAAAAAATCACGCCTAAGGGTGCTGGAAAAAGTACAGATTGACAGAGAAAGTTATTACATACACCTCGCCATTGCGCCCACCAAAAATCAGGAACGGCTAGAATGGATGGTGGAAAAAGTAACCGAGATTGGCTGTCACGAAATCACCTTCCTCAATACAGTCCATACGGAGAAAGCTTTTTTGAAATTAGATCGTCTTGAGAAGAAGATCATTGCTGCCTGTAAACAAAGTCTTAAATCTTGGAAGCCGAAGTTGAACGGTCAGATAGATTTCAAAAGCTTTATCACCTCAAAAGACATCAAGGATTGTCAAAAATTTATCGCCTACGTCGATCATGAAAACAGGAGTTTGGCGGCTCAGGCCGCTAAAGATGCATCATACGTCATACTGATCGGACCTGAGGGAGATTTTTCAAAAGAAGAAATTGAGGAGGCTTCTGCTCACGGTTTTTCATCTTGTTCATTGGGAAAAAGCAGGTTGAGAACGGAAACAGCCGGAATGGTGGCTGTTCATACCCTCAACTTTATCAATGAATAGTTACTTCTTGTTGTAATACTCGGAAAAATAGGCTACTGCCTTCTCCAAATCCTGCTCGGTATCTACTGCTACTGCTTGGTGTTGGCTTTCAATCATTTTGATGCGGATCCCGTTTTCTAACAAGCGGAGTTGCTCCAACATCTCAACTTTTTCTAGTAAGGATTTATCCAATTGGGTAAATTTCAGCAAGGTTTTTTTTCTGTAAGCATATATACCTATGTGCTTGTAAACAGGCACCACTACCTCCAGGTCCCTCCTGTAAGGCAAAGGCGAGCGGCTGAAGTAAAGGGCAAAATCCTGCTTGTCTACTACTACTTTTACCACGTTAGGATTTTCTACTTGGGCAACGTCCGCTATTGGGCTCATCATAGACGCCACCTCCACCTGATCATCGCTAAATACCTGTACCAAATCCTGAAGTGACTGTCGATCCTGAAATGGCTCATCTCCTTGAACATTGACCACAACATCCACCTGCATATCCCGAACTGCTTCAGCAATTCTATCCGAGCCACTTTGGTGTTCTTGCTGACTGATAAACACCTTACCTCCCTCAGCTTCAATAATAGCAGCAATATCCTCATGGTCAGTAACCACCATTACATCGTCAAATACACCGGTAGCTATGGTACTTAAGTAAGTTCTGGCGATCAGAGGTTTTCCGCAAAGATCTGCAACAAGCTTGGCAGGAAAACGCGTAGCTCCCATTCGGGCAGGTATGAGTGCAATTACTTTCATGGATAAAGTTTATAGTATGTAAAATACCCTTTGTCGATAAATAAAACGCTTTTTTTATTTACCCTTGACAAAGTGGCTGCAAGTTAAAAAATATTGTACCTCTAAAGGTGCTTTGTATCAAAAAGCTTGGATCCGCATCCTTGTTCCATAGGAAAAGACAGCGTCCCTTTATTTGTACTAATTACAAATTTCCATCAAAAAGCCTTGCGCAGTGACTGCGGACAAAAACTTTGATTAAGTTTGTATTAAACCTCAAGACATGAAACTCACAGACAAAGAAATTGTTACGCTGAAGCGGTCGCTCTTGCATGACACAGAAGCAGTACTAAACCAGCAGGTAGAGATGGAAGGAAAATCCTCCGCCTACTATCTTTCAATGGCATCTTGGTGTGACATGAAGGGTTATGCTCATGCAGCCCGCTACCTTTATGAACATTCCGATGAAGAAAGGCAGCATATGCTGAAGCTTATTCGCTATATTAATGAAGCGGGCGGCCATGCTATTCAGCCAGAAATCACTGGCATCAAGCATCATTTCAACTCTTTACGGGAAGTTTTCGAGCAGGTATTGGAACATGAAATTCAAGTCACCAAGTCTATCAACCAGATTGTAGATCACTGCTTTACTGTTAAAGATTTTGCCACCTTCAGCTTTATGCAATGGTATGTGACGGAGCAGCGGGAAGAGGAAACATTGGCGAGACGGGCACTGGAATTATTTGACATTATCGGGGAAAGCGGCACTGGCCTTTGGACTATTGATCAAGAGTTGGGCAAACTGCATGACAAGGCCGATTAATGCTCAAATGACGAACTTAGGACATAATTGATCAATACCAACTATGTCTTATTTTCTTCGGCCATGCTTTACTATGAGATAAACCATATAGGCATTTAAAAGAAAGGCTATGCCGTTAAATAGCATGATAGGAAGATCTTCAATCCCTAAGCCGTAAAAAAACCAAAGACCAAGGCCCGTCAACAAGACAAGGTAGGTTTTTAGCGATACATTTTCTGCTTCGCGGGACTTTGAAGCTTTGTAAATCTGAGGAATGACGGCTAATGTAGTACATGTTCCGGCTAGATAGCCCATTACATTGATCCAGTCCATGCAAGATTGACTTTATAAGAGTGTTATCATCATACATATAGAAAAACCTACCGGTCAAGAACTGCCATTGTCACTTGCAGTCTCACTGACTTGGATCTTATCAGCCTTTTGCGCTATATCCCGAATAATATCATCCAACTCATTTGCAGATTTCATGATGAGATGATAGAGCTTTTGATAATCTTTATGATCATCGACGGTATCACTTATCGCATTAACCAGCCCCATCAGACGCGCTAGAGGAGCTCTCACTACATGGGATTGGATCCATGCAATTTCTTGCAGTCGCTTATTTTTATCTACAATATCCCGAATAAAATTGATTCTTTCGGTGATGTCATGCGCCAGAACAATTTCCGCTTTACGTCCCTTAAAGTCAACAATATTACTTTGAATCTCAACGGTAATGATTTCGCCATTTTTTTTTCTGTGATGAAAAACCTTATGAGAAGAAGGCGGTAAGGCTTCTTTCAGCTTTTTGATTTCTTCTTTGACCTCTTCATCATCCTCGGAAAGCACGACATCTTGAATTTTCATCGAAAGAAATTCATCCTTGCTATAGCCATACTGCTCCACAGCAGACTTGTTGACGTCTAGAAACTGCAAATGCTGCACGTCATAAAGCCACATAGGCTGAGGGCTAAGATGGAAGAGATCCCGGTATCGCTTTTCAGAATCCTTTAAATGCCGGGCCACTTCCTTTCTCTCAATACTATAAAGGATGCTCTTGTGCAATGAAGTGGCTGTCAGCTCATCTTTTAGTAGATAATCAGCAATGCCTAAAGAAAGAGATTTGATCCCAAAAGATATATCGGCGTACCCAGTTAATACAATAATGGGTATAGATGCCGCAATTTTGACAATTTCATCTAGGAGCTCCTCGCCGCTTTTGTCCGGCAAAGACAAATCCAGTAAAATCGCGTCAAATTGCTTCCCGCTTTCCAGAAAATGCTTGGCTTCACTAAAAGTTCTGGCTTCTTGAATAAAGGGACTGTTTATCTTTTCAAATAAAAACTCCTCAATCAGCAACAGGTCGCCACCGTTATCTTCGACGACCAAAAGGTCAAGCAAGCGATCTTCTTTATCCATCGATGGCTGTTTTGGTTGGCAACTGGACAATTTTAATCCAAAAATCCTCTATACTGGACACCACATTTAAAAAATCCTCCACCTCGACGGGCTTGGTAATGTAGCAATTGGCGTGATTCTCATACGACATGGCAATATCCTTCTCAGAAATGGATGTAGTGAGCATAATTACCGGTATATGCTTTAAATTTTTGCTCGTCTTTATGTATTGCAGGACCTCATGTCCATTGCGTTTGGGAAGATTTACATCAAGCAGGACCAAATCAGGTGTATCCACATTGGTATAGGGCTCCTGCTTTTCAAGAAACTGAATTGCCTGCTGTCCGTCTCTGGCAATGCTCAATTGATTAAGAATCTTCGCATCCTCAAAAGCTTCTTTGGTTAAGAGTATATCACCTTCATTATCTTCTATCAATAGGATGTGTATAGACTTCATAAATTTCTTATCTTCTGTGACGGTCAGTGAATTTTTAACCGTTATCAAGAGACTAACTTAATCAAAAATTTAAAACTCACCGTTACTTAGGTATTATAAAATGGAAATCGCTGCCTTTCCCAAGCTCTGAGGTGACCCAAATTTCGCCTTCTAGATTCTCAATAATTTTTTTGCAGATCGCTAGACCTACCCCAGTCCCTGAATATTCCTCTTTCGTGTGCAATCGTTGAAAGATGGTAAATATCTTTTCAAAATATCCGGAATCAATTCCAATGCCATTGTCTGAAACAGTAAAATGCCATCCATGGGGTAATTCTTTGGAAGCAATCCTAATCTCGGGAATTGCGCCTTTTGCTTGGTATTTTAAGCCGTTATTAATTAAGTTGTTGAAAAGAAGGCGTATAGGACTCTTGTACGTATATAGTTCAGGCTGGCCTTTTTCCCAGACAACTGTTGCTTTCTTTTCCTGTATAAGCTTTCGGTTTAAACCAATCACCTCTTCTAACAATAGGTCTACAGAAACCAGCTGCTTATCCTCCTTCGTCCTTCCGACCTTAGAAAATTCCAAAAGATCCAGAATGATATTCCGCATCCGCTTTGCCCCGTCTGTAGCAAAATAAATGTACTTCTTTGCCCGATCATCCAAGAGCTCTCCATATCTTTTTTCCAGTTGTGAGAGAAAACTGGTGATCATCCGCAATGGCTCCTGTAGGTCATGCGATGCAACAAAGGCAAACTGCTCCAGTTCTGAATTTGAAAGCGCCAGTTCCTTATTTATCTTTTTAAGACGTTCTTCGCTTTCTTTCCTGTTGCTGATATCCTTAAAGAATATCGACAAACCTGAAGGAGAGGGATAGGCGCTGACCTCCAGCCAAATACTTAGAGTGTCGTAATAAATTTCAAAATGAACAGGGGTAGATCCCTGCATGGCCCTGCCATAATGATTAAAGAATACCGAGTGCTCTTCCTCTTTAAAGATCTCCCAAAGGTTATGACCCAAAATTGCATTCTTATTGACGCCTAAGATTGTCTCAGCCCGTTTGTTCCAATAGGTAACCACCCACCGTTTGTCAACCGCAAAAAAAGCGTCACCGATACTCTCCAAAATATGGCTTTTCTCTATCAGGGTATCCTGCAACTCCAGCATATTTCTCCGTTTCTCTATGGCGGAAGTGAGTTTTGAGCTAAGCGTTTTCAAGAAGGAGATTTCATCCTCTCTCCACTCCCTCTCCTGCATACAGTCATCAAAACCAATAAATCCATAAAATGTCCCCTTGAGAAATATCGGCAGTACTAAGATCGATTTGATATCTTGTGCGATAAGGATATCTTTTGTTGCACCATCAGGCATTTGACTGATGATCGCCTTAAATGGTCGGTTCCGGCTTAGAGGTTCTATAAAATCCTCGATTAACGTAAAGGGAAGATTTTGCAGATCCGGGTTGTCTAATTGGGCATGTGCAGAACGTGCCGTCCATTCCAGTTTTTGATTGGCAAAACCTTCGTGTGTCTTAGGATCAAAGTAGTTCTCGAAATAATACACGCGGTCTACTTTAATAGCGTTACCAACGATGCCGAAGCTGGCATCGAGCGCATCTTCCCAATTCTCGTACTGAAATAAAGTACTAATCACCGCAGCTATAGCTGAAAGCAATTTTGTTTTTATAAGAATGTTCTCCTCACTTCTCTTTTTCTCGGTAATATCAAACCTAACCGCCATATATTGGTAAGGCTTATTCCCATCGTCTACAAAAGGAACAATCGTTACATCAACCCAATAATGGGAACCGTCTTTTGCACGATTCTTAATTTCACCCCTCCATACCTCTCCTTGAGATATTGTTTGCCACAAGTTCTGGAAGAAGCTGGCGTCATGGAAGTCCGATCTGACAATATTATGATTTGCGCCTATTAATTCTTCCCTACTGTATTGGGAGATGCGGCAAAAATTATCATTGACGTAGGTGATGATGCCCTTAGCATCGGTTATGGCCACTATACTGGATTCATCCAAGGCAAATTTATAATCAGAGACCTTCTTGTATGCCTTGAGCAACTCCTCTTCTGCTTCTACTTTTGCGGTCACGTCGTTCAAATGAACCAATGCGGCCCTTCGTCCTTTGTAATTGATGATTTTTGTAGATGTGTCTACATGTAAAATTTCACCTTTACTGTTAAGATGACGCCATCTCTTGTTAACATTAAGATAGGCCTCTTCCGATGCCGTTGCAGCGAGTATAAGCGGGATATCTTCCTTAGGTCGGATTTGCGTGATGTCAAGATTTAAAAACTCCTCCCGGTTGTAGCCATACATCTGAAGCGCCTGAATATTACAGTCTAAAAACTTCCGCGTGTCAAAATCCCATATCACCATCGGAACGGGATTATCCATAAACATATACTGAAAAAGCTCTTTTTCTGCAACTATAGGCTGAATCGCCGTTGTTGTCTCGACTTTAACATAGAAGACATTGTCATCTTTTGACCAAGTAGCCCGATACGCAAGCTTGATTGTCTTGTTCTCAGCAGTAGCGGTCTCAGCTGAAAATGGAGTAGAGATCTTTTCATCCTTAACCTGTGCAAACGCTTGACGAACCAATTTCTGTTGTCCCCTACTTATCAACGTTACAAGGGGTAGTCCATACAAGCCCTCCTTCTGATAACCCAACAACTGCTGTACTGCTACGTTTGCTTCTAGAATGGTTAAATCTTCGTTTAGCACTAAGAAGAAATCTTTGGAATGATATAGCAGCTGGTCAAAAATATCGGGTCTGTCACTGAGCATCCAGGAGGGGGTTAAATAAAATTCAAGTTTTCCACAAAAAAAGAGAATGTGGTTCCCAATATCAAGGAATTCTATTTGAAATTCTAATTCTTT
>DATGQZ010000008.1:0-37472 GCA_035303945.1 Cyclobacteriaceae bacterium
TTGGAGGTGTAGGAAGCAAAGCCGTTCTGGGTAGGAATTGGACGGTTGAAAATCAAGTCATCCGTTTTCTTGATGTAATAATCAGCAGACAAAGAAACGCGTCCATTGAGTACTGCAAAGTCCACCCCAATATTAGTTTGAGAAGTAGATTCCCACTTCAGGTCTGGATTTCCTAAACGTACAGGCGCCAAAGCTGGATTGTTCTGGTAATTTACAGGACCATACAAACTTAGATAGTTGAAGTTTCCAAATTCTTGGTTACCTGTCAGACCGTAAGAGCCTCGCAATTTCAGGTCGGTGAATACGGTTTGGTCTTCCATAAAGGGTTCATCCACGATTCTCCAACCCAAGGAGACAGCCGGGAAATATCCCCAACGGTTGTTTTCGCCAAATCGGGAGGATGCATCCGCTCTAAAGCTCGCACTCAACAGGTATTTGTCTTTAAAGGCATAGTTGGCTCTTCCGAAGTAGGAAAGAATGCCATAGCCCTCTACATTGTCACCTCCGCCGTTGATGACAGCAGCAGCGCCAAGGTATCTAAAGATATCGCCAGGGAAGCCTTCTCCTTCCACAAAGGTTTCACTGAAGTCATTGTTTTCCCAGTTGGCACCTGCTACAGCTTGCAGGGAATGATCGCCAAAATCTTTTTGATACTCCGCAAAAGCTTCGGTGACGTATTTCAGCCTGGTATTGGAGGCATTCATGCCGAAGCCATTGGTGGGGCCCGCAAAAGAACCTGGATAGGTGCTTGGTATATAATTACGCTCCTGATAGTTCAGCACGTCAGCAGCTACACGTCCGGTAATTTTTAAACCTTCAACGAGCTGATAGGTTGCGAAACCACTGGTAATTGCCCTTAGGGAAACACCTACGTTATCATTCTCCAGACCTACTGCAACAGGGTTCGGGTAATAGTATTGAGGATGGGTATACGTTCCGTCCTCGTTTTTTACTTTCCAAAGGGGTGAAGCGGCTAGAGAGTTGGCAAATGGGCCATTAAGGGTGTTGTCACTAACAATGCGCGTATTGATAGAGCGGGAAAGTTGTGTGCTGGTCCCTACACTTAGTCTGTCATTAAATTGATGATCCAGGTTAATTCTGGTGGTGAATCTTTGGAAGCGGCTGCCAATGATGATGCCCTTTTGATCAAAGTAGCTTCCGGACAGGAAGAACTGTGTTCTGTCGTTGCCTCCCGTAATGGAAAGATCATAATTTTGGATACTTGCTGATCGGGATACTTCGTCCACCCAATCGGTATCAGTACTTTCGTCAAAAGGTAGGCCACCGTAATAGTCATCCAGAAAATCCTCAGCAGTCATTCCCCAGTCAGCAAAAGCTTCTTCTGCTAATTCTAAATATTGCTGTGAGTTCAACATTTTGGGTTGCTTCCAATAATCCTGAACACCGGCATAAGCATTGAAGTTGATGCGTGTTTGGTTGGCAGAACCTCGTTTTGTGGTAATCAAAACCACACCATTTGCGGCTCTAGATCCATAAATCGCGGCTGCCGCCGCATCTTTCAATACTTCAATAGAAGCGATATCCGAGGGGTTGATGTCATTGATGGCGCTGGCAGATTGCCCACCAAAATCCATCTCTGGATGGGAAGGGTCGCCTGAGTTTACGGGAATACCATCTACGACATACAAAGGTTGGTTAGAGGCAGAGATCGAAGATGAACCCCTTACCCTTACGGAAATTCCTCCACCCGGCGTACCGGAGTTTTGTGAAATCTGCACCCCCGCAATTCTACCTTGCATGGCTTGGTCAAGACTGGCGATGGAGGTGTTTTCAAAGCTTCTGGCGTCAAGCTGCGCCACCGCACCTGTGAGTTCTTTCTTCTCCTGCGAGCCATAACCCACCACAACGATTTCACCCAGTGTCTTGGTGTCTACCTCTAATCTTACATTGATGTTATTTTGGTTTCCCACGAATCTTTTAACGGTGGTAAAACCGATAAAAGAAAACTGCAGCGTGTCGGTGCTGGCCACCTCGATGGAGTAGTCACCATCGATAGAGGTAATAGTACCACGTGCGGTACCTGCAACGCTGACATTCACTCCTGGTAAAGGAAGATCGTCTTCCCCGGATATCACCACACCGGTGACAGTACGGGTTTGTGCGAATGAACTTGCGCTAACCAACAGGAATAGCATCCAAACGCCGAGTAAGGTTTTTTTCATAGGTAATAGGTTTTAAAAGAGGAGCGTGGTGGTCTCTCCATGCGGCTACCACAGACCTCAGGTCGACAATAAATAAGATGCTGAAAAGCACGTTTCCCTACCTGATTATTAGACAGATAAGGAGGTGCAAATTTAATTTTTTTAATACCTAATAGGAAGAGAATGTTAAAAAATCTTAAATTTTAAGAGATGCCTCTAAAAAATAAAAAAAAACGGCCCGTGAGGCCGTTTATATCTTATATGGAAAAACTTTCCCCGCATCCGCAAGTTCTTGATGCATTCGGGTTCACAAATTGGAAACCTTTGCCGTTCAATCCGTCGGAAAATTCCAATGTGGTTCCCGCCAGGTAAAGTAGACTTTTTCTGTCAACTATGATTTTCACCCCTTTATCTTCAAATACGTGATCTGTATCTGAAAGGGTGCTGTCAAAACCCAAATCATACATCAAACCTGAGCAGCCCCCACCTTTCACCGAAACCCGGATGTTTTCATTTTCTGCCCTGTTTTCCTCTTGCTTCAGCTCGAGGATACGGTCCTTTGCTTTATCTGAGACAATGATCATATTTTTATATTTTTCGGATATTTTCAGTCAAGATTTAACATCTTTCCTGTTGAAATAATTCAACTTGCAAATATACAAATTAAAAAGCCATGAGGAAAGTAGAACATCTGGGTATTGCCGTGCGTGATCTTGAAGCGTCCAAACGTCTATTCGCCAAGCTCTTGGGCAGAGAAAGCTATAAAGAGGAGGAAGTTCAAGAGGAGGGGGTGACAACGGTCTTCTTTGCCTTGGGAGATACCAAAATCGAATTGTTGGAAGCAACAAGGCCTGAAAGTCCCATAGCAAAGTTTATAGATAGAAAGTCGGAGGGGATTCACCATATCGCATTTGAAGTGGAGGACATCAGAAAGGAGGTCCAAAGATTGAAAGAGGAAGGTTTTGACATCCTTAATGAAGAACCAAAGGTGGGGGCGGATAATAAATTAGTCGTATTTTTGCATCCAAAGTCAACCAATGGGGTATTGGTGGAATTGTGCCAGGACAAGGCAAGGAGAGACTGAGGGATTAAGATAGTGAATAAGATACCTAATACTAAAGACATGAGCGAAAAGAGAACAGAGATAGCAGATCTAGGCGAGTTTGGCTTGATCGACCAGCTAAACAAAAGCATAAAGATCAAACACGCGGATACCCTGAAAGGAGTAGGGGACGATGCTGCAGTGCTCGATGTCGGAGACAAGGTGAAGGTGGTCACCACGGACCTGCTGCTGGAGGGAGTGCATTTTGACTTGTCTTATATGCCACTACATCACCTGGGGTTTAAGGCTGTGGCGGTGAATGTTTCTGATGTAGCGGCCATGAATGCCATTCCTAAACATATCACCGTGAGTATTGCAATATCCAATCGTTTTTCAGTGGAAGCGGTAGAGGCTATCTACGCCGGAGTCAATGCCGCTGCCGAACACTATAATGTGGATGTAGTAGGAGGCGATACCACTTCCTCCAGATCGGGTTTGGTGATTTCGGTAATGGCTATCGGAGAAGTAGAAAAGGGCAGGGTGGTGTACCGTTCAGGTGCCAAACTCAATGACATTGTCTGCGTCACCGGAGATTTGGGAGGTGCTTATATCGGACTACAAGTGCTGGAGCGGGAAAAGCAGGTTTTTATGGCTGATCCAAATATGAAACCGAATTTGGAAAGTTACACTTATGTCACGGGGAGGCAGCTGCGTCCGGATGCACGAATGGACATTATCCATGAACTGGAAGACCTCGACGTCATACCCACCAGCATGATGGACGTCTCAGATGGTTTAACTTCTGAACTGTTTCATATCTGCAAGCAGTCGGAGGTGGGGGTTTTGATTTACGAAGACAAGCTTCCCATTGACAAGCAGACTTTCGATACTGCTGTGGAATTTAACATCGATCCGATTACCTGCGTTTTGAATGGCGGGGAGGATTATGAATTGGTTTTCACCATTGATCAAAAAGATTTTCCGAAGCTGCAAAAGCACCCCGATATCCACTTTATTGGCCATATTACCGAAAAAAAAGAAGGCCGGTATCTAGTAACCAAAAGCCAGACAGCAGTAGAGCTAAAGGCACAGGGGTGGAAGCATTTTTGATTTTAAGTTGAGTAATACGATTGTTGAGGGTTTACAATTGAACGAGTTTATAAGTTTGGATAGTCAACGCTTCAACTTATGAACTTTCTCAACCTTCAACTTATTCCTCATGAATAATACAACACCCTAACAACGCCATAAACATTTATCCATCAATCATTCGGATAAGGGATATAGACGAAACTGGTGAAATCCTGATCGACTACAAAAAGGCAGCAGAATTCATCAGGATCTTTGTAGTTCTTCTGGAAATCTTCAACCGCATCCTCATCAATCAATTTCCGCTGTATAAATTCATCGAGATAGGTGATATAATAGTTCCAGTCGATCTTTAACTCATGGTTGCCGAGCAGTAACTGCCCAATAGGCTGCTCGGTCCTACTGATGGGAAATATGGGATAGTCGGAGAATTTTCTACTTCTTACCTGATACGAAGCCTCCTTTAAGGTATCACATACCTTAACGAAATCCTTGGTAATGGTTCCTAAATATTTTCCGTTTAATTCTGGATCGTTTTCGTCTCTCATGCCTCTCTTTTAGTTAGTAGTACGACATTTTCTACATGGAAAGTCTGGGGAAACATATCTACCGGCTGTATGGCAGCTACATCATATTTTTCGGCCAACATCGCGACATCTCTGGCTTGTGTGGCAGGATTACAACTGACATAGACGATCTTAGGTGCTGCAAGGTTCAAAAGCATTTTGACCACGTCGTCATGCATGCCTGCTCTTGGCGGATCGGTGATAATGACGTCAGGCGCGGGGTGGCTGGACATAAATTCCTCGTTAAACACATCCTTCATGTCTCCAGCATAAAATAAAGTATTACCGAGATCATTAACGTGTGCGTTAAGTTTTGCATCTTCTATGGCGGCTTCTACGTATTCAATGCCGATTACCTGCTTGGCTTTCTTAGCCACAAAGTTAGCGATCGTACCGGTGCCGGTATAAAGATCGTAAACGACTTCTCCGCCTTGTAGATCTGCAAAATCCCGCGCTACTTTATAAAGAACGTATGCCTGTTCAGAATTAGTTTGGTAAAAGGATTTGGGACCAACTCTAAACTCCAGATCTTCCATTGTTTCTGTTATAAAGTCCTGCCCTGCGTAGGTCAACACCTCTTGATCAAAAAAGGTCTCGTTCTTCTTCAGGTTGATAATATAGAGCAACGAGGTAATTTCCGGAAAGCTATCCTTTAAGAAAGCCATTACTTTTTCTATTGCCTCTGGATTATCCTCTCCAAATTGGACAATGACCATGGTTTCTCCTGCGCCGGTGGTACGGACAATCAGATTTCTAAGCACGCCTTTTTGCTCTCTGATATCATAAAAGCTGATATGATTGTCGAGCGCAAATGCTCTGAGCTGATTACGAATGTCGTTGGATGCCCCCCCTTGCAAATAGCAGTGTTGGATATCCACGATTTTGTCGAAGCGTTTGGGGATGTGAAATCCCAATGCGTTTCTGCTGAATTCCTGTCCTGAGGCAATTTGATCATAGGTAAGCCAGCGGTTATTGGAAAAAGTAAATTCCAGCTTATTTCTATAGTACCGATCATTGCTTGAGCCGAGAATAGGTCTTACTTCAGGAATAGGCACTTTGGCAATGCGCTCGAACTGATCCACCACCTGTTGTCTTTTAAAGTCGAGCTGGGTTTCATAGTTGATATGTTGCCATTTGCAGCCACCACATACCCCGAAATGTTCACAAAACGGAGTAACACGCTCTGTGGAAAATTCATGGAATTTGACCACTTCCGCCTCCATAAAACTGCTTTTGCCACGGGTCACCCGTACATCCACCAAGTCTCCAGGAGCAACGTTGGCTATAAATACCACCTTACCCTCATAATGTGCCACACTTTTCCCTTCAGCAGCAATCCGTTCCACCCGAAGGTTTTCTAGGATATGATTCTTTAATTTTCTCGACATAGGCCGCAAAATTACGAATTTTATTAAAATTGCGGGCGTTAAAGCTAAGCCTGTGGAGGAATAAAATTTGGGCGCAGGCCAATTGAATTGTTATATTTAGGTTCAAAGCATAATCATCAAATGAGCATACACAATAAAGTAGTCCTGATTACGGGAGGTACCTCAGGCATAGGTGAATCTTGCGCCAAAATTTTCGGACGACAAGGAGCCAAAGTTGCTATTACCGGGCGCAATCAGGAAAAAATCAACCATACCCTCAGTGCGCTTCAGCACGAAGGAATCGCTTGCTTTGGCGTACTGGCAGAAGCGGGAAGCGAAGAAGACAACAAGCGTATGGCGAAGGAAGTCATAGCACATTTTGGGAAGATCGACATTTTGATTAATAACGCAGGCATATCGATGCGGGCATTATTCCAGGATCTGGATCTGGAGGTATTCCGAAAAGTGATGGACACTAACTTTTGGGGTGCCGTGTATGCCACTAAATATTGCTTGGAGGAAGTGTTAAATAACAAAGGCGCTATTGTAGCCATCTCTTCGGTAAACGGCTTCAGGGGTACTCCGGCCCGTACGGCGTACACGGCCAGCAAGTATGCGATGAACGGATTCTTCGAGTCCTTAAGGACCGAGGTAATGAAAAAAGGCGTTCACGTCTTGGTAGCCTGCCCTGGATTTACAGCATCAAATATCCGGAAAAATGCACTTTTGGCGGATGGATCTACTCAAAGTGAATCCCCACGGGAAGAAAATAAGATGATGACCTCTGACGAAGTAGCGGCAGAAATTCTCAAGGCTACCTTGAAAAAGAAAAGGGATTTAGTGCTTACGAGGGAGGGCAAACTGGCTTCTTTTTTGAATAAATGGGTTCCCGGCATTATGGACAAAGTAGTATACAACCACATGGCCAAAGAAAAAGACTCTCCCTTTAAGTAAAAAAATATATGTTAAAGGATGTTTTTCAGGTTTATCTGAACAGGTTGATTGATCTGTCAGGCAAAAACAGGTCGATTTTTTTGCCTAAGTTGATCAGCTCCCAGATGATTGACCTGAAGGACTTTCACTTTCTGAACAACCATCCCTCTTTTTTTTACATCACCGAACTCCTGGGAAGGAAGAAAAAGATTCCGTTAATTGAATACGCTGATGCCCGGGACAAAAATGTCAACCTGCTGTCTCAGCGGCTAAAAAGGTTGCAACAACATATCAAGCTGGTAGAGGAGGAGTCTGGGGAAAAGAATGTTTTTGTAGGTTGGCCTTTCGTGGAGGGTAAATTAATTAATGGGCAATTGGTCCGCTGTCCCTTGATATTTTTTCCGGTGATCTTGGTCAAAGAGGATGGTGGCTGGTATATGAGCAAGTCAGCAGGTGACCAACCTTTCCTTAACAAAGCCTTTTTGCTGGCTTATGCCCATGCCTACAATATCCAGTTGGATCAGGAATGGCTTGAAAGGCCTATAGAGGATTTTTCTCGTGACCCAAAAGAATTCAGGGTTCAGCTTTATCACTATCTGAATGAGGCGCTGACGCTTAATTTCAATCAGGAACTTCTGGGAGATAAATTGGATTTTTTTACAGATACTGAAAGAATTGACTTTGAAAAAGAACAACACATCGGTTTGCTGAAGCTGAAACCTTATGCGGTTTTAGGGCAGTTTTCACAGCAGGCTTCCTTTTTGATCAATGATTACGAGCAGTTAAAGCTGAGTCCGCAGGAGGATATGGAACACTTTTTTGCGGAAAAATTTGCCATCGACGAAGCAGTTGCCAAGTGCCATGATCAAAATCTCTTCAATACCTTTCCCATTGATGCCAGCCAAGAGGAGATTATGAAGGCAGTTAGGGCGGGGGAGTCCTGTGTAGTCCAGGGGCCTCCAGGTACGGGCAAGTCGCAGTTAATCTGTAATTTAGTGGCAGATTTCAGTGCCCGAGGAAAAAAGGTATTGGTGGTCTCACAAAAAAAAGCCGCGCTGGATGTCGTATTTAAAAGGCTCAAGGATCAAGGTTTTGCTCCGTTTACCGCGCTGGTGCATGATTTTAGGTTCGACCGCAAAGAGCTTTATCGTAAGCTGTCCCATCAGATCAATTCCATAGATGCCTACAAGGAACTAAACCGCAGTCTGGACGCCATTCAACTGGAGCGGCAGTTCAATCAGCTGAACAACATTATAGAGCAACATTGCGAATTTCTGGAAGATTACAAACAGGCGCTATTTGATCGGGAGGAGTGCGGCGTCCCTATCAAGGAACTTTATGTTACCTCTTCCCTGGACGAGGAGCAAGTTGACCTACGGCAATATTATAAGAAGTTCCGATTAGACGAATTGGATCCTTTTTTCAGGGACTTTCATGACTTCACCATTTACTACCGCAAATATCAAGATCCTTCCTCTTTTTGGCTGCACCGCGTTGACTTCGCAAATTTTGGTGCCAGCGCTTTGTCACGCGTGCGAGAAGTGATAGAAGCAGTTCGGCTATTAAAACAAGAAACTATTGCTTTGGTAGAAGCTTATCGCGTTAGCTCCCCCGTACTGTCTGCTGTATTTCATGCAGCTGAGCAACAGGAGCGGCTTTTGGGCTTGCGGCAATTTGTGGAGGAGGAACAACATTATCAGCAGTTGAAAAACCTTCTTCAGTATCAGTCTGCCGATTTTGATCTACTGTGGTTAGAAAATAAATTGGAGGCCATCCGGAAATTGCTTTCAGGGGAAGGAATAGAATGGAGCGTAGATGATCCTGAAGTGGAGGGTCACTTGGCACAGGCTGTGAAAGCATTAGAGTTGAAAGATTCCTGGTGGCAGGCTGCCAGCTTATGGTGGAACAAAAGTAAGTATCAGGAGATATGGGAGCTTCTGGAGAAGAATGGCATAAAGGACGACCGACACGGTTTAAATTTGTTGATTAACAGGCTCGAAAATCGGCTTAATCTCAATCATCAATACACATTATTGGATCGAAAGCCATGGATCCAGCTGCCGAGCAAGCCTTTTACTTTTGCTGCGTTTAACCGTTTTTCCACTAATTTACAAGAAGCCATTCAACACCGCCTGGCCCTGACGGATCTGGAGGTGATTTACAATTATTTGGAGGGGACCCAAGCCGATCATCTAGGATTTATCCATTTGTTGGACGAACTCATCTATCTTAGCGAAAAACTTACTAAAGAGAGAAAAGGCTGGTTTCAATATTTCAGTGACATACAAATAAAGCACCTGTTGCATGCACCGGATGATGACAGACTAGAGCATATTCAAGAAACGATCAATCGGGATTTCCCTGAGCTCGTCGAGTTTGATAAGCTTCGAAAAAAGTTACGGCCCATGGACCTGGAGCTAATGGGCAAGATCCTCGACAAATATCCCGAAAAAGATTTTGCCTCACTCAAAGCGATGTTTCTTGCCGGCCTGAAGTTAAGTTGGTTGGAACATATTGAAGCAAAATACCCGGTATTGTCCGAGATGAGTACACCAAAAGGGCAACGCATCTTGGACGAGTTGGCTACTGCCATAGAGGAAAAACTGCAGATCAGTAGCTTTATTGTAGCACTAAGGTTTAGGGAACGGATTTTCAGCCAGTTGGAGTACAATCGGCTCAACAATTTAGTGACTTACCGGGAGTTGGGGCATCAAGTGACCAAGAAGAAGCGGCTCTGGCCCGTCAAAAAGCTATTTGAGCATTTTGAAGCTGAGATGTTTAAACTGATCCCTTGTTGGCTAGCTTCTCCGGAGACCGTTTCGGCGTTGTTTCCGCTAATGCCACTGTTTGACCTGGTAGTTTTTGACGAATCCTCCCAATGTTTTATTGAACGGGGATTGCCCGCATTGCTCAGAGGAAGGCAGATTGTTGTCGCTGGTGACGGTCAACAGCTACAGCCCTATGATCTATACCAAGTGCGGGCAGACGCTGAAGAAGAAGGAATGGCTGTTGAGACGGAATCGCTGCTGGAATTGATGTCCAAATACTTCAAAACATATACACTTCGATCCCATTATAGAAGCGAATCGCTGCCGCTCATCCACTTCTCAAATAAGTATTTTTATCAACATGGCTTGAATATGCTGCCAGATCGGGAGCTTTTGAATGCAGGAACCATACCGTTCGACTTTATTAAAGTCGACGGCATCTGGGAAAAGCAAAGCAACAGACAGGAGGCCGAAGAGGTGATTGATCAGCTTCATAGGCTGCAAAAGACGACAGATGGAGCCGCTGAAATCGGTGTGGTTACCTTTAACTTTTACCAAATGGAGTTGATCCTCGATCTGTTGTCTGAGGAGGAGGGACTGCGTACTGCAGCAAATATCCATGTCAAAAACATCGAAAATGTGCAGGGGGATGAATTCGATATTGTTGTTTTTTCGATCGGGTATGCGAGAAACAAGGATGGAAAGTTTACCGCCAATTATGGTTTGTTGGCCAGGTCAGGAGGTGAAAACCGCTTAAACGTAGCTATTACCCGTGCACGAAGGCAGGTTATTTTAATTTCTAGTTTATCAATAAAGGATTTTAGCGACAAGCAACTGCAAAATCCAGGCATTAAGCTTCTTCGGGATTACCTCCAATATGTGGAAGACGTGTCATCAGGCAAGTTGCCTTCCATAGCGACAGACCCCCCCCAGGGATTTGAGATTTCTTGGTATTTGAAAAATCAGCTTATGGGGCACTACGGCAGTCATGAGATCAGGAACAATACTTTGTCCAAAGCTATGGATTTGGAGTGGCTAAAAAATGGCAAATATGTGGGCGGTATTTTGACTGATGACCATCGGGTGTATGGACGAAGCATAAAGGAGGCGTTTGTCTATCAACCGCGACTACTTCGTCTTAAACATTGGGAAGCGGTGCAGCTCTTCAGTAGACAATATTGGATGGATCGGGAGAACCTGTTGCAAAACAGGTTAATGGAAGTTGAACCTAAACTTGAAGCAGGAAAGAAGGACTGAATTAGCAGGAGAATAGATCTCGATTCTCCATACACAATTGGCGAGGTATGGCTAGCGAGGAATTTTAACCCTAACATCCACCATGATTGGCCGATTCCTCCCAATGAAGTCAACAACGCTGGTATCGAACAAAATGAAGGGAGGTAACATCAAATAATATATGTGCCGTGGTTGATATTATTTTCCTTTTTTTATAAACCATCGTATATCAGGGGGAGGATTGTGGCTGAACACGGTAGAGGAAAAGTCAGTAAAGTAATCCATAAACCAACATTGAACCACAACTGGCAAAGGATCGCTTAATAGGATTCCCGCCAAGACTGATCAAAATTTTTGAAATCGTAAGGACAAGAGGCTGGCTTATCAAACTTTTCATCCCCGATGGTTGAGAACGAAATAGTTCAGCTATTGTCAGTTGGTATGAAGCATATCACGGCCTCGGCATGGAAACCTTCTAATCTTTAGTCCACCTTACTTTTATTTATCCTAAGTCCTACTGCTTCCACACCTCCCAAGGTGTCTGTCCTCATATATTGAATGAATTCAAATCGGTATTTGTCGGACGGAGCTACTTGGAGAGGAGGGAGCTCATCGTATTTGGTATAGACATTGCCGTAGCCGGATCCTAGAGGTTTTCCTGTCTTGGGATCAAACAAATAGACATTGATTAGCGAATCTGCTAAAACAGTACCGATACTGTCCTTCAGCAGATATCGCACGTAGAGGTTGTGGAATTCATACCTGTCGTTATACCTTACAGCAATGAAGGTAGGGGAGAGGTTGGGATCAACCTCTGCAACCTCAAAAGAGACAGTGTCTTCCACACCCCATTGAAGGTCCTGCATCCCCCTAAACTCTTCAAACAAGCGGTCTCCATTACAGGCTGTAGCTACTGTTAACGCCAATAAGAACAACAATACTTTAGTCCTTAGCTTCATTGTTATTGCCCCTATTTTGGCCGCCCTTTCCACGGTTTTTTGAGAAATTCCTTCTTTTGTTACTTTTACCCTCTTTTGGTTTCTGTTCCGCAAGCGGCATATCCGTTGGTTTGCTGTGTGCTTCTTTAACTTGATCCTTAGGTTGTCCTTTTGCTTTGTTGGCTGGTTTTTTACCGGATCGGTTTTTACGGTTCTTTTCCCGTTGCAGCCCTTGTTCTGCATTTGCAGTGGCTACTGGTTTTTGCTCGGTTTTAGGAGCTGCAGCAACGTTATTTTGGGCGGGTTTTGACTTTTTCTTTTTCTTCTTTTTGGTTTGGCTGCTAAACTTCTTATCCAGCAATTCCAGATCCCGGTTGGTCTTGCTTAAATCTTCTTCTCCTTCAAAGGCTTTGTCCTGCTTCAAGTTGAAAGGTTTGATGCCTTTGTTGTTCAAATCGATGATTTCCCTTACCCTGTCACAATCAATGGAATGCCAGTTATTGTCATTATTGTAGCTAAACCACATCAGCTTCCTGAAAATATCGGTCTTCTGCAGTTTGGCGACCCCCGCTTCTGTGACCAAAGGCTTGTCCACGGAAGGGATATCCTTTAAGGCAGAGAGGTAGGTGTCCAGTTCATAGTTGAGACAGCACTTCAGCCTGCCGCATTGTCCGGACAATTTGCTGGGGTTAAGGGAAAGATTCTGATAGCGCGCTGCCGAGGTAGAAACGCTTTTAAAGTCGTGGATCCATGTAGAGCAACAAAGTTCTCGGCCACATACCCCCACGCCGCCGATTCGGCCCGCTTCCTGCCGGAGACTGATCTGGCGCATTTCTATCCTGATCCGGAATTCACTGGCTAGTAATTTGATTAATTCTCGGAAGTCAACCCTGTCATCTGCTGAGTAATAGAATGTCGCTTTGGAGTTGTCAGCTTGATATTCGACATCCGAAAGTTTCATCTCTATACCAAGCTCGTCAATGATTTGTTTGGAGCGATATAAGGTAGGTATTTCTCTGTTTTTGGCTTCCGCCCACTTTTCTAAGTCTTTCTGGTTGGCGATGCGGTATATCTTCAGGATATCATCATTATCCTTGATTTTCCTTTTCTGCATCTGAAGCCTCACCAGTTCGCCTTGGAGGGATACATAGCCTATATGGTGGCCATTGGGCACATCCACGACTACCGGATCCCCTGTGGTCAACCTTAACTGATTGGTGTTTCTATAATACTCTTTGCGTCCACCTTTAAATTTTACTTCTACAATATCAAATTTATCCACCTCTGGTATACCCATATGGGACAACCAGTCAAATGAGTTCATCTTATTGCAATCGCTCGTACCACAAGTACCATTGTTCTGGCAGCCTCCGACTCCGGAAGTGGTAGAGCAGCTATTACATCCTGCCATTAGCTATATATATTTAGTGGAGGACTCCCTCCGTACGATGGATCAGGT
Organism: Cyclobacteriaceae bacterium; assembly: GCA_035303945.1. GTDB lineage: Bacteria > Bacteroidota > Bacteroidia > Cytophagales > Cyclobacteriaceae > DATGMS01. The sequence goes on from DATGQZ010000008.1 coordinate 13,561, forward strand.
AGGCACCTTTACATCATAGCGCAGGATATCTTGTCCGATATCCTTGCGGTAGTAATGGCCGTCCCAACTGATCTGACTTACCCTTTCATAGGCATGGGTAATGGCCTCTTTTATATTGGCGCCTTTACCGGTAATTCCAAGGACTCGCCCTCCGTTGGTGAGGACATTTCCCTCCTCATCTGATTGCGTGCCTGCATGGAAGGTAAAGGTCGATTTATGGGTCGGGCTGTCTAAGCCCTTGATTTTATCCCCCTTGTTATAGCTTCCAGGATAACCGCCTGCTACCATGACTACCGTCGCGGTGGCGCCTGGGTCAATCTCTAAGCTGTAAGTCGCGAGGTTTTTGGTTCCAATGGCATGTAAAAGGCCGACAAAATCACTTTTGATCCGTGGCAGTACAGCCTGGGTTTCTGGATCACCCATTCGTACATTGTATTCAATAACCCAAGGGTTGCCTTCTACATTCATTAAGCCTATGAAAAGAAATCCCTTATAGTCAATTCCTTCTTTTCTTAAACCTGCTACCGTTGGTTTTACTATTTTTTCTTCTACTTTTTGCATGAAGGCCTGATCCGCAAAAGGTACCGGGCTTACTGCGCCCATACCTCCTGTATTCAAACCAGTATCCTGCTCGCCAATCCGTTTGTAGTCCTTTGCCTCAGGAAGAATCTTGTAATCCATACCGTCGGTAGCTACAAATACAGAAAGTTCTATGCCGGAGAGGTATTCCTCGACCACCACTTTGCTAGAGGCTACTCCAAATTTACTTTCCAGAAGCATCTCTTTCAAGGCTTGTTCTGCTTCTTCATAGGTTTCCAGTATTAACACACCCTTGCCAGCAGCAAGGCCATCCGCCTTTAACACAATCGGAAGCCTTTGCGCTCTGATGAAGGCTAAGCCATCATCTACGGTGTCTTTGGTAAACGACTGATAGGCAGCGGTGGGTATTCCATTGCGTGCCATGAATTGCTTGGAAAAATCCTTGCTTCCTTCTAAAGCAGCCCCCTCTTGGGAGGGACCCACGACTACTACATTTTTGGTGTCAGGCTCTTTGGCAAGGAAGTCACGGATGCCCTTTACCAAAGGTTCTTCTGGCCCAACTACCACCATATCGATATGGCGGGAAAGTATAAATTCTTTAATGCCATCAAAGTCAGTAACAGCAAGCGGTACATTTTCTGCGATTGCCGAGGTACCGGCATTACCTGGCGCTACATACAGTTGGCTACAGTTTAGACTGTCCATTATTTTCACGGCAAAGGCATGTTCCCTTCCCCCACTTCCAATCAGTAGTATGTTCATTGGATTGTTTCTGTTTAGATTAGTTGGCGTGCTCTGAGATGAATTTTATACGATATACCCTGATTTCCTCCTCTCCAAAATCCTCATCCGCCAATTCTTCAAGCGCGTCTTTGATGCTGTCACTGCTTGCACTCATAAAGTAATCGTGGAGGATATCTTCTCGTTCCTCATCCATGATGTTTTCAATGTAGTAATTGATGTTCAGCTTGGTGCCGCTATATATGATCTGCTCGATCTCATGTAACAATTCCGACATGCTTATATTCAAGTTGGAAGCGATTTCTTCCAGATCTATTTTCCTGTCTACTTGTTGAATAATGGATATTTTGACTTTTGACCGCGTGCCGGAGGATTTTACGACCACATCGGCAGCCGTAGTAATGTCATTTTCCTCCACATAATTCTCGATCAGCCTTAGGAAAGGTGCTCCAAATTTTTCCACTTTGCCCATGCCCACCCCGTTGATCTGAGCCAGTTCTGCCTTAGTTGTCGGATACACGGTAGCCATTTCTTCCAAGGATGGGTCTTGGAATATCACATATGGAGGAAGGTTTTTGGATTTGGCCAGTTTTTTTCTTTCAGCCTGCAGCAATTCGAAAAGCTTTTCATCGTAAGCTTTTCCCATGCTGTTTAACTCTTCGGTGATGTCCTTTTCCACAACTTCTTCAAAATTATGATCCTTGCTTAATGTAACTGAGTAAGGGTTTTTAAGAAATGCTTCGCTTTTGTCAGAGAGGAGAATGACTCCGTAGTTTTCTATATCTTTTTCCAATAAGCCAAAAATCATAGCCTGCCGGATGACCGTTTTCCAATGCTTTTCATCCTGCTCTTGGCCTTTGCCAAATACCGGTAGCTGATCATGCTTATAGCTCTCAATGTATTCGTTTTGAACCCCGCGCAGTAGGTCCACGATGTGGTTCAGGTTAAATCTTTGCTGTGTGGCCTTTACTGCTTCAATGGCCAATAGAATATCATCTTTCCCTTCAAAGGTTACCTTTGGCTTTTTGCAGTTATCGCAATAGCCACAGTCTTTGTCCAAAGACTCCCCGAAATAGTGTAACAATACCCTTCTTCTACAGACGGAGCTCTCTGCGTAAGAAGCCATTTCCTGCAACAGTACTTTGGCGTTTTCTCTCTCATTAACCGGCTTATCTTTGTTGAACTTCTCCAGCTTAATGATGTCGTCGTAACGATAGAACATCAAGCAATGCCCTTCTAGTCCATCTCTGCCAGCCCGACCGGTTTCTTGGTAATACCCTTCCAGCGACTTTGGCACATCGTAATGGATCACGTATCTGACATCCGGCTTGTCAATGCCCATCCCAAAGGCGATGGTGGCGACGATGACGTCTATGTCTTCATTGAGGAAGCTATCCTGATTTTTGATCCGTACATTGGCATCCAAACCCGCGTGGTAAGGCGCTGCATTGATTCCATTGACTTTGAGTAGTTCGGCGATCTCCTCTACCTTTTTCCTGCTGAGACAATAGATGATGCCCGATTTCCCTTTATGGGATTTGATAAACTTAATAACCTGCTTCTTGGTTTCGTTTTTAATCTTTGGACGCACCTCATAGTAGAGATTGGTACGGTTAAAGGAAGATTTAAAAAGATCTGCCTCCTCCATCTGCAGGTTCCGCTGTATGTCTTGCTGTACTTTGGGAGTAGCTGTAGCAGTCAGCGCAATGATAGGTAGTTCGGGACCTATCTGCGCAATGATAGATTTGATTTTTCTGTATTCAGGTCTGAAGTCATGGCCCCACTCCGAAATGCAATGCGCCTCATCAATGGCCACAAAGCTCAACTTGGCTTCCTTCAAAAAAGCTATATTTTCTTCTTTGGTGAGTGACTCCGGCGCCACATAAAGCAACTTGGCCGTTCCGGATAACACTTCCTTTTTGACTTTATTTGTTTCGGATTTGCTTAAGGTAGAGTTCAAAAAATACGCATTGATACCGAAAGCATTCAGTTGATCAACCTGGTTTTTCATCAAGGCAATAAGAGGTGAGATAACTATGGCAGTGCCATCCTTTATAACGGCTGGAAGCTGATAGCATAACGACTTTCCCGCCCCTGTCGGCATGATGACAAAAGTGTTTTTGCCGCTAAGTATACTGTCAACGATGGTTTCTTGATTTCCGCGGAATTGATTGAAACCGAATATCTTCTTAAGATTATCTTTAACTGTTTTATCCACTTCACATATTTTGTTTAATGACCTGCCACAGGCTTTTCATTAAAGTTAAAAGGATTTCTTTTTTACCTTTGTTGCAAATTTAACAATTAACAACCGTAAAATTGAAGTTAATAAAAAATATTAAAACCAGCGCTAAAAAAGTGCTGGAAACGGAGGCTGACGCCATTCTGAAGATAGCTAACTATATAGGCGATGAGTTTGAAGCCTGCGTCAAAGCCATACTGGCTTCGAAAGGCCGTATGGTCATTACCGGTGTGGGGAAAAGCGCCATTATAGCCCAAAAAATCGTCGCCACTTTAAACTCCACCGGTACCCCCGCCTTATTTATGCATGCCGCTGATGCCATTCATGGGGATTTGGGAATGATTCAGAAAGATGATTTTGTAATCTGCATTTCCAAGAGCGGGAACACGCCTGAAATAAAGGTGCTGGTACCTTTGGTAAAGCGCCTGGGCTCAAAATTGATCGCCTTGGTCAGCAATACCCAGAGTTATCTTGCCGAGCAGGCGGATTTCGTGCTCAATGCTACAATAGAGGCAGAGGCTTGTCCAAATAATTTGGCGCCAACTACCAGCACCACCGTGCATCTAGCCTTGGGAGACGCTTTGGCCGTTTGTTTGCTTGAAGCTAAAGGATTTGGACCCGAGGATTTTGGCAAATACCACCCAGGCGGTGCATTGGGCAAACAACTTTATCTGACCGTGGAAAATGTTGTTCAGCGGGATCTCCTCCCCATTGTTGGCGTGCAGGCCTCTTTGACAGAGGTGATCATGGAGATAAGCAGTAAGCGCCTTGGGGCAGCCGCAGTGGTAGACGAAGAAGACAAATTGGTAGGAATAATAACCGATGGGGATTTGAGAAGAATGCTGCAGCGCGCCCCGGATCTAGTGACGGTAAAAGCCATGGACATTATGAGCAGGAAGCCCAAGACCATTTCCAAAAATGAATTTGCTATACGCGCGCTTAATCAGATGAAAGAACATAATATCACCCAATTAATTGCCATGGATGGAGATAAAGTTATTGGATTTGTTCATATTCATGATTTGATGAAAGAAGGCATTATATAATTCCAAAGGCATGGTAGAAACACCTTTTGTAGTAATTATGGCCGGGGGTATAGGGTCCAGATTTTGGCCTTACAGCCGAGACAGTTATCCCAAACAATTTTTAGATATTCTCGGAACCGGTCGCTCCATGTTGCAGATGACGTATGAACGCTTTGTTCCTTTCACCAACCCCGATCGGATGATGGTAGTCACCAACAGCAAGTATAAATCGCTGGTGATGGAGCAGCTACCCGATCTGCTGGAGGAAAATATACTATGCGAGCCTTCAAAAAGAGATACGGCCACGTGTATCGCTTATGCCAGCTATAAAATCCGGAAGAAATATCCTGAAGCACATGTGATCGTCACACCATCGGATCACATGATTCTGAATGAAATCTCCTTTCAAGCAAAAATGCAAATTGCTTTGGAGACGGCTTCAGACGCAAATCTTGTAACTATTGGCATTAAACCTAATCGACCTGATACCGGCTATGGCTATATCCAATATATTGATGAACCTGGAGCAAAAGCTTATAAGGTGAAGACATTTACTGAAAAGCCCAATGCTGAGCTGGCAGAAACCTTTTTGCAAAGTGGGGATTTCGTGTGGAACTCTGGAATATTTGTTTGGAAAAACGAAAGCATCATTCATGCTTTTGAGAAATATATTCCGGAATTGGCCGAAGCATTTGAAGATGGGGAAGCGTTTTGGTATTCTCCCAAAGAACAGGAGTTCATCCTCAAGGCCTACAGTTTGGTCAAAAATTTATCCATCGACTATGGTGTGATGGAGAAGTCGGATGCTGTTTTTGTCGTATTGGGAGATTTTACTTGGGCAGACTTGGGTTCATGGAAAGGGTTGTACGAATTGCAGCAAAGGGATCAAAACAATAACGTGGTGGAAGCCAATGCGCTCCTGTACGATACCCGCAATACCTTTGTAAAAGTGAATAGCGGAAAATTGGTCGTGGTCCATGGCTTGGACAATTACCTCATCAACGAGAGCGACAATGTCCTGTTGATCTGTAAACTTGATGCGGAAAACAGGTTCAGGGAATTCGTAGGAGATGCCAAAAGTAAAGGCGATGGATTTATATAATTTCCTGTGCCCAAAGGCCTTTCGGGCACAGGAAAATCATTTATTTAATCTTCACCTAGGAAGGGATATCTGTAATCTAAAGGGGGAACGAATGTTTCCTTGATTGTCCTTGGTGAAACCCAACGGAGAAGGTTGAGCATGGATCCGGCTTTGTCATTGGTACCGGATGCCCTCGCACCACCAAATGGCTGTTGTCCGACTACGGCACCGGTGGGTTTGTCATTGATATAGAAGTTGCCCGCAGCGTTTCTTAACTTTTGTGCAGCCAGTTCAATCGCATAGCGATCTTTAGAGAAAATAGCCCCAGTCAATGCATAGGGAGAAGTTTGATCAACCAATTCCAAGGTGGTATCGAAATGATCTTCATGATACACATATACTGATAGCACGGGGCCGAAAATTTCTTCCTGCATCGTTTGGTACAGCGGATCTTGTACCAGCAATACCGTCGGTTCTATAAAGTAGCCGATAGTCTTATCATAGTTGCCACCGGCAATAATCTCCACACCGGTCGCTGCCTTTGCCCTATCTATGTATCCTGTAATTTTATCAAAAGCCTTTTCGTCGATGACGGCATTCACAAAGTTGGTGAAATCCTCTACACCGCCCATTTTGATGGAGGAAAGGTCTTCCTGGAGATACCGCTTAACCTCCTCCCACAAGTTCGAAGGAATATAAGCCCTAGAGGCCGCTGAGCATTTTTGTCCCTGATATTCGAAAGCCCCACGGGATAAGGCAGTCGCTACTTGTCGGGCATCAGCGGACTTATGGGCAATCACGAAATCTTTTCCGCCAGTCTCTCCTACGATTCTTGGATAGGATTTGTACTGGTGAATGTTTTCCCCGATGGTTTTCCAAATGGTTTGGAACACAGCCGTTGATCCTGTGAAGTGAATACCTGCAAAATCCTGATGTTTAAATATCACTTCCCCGGCGACAGGCCCGTCCACATAGATCAAGTTAACAACCCCATCAGGTAAGCCTGCTTCTTTGAATATCTCCATGATTACCCTGGCGGAATAGACTTGGGTATAGGCGGGCTTCCATACTACCGTGTTACCCATTAAAGCAGGCGCGGCGGGTAGATTTCCCGAAATAGCCGTGAAATTAAAAGGTGTTAGCGCAAACACAAAACCTTCCAATGGCCGCTGTTCCGTTCTATTCCAAATCCCATCGCCAGCCACCGGTGGCTGCTGTGCGTAGATTTCTGTCATAAAGTGAACATTGAACCGCAGGAAGTCGATGAGTTCGCAGGCAGAGTCAATTTCAGCCTGAAAAGCATTCTTCGATTGCCCGAGCATCGTGGCGGCGTTAATCTTTGCCCTGTAAGGTCCAGCGATAAGTTCTGCGGCTTTAAGAAATATAGACGCACGGTGTTCCCATGACATGGTTTCCCAAGCTTCTTTTGCACCCAAAGCGGCATTGATAGCCTGCTCTACATGAGAAGCGTCACCTTCGTGAAAATATCCTAATACATGCTGATGGTCGTGTGGGGGAGTAATGGCTATTTTATGATCCGTGAAAACCTTTTCTCCGCCTATATACATAGGAATGTCTTCCTGGACTTCGCGTGCTTCGGCCAAAGCCAGCTGCAGCGCCTTGCGCTCGGGAGATCCAGGAGCATAGGATTTGACGGGTTCGTTTTTTTGTTCAGGGACTTTGAAGAATCCTTTAAGCATAAAGTGTCAATTTTAATTGTTTTAACTTAAATGGATATTTGGGTTTATCGGACCATTGAAGCGGTACTGAGCACTTACAAGATCTTTCTTAACTCACTCAAGCAAGTGATCGTATATGTAGGGTTTAGCTGACAAGGAATATTCAAGGGATTGAACAATACTTGGTCGATTCCTGCATTTTGAGCGCCTAAGATATCCGAATCTGGATTGTCGCCGATCATCAGACACTCAGATGGATTGCTTTCCAAACGTTCTACAGCATATTCAAATATGCGTCTGTCAGGCTTCCGATGTCCCATGGTTTCTGATGTAATGATCAGCTGAAAATAGGCTGTCAGCCCCGAAGCACTCATTTTCATGGCTTGGCTTTCATTAAAACCATTGGTGATGATATGGAGTTCATATTTTTCCTGGAGATAATCCAAGGTCTCTTTAGAGTGCGGAAACAAGTGAGGTTTGGAAGAAGTGCGCTGCATAAAGTCCTCTTCCATTTCCAAAGGAACACTCAAACCGTCGGCGCCAAGGTGCTCGAAAATTCTTTTGAAGCGTTCCCTTCTCAGGCTGATTTTGTCTATTTCCCCGATGTTGTACAGGCTCCAAAGATTGCCGTTGACAGCGTGAAAGGCGCTATAGAAACTCTCGAAGGTCTGTATCCCTAGGTCAGGCAGGCGATACACCTCGAATAACTCATTGAGTGATTCTTGCACATTTCGGTCATAATCCCAAAGGGTGTGGTCGAGGTCGAAAAACAAATGACGGTACTTGTTCAATGCTTACTTTCGGTATAAATTGTTTTGAATTTTGTTGATAGCCAGCTCCCGATTGGAATAGAGAATGGAATACACCTCCTGGTCCCGGATTAAATTAGGGTCTTTTTGGATGAATTTGAATATTTGATTAATTATCTCTATGGCTTCATCAAGGATATAATAAAACATCCATTGATCCACCCGGCGGCTCCCTACCAACCCCGCATTCTTTAGATAGCCCAAATGTCGGCTGGTCTTGGTTTGTGTAAAATCAAGAATATGTTCCAGATCGGAAATGCTCAGTTCTTTGTTATGGATCAATAAGTGGATTATCCTGACGCGCGGTTCTTCAGACAGCGCTTTGAAAATCTTCATGCCATAATTTAAACTGATGTTCTTGAGGCGCATTTAATTATTTTTAACTTTATATTTGACTTGAAATTAAGAAAATCAGCAAGAAATAATGTATTATCGCATAGATAATTCCATTTTGTTCAAAAACCCTTCCCGCTGGTTGTCGTTAATTAAAAAAATCGTTTTGAAATTATCACTTAAACATATCGTCACCATATGTCTTCTACTGGGGGCACTGTCGGCGGGAAATTTTGCTCTGGCGCAGGATAAGCCGGAGCGAAAGGTTATACAGCTCTCAGGGGTGATCCTTAATGCCGACAGTACAGATGCTATTCCAGGCGTCAACATCTATGTGCCGACCAAAGGACGAGGCACCAGTAGCAACCGCTTTGGATATTTCTCCATGCCAGTGGCTGCAGGGGACAGTGTCGTCTTTAGTTTTATCGGCCTGGAGCGACAGAGTTTTGTCGTGCCAGAAGATACAGACAGAGACCAGATCAGTTTGATTCTTACCATGCAGGAAGATGCTTATACCTTAAGTGAGGTGCAGGTAATGCCATATCCTACAGAGGAAGAATTTAAAAACGCAGTATTGGCAATGAATGTGGAGGAAGAAGTGCCTTTAAATCAAGGAAATCTCAGCCCACAGCTGTTGCTCCAATGGGCTGAACAGATGCCAGCCTCGGGCAATGAGAATTTTAGAGGCTTCCAAAACCAACAATTGATGCAAATTCAAGATCGGTATGGACCGCGTTCTTTCCCCTTGCTCAACCCATTTGCTTGGGCTAAATTTATCCAATCGATCAAAAACGGAGAATTGAAAAGCAGGGATTAATTTTCTCTTTATCACCTACTCATTTTCAGATGCTTGAACTTGTAATCTATGCAGTAATTTTTTTGGCCTTAATTGGCCATATCCTGATGGCCTTCAGAATGTATATGGCCGTTCATACCAACAAGACAATGCCTATGCGCGAGAAAAACGCATGGAAGGTGAAGGCTTTGGTTTTTCCCGCATATTATTGGCCGCAGTACAAGAAAGCTATCTAATCCGGTCGACGGATTTTACCAGCAATTCATCCCGTCTGATAAATCGATTAGAGATAACGTTGCAAATGATCGCGACTACAATGGCCCAAAATCCTATGACAAATGCTCCCTGTGCATTGGGATTAATGTCCGCATTTGCCTGATAAGTTTGATAGACCACCACACCCAAGGTGATACCCATCAGTAGGGAATTGATCATGTTAAGGAACATCTGTCGAGTCCTGTTCTTATACTGAAACAAGCTGTACAAAGCCAGGGCTGCGGCTGCAATGGCAAGGATGCCAATAATGAACACAGCTTGCTCTGCCAAAAGAGCACCTTCTTGCCCATTCTCAATGGCATAGGTGCTGAGGCTCCATGCAGTCAGTTTCATTTTTTGGGTCTGACCCGGATCCACCTGTTCCCATATGGTATTAAAGGTGACAGCAAGCATGGCAACAGCCACTATAAGGAGGAAAATGGATTGGACTCGTTGTATCATTTTTTCGAATATTTTGACAAAGAAAGAAGGTTATTTACTTAATCGCAAGGCTTAAGTGGAAAGCGCTTTTAAATTAATAGGTATCTTTGCAGGGTTGTATGGAGAACAAAAGATACTTTCTGGAGCTGGCATATAAGGGTTCTGGCTTTCATGGATGGCAGATCCAAGCAAATGCACACACTGTGCAGGAAGAAATCAATAAAGCATTGTCCACTGTGTTAAAGTTTCCCGTAGAGAGCATGGGAAGCGGAAGGACGGATGCGGGGGTGCATGCCAGACAGCAATACATTCATTTTGACTCTCCCCATGCGTTGGAAAAAGCCTCTTTGCTAAAGAGATTGAATGCCATCCTTCCAAAAGAGGTGGCCGTTTATGATTTACGGGAGGTAATGCCTGATGCCCATGCACGTTTTTCCGCAATTTCGAGGAGTTATTTATATTATATCTCTTTGCGGAAAAATCCGTTTGAAGAAGGACTTTCATGGCTTTATTATCAAGCCCTCGATCCGGATAAAATGAACAGAGCTGCAGAAGTTCTTTTGGAATACCGCGACTTTGAATGTTTTAGTAAGGTTAAAACCGAGGTGAGCCATTTTGAGTGTGAAATAAAAGAGGCCTTTTGGGAACAAAAAGATCATCATTTAATCTTTCATATTACGGCTAATCGTTTTTTGAGGGGTATGGTCAGAGCCATTGTAGGAACAATGGTGCAAGTAGGGGTAGGGAGGATTGACCTTAATGGATTTCGAGCAATCATAGAAAGTAAAAAGAGAGACAATGCGGGGATTTCTGTGCCGCCACAAGGCTTATATCTTTCTTCCGTAGCGTATCCTGAAGCTATCTTTATTTAAAACCGAGCTTTATTTTGAGTATACAAAAAGAAAATGTCAAGAGCGGTGAGATCCTCGACCTGAAGGTGCTCCAACAGCTTTATCAGTTTATAAAACCTTACATCGCTTGGTTTTATCTGCTGGTTTTTTTGACAATTGCACTCGCGCTCTTAGCACCTACACGGCCCTATTTTATTCAAATTGCCATTGATGAATATGTAGCTGTAGGAGATCGGGAGGGCTTGATCAATACCATTTACATTCTGGTAGGTTTGATGCTGCTGCAGGCCTTAGTGCAGTTTGCCCACACCTATTTATCTGGGTGGGTAGGTCAGGTGATTATACGGGACATCAGGATCAAACTATACCAGCACCTGTTAAAAATGAAACTGAAGTTTTTTGACCATACACCGATCGGTAGGTTAGTGACGAGAAATGTGTCCGATGTAGAAACACTGGCTGACGTCTTTAGTGAGGGACTTGCCGCTATTATTGGTGATCTGCTGCAGTTGATTACCATTTTGGGCGTGATGTTTTACATTGACTGGAAGCTCACGCTGGTGAGCTTGTGTACTTTTCCATTTCTGGTTATTTCTACATATATTTTTAAGGAAAAGATGAAGGTCGCTTTCAATGAAGTGCGAAATGCTGTAGCCAACCTCAATACCTTTTTGCAGGAACATATTACCGGGATGAGTATAGTACAGATTTTTAACAGGGAGGAAGGCGAATTTGACAAGTTTAAAGAGATTAACCGGGAGCACCGCAAAGCGCATTTAAAATCGGTATTCTACAACTCCATATATTTTCCTGTGGCAGAGATTATTCAGGCGATAGGGATTGGTTTGGTGGTATGGTATGGAGCTTCCGGTGTATTGGATCTAAAAATAAAAGTGGGGGTGCTGATCTCCTTCATCATGTACCTGCAGTTGTTCTTTCGACCCATTCGCATGATTGCGGACCGGTTCAATACCCTTCAGATGGGTGTGGTGAGTTCTGCTAGGATTTTCAAGCTTCTCAACAGTGAAGAACATATAGCTAATGAAGGAAATTATGCCCCGGAGCGCATCAAAGGAAACATCAATTTCGAGCATGTTTGGTTTGCCTATAATGATGAAGAGTGGGTGCTGAAGGATATTAATTTTGAAGTAAAACACGGCGAAACTGTAGCTTTAGTAGGTGCTACAGGAGCAGGCAAGTCATCAGTTATTAACTTGATCAGCCGCTTTTATGAGATCAACAAAGGCAAAATTCATATCGATGATCGGGATATCCGAGAGTATGAATTAGGCACGCTCCGCAAACATGTAGGGGTGGTGCTGCAGGATGTATTTCTTTTTTCAGATACCATCTACTATAATATTACCTTAGGAAATCCTACCATTTCACGGGAACAAGTGATGTATGCAGCAGAACTTGTAGGCGCCAAACGTTTTATCGAGCGACTGCCGGGGGGCTTGGACTACAATGTCAGAGAAAGAGGCGCGACACTTTCTGTAGGGCAACGCCAGCTGATTTCCTTTGTCAGGGCAATGGTTTATAATCCTGAAATCATCATTTTGGATGAGGCAACCTCGTCTGTAGATACAGAAACAGAGGAGATGATCCAGCATGCCATCGATAAGATGATGAAAGGAAGGACTTCCATCATCATTGCCCATAGGCTTTCCACCATCCAAAAGGCTAACAAAATAATTGTATTGCATCAAGGAGAAATCAAGGAGGTGGGCAGCCACGAATCGTTGTTGATGCAGGACGGCTACTACGCACAGCTTCATCAGATGCAATTAAAATCTATCGTTAATTAAGCGAAAATTTTTCTCTTTGAAGTTGCATAAGGCGATGTGTTGCCGTTTTATAATTGCAAACTGACCAACAATTATTTCTATGAAAAAAATAGTTTTATTCTTCTTATTAAGCATCCCTTTATTAGGTTACGCGCAGGAACATCATGTGGGAATCCGAATCGGTGAGCCTTTAGCCCTCACATACAAGACATTCCTAAATGAACAATTTTCACTCGAAGGTTTGGTGGGCCGTGCTGGAGCCAACAGCGCACAATACTATAGAAGAGTTTTTGAAAACAACCGGCCTCACCCCGGCGCCTTTTACGGTTCGCATAGCGCGGCTGGAGGACTGTCGTTAAATGCCAGAGGCGCCTATAATGAAGATATTTCGTCAGAGTTTGATATTACCCAAGGAACCCTTCTTGCTTATGGAGGGGCTGGCGTACAATTGCGAACTGTAAAAGTGGACTACGTTTACTACAATGATATGGGGTCGGCTCCAATTCCACAGTATGAAAAGAGAACCAATGTTGATTTTGGTGCTGAAGGATTTATAGGCTCTGAATATTATTTTGATAATCTTCCTATGACTGTTTTTGCAGAGGTAGGGCTGTTTTTAGAAATTCTGGATCGCCCTGGCCATGTAAGGCTTCAAGGAGGTATAGGAGCGCGCTATCTTTTCTGATGCTATGAATAAGAAGGGTATTGCCATTGTTGTCGCTTTACTGGTGATTTTGCTGCCTGTTATTTATTGGAAACTTGGAGGTTTTAACCCCATTCAGGTATATCTAGAAGAGCAGCAAAATATTAAATTACTCGGATTGAGATATCGGGGCACGCCTCAAGATCCAGGTATGACAGGTACTTTTAGAGAGATAGAAAAATTACTTGGCAACTATCCAGACAGCCGGCTGCACACGCTCTACTTTGTAGAGCCGGCCGGAAAGCTCGACACATTGGAGGTTTTTGTAGGATTAGCATTCCATTCGGATATTGCCAATCAGGAAGCGTTGGAAGTGTTAGAGGTGGAGTGTAGGCAGGTGATTGTAGCTCGGCTTGACGCGCACCGGTTGGTGATGCCAAGTCCTGAAAAAGTCAAAGGAGAGATTGAAACCTTTGCCAAAAGCAACGGTCTTTCCACCCAAGGCCTGTATATAGATAAAATTTTAGATGAACGCCGAGTGGAAGTCTACGCACCCATAAAATGAAATCAACAATTTTTAATGAAATGGTATGGTTTTTAGTCTATGATAATTGGAGAAAAAAGGCTATCCATTCCTGATTCTATGTAAATAAAACAAACCTAATAGCTATGAAAAGATTAATGATGTTGGCCATGGCCATATGTATGAGTTTCATTCAGGGATGCGAGGGTCCCATGGGACCACAGGGTCCACAAGGACAAGATGGTGGTCTTATTGCTGCTAGCGCCTTTGAATTGGGCGGAGTGAATTTCACCTCTGGCAATAATTACCAAGTCACTGAGCCATACGGTTTTGAAATCCTTCCCTATGACGTGGTCCTTGTTTATATATTATGGGAAACTGATAACGGAAAAGATGTATGGCGGTTGTTGCCGCAGACTGTGTTCTTCAATGATGGCGCCTTTCAGTACAATTTTGACTTTACTGAAGATAATGTGAGGATTTTCCTAGATGGAGAGATTGATTTTGCTACGTTGGATCAAAGTTGGTTGAGAGATCAGGTGTTTAGAATTGTGGTAGCTCCAGCCGACAATGTGGGCCGCCTTGACTATTCTGACTATGATGCAGTCACCAAGATGTTGGGCATTGGAGATAGTGACTTTCAGAAGCGCTAACAGATATATTTCAATATTGCAACAATGAGGAGCCATGGGAAAAATCCCATGGCTTTTTTGTGTTTGGGGTTTAGTTATTTTGACTGGGAGCCATCATTCATCGCTATGGATGGTGTAAAAAAAATAGTTTGGAAATAACCGATTATCCCCCTATATTCCCCCATATTTCCATAATATAGTGTTAAAACATTTTAGTGTAGATCTTTATGAAAAAGTTTTATGGGCTACTAATGATCATAGCTGCTTTAAGTTTTCAATCATGTGAAGGCCCACAAGGCCCTCCTGGTATTGACGGTATGGATGGCAAAGATGGTGTTGATGGTGAGGATGGAGGATTGTTTTTAAGCACTGTTTTTGAAGCTGAAATAAATTTTACAGAGGAGAACGACTATCAAGCGGCTTACAATCTTGAAATTTATGATGGCGATAACCTTTTGGTATTTATTGCGGTAGCGGCGGATGAAGAAGATAATGTGATATGGATGCCTTTGCCTCAGACCTTTTTTGTAGAACAGGGGATGGTCATGTTCAATTACTATTTTTCAAAAAATTATTTTGGGATCTATATGGATTCTACGGTCAATCCCTCAGACTTGGAAGCAGGTTGGACCGAGGGGCAATATTTTAGAATTGTAGTGATCCCAGGTGAAGCCTATCAACAGGCATCCAGTCGTATTGATTTGAGTGATTATAATGCCGTGATGAAATGGCTCGGAAAGTCTGAAAACGATATACAGAGGATCAGCCTTCAATAGTATAAGTTGATTATTGTTAGAATTGGTTGACGGCCACTTTGGATCTCCAAAAGTGGCCGTTGATTTTGCAAATACAGGGGGTAGTAGGCAAAATCCATTTCTAGGTCTATCTTTGTGACATGCAATTACAGAACGATCTATTGATAAGAGCCGCCAAAGGGGAGAAGGTGGAGAGAACCCCTGTATGGCTGATGAGGCAGGCAGGAAGAATACTGCCCGAATACAGAGCAGTAAGAAACAGTGTCAGCGGCTTTATAGAACTAGCCCAAACGCCTGAGTTGGCGGCAGAAGTTACCATACAGCCGGTAGACATTCTAAAGGTGGATGCTGCTATTATTTTTTCAGATATTTTAGTGATTCCTGAAGCAATGGGGCTTCCATACGAAATGGTAGAAAAACGAGGTCCCTGGTTTCCTCAAACGGTGACCACAGCGTCGGATTTAAAAAAACTACGTATAGCTGATGGCACAGATGATCTCAGCTATGTAATTGAGGCGATTAAAATTACGAAGAAGCAGCTGGACGGGCGGGTTCCCCTTATTGGATTTGCAGGCGCACCTTGGACTATTTTTTCTTATATGGTAGAGGGATCAGGCAGTAAAACATTCTCTAAAGCCAGATCCATGCTGTATAACCAACCTGATATGGCCGTAAAGCTTTTGGAGATGATCACCCAAAGCACGATCAACTATTTGAAAGCTCAAATTGCAGCCGGAGCGGACTTGGTCCAGTTATTTGATAGCTGGGCGGGAATACTGCCTCCTGATCATTATGAAACGTTTTCATTGAAATATATAGCCGAAATTTGCAATGCCATTACTGAAG
Source organism: Cyclobacteriaceae bacterium (assembly GCA_035303945.1). GTDB lineage: Bacteria > Bacteroidota > Bacteroidia > Cytophagales > Cyclobacteriaceae > DATGMS01. The sequence goes on from DATGQZ010000008.1 coordinate 29,540, forward strand.
TTCCGGTAACCGTCTTTGCAAAGGGAGCCTTTTTCGCGCGGGAACAGATGGGAAGGTTAAATTGTGAAACCATAGGCTTGGACTGGAATATGGACATAGTCGAATCCAGAAGGTTAATTGGGGATACCAAGACCCTTCAGGGCAATCTAGACCCAGCAGCGCTGTATGGCTCTGACAAAGAAATAGAACGCGCAACCATAAAAATGTTGGACCAGTTTAAAGGCGGCAGGCATATTGCCAACCTTGGACACGGCGTCTATCCCGATACAGATCCAGAAAAGGTAAAGGTATTTATAGAAACTGTTAAGTCCTATTCTTCAAGATAGCTCAAAGCGACGGTATGAAGGAATATCAGGTCAAGATCCAGTGGAATGGTAACATAGGTGCCGGGACGAGCAGCTACCGTGGCTATGAAAGAAGCCATTCTATTCAAGTACAGGGAAAACCTGATATTCCTGGTTCTTCAGATCCAGCATTTCGAGGCGACAATACAAGGTATAATCCGGAAGAGTTGTTGGTCGCCTCGCTTTCTTCCTGCCATATGCTTTGGTACTTACATTTGTGCGCAGATGCAGGAGTTTGCGTGGTTGCTTATGCTGACGCTGCTCTGGGAAGTATGAAAGAAAATGCTGATGGGAGCGGAGCATTTGTAGAAGTCATGCTCAACCCAGTCGTCACTGTATCTGAAGAAAGCATGACAATAGCTGCGCTACAATTGCACGAGGTGGCGCATGAGAGGTGCTTCATCGCCAATTCGGTAAATTTCCCCGTGCATCATCAACCTGTCATTAAGGTTGTGGAGCCAACCGACCCCTAAAGCGGGGTCAACTGATCTCCGATTTTAATTTTTCCTCCAGTGAGGGCGATCATATTCTGACCAAAAAGAACCTTTTTATTGACTGACCGATAGCTGGCCAGTGTTTTAAGCGGTTCCTTACCAGAGGTCCCTGTCTCCTGATCAACGGTTGTCATAACACATCTCGCACAGGGTTTGGTGATCTTAAAAGTGCATGTTCCAATTTTGATCTGGGACCAGGTGTCTTCTTCAAATGCTGCTGCACCTGTAAAAACAAAATTTGGTCTGAACCTATTCATAGGTACAGCTTCTTCAAGCTTATTGTTGAGGTCATCAAGCGAACTTTGCCCAATGAGCAGGTAAGGCATGGCGTCAGCGAAACTTACCGTCTCTTGATGGACTGCATATTTTTCATCTATAGGCCTGGAGGTAGCCTCCGGCATAAAGACAAGCTGGCAGGATATGCCTAAGATCCCTGTAAACCATTGACTTACCTCTTCGCTAACGACTAGCGCATCCACCGTATCATCCCATACAGTTACTTTTATCGATTGTCCGCTCTTTGGAGAGAAAGGCACAAAACATTGCCGTTCTGGATTATGTTTATGATATACCCTCAGTCCACTGGGCTGAAGGTCTACTTGTAGCAGAGCCATATGATGGTGCTTCCGCTGGGTGAGAAAGAGGCCTTTGTCATCCACCAGCATCCATCTTCTGTCATAAGTTAGACCCCGAACTTCTACTTGGGCTTCTTGTAGTCTTATTCCTCCAAGGGATTTGATAGGATAAATGTAGATTTCTTGAAGTTGCATAGAAATAAATTTGACCAAAAATAAGAAACAAGCAGCAAACTGTGGCACTGGATAGTCACCTGCGATTGGCTTGATGCCAGGATTACTTGGGCCATGGTTCGGTTATCCTATCTCGAAAATAAGCTTTGTAGGAGTTACCGATGCAGTATATAGCAGCTCCAAGTAGCAGTAGGATATGGAAGATGGCGTTATTAAAGGTAGATAGAACAAGTTCAAAAGAATTCCATAACGAATCAATGCCGATGATTTCATTCTTTACCCACGCCAGAGAGTATATTAGCCGGAGAAAAATACATATTAATGCGAGCACACCACCGATAATTCCTAGCAAAGGAGCTCTGAAATGGTAGATAAGTCCAATAGCACTGACGGTCTCTAAGCTTGCTATAAAAACAGATTGGAGAAAAGAAAAGCGGCTTTCTCCAAAAAGGACCAATTTGGCAAAACCTCCAAACAAGAGTAAGCCGGCCAATGAATAGCGGATGATCTGCCCTCCGATAGCCTCCGTCTTCAAATACTTTAAAAATTTTTCCATTGCCTTTTGATAAATAAACAAGTATTCGGAGGGGTATCTGGGTTAAGTTGCGCCAGTCTATATTATAACAGGCTGGCGCAACTCGACTTTAAAATTCAGCATTCCCCGGTGTTCTTGGGAAAGCAATTACATCCCTGATATTGCCCATTCCTGTCACGAACTGAACCATTCGCTCAAAACCCAAGCCAAAGCCGGCATGGGGTGTTGTTCCGAATCTTCTGGTGTCGAGATACCACCATAGTTCCTCTTGGCTGATGCCCAGTTCGTCCATTCTTTGTGTCAGCTTATCCAGACGTTCTTCCCGCTGCGATCCGCCAACTATTTCTCCGATTCCTGGGAACAAGATATCCATAGCTGCAACAGTTTTACCATCATTGTTTTGCCTCATATAGAAAGACTTGATCTCCTTGGGATAGTCACTTAAAATGACGGGCTTTTTAAAATGCTTTTCAACCAAATATCTTTCATGCTCTGACTGCAAATCCGCACCCCAATTTTCAATCAGGTACTTAAATTTTTTCTTCTTGTTGGGGCTTGAGTTCTTGAGGATTTCGATCGCTTCGGTGTAGGTTAGACGCTCGAAATCATTGTCCACCACAAAATTGAGTTTTTCTAACAAGCCCATTTCTGATCGCTGTTCCGCTTTCTTATTCTTGTCTTCATCAGCGGCCCTTTGGTCTAGGAATGCCAGATCATCTTTGCAATGCTCCAGCGCATAGCGGATGATATATTTCAGGAAGTCTTCTGCAAGATCCTGATTGTCTTTGGCATCATAGAACGCCATTTCAGGTTCTACCATCCAAAATTCCGCCAGGTGTCTGGTGGTGTTGGAATTTTCCGCGCGGAATGTGGGGCCAAAGGTATATATTTCAGACAAAGCCATCGCGGCAAGCTCGCCTTCCAACTGTCCAGATACGGTGAGGTTGGTTTCCCTTCCAAAGAAATCTTCCTTATAGTCTATTTTGCCCCCCTCTGTCCGTGGAGGATTATCAAGATCCAAGGCAGTGACTTTAAATGTTTCGCCTGCGCCTTCCGCATCTGAGGCCGTGATGATTGGAGTATGAATATAAAAGAAGCCTTTGTCGTTAAAATATTGGTGAATGGCAAAAGCGAGGGCATGACGCACCCTAAACACTGCCCCAAAGGTCGTCGTGCGCATACGGAGGTGGGCATTTTCTCTTAGAAATTCAAGAGAATGTTTTTTGGGCTGTATGGGGTATTTGTCCACATCCGCTTCCCCTAATATTTCCAGCTGTTCAGCCTGAAGCTCGGAAGTTTGGCCTGATCCTTGTGAGGAAACTACCTTTCCGGTGACTTTTAGGCAGGCTCCAGTGTTGGCTTTCTTCAACAACTCTTCAGAAATCACGGCAGGATCTGCGACAATCTGGTAGTTGTGGATGGTCGAACCGTCGTTTAAGGCAATGAAGGTCACGCTTTTATTGCTACGTCTGGTTCGGACCCAGCCCATCAGGGTTACTACTTCACCGAACAGCTCTTTTTCTATAAGTGCTTTTATTTTGATTCTTTTGTTGAATACCATATGATCGTAACTATAAAGAGAATTTCATCGTTACCGATGAAGTAAATAAGAAAACAGAATGGCAAAAAAACGATATCATGTGCTTTTTGTCAAAATTATGATCTTATTTCATAAATTTGAAAGTAAATCAGGTAATTTAATTATTGCCGAAAATCCAAACGAATCTAACTAACACATCATAGGCATAACAATATGCAGAAATTAAGCTTAAATCAGAGTCTATCCCAAAAGCTGTCGCCTCAGCAGATACAGTTTATCAAGCTGCTACAGGTACCAACTGCTGAGCTAGAGTCTAGAATAGAAGAGGAGTTGGAAGCAAATCCAGCCTTGGAAGAGGGTCGGGAAGATGAAGTTGAGGCGAGCCCGGATGAGATGCAGGACAGTTACGAAAATGAGCGGGAGGGAGAGGAGAAGGATCTTAATATTGAGGATTATTTAAGTGAGGACTATGGAGGGTACAAGATGCATGGCGACGGCAATTATTCTCCAGATGATGAGGATAGGGAAATTCCCTTGTCAAGCTCTACCACCTTGCATGAGCAGCTACTTTCTCAATTAGGTTTCCTCAAGTTGGACGAAACACAACAGATCATTGGAAAGCAGCTGATTGGAAGCATAGAAAATGATGGATATATCCGGAGAGATTTGGAAGCGATCATAAATGATCTGGCTTTTTCCCAAAACATAGAGACTGACCTTGATGAGGTGGAGGAGGTTCTTCGGAAAATCCAAAACTTTGATCCTCCCGGCATTGCTGCCCGAAGCCTTCAGGAATGTTTAATTATTCAGCTTGAAAGAAAAGAGCATCCGGATGATCCGATAGTGCAGCATGCTATCAATGTGATTACCAACTGTTTTGAGGAATTTACCAAAAAGCATTATGACAAGATTTTAAAAAAATGCAACGTCGAGGAAGATACCTTGAAGGATATCATCCAGATGATTACCAAGCTCAATCCCAAGCCAGGCGGTATTTCTGACGGAACGATGAGAACACAGTATGTCATTCCTGACTTTATCCTTACCAATAATAATGGAAAATTTGAGATTACCTTAAACTCAAAAAATGCCCCTGAACTGAGGATGAGCAGATCTTATTCCGAAATGTTTAATGCTTATGATAAGAGTGACAAAAAGGATAAGAAGTTGAAGGAAACGGTGACCTTTGTCAAACAAAAGCTTGATGCCGCTAAATGGTTTATTGATGCTATTAAACAGAGGCAGCACACTTTGTTGAAGACCATGCAGGCAATCCTTGATTATCAAATCGAATTTTTTCAAGAAGGAGATGAGACGAAGTTGAAGCCTATGATCCTTAAAGACATTGCGGAGAAAATCGATATGGACATTTCCACGGTGTCTCGAGTGGCTAACAGCAAATCCATCCAAACGGAATTCGGCGTATTCCCATTAAAATATTTCTTTTCAGAAGGTATATCTACTGATGGGGGAGAAGATGTCAGCAACCGGGAAGTGAAAAGCGTGCTGCAAAAAATGGTCGAAGAGGAGGATAAACGCAGGCCATTGTCCGATGATAAGTTAGTTAAACTATTAAATGCCAAAGGATATAATATAGCAAGAAGGACAGTGGCGAAATATCGCGAACAATTACAAATACCTGTTGCTCGACTAAGAAAGGAATTGTAGTGTACCGACAAATAGCCCTCGTGCTTACTGTGGTGTTCCAGCCATTGATTGTACCTTCATTGGTAGTAGCACTATTGTTTTATGTTCTTCCAGAATCGACCTCCGTTCCAGCAGCGAATCGGGGGTCGATTTGGTTATTGGTTATGGAGACCACCCTGCTCATTCCCATGCTTAGTGTAACCGGTATGAGGTTGACCGCATTTTTGCCGAGCTTAAAAATGCATACCAAAGAAGAGAGGGTATGGCCATTTACGGCAACTTCTATTTTTTACGTAATGACCTGGTGCTTCTTTTACTTCAAGCTGTATATTGATCCGCTATTGGTATTTTCTTTAGGAGTGATTGCCCTATGCGTAGTGCTGCTTACGTTTATCACGTATTTTTGGAAGATAAGTGCCCACCTCACAGGGCTGTCGGGACTGCTCGCTATAATGGTTGTACTTGCACAAAGATTCCCTGCGTATGAAATGATGTATCCTATGATGGCCACAGTAATCATTTGCGGCTTAGTGGCATCCGCAAGATTGTATTTGGATGCACACAAGCCATCTGAAATATTAGGTGGGTTTCTATTGGGTTTTTCTGTTTGCTTTTCAGCTTTCTATTTCTACCCCTTTTAAAAAAGCGCGACTGAAAGACCAAAGTTGAATTGAGTGGCCTCAGTGCCGAAAGGACCTTTGCCGTTTTCAAAAACTTTGTTTAGTCCATAATAAGACCATAAATTAAATCCAGGCAGCCCTACTCTCGCATAAATACCATATCTAACAGGACTCGATCCAAAATCTTGACTGGTCTTGATCTTTCGCGTCAATCCGTTGGCATCAGTCACCTCCACTTTAGTATGGGCATTATAAAGAACACCAACCTTACCCCCTAAAGCAAATCGAAATCCCTTGTCATAGTTGGTTTTGTTGGCGTGGTAACGAAATTCCAATGGAATGTCAATATAGTTAAGTGCTAATTTATTGGTGTTGATGGTCAGATTTTGTCCATAAAGCGTTTCGACGCCAACAAACTGGCTTGATCCGGCACCTATTGCAGGGTTCGTGACCAGGGTGCTATCTCGGGAGAAGGCAAGTTTGTCCATACCCAAGCCAATACCCGGATTAAAGGTTATGCCGCTGTTTTCTCCCAAGTGAATAGGATATTGATAATAGAAGTTTGCGGTTTTAGAAGCGAAAAATCCGGTATTCAAGTCCTCCGGCCGGTTGTTCAGTACGTTGAAGCCTACATCAAAGAAAAGATCCCCTTTGATATTGGGGCGACCATTGATGCCAGGCTTTTCTGCTTCCTGTGCATGGAGGTTTAGTGATAAAAGAACGGTGAATATGATTAAAATTATTCTTTTCATGAAGCGGTTTTTGTTGTTTTCTGGGGGGCTAAATTAGAAAAACTTAATGATTCCCATGTCCTTTTTAACTTAATTATTCTTAATTTAGAACTGCCTTTAAAAATTTCCTTCAAATCTATTTTTACCAGATGTTGGTTGGAGTTAAAACTTTTTCTACATTTGCACTCCTCAAACGGCCTCGTAGCTCAACTGAATAGAGCACCTGATTACGGCTCAGGAGGTTTCAGGTTTGAATCCTGACGAGGTCACAAAAGCCCTGTTTACAGCCTGTAAACGGGGTTTTTTTTGATATGAGGACGATTTTTGGGGTTTTGCGGACGGGAGCCAGTATTCTTTGGGAACGGTTTGAGAAGTGTAGTTGGAAAGGCTCGAGTATCTTCGGCTCAAGTGAAGCATGCCCTCTGCCTCACAAACATCCCCGGTCTGATAGCTCTGCCCATGACTATCTAACCTCCATTCTTGGGTTTATAAAGACCTCTCCACATCTACTTAATGGCAGCTCCCTCTCTTCAGGTATTATCAGGTATTATATATTGCGTGGATCTATAGGGTCTTGGGAGAATCAATTAATCGATCAAGAGGAGCTTTGGGAAATGTAGTATCAACAAGCTTTATATTGTTTCTATATCCTTATGCTGTTGGATTTCCCTTTATTTAGTCATCTATTGGCTAGTTCCAGCGAGGGGTATATTCAAAGAATTTTCTCTTAAAGAGTAAAATGTAAGTGTAGAGGTATGGACAACATGCTGATCTTTTTAACGCTATCCCTGTCTATCCCTTTCATGCGCCGCGCCTCCCTGTCGGTTCAGGATGCCCTGAGGCTTCAAAGAAGGAGATGAGGTGGGTTTAATCAGGTGGTTTACTATAGGCTTTGTTGCTGCTCACGCGCTTCATTTCTTCGACCTCAGCAAAAGGATTGTTAAGCAACCTATAGCATGAATTGAGTGGCAGGGAGAAAATAGGGCCCAAGGCCATGCTATTACGTCTGTAATTGGTCGACCTATGCTCAGCCAAAAAAGATAGTCCTTTTCTCGTTAGTATTTTGGAACGGCTAAGTATACTAGTAAAGCTTCTTTTTATGGATGCAGGTATTGTTCAAAGCCGCTTTGAGATTTTTCCGGCTGATATACAGGGCTGTGCGCGTATGTTGCGGAATAATTTGCGTGGGGTGTTTGCGTTGCGGGAAAAAAGCCCCACCTTTGCAATCCCAAACGGGGGAAGAGATTGACAACAGGCCGTTGGGCGGAGGGGG
>DATGQZ010000009.1:0-10954 GCA_035303945.1 Cyclobacteriaceae bacterium
GCAGCAAACAACCATGCACGCTGATAACAGCACAACCCTATCGGATTATAAGCTGCACCGAAATCTCCGATTGGACTATATCACTGTTCCGTTGACGGTGCAATATCATCTTGATCCCAAGGAGCGCTTTTATCTAGTGGGAGGGATATACCAATCCGTCGCGGTAAATTTTGTCATTATAGATTCGCGAGCCGTTACCAACAGTCTGACCAGATGGTCTTCGGGAGCGGTCACGGCGTCATCGTCTGAGAGCGAAATGACTATTGCCTACGCCAACCGGTATGACGCGGGTTTGCTCGCAGGTGTGGGACTGGATTTTCCTCTGTCCGAAAGTCTTAATATAGGCCTAGATGTTAGAGGCTCGCTGGGATTGCTGAATGTTCCAAAGGAATTCGAGAACTATGGCTTCCTTGGTTTCAGCAAATCCACCAAGAACCTCGGCGTGGAAACGGGCCTGAAATTTCAATACAGCCTACGCTGAGGGAAGTTCTCAGTTATCAATCCGACACCACCCAGCGGTTCACCATATTGTTCCTGCCTTCGATCACAATTTTATAGAATGCCCCTTTCTTTTTCATCGGGTAGAGAAATTTCTTTTCCTGTATATCGACCTCACCGATGAGCTGATAGGAGTCAGCTGTTCCCGAAATAGAAAAATCATTACTTTCGGCCAGCCATATCTTCACCTTCTCATTGGTCTGATATGCATCCCAGCTGATCCGAATTGCCTTTCCTTGTAGGCGTGCCTCCGGATGGGTAATGGAGATGTCAGTGAGAAAGGATATGCCGTCTAATTCCATTCTTTGTTCTCTGGGAATGTCAATGGCTAAATGATCAGCGATACTAGGCAATAAGTCAACTATGGCAGGTCGAGAGCTGTAGAAATAGCGGTTTGGTTTTTTGAGGTTGGTTGCTATCCAAATTGTTTTTTCACGTTCGGATTGTCCTCCATGATGCTTGCCATCTATGGCTTGGCGTCCATGATCGGTGGTAATGAAGACCAACCAATCCTCATTATAATATTGCTCGCGATACTTGACTGCCGCATAGATTTCCCCTACTTGCCGATCTATAACTTGGACAGCATGATCATTTTCGGGCCCGTCTCCGTACTCATGACCCGTGTTATCAGTGTATTGAAGATATACCCAATTTAGGTCTGGACCCTCCTCTCTTAATGTTTTGACAGCCTGAGCAGTGACTCTTTCATCAATTTTTTGGATGTAAAGCGGATCGTGATGAGGATAAGCAATCGTGTCCAGTTCCAAGCCATCGAAACTATAATCTATCTTCAGTGTTCCAGTTTGTGGGAGCCCTTCCCCGAGTAGCTTGGTGCGATTGTCTAGCCAGGTAGAAAAAACTGCAGTGGTCTTGTCAGGGTATTGGCTTTTAAAAAACCTGAAAATGCTCCAATAATGGTAGTTTGGCGCTTCTATATTGTTATCCCATACATTATGTTTGTTTGCCCAGGTACCAGTCAAGAGACTATTGTAGCCAACGGCAGATATGGTAGGCGTCTCAGAATAGCTGCCTTTTTCTCCGCCCAAATACGCTCGGGAATAGGCTCCTTCTTGGGCTATCATGTCTACATAGGGGGTGTAGACCCTTTCCAGCACATCCGCGGCGATGCCATCCACAATGACAAAGAGCGCTTTTTTAGTTTTTTCCTGTGCAAAGCTTGGGAAGCACATAGGTATACAGAATAGCAAAGCGATATATAGCCTAAACATGTTCATATAGGGGATATAATTTAAAGTCAAATCAAATATGGGAAACTATCCTTTATTTTTTAGCCGCTCCGACACACAATTGTTGCTAAATGCTTCTCAAATGATCCAGCTATTCAAGAAAATGTTAATCAAATTCAGGATTTAGTCGATTACATCTTGGGTTACTGTTTTGGATTTTTTATACATATCTTCGCCGGTGATTTTTAGAGCAACGCTTATAAACTGCTCATGTAGAAAGGGATATGAGCTGATTCTATAGGTCATTTTATTTTGCCTAATCATGATTTTTATTCAGAGGTTATTTTCCACCATTCTTTTATCTTTCATATTGCTGACCGTACTGAGCGGAGCATTGTCAGCACAAGTAGATAACAGGATACCGTTCAAGCACAGAGTGGGACAGCCTCCCCCTGAAGAGAATCTGTTCCACATACGAGGCGATTTTACCATCATAGGGAATACAAACCTCACATTGAAGCATTATAGTGATACAAGTCTCAATTCGCTGAACGAAATCGTTTTTGTAGATATCGATAAGGATCAATTGACCTTCAATTCTTCTTCTGCCACCCTTCAGTTTTCGCAGGAAAATGATTCAGACCCCGCCTGTACTGAAATTCTGTATGCGGGCTTGTATTGGTCCGGCCGGACAGAGTTTGGCAAAGGGATGACATTTGAACTGACTAAAGGCACCATTAAGGAGGAGCCGCAAAAGGTCGAGGCTTCTACCAAACTTCTGTCTGATGGGGATCACGTGAGCAACAGCTCTTATACCCTTTATATCCATCATCAATTTGATGAGCTGGCGATGCTTTCACCCCTTTATTTCTTAGTTTCTGAGTTTGGGCATGAAGAGGTAGAGTTTCAGTTTACCAATGGAGGGAGGGTAGAGTACCGGATCGGAGAGCGGGAATGGACGGCGGTCCAAAACCTTCAAGTGAAGACAGGAGCTGGGGTGTCCATAGCTACTTTCGATCCTATAACTTTCTCTGAGGGTCCATTGTCCATTACGATTGATCAATTATCACGATCCACAGAAACGGACTATCAGAACATTGTGGCTCGGGATAACAGGATGCAAGTTACAACTTCAGGCATGAGCGTATCCGAATTTCTGAACACCCAGCATTTTGACAAACGGAAGGTAAAACTAAAAGGACCCGGTGCTACGGATTACACAGAAGTCAGAGCATCAGGCAACAGCATTTTGTTTCCACAAGAAGAATTGGACGGGATGTTTGTGGGTTATGCAGATGTAACAGACTACGTTAAATCACATGGTGCTGGGGAATACACTGTTGCCAACATTGCCTTAACTGAAGGGTGGGGCGACGCCACAGGGCTTTTCGGCCACTGGGGATTGGTGGTGGTTTATCAAAATCCAAAAATGGACGCTCGTGATGTAACAATTTTCGATGGGTATTCATATGTAAGGTCTTCTAATCTGGAGGAGCAGATAGGTGAAATTGAAATCTCCGGATTTGGAGCAGTTAAACAAGGCTCGGTGAATTTGAAATTGGGATTAATGGCGGGAGAGGGTGATCGTTCTATTACCGGCGATTTCTTAAAGATTATCAACCAAAAAGGAGAATGGGTAAGCCTGCAACATACCATGAATGAGCCGGAAAATTTTTTTAATTCATCCATTTATACCCCGGTGCGGAACAAAAGCAATAAGTTGATTGAACCTGCACGTAATCCCCGCTTGCTCAACAATACTGGAATAGACATTGTGATGTGGGACATCCCTAATCTTAATAACTCCATTATCGCCAATGAGCAAACATCTACGCGCTTTCGGTTCGGGACCAAACAGGATGTGTATGCTATTTATGCCTTTGCTTTTTCTGTACGAAGCTATTCTCCGGATGTGGTGGTGACAAACAGGATCGAAAGCATTCATCATGAAGCGCCCGGCGAATATCCAGTTATTAAGCCGGGTCAGGAAATCACTTTTACTCTCGAGATTAAAAATAAAGGAAAAGAAGCAACCGAACAGACACAGCTGGTTATTCCGCTGCCCTATACGGCGGAATTTGTCAGTGCCGAGACACTGCCTGAAGGATATGGCACCGTAAAGTTTGATCCGAGTAGCGGACAGACAGGGGCCATTATATGGGATATTGGCGACATTCCACTGCCAGAAGATCCCGATGAAATCATTGCTGCCCTACAGTATACTTTGAAAGTTACGGAAGATTGCTTTATTCTAGCAAATGACAATTGTGAGGCCATTGTATCCATTAATGGCTTTATTTCTGGAGTGGGAAGCAATTCCGGAAATGTATTTAAGAACTTGTCATTTCCTCAGTCAAACATGGACGGTGACTGTGCGGAGGAAGATGCCGGCGGGGTTTGGAATATACCGATTACGGGTAGGGCAGAATTTGCGCGTGCGCGTTGTGCCGGTTATGACTTGTTTTCTGGCTTGGGTGACATCTCTATTCCGGAATTCTGTCAGAACGATGTGCCAGTAGACCTGCTGGAGTTGATTAGCCCTAGTCAAGACAACTTTAACGTGTATTTCTTTACCGCAGAGACGGGAGGATCACCACTTTATAGTTATTATGTGAATACATCAGTTGCAGGTACGGAACAAGTTTGGGTGTCAGAAGGCCCAGCTGGCTCTTGCACAGGATTTAGAATACCCGTCACCCTCACTGTTACTCCTACAGCCCCTGTTCCTCATATTATTGATAAAACCACTTGTGCCAATGCAGGCCTTCATTGTGAAGTTACTCCGATAGGGGACTACCAGCTATTGTATTATATGGATGATGATCCTCAAAGCAGCCCTTTGGACACTGTACCTATGGCTGGTTCCGATGCAGGAGAATATGTCGTATGGGTAAGCCAATATAAGAAGGGAGAATGTGAAAGCCGGAGAAAAAAGGTAATTGTAACAGTAGAGGATTGTCCGGCCATCCGGGTCTCTATAACTCCAGATGTTCCGTATTTCTATAAAGAAGGAGAGAAGATTAGCTATGAATTAGTAGTGGAGAATGTAGGAAAAACAGTGTTGAAAAATGTACGCATCCAGGAGTCCTTAACCAACACGTCGTGGGGCGTTTCTATTTTACAGCCCGCGCAAAGGAAAGTTTTTTCAACAACCTATGTTACCAACGAAATGGACTTGATCTATAAGATAGTCTCTAATTCTTTGTATGCAGAAAGTACTAGCCCCGAGGGGTATTATGTTTCTGACTACCAATATGCAGATGTTTTAGGATTGTCACCGAGCTTCCTGGATTTTGCCGTCACAACGGTCGATGTCTTTTGTTCCGAAGGGGAGAATGCATTTGGGTATATCAATATCGAATTCAAGGAGGTCCAGACGGGTAACTACCAATTAACCAACTTGACGACGGGCATTTCAGTGGCAGATAGCTTTTACCAACAACAGGCTATATCTGTTGAAGTACCAGCCGGCGATTATACATTAAGCATTTTTGAAAACCCTGCATATGTGCATCATGCACCTGAAGTGTACACAGTTAAGGAAAGCTATGTCGATTTTATTGTTCCAGAGGAAATTATTGGTTGTATCGCATACAACTTCCTGCCTATTGCACACATGAGTTTAAGCTTTCAATTGATAGGACCTGATGGCCGGTTTGTTCCTTCTGAAATGGATGGTTCATACCAATTGCGGCAGACCGGTACATATCAATTGATCGGTAGAGATCCTGAAGGGCTACGCTGCCCCTTGCAGAAGGCTTTTGATGCCATTATAAGCCGACCTCTTGAAATGATGTTGGAGCTTTTGCCTTTTTGCGCCGAGGATGCCTTTACCAGTATCCAGGTAAATGAACCCGTTGGTGACAACCTATTGAAGTGGTTTAAGGTGGAAGTGGACGAAGAAGTATACTTGAGTCAATTTGACAACCAGAATACTATTTCCGTCGCGGAAGAAGGACTATACAAAGCTGTCTTGAGTGACCAAAAGGGATGTGTGGTTGGCATGGGCTCCAGTCAGGTGCTGCGGCTCCTAAGTTCGCCTCCTCTGCTTAACCCCGTGTACACCATCTGTCCGACGAGCAAAACCACCACATCTCTACATGCCGGCGATGACTTTGTATCAGCAAAATGGATGTTGGATGGCTTGGAAGTAAGCAATACCATTCATTTTACGCCCCGCCAAGCGGGTACTTACAGCCTTATCGCAACGGATCAAAATGGCTGCGATTTTTTTGTTGACTTCGAAGTAGAAGAGAAGTGTTTCCCAACCATCCGTTATCCCAATGCCATTAGGCTTGGTACTGTAGATAAAGGTTTTGTAGCGTACCCGGATAATTTGATTGCTGATCTGGAAATTGTCATTCACAATAGATGGGGTGAAATCATCTTCCATTGTGCAGATAATAAGCTGGAATATGGCAAACCTTCTACCTGCATATGGGATGGAACGTACCAGGGCAAAAAGATACCTAATGGCAATTATTCGCTTACCCTGCGGTACAAAATCAAAGATAGCAGTGAAGTGGTAACAGAAAGAGCTTCAATCCACGTTCTGGAATAGTGACAGCTTCAACACCATGGGAATGTTCTGTAGAGAAATACCGGCGGGGGACAGCCGAACAGAGATTTGATGCCTTTCGCTTTTCCATTATTTTCCATAGCTTGTACTGTCTAACGGCATCATGATATGAAGAAGCCCAATATTCATCTACTTGCGCAGCATGCCAAAGATGCCTTTGTGCGTTTTCCCTGGGTGATCCTGTCCGCATTGCTTGGTAGTTTGGCAGGAATGTATTGGATACAAGTGAGCGAGGTGTCACCGTATTTGCTTACGATGATCAATCTGATGCTGACAGCAGCATTGGGTATTCCTCTCTTTTTTTCGATACAGATGCTTCTTGAAAGAGCGCATAGGCTTCAGCGGTGGGCTGTGCTGATGCATCTGCTAGCTTTTCTTGTGCTGGGGGGTATTTATTGGTCGTTGCCTGGGCAGGATACGACGCAAAATACTTTCCAACCGTATTTCCGCTACGCCATTTACAATGTCTGCCTGCATTTATTCGTTGCTTTTTCTCCCTTCCTTACCGAACGTAATGACACTGGCTTTTGGGCGTATAATATGACGCTTTTGATTCGGATACTGGCGGCTCTGCTTTATGCATTGATCTTGTTTTTGGGAATTGTAATGGCGCTCTTTGCGGTTCATCTGCTATTTGATTTAAATATAGATTCAAAAGTATATCCGCAGCTTTTCATCCTGATAATGGGCCTTTTTAATACCTGGATTTTCCTCGCCGGAATTCCAAGCGTGCAGGACAATAGCTTAATGGATCGTCCTCCCAAGGAACTCAGGATTTTTACCCAGTATGTCTTGTTGCCTTTGTTGCTGATTTATCTGTTGATCTTGTATGGCTATGGCATCAAAATTATTTCAAGTTGGGATTGGCCGAGAGGCATTGTTTCTTATTTGGTGATCTGCGTTTGCGTTTTAGGTCTTGGTACCTCATTGTTATTATATCCCTATGGACGATGGACAGACACCGCATGGATCAGGAAAGCGGACCGAATCATGTACGTGCTGTTGCTTCCTCTCCTGATCTTGTTGTTTTTAGCTGTTGGAATACGGTTGGGCGACTACGGCGTTACGGTAAACCGTTATTTGGTATTGGTCCTAGGGATCTGGCTGGCCGGCATCTGTCTATACTTCTCTTTTGGAGGTAGGAGGATTATTGTCATCCCGGTTTCCTTATCCATTATGTTCTTTCTCGCCTCTTGGGGTCCTTGGGGAGCGTTCTCAGTGAGCGAAAGACAACAGATCCAGCGACTGAAGCAGATACTCACCCAGAATAATTTGTTGATTGGAGACAGCCTTCGGTCTGAAGTTATATGGGATGCTGCACAGTTTCCCCATTTGGAAGCAACATCAGGGTCGGTAGGTGATTTCCCCTTAAGTGATTCGCTCTACCGAGAGGTGTTTTCTATCATCCACTACTTGGATGACTACCATGGATTTGACGGTTTGGACTCCTGGTTTTCCCAAGACATGGATCAGGTGCTGCATGCCATCAATCAACACAAGTTGAAATGGCAAAAAACCCAAGAATCGGAGTTGTATTTAAAGACAATGGGTCTACGATATGCAGGCCCAATGGGGACAAATAACGGCCTCTATTATTCATTCCAGCTGGAAGGGATACCTCCTGCTACTGCGGTACGCGGTTTTGATTACGTCATTGCCTTTCAAGTCAATGAGTTCGACCACCGAACCTTCTCTCTTAATGGAAGCATCTATCAGCTCAAGATAGATGCCACCAGGCAAGTCATCATTTTGGCGACTGGGGGACAAGAATGGAAGTATCCGCTAGACGGTATAATTGACAACTTGATCAGCCAAGCCGCAGGGGGAAGGGATAAGGTAAACTATATCCTGCAGAATCCCTTGGTACTAGAGCAAGAGGATGATCATCTGATCCTCAAATTTGAAATATATCATGTTAATTTTCAGGAATTGGCAGATGGGCAAACACAGTTACGATTTATTTCGGGTAATCTTTTAATCAGAGAAAAATAAGCCGCTCATCAGCGACAACCTATCCCATGTATGTGGTTAGGTACTTTTTCCAACGTAGCTGTTGGCATCCGCTTGTATAATAATAAAAAGAGAGTGCTGTTTTTTGGCTATATTTGACGCAGTTATATCAGCTAACACATCTATTTTATTTATCTATTATGAGATTAACCGTTAAATCTTTTATCCTTTTCATGGTGCTCTCGGTCAACCTGTATGCGCAGGATCATCAGAGCATTGTAAATAGGATTGTCAAGGAGGGGACAGAAAATTCGCAGCTGGAGAAGCTGGCTTATCAGGTTACTGATTTGATTGGACCTAGGCTGGTCGGAACCCCACAAATGCAGAAAGCCCATGACTGGGCTGTAGCGACTTTTAAAGAATGGGGCGTAGAAGCCCGAAACGAGCAGTGGGGAGAATGGCGCGGATGGGAAAGAGGAATTACCCATATTGATTTAATGTCTCCTAGAGTGGTTTCCTTAGAAGGTATGCAACTTGCTTGGAGTCCAGGTACTAAAAAACCCGTAACAGGGGAAGTTATTGTTCTTCCTGATGTTGCGGATGCAGCTGCGTTTCAAGCTTGGCTTCCCCAAGTGAAAGGCAAATTTGTGATGATCTCCATGCATCAACCTACCGGACGCCCTGAATACAACTGGAAAGAATACGCTACTCCAGAATCATTTGATAAAATGAAGGCGGAGAAGGAAGCGGCTACCAAAGCTTGGGCAGACAGGTTGGCAAAAACCGGTTTAGACCGCATGTCTTTGCCACGAGCACTGGAAGATGCCGGGGCAGCGGGTATTTTAATGTCCAATTGGTCCCAAGGTTTTGGGGTCAACAAAATCTTTAGCGCATATACCAAAAAGGCACCTACACTGGATCTGTCCTTGGAAGATTATGGTATGTTGTTTAGAATGGCTGAGAATGGTGATAAGCCCACTATTCGAGTAACAGCTGAATCCAAAGAATTGGGCAAAGTACCTACCTTTAATACTATTGCTGAAATTAAAGGAACGGAAAAGCCTGATGAGTATATTATTCTCTCCGCTCACTTTGATTCTTGGGACGGCGGCACAGGTGCTACCGACAACGCTACAGGAACCATTACTATGATGGAAGCGCTAAGAATTCTTAAAGAGATATATCCGAATCCCAAGAGAACAATTATCGTTGGATTATGGGGAAGTGAAGAGCAAGGTCTAAACGGATCACGGGCCTTCGTGGAAGACCATCCAGAGATCGTTAGTAACATGCAGGCTTTGTTTAACCAGGACAACGGCACCGGAAGGGTGGTGAATATTTCAGGTCAAGGATTTGTTCATGCGTATGATTATATTGGAAGATGGTTGGAAGCGGTTCCTGAAGATATTAAAAAGCATATAGAAACCAACTTTCCCGGTATGCCTGGAACCGGAGGTTCTGATTTCGCATCTTTCGTAGCTGTGGGAGCGCCCGCTTTCTCGCTAAGTTCCCTCAGTTGGTCTTATGGCAATTATACTTGGCATACGAATAGGGATACCTATGACAAAATTGTGTTTGACGATGTGCGCAGCAATGCGATTTTAACGGCCATCCTTACCTATATGGCGTCAGAGGATCCAGAGACAACTTCAAGGGAAAAAAGGGTAATGCCTACAGATCCCAAAACAGGCAAGCCGCGAGAGTGGCCTGCGCAAAGACCTGTAGTCCGGCAAGGAGGATTGGATTAATCTTCACAATGAATTTTATAAAAAGGCCACACGATATCCCGTGAGGCCTTTTTTATGCTTATGATCAGGTGGGGAAGTGAGGATGGTGTCATTACTGATGAGACAAATACAACTTCCTGACCTGGGAGGTGTGAGAATCCAAGATGGGACCACCTTACGGCGCCTCGATGAACCACGGCTAGAGTCGGTAAAGGAATAGAACGTGCAAACCTAAGTTGTCAAAGTTGGTCCACTTCTTTTCGTATCCCGTGATCAATATAGGGTCGGACCGTTGTGCATGAATGACCCGAATGAAGGGCTCCATGCTAATTTTGACTTTTTCTGTAAGGTGGTACCCCAGCCCCAATCCAGTTGTCAGCGATCCTGAAAAGAAGTTGAACTCATTAATTGTTCTAGCTTCTGTTTCCGGCAGGTAGGGGTGGTAAATAGACTGGAAATCAAACGCTGTAACACCGTTAGCATTGAAGTAGAGTTCCCATTTATTGTTTGATACAACATATAGATTAACTCCTAAAGGTATTTCTATGGTTTTATAGCCGTAGCGGTCAACATGGGCTAGAATATAAGTACAAAATTCTTCAAAATTACAATGGTTATAAGGGACTATCATTTCATATTGTCTTTCCACATAATTCAACCCCATATTCAATCCAAAAAGGCGGTTGAACTGCTTTTGCATTCGTAGCCCTGTCCCCAAGAATTGTGTCGTGCTGCTCCTTTCTTCGAGTCCGGGGCCGTAGATCATTCTACTTCGGTTTTCATGATGGTAGGAAACTGCCGGTCCTATATACAAGCCATAGTTTTGCGCCAATGTGACTGATGTAGCAATGAAAAATAGAGTAAGGAGTAAATTCTTCTTCATAGTAAATAGCTTGTTGAAGATGGAAGTATCATTTTTACAATGATTGAACTATAAACAAAATAAGGAAATGGGTTTACCGTTTCAGAGAACCATTGACCGATTGTTTCAACAATTGAACAATCAATGG
>DATGQZ010000010.1:0-60020 GCA_035303945.1 Cyclobacteriaceae bacterium
TTATTGTGACGGTTGTATTTTCCTGCCTTTTTTAATTGGTTAAGATACGTTTCTGCTTGAGCTAAAAACAGATTGCTTCTTTCCTGTACGATAGTGTTCTTGATGGCTTTTACAGTTGTGTCTTTCTTTTGAATTTGAAGTTCGAGTAATGCATCGTTTGCTTCAGAGAGCTTTTTCAATAAAAAATTATTCAAGCGTGCATGATTGGGATGGCTTCTTTTAACTCGCCCTGCTTTGGCGTCCCAATCAGCTTTCAAAATAGCGTGTCCTAAGCTATGGATGGTTTTCTTTCTATCTTTGATAATCTGTAAGATAAGTGGATGCTCACCTTTTTTATTCGCTCTGCTCCTGAGAATGATTTTGACCGATGCCATAGCTCAAAGTGTTTTATCAAAGATACAAGATTTTGGTCGAACATTGGTCGAACAAACACCGGTTTTTTATGAAATTCGGTGGTGCAATATGGGTCCATAAACCCGCTGAAAATGGCAGTTGGGGTCATTTGGAACCATATCAAGCCATAATGAACAAGACTTAAAATCTTGTGGGGGCAACCCCGTGCGGGTTCAAGTCCCGCTCCTGGTACAGCTGATATCAGCTTCAAAAGGCTTCTCCATTCGAGAGGTCTTTTTTTTCTTTGTGTTGTTGATAAGTTGCGTCCTATCCCGTTCTAGCTTCACATATCCCAAACAAATCGCATAGCTGTAAAATAAAAAAACACCAAAGCTGAGCGCTCTGGTGCCGTAACCATCTTGCGATGATATCATTGTCAATTTGATTTCAAACTTTCTTTCTGAAACTCGTCTAAGTTTTTCAGAGATTCCTCGAACTTCACCATATACATTTGAATAGCCTTCAAATTGATGTTTTTGATCTCAGGGAAGTTCTTTGTTGGTTTAAATAATGTAAACATTTTTTTAATTTTTTAATCCCTCATGCCCTTGACAAAAGTTATGCCACTAACAGAATGATTTCCAAAACAAAACCCTCCTTTGGGGGAGGGTTTTGGGTGAATGACCGGGATCGAACCGGCGACCTCTGGTGCCACAAACCAGCGCTCTAACCAGCTGAGCTACAATCACCATGTTGAATAAATAAGCCAATCGCGTATGATTGGACTGCAAAAGTACTATTCCAATTCGATCTATCCAATTTTCTCGAGTATATTTTTTCGCGAAAATTTAAGTCGCTTCCCCTTCACGTCTTCATGGAATGTATCATTTTCGTACACCAAATGACCGGACACGATAGTGTGGGTCACTTTCGATCTAAAGGTCGTCCCTTCGAAGGGTGACCAGCCACATTTGGAGAGCACATTCTCCCTTGTAACCGTCCATGGATCATCCAGGTCTACCAATACAAGATCAGCATGAAAGCCGGGACGTATAAAGCCCCTTTTCTCAATCTCGAATATTAGAGCTACATTATGACAGGCTTTTTCGGCAATCTGTTCTAGACTCAGTTTGCCTTGATGACACATTTCCAACAGTGCCACCAGGCTATGCTGTACCAGCGGCCCTCCGGAAGGGGCTTTCATGTAATTGCTCTCCTTCTCCTCCAGGGTATGAGGGGCATGGTCAGTCGCAATGACGTCAATGTGGCCATCCAACAAACCCTGAAGCACTGCATCCCGATCCTCTTTGGTTTTAATGGCGGGATTCCATTTGATTAATGTTCCTTTCTCTTGATAATCCTCGTCCGAAAACCATAAATGGTGTACACAGGCTTCTGCAGTGATGCGTTTTTCTTCCAATGGCAGCGTATTATCAAAGAGGAGCACTTCCTTGGCGGTACTGATATGCAGTACATGGAGTTTTGTGCCGTGGTTTCTGGCAAGATCAACTACCTTCTTGGAAGCGTCATAGCAAGCTTCGGCTGAGCGAATCTGGGGATGGAATTGTACCGGTATGTCATCTCCATACTGTTGACGAAGCTTCTCCAGGTTGTGCTTGATCATGTTGTCATTTTCGCTATGGGTAGCGATAAGCAGTTGGCATTCCGCAAAAATCTTTTCCAATGTTTCAGGATTGTCTACCAGCATATTGCCCGTAGAGGAGCCCTGAAAAACTTTAATGCCACATACATTGTCGGGATCCACTTTGAGGAGCTCGTCGAGATTGTCATTGGTAGCTCCGAGATAAAAGGAGTAATTAGCCAATGATTTTTGCGCAGCCAAGGCATACTTTTCTTCCAGAAGTTGTAAAGTAGTCGTTTGGGGAAGGGTGTTGGGCATTTCCATAAAACTGGTAATTCCCCCAGCCACCGCTGCTTTGCTTTCTGTATAGATATCCGCTTTATGGGTAAGACCGGGTTCCCTGAAGTGTACCTGGTCATCGATTAATCCGGGGAAAAGATATTTTCCCTCCCCCTCTATGATGATATCCGCCTCGTAATCCTTTAAATTTCCCCCTGCAATATAGATCAACCCATCCTTCACATACACATCCCCTCGGGTTATCTTGCCTTCATTTACTATATTTGCGTTGGTGATCAGTATTCTCTTCATAAATCTCCTCTGTTGAGCCCTTAGTAAGCCTGCATTCAAATCAAAATTGACTCTAAATTAGTAAAACATGTCTATTAGCCCGACTTCTTTTGACAATTTTAAATTAAACAAGCAGCTGCTTGAGGCTATTAAAGAAGCCGGGTATAGTAAGCCCACTCCCATTCAGGAAAAGGCCATTCCTCTAGCACTCGCAGGTCATGATGTATTGGGAATCGCACAAACCGGCACCGGCAAAACAGCGGCCTACGTATTGCCGATTTTGATGAAGGTAAAGTATGCTCAGGGACAGCATCCGAGAGCACTGGTATTGGCCCCCACCCGCGAGCTGGTGATGCAAATCGAAGAGGTATTTTTACGCCTGTCGCAATATACAGACTTAAGGGTAGTAAGCCTCTATGGTGGACTGGGTCCTAAAACACAGATCGAGAAAGTACAGGCAGGGGTGGACATTATTGTCGCTACCCCTGGCAGATTTATGGAATTATATGCGAGAGGGGAGCTCTTCGTTAAAGACATCAAGACCATGGTCTTAGACGAAGCGGACAAGATGATGGACATGGGTTTCCTTCCTCAAATACGTGGGATATTGGAAATTATTCCGGTGAAGCGTCAGAATTTGTTGTTTTCCGCAACTTTCTCGAAACGGGTTGAGGAAATCTCCTACGAATTCCTGGAGTTTCCTGAGCGGGTGGAGATCGACCCCCAGGCGACTACTGCAGAGACAGTGGCCCAAACCAAGTACATAGTCCCCAACCTAAAAACCAAAATCCTATTATTGGATCATTTGTTAAAGGACGAATCTTTCCAAAGGGTTATGGTCTTTACGAAGTCAAAATCCAATGCGGAAGCGGTATTTAAGTATCTGGAGAAACGCACGAAAGGTCCGGTAAGGGTAATCCACGCTAACAAAGGCCAAAATACACGTATTAATGCCATGGATGAATTTAAATCGGGCAATGTGCGAATTTTAGTGACTACAGACGTCGCGGCTAGGGGTTTGGATATCGGCATGGTGAGCCATGTAATCAATTTTGACGTGCCGCTGATTTACGAAGATTATGTACATCGGATTGGTCGATCGGGTAGGGCAGAAAACGAAGGGGCAGCTATCACTTTTGTTAATCCTGCAGAAACATTCCATTTTGGACGGATCCAGGAAATTATCCGTATGGAAGTGCCAGAGGAGGCCATTCCCTCACAGATAGATGTACCGGATACTCCCTTTGCGGAAAAGCAAGCCTATGAGCGGGAGATAGACAACCAGCGCAGAAAAGCTGACCCTGACTTTAAAGGTGCGTTTCATGAAAAAAAGGTCAAGAAGAGGCCATCTCCATTCCAACAAAAGCCCCGGGGCAACAAGAATAGCAAAGCTAAACCCAATCGTAACCAATTGAAGAAGAAGGGCGGGAAGAGATAGTGCTGGGGCGTTGAAATACCAACCATAATCCGCCGTCATTTTCTTTACTGCCTGATAATCATTTGGATGCAAAATTATTTTCCTCTAATTTTGTGAGATACGATATAGTTTTTCCATCATGAAGTTTTTCGAAAGCCGGATCAACATCTTCTTTAGAGACCGGAGCTAAGCGTTTAGAGTCATCTGTTGACTTTCTTTTTTACATCGGCCGATGGCTTGATGCAGGTGTATGTATTTTTATCAACCTAATAAAGTATTTAGCTAAAGGTGTCTGCTTGCAGCTGCTTTTGGTGGTTTAATCTCCAATTTACTCATGGAAAGCTGGAAAAGAGTATTTGCTATCATCTGGACAGGACAGTTTTTTTCTATCTTGACCAGCTATACGGTCAACTTTGCCATCATCATCTGGCTAAGTATTACTACAGGATCCGCAGAAATTTTGGCTTATGCAGCTATAGCTTCATTGCTTCCTCAGTCGCTGCTAGGTCCTTTTGCAGGGGTATTTATTGATCGCTGGGACCGCAAACTGACCATGATCCTTGCGGATGGCTTTATCGCACTTTGTACCTTCATCATTGCCGTACTGTTTTACCTTGATATGGCGGATCTTTGGTATATCATTATCCTTTTGGCGCTGCGTTCGGTGGGTTCCGCATTTCATATGCCAGCGATGCAGGCGTCAATTCCGCTGCTGGCTCCGGAGTCGGAGTTGCTAAGGATAGCGGGTATCAACCAGTCTATCCAGTCCGTATCAACCATAGCAGGACCGGCATTAGGTGCCTTAGCCATCACCCATATGGATATGGAGTATGTCTTGCTTTTGGATATAATTGGAGCACTCATTGCTATTGGCTCTTTGTGTTTGGTAAAAATTCCAAATCCAGACCGGGGCGGGCAAGAGGAACCACATGTCCTGCATGAGATCGTTAGCGGCATAAAAGAAGTCACGGTACAACCTGGTTTAAGATGGCTATTTCTTTTCGCTATAC
The DNA here is from genome assembly GCA_035303945.1 of Cyclobacteriaceae bacterium. GTDB lineage: Bacteria > Bacteroidota > Bacteroidia > Cytophagales > Cyclobacteriaceae > DATGMS01. The sequence continues at coordinate 4,913 of DATGQZ010000010.1, forward strand.
TTGCTACCTTCTGCATCATGCCGGTTAGCGTGTTGTTTCCTTTAATGACCCTCAATCATTTTGAAGGTGATGTTTTTCAGGTGAGCTTGATTGAAGTTATTTGGGGCGTAGGAAGTTTGCTGGGGGGCCTTGCCTTAAGTTTGATCAAGACACCAGTAAACAAAGTGTTGTTGATCAACAGCATGTACCTGTTGTTGGGCATTACCTTATGTGCTTCAGGTCTACTTTCCCCATCGGCTTATCCTTATTTTGTGGTTCTTACTGCTATGGGTGGGGTGTCCGGGGCTGTCTACAATTCCTGTTTCAACACGGTTTTGCAGGAGACCATCAGTCCTGCTATGCTAGGTCGGGTGTTTTCCATGTATTTCAGCGTCGCTTTGCTTCCTTCCCTGATTGGGCTGGTGGGCATTGGCTTCTTTGCCGACACCATTGGCTTAGCAGAGACATTTGTGCTGTTAGGAGCAGTCATATTTGCTATCGGGTTTGCCTCCTATTTTATCCCTTCTCTGACCGCATTAGGGAAAGCAGGTTTGGCAAAAAGCAAGAAGCCAACCGTTGCCTAAAAGCAAAAAAACCGTTCCAAAATGGAACGGCTTTTTTTATTAATTAACCAATTATCCAACTAAACGTGTCATAGAACCAGATCAAAGTAGGACCGCTGTCCATTAGGATATACTCCCAAAATACTTACTTCCTGGCCTTCATATTTTTTCAGTGTTTCCACAAGGTCCTCCGCATTGTTGATTTTTGTTCTACCTACACGGGTGACGATAAAACCTTCTTTAACACCTGCTTCTATCCAGGCTTCATTATCAACCGATATGATAGAAGCCCCACCCTCTAGTTGTAGTCTTTCTTTTACATTTGAGGTTACGTCTTCAAAAACTACCCCATTATAGTCAGAAACCTTAGGTACTTCTTTTACTACTACCTTCGTATCTCCTGCAGGATTTTTTAAAGTTGCAGTGGTTGTCATCTCTTTGCCACCACGTAGGAATTTAACTTCTACCTTGTCTCCTGGCCGTTTACGGGCCACCATTTCCTGCAGTCTTGAGGTATTGTAGGTTGTTTGACCATCGATACCGATGATCACGTCGCCTTTTTTAAGACCAGCTTCCTCACCACCGCTGCCTTGGTTTACTTCGGCAACATACACCCCGCGGGTAGCTTGTATTTTTTCACCCACCATTTCTTCTATTTCTGGGCTTACGTCAATGATTTGTACACCCAAAAGACCACGCTGCACCGTGCCATATTCCAACAGATCGTCCATCACTTTCTTCACGATAGAGCTGGGTACAGCAAAAGAGTATCCACTAAATGATCCTGTTTGAGAAGCAATAGCGGTATTAATACCAATCAGTTCGCCCGCAAGATTTACTAATGCACCTCCTGAGTTACCCCGGTTTACCACCGCATCGGTTTGGATAAAGGATTCTACTTGAAGGTTGTTATTTTCATCCCGCAGAATACCAATGTTTCTTGCTTTAGCGCTGATAATTCCTGCGGTAACGGTTGAATTCAGGTTGAAGGGGTTACCCACAGCCAAAACCCATTCCCCTACTTGTGCGTCATCAGAATTACCGAATTTCACAAAAGGCAAGTTCTTTTCTTCAATCTTCAAAAGCGCCAAGTCAGTAGTAGGATCGGTTCCTATAACGCGAGCGGTATATCTTCTATTATCTTCAAGTGCAATGGTCACCGTAGAGGCATTGTCTATAACATGATTGTTCGTCACGATGTAGCCATCCTCAGAAATAATTACACCTGAACCGAAGCCTCTGCCCTCTCGGGGAGTTTGTTGCCTTGGATTTCTAAAACCGAAGAATTCCTCGAGAGGGTCCATACCCCTTGAACCTTGAATGGTAATGCTGCTGGTAACATGAACCACTGCAGGTGTTACTTGTTGTGCCGCGGCAACGAAATTGAGTCCATCCGGTATAGTAAACTTTTCATCCGCCAACCAATTGACGAAACTTGTATTTTGCTTTTCAGTAAAATTAGTGGCTGACTGTGGTTGAGATAGATAGCTGGCACCTGCCAAAGCAACTAATCCCCCAATCAACGCAGCTAAAATTACTCCCAAGAAAAATTGCTTTTTATTCATCTTAAGCTTTGTTTTAATTTAATCTGTAAATGTTACAATCGTCTTTATAACCCAATCTAGCAGGATTTTGTTTTGATTGTGAACAATAACTCCTGCCTTTTAACACCTTTTAACAGGTTATCTAAGCAATTGTCTTAAGTATATCCATAGAGATGATTTTTTGTAAAGTTTCTCACCAAAAACCCTACCAGCTCCTTTGGCAAAAGATCGTCTGCTCAAAATTTTAGATATTACAGTACAAAAGGAAATAGATGTAAACATGATAACATGAGTACAACTGAAAAATGGCAGATTCAAACTGACAAAACTGCCAGCCATCTGCCATCTTGAAACACTGCAAAATACGGTTATCGGTAGTTTACTGCCTTTTGCCGCGAGATGCCCAAGCCGTCAATGCCCAATTCCACCTCGTCGCCTTCTTTAAGATACACCGGTGGTTTAAAACCCATGCCCACACCTGCCGGCGTCCCTGTACTGATGATATCCCCAGGCAGTAAAGACATATATTGGCTGATATAACTCACCAATTGGGGAACATTAAACACCAGGTCGGAGGTGTAGCTATCCTGTAAAAGTTTTCCGTTCAGCTTTAACCACAGCCTCAATTGATGTGGATCTTTAATTTCGTCCTTTGTTACCACATAAGGACCTAGGGGAGCAAAGTTATCTGCGCTTTTTCCTTTCACCCATTGCCCTCCATGCCGCAATTGGAAATCTCTTTCGCTTACGTCATTATGAAGTACATAACCGGCAACGTAATCCATGGCTTCTTCTTCTGTTACATAAGTAGCCTTTTTGCCGATCACAACAGCCAGTTCCACTTCCCAATCCGTAGCCTGTGAGCCTTTAGGAATAATGATGGGATCAAAAGGCCCCGAGATTGAAGAGGTAGCCTTCATAAATAGAATGGGCTGGGTAGGGACTTCCATCCCGCTTTCTTTGGCATGAAGCGAATAATTAAGACCTACACAAATTAATTTGGAAGGTCGCTTGATAGGAGGGCCCAGCCGTTCCTGATTGGAAATGTCCGGACAGGAGGCCTCATGGCTCTCCAACCAGGACTGTAGGCGGGATATCCCATCCTCCGCTAAAAAATCTTCTGTCCAATCGCTTCCAAATGCGCTGCAGTCCAGCCGCCTGCCGTCTGCGGTTTCAATGCCTGGCTTTTCCTTTCCGATTTCTCCAAACCGTATCAATTTCATAGTTAAGATGATTTATAGGTGTCAAAAACATTATCTACTAATTCAAGTATTGCAGTTATGCCTATCGGTTGCCTGCCCGCCCCATCATGGGGAACAAGCGCCTGATTTCGGCTTCAGATGGCCTGCTGCCATATTCACAGAGTTCAAAGGCCTCTACATGTTTAACTTTTTCCGGGTCAATATTGCCATACCATTTTTTCAGGACTTCCAATATTTCAGAAGTAAGATTGCCTCCCCGCTGTTCCTTAAGCCAAACGAGTCGCTCTTCCTTTGATGTGGGAATTTCGCCTTTATAACCATTGATCCATGGCAGCCATTCATAAAATTGAGATTCGTGCGCATCTAGGGCATAAATTTTTTGATCGATTACGTCGGTGATATCGATTACAATATCTGCTTGAAAAGGATTTGGTTTCTGAAAATGATCCTGATAATATAAAAACACAGGGTTTTTGGCTAGAGGAGGCGTGTCAGCAGCTATGTTGGGTACACCCACCATAAACGCAGCATCTTGTACTAAAATACCGGTGTAACGATGATCTGGATGATAGTCATTGGAACGGTGGGATATCACTACATCCGCTTCCCATTCTCTTATGCTACGGATGATCTCCATTCGGATGGGTAAGGTAGGCGTCAATTCGCCGTCATGGTTATCCAACACCTCATAGGTAATTCCTAGCCTTTTGGCGACTTCCTGTGCTTCTTCAGCCCTCCGCTTTGCCAATATGCCGCCTCCCTGTTCCATATGTCCGGCATCGCCATTGGTTACAGACAAGAATTTGACCTGATGTCCCATTTTAGCAAAAAGTGCCGCGGTGCCACCACTTTTAATGTCGCAGTCGTCAGGATGGGCTCCGATCATCATGATTTTAAGCGGTTTTTCCTGGGCTTTGTTTAAAAAGGAGATACTGAGAAAGAGAGCTAATAAGATGAACTGTCGCATGGAGATGATGGGCTAGTATTGTTAAAAAGAAGGTGAAGATATACATTTCAGCAGTATTAGACAATGCTTCGATGGTCATGGTTACCAATAAATTATTGGCCGAGGGATGGGAGCACTTGACAAGAAAAGAGTTAATGTGGGAAAAGCATCATAGGTACAATGGGTACATTAATTGTTTGCAATTCACACCTTAATATGCTTGTATATGGACGAAGAAACACTACTACTACATCGAGAACACTTGGTGGAGCTGCTTCGGGGTGGGTTTGCTCCAGTTGTCATCCTTTTGCGGGAATTTCATTATGACAAGGCTGGTATTGCTTTGGCCGGTTTGCCCTTTTCAGCATATGCGTTTTTGGAGCATATGCGTCATCGGCAAAGGGTGCTACTTGATTTTATAAATGATCCTGAAGGTGAAAGAGATACCTGGCCGGATGCTTATTGGCCGGACCATCTTGTTCCAAGTAGTGAAGAAGCCTGGTTGCAGGCTATAGAGCTATTTGAGAAAGAATTGGATGAAATGATCATCGTCGTTCAAGCTGTTGAGGTAGACATTTTTAAGCCTAACAGCAATGGTAAATCGATTTGTTGGGCGGTAATGACTACCTTCCACCACAATGCATACACTATTGGACAGGTTAAAGCTATAGGACGCCAGCTCGGAGTATGGTAAAAACAAGGGAGAAAAAATGCTTTAATACAAGACCTGCCGGTTCAAAATCAATTGCTCCTTGATGGCTTCAAATAATTCCGGATTGGATTGAGATTTGTCAAATTTGGGGCTGTCCAGACCATAATGCAGAAAGTCCATTAAGGGTCCCGCAATGGTTTCTGCTCTTGCGACCTGCTCTTCGTTCAACACATCCACCCAGTAGCCAGCGCTTCCTTGACGAAGGTGCTTGGGGTTTTCTTTCTTTAGGGAATCAAATCTTAATTCCTCGCCAAGTGCTGCTTTGACCTCGCTGTCCAACGGAAGCTCCAAGTAATCCAATAAAGCCTGTAACTCCTCTTGGAAGTTGTCCAGCCAGTTTTCGTAGAAAGTGACGTGAATGTTGTGTTTTTTACTTAATCTGAGGTGATCCCATACATGCCAAACCCACTCATTCAGGAGATGGTCAAAATGCTTAAAAAGAAACTTGGAAGCGTCTGTTTCTTCTTGGGGAAAATATTTTAGCATGTAATCAGAGCAATAATACCGCGCCGCTGATATCGCCCTATCTCTCGGATCTCGGATAATGTAGACTATCTTATCCATATGGCGAAAAACCTCCCCACTCCGCTTGCAAATCGGAGAGTGGGTCCAAACATGATGGGTCCGTGAAATATAATCCGACAAATTGGTCACGGGCATTTTGAAAATACTGCTTATGCGATAGCTAAGTTGCAAGTCGGTGATATCCAACACATCAATTTTTGCTTGATCTGGAAAATTAAGATCCCAGTTTTTCGCCAGCTCATAGATGGGGTGCTGTTCGATATGACTATCTGCAGGTTTTCCAGCCCGTTTTAACGACTTTTGAATGATTTGATATAGCCAGAAGTTGCCGCATTTGGGTGCGCCGCTTTGGAGAATGGTCATTGAATTTATGAATATGATCTTAGAAAAACTTCAACAGCGGGTTCATTGCTTATGGTTGATGGAATAAATTGAAATGCAGATGCAATCCCGTCTCAGGTTTACTTTTCCCGAGCACATGGTAACAGTTGCAATTACCATACCTTTATGATCACAACCAGCTTGATTCATGGAACGGTGACCGCCTTTTGGGAAAAACGTTCTGCCTGCGAAATAAAGCATGGGAATTCGGGATGCGAGTTACAAAGTTTCAGCAAGGAAGCCAAAACGTTGCAATAAATTCTTAATGGCTGCACTTTCTACCGGTCCGCCCTCCGTACAGGCTACGCGAAGGATGTTGTCTATGTCTTCCAGATCAAAATTAGCCCGATAAGCCTTAAAATGGAGGTGAATTTCTTTTAGCAGTCGTCTGGCTTGTTTAGCGTTTCGCACATTGGTTTTAAACACTGTTACCATTTTTTTAAACTATTGAAACTGGTGAGGAGGCCATTCCCGACAAGGTAACCTTCTGCTCAAAATTACCCCATCACGCTGATCTAACTGTTGGGTAAATGCGACAATTATCAAGGGGGTTTCCGACTTCGGGAGGATATTGTTGCTTCTCGTGAATCAATTCAACCCAGTTTTTCCTGCTATAACCTTTAAGCATACACTTTGCACAGTTCTTGCGAATCTGCGTTTACCATAAGCGGCCTAGCAACGGCCTGATGTTAAACATTAACCACTCCCATTAACTATGACAGAAGTAACTAACCAATACCTTTGGTGGCATAATGGCATTGTTTATCAAATTTATCCCCGTTCCTTTCAGGACAGTAATGGGGATGGTATAGGCGATCTCCAAGGTATTATTAAGCGGCTGGACTACCTTAAATGGCTGGGGGTAGAGGCCATATGGATTTCCCCGATCTACCCATCTCCTATGGCTGATTTCGGTTATGATATTTCCGATTATCAAGACGTTCACCCCATCTTTGGCACCTTCAGCGACTTTGAAAAGCTTCTGACGGAGATTCATGCCAGAGGGATGAAGCTGATCCTAGACTTGGTGCCTAATCACACCTCAGATCAACATCCATGGTTTTTGGAGTCCAGATCCTCCCGGGACAATCCCAAACGGGATTGGTATCTGTGGAAAGACGCTAAAGAGGATGGTTCCGTGCCAAATAACTGGCTAAGTGTATTTGGCGGCAGCGCCTGGGAATGGGATGAAGGTACCCAGCAATATTATTACCATGGCTTTTTAAAGGAACAGCCTGATCTGAATTGGCGTAATCCGGAGGTGCAGGAGGCGATGCTGAATGTAATGCGCTTTTGGCTGGACAAAGGTGTGGATGGTTTTCGGGTGGATGTAATGTGGCATATGATCAAAGATGACCATTGGCGGGACAACCCGGTAAATCCTGATTATAAAAGCTATATGAGCACGTATAATCAGGTCTTACCAGTCTATTCTACAGATCAGCCCGAAGTGCATGATATCATACGCAAGATGCGTGATGTGCTGGACAGCTATGAACACCGGATGATGATTGGAGAAATCTACCTCCCAGTCAATAAGTTGATGAGCTACTATGGAATAGATAACAAAGGAGCTCATCTACCCTTTAATTTCCAACTGCTGTCGCTGCCTTGGGATGCTCAAACTATTTCCGCAGCCATAGATGAGTATGAGGGTGTATTGCCAGATGAAGGCTGGCCCAATTGGATCTTGAGCAATCATGATAATCCCCGAATTACCAGTAGGGTGGGGGTGGATCAGGCAAAGGTGGCTGCTGTAATGTTACTTACCCTAAGAGGAACCCCGACCATATATTATGGTGACGAAATAGGCATGCGGGATGTGCCTATTCCTGCTGACGAGGTGCAAGATCCCCAAGGCTTAAACATGCCTGACAAAAACCTAAGTAGGGATCCCGCGCGTACACCGATGCAGTGGGACAACAGCGAAAACGCAGGATTTACCGGTGCCAAACCCTGGCTTAGGATCGATAAGCTTTATTCCAGGGTTAATGTGGAAAGTCAAAAAGAAGACCCTCATTCTATGTTGTCTTTGTACCGACGCCTCATACAACTTAGACAAGGGGAAGATGCTTTGATGTATGGGAATTATTTACCGGTATTTTCTGATCGGCAAATTATCGCCTATGAGCGATCTGCTCCTGGGACTTTCCGCTATTGGATAGTCTTAAACTTAAGTCACAGGCCTGCATACTTCAAATCAAAAGAAAACATTAGTGGTACCATTGAGGTGTCAACCGCTCCCGAACTTGAAGGAACAAGCGTATCTCAAAATATTTATTTGAGCGGAGACGAAGCCGTAGTGATCAGATTAACTAACTAAAGACTTTTTATATACTAACATATGCTGTCGGTAGGTGCTAATGTATTACAGGATGGACGTTGCCTTTTCAGGGTGTGGGCGCCGGAGAAGGATAAGATGAATCTGCATATAATTTATCCGACGGACCAAATCTTTCCGATGGAAAAGATGGCCTATGGGTATTTTGAGTTGAAAATGGATCTGGCTGCTGAGCCTGTGCGGTATTTTTTTCAACCGGATGGGAAAGATGATTTTCCTGATCCTGCCTCACATTTCCAGCCCAATGGCGTACATGGTCCATCAGAAGTGGTAAATCACCATGAATTTCAATGGTCGGACCATTACTGGAAAGGAGTTCCATTTCAGGAACTTGTTTTGTATGAACTGCATGTGGGTACCTTCACCAGAGAAGGCACCTTTCAATCGATTATTCCTTATTTGGATGATCTGTTGGCGCTTGGTGTCAACGCTATCGAACTGATGCCAGTATCACAATTTCCTGGAGATAGGAACTGGGGCTACGATGGCGTCTATCCTTATGCGGTGCAGCATTCCTATGGAGGACCGGAAGGACTCAAACATTTGGTAAATGCCTGTCATAACAAAGGTATAGCTGTCTATTTGGATGTGGTGTACAACCATTTGGGACCAGAAGGTAATTATTTTAATGCTTTTGGACCTTACTTTACACAACAATACCGAACTCCTTGGGGAGATGCTATCAACTATGACGGTGACTGGTCTGATGGGGTGAGGGATTTTTTTTCTGACAACCCCCTGCATTGGATGGTCCATTATCATATTGATGGACTTCGGTGTGATGCCATTCATGCTGTTTTTGACAATGGGGCCGTGCATTTTTGGCAGCTCACCCATCGAAGAATTCAGGCTCTATCTGAAAAGCTGGGGCGATCCTTTCACCTTATTGCAGAAAGTGACCTAAACAGCCCTCGCGTAATCCATTCCCTGGATCAGGACGGTTATGGTTTTCGTGCTCAATGGTTAGATGATTTCCACCATGCTTTGTATGTGCTGGTAGACCAAAAGGGCAAAGAACGATACCAGGATTTTGGTACCTTGGAGCAGCTGGCTAAGGCCTATACAGACGGTTTCGTCCATAGCGGGGAATATGTGCATTTTCGCAAACGCAAATATGGCAGCTCCTCGGCGGGAATTTCCGGAGATCATTTTGTTGTTTTTAATCAAAATCATGATCAGGTGGGAAATAGGGTAAGGGGAGAAAGACTCTCTGATCTAGTGGATATGGATAGAGTCAAACTCGCTGCTGCTGCCATGCTCCTGTCTCCTTACGTTCCGATGTTGTTTATGGGAGAGGAGTATGCAGAGAAGGCACCGTTTTTCTATTTTGTCAGCCATTCTGATCAATCTTTGATCCAGGCCGTGAGAGAGGGAAGGAAAGAAGAATTTAAAGACTTTAAATGGGAAGTGGAACCACCGGATCCGCAGGATGAAAATACCTTTTTCAAATCCAAACTAAATTGGCAGCTTAAAAATGATGGCCTTCATCATGAAATATGGGAATGGCACCGCGATCTTATCGCAGCGAGAAAAGTATTTCCAGCATTAAGCAATTTAGACAAAAACCATGTAAGGGTAAATATTTGTCCTCCTGGCTTGTTCCTGGTATCCAGAACATCAGATAGCGGGCACGAAGTGCTTTGTATCTTTAATTTTTCCGATGTGCCGGGATACTACACACTTCCCCCCGATCGAAACTATCTCATAATTATAGATTCACACCCTAAAACAGGAAGTTCGAAACAAGAACTTCATACCCATCAGCTTGAAGTAAAACCTTGGGAAGTTATGGTATTGGAGGTAAGCTAAGCCAGAAGTTTTACATATCTGGCTTAGCGGAGTTTACTGTAAATGTTCAAAAGCAGCTGCGCCTGCTTCAGCAACGGTGTGATCTTGTTCCCCAGATCCGCCACTGACGCCTACCGCGCCCACTACTTTTCCATGCTTCTTTAGCGGAATGCCCCCTGCAAAGATCATGATTTTGCCGTTGTTGGACGCATGGATGCCAAAAAACTGCTGCCCGGATTGAGCATGCTCGCTGAGATCTTTTGTAGCTATATCAAACGCTCTGGATGTATAGGCTTTTTTAATTGAAATATCAATACTTCCAATCCATGCACCGTCCATCCTGACATGGGCGACTAAGTTCCCTCCCGCGTCTACTACGGCTATGTTCATGGGTTGACCTATTTCCTCCGCCTTTTGTTCTGCTGCATTGATAATAGCTCTGGCTTGTGATAGATTAATGCTCATGATGTTAATGGTTTGTTGTTTCTAAAGTTAGCAATTATTCCACACTAAATCCGTATTGTCAGTCCGTAGTGACATGGGGCGCGATCAGGTGAAGTTAAATATAAAAGGAAAGATGAAGGATACGATGACTGCCCAAATCAGGTATACAGGCAAATAGCTCACCAAGGTCTTGCCAACAGCGGATAAATCATTGGTACGAAACGTAGTCAGATATAGCTGGATCGTCACCATGCCGAGATGGATCAGGATCAAGACGTTGGCTCCCAACACAGCCGCACGGTTGGGAGTGATGCCCCATTCCGCAATTCTAAACAGGATGGCGGAAAGCGCTATGCCATTGACTACAATGGTTAGCATGGATAGCAGCAGCAAAACCCAAAGCTCCATCCTACTTGTAGCGTTAGTCCTGCCTGCCACAGCATAAAATATAATGACCATTACTCCCAATAGCAGGGCATTAAAGAATAGAAGAAACTCCCGATCATTGTAGGGGTCCTTGCCAGAATAGGCAATGGCGAAGAGATAAACCGCAAGCATGACCAACACCAAAGGACTAAAGATCCTGGCAATGGTAGGTGCAATTTTTCCTATAAGCTGAGGATTCTTGAGGATCAAGAAAGTACCTAACAAAGGTGCTGCTGGAAGTAAGCATATAACGACATTTTGAAAATAAAATTCTTCTATATTCATACCGAGCAGCGAAAACAATCCTATTGTGATTGCGCTCAGCAAGCCGCCTGCTATCACAAACAAACCTGTGATAACCACCAAGTCCCCGCTATACTTTACATACGCAAGTCTCGCTGAAGGGCTATTTTTGTCACCTACAAAGGCAACACCCAATATAAACCATAGGTAGATCAATAAATGGGTACAGGTCAATGTTAAGGTGTCGCTTTGGTTGTTATCAGGAAAAGCATTGATATAAATGAGGCCTACTAATGCACTTCCTACTATAAAGGCTGTTTTCCCTATTGACAGTTTTTGCCGGTATGCAAAAAATGTGGCTAAAGCCGGAAAAATGATAAAGCCCAAGTTCCTGGTGTAGAAAAACTCTTCATCTATGGAAAAAATTGCCGGCAGCTTTGCCGTTACTCCAGCTACCAATACAGCAAGGGCGATCATCACCCATTCTGTTCGGCTACCCCAGTCAATTTCGTCAGTTTCAAATCTCAAACGCTCATACCAATAAGCTGCTATAGGATTATTAGCTAATTCAGGATAAAGATGCATAAAATCACGACGAAATCCGGACTTGTCATTGCGGTACATTCTTTCCAGTTGGCCTGGATCATTGAGGAAATTTAAAATGTGCTCTTTCATGGTGGGTATAGGATTTGGTTTCAGAGAACTTTGTATTTCAAAGTTGTTCGAGTTATTTAGACATAGGTGTAAACAGCTAAAGCTTACTCCCCAATGTTCTTTATAATTTCTTCCAAGGCATTAATGTGATCGGCGAAAGCCTGCCGACCTGCATGTGAAATGGTATAATTGGTGTTGGGCTTTCTGCCGATAAAAGATTTTTCAACAGTAATAAATCCTTCTTTTTCAAGCGCCTTCAGGTGGCTGGCGAGATTGCCGTCTGTCACTTCCAAGAATTCCTTGAGCGAATTAAAATCAAGGGTTTCATTGACTGCCAAAGCAGACATGATACCAAGCCTGATCCGGCTTTCAAAGGCTTTATGTAAACCGTCAATAGAAATTTTCACCGTTCGTACTTGATATGCATGTATATTCCATAAATAATATGGAAAACTCCAAAGCCTATGGACCAAAGAAGCAATCCATAAGCTGGTAACAAGACGCTGGCCCATCCCAAGAGGATTTGGATCCAACCTAAATATTTTAACACCTCAAAGGTAAATTTACTGGCGTTGTATAGTGCAATGCCATAAAAGATTAGGGATAGAGGGATTGCCAAGGAGACCAGCCCTTGGGTTAACAACAATAAAATTAATATTCCACCAGCAACCAATGGTGTGGCCATATGGGCCAACATGCGCTCTGAAGTGGCATTCCAGATTTTTTCCCCTCTTAAGCGCGCTTTTCTTTGAGATAAGAGGATGGCTGTTCCAATAGCCAATATAAGTATCACCATCGCCAGTCCTACAATGGGAAAGATATCCTCCTCTGCTTTCGCTTCAAGATCTATGGCTAAGGTATAGTGGAGCATGTATGCTCCTATTATGGCATAAACTCCTGCCATTACCCCCGCCCATCCCGACAGTGACAGAAATTTGGATGAACGTTCCATCATCGACCGGATCTTAGCAAGATCTTCAAAATAGTCCCTTTCCTTTTTCATATAAAAGTACTTTGAAACACAAAGTTAATACCTGCTCTGCATGGTTCAAACTTATCGTGGTTAAATTTTTTAAAAATGGCAGTGAAATTTTTCCTGCTTACAACTTATAATGGTGTAGCGTTAAAGTGATGGCTCCTAATAGAAAAGATCCGAGCCTAGGCCCGGATCTTTTCATTGGATTACTGCTGATAATGGGGATAGTCCGTATATCCAATTTCATCAGGTGTGTAGAACGTGTCCGGATTAGGGCTGTTCAAAGGAAGCTTGTGTTGCAATCGGTACACCAAATCTGGATTGGCAAGAAAAGGTACTCCCAGCGACACCAAATCTGCTCTGTCATCATCCAACGCAGCCTCAATGGATGCAGGGTTGTATCCTCCATTGACAATCATCAAACCATTAAACTTTTCCCGCATACTTGTCAGCAATTGCTGACCCTGCTCAGATGTTCTGGCAGATGTTTCTACCACATGTATATATAACAATCTGCGTCCATTGAGCGCTTCTACCAGCGTCTGATAGGTTTCATTGGTGTCGGAATATGCAGGCATGTCATTAAATTTGTTGAAAGGCGAAAGTCGGATGCCTACCTTGTCAGCACCAATTGCTGCTACTACCGCATCCACTGTCTCCAGCACAAACCTTAAACGGTTATGGAGCGTTCCGCCATAGGCATCCTGCCGGTTATTGACCCCAGGGTTGATAAATTGCTCCAGCAGATAGCCATTGGCCCCGTGTAATTCTACCCCGTCAAAGCCTGCTGCCATTGCATTTTTAGCTGCTTGAGCATGTTCATCAATGGTTTCAGCAATATCTTTTGCCGACATCGCCTGTGCTTTGCTATAGGGCTGCATCCCTTGCGCATCTGTCCAAATTTGTCCCTCGACAGGGCGTTCCGATGGCGCGAGTATCCTGGCGCCAACAGGCATGTTGGCGGGATGCGAGACGCGACCCGTATGCATCAACTGTGCAAAGATCTTTCCGCCTTGGCTATGAACCGCATCTGTGACTTTTTTCCATGCGTCGACCTGCTCTTGCGTAAAAAGTCCTGGAATACGCGCATAACCTAACCCGTTGGGTGAAGGAGACACGCCTTCCGTAACAATAAGTCCAGCGGTAGCCCGCTGTGCATAATAGGTGGCCATTAAATCATTGGGGAGATTATCGATGGCACGGGAACGGGTCATGGGTGCCATGACCAAACGGTTTTGTAAGGCCAAGCCCTTTAGAAGAGCCGGCGCGAACGGATCAGTTTTCGTCGCAGTATTCATCATAATTGTTGTTGTAACTATATTTGTTTAAACAAATAAATAAGTAAAAATTTTATGCTTTCATTTTGTCCAGGAGGGCAGACAGTTGTTCAGCTTCTTCATTACTAAGGGCTTCCTCTATTTTTAACGCGTCTTTTAAGGGGCCTTCTATGGCAGCAACCAGTGCAAGGCCTTTAGGGGTAATGGTCAATTCTACCTCACGCCTGTTGTTCACATTTACTTCCCTGTGGATAAGTCCTTTGGCGACTAACCTGTCACTCAAGCGCGATAGATCGGGATTTTTGTCCAACATCACCTGCTTTACTTCTCCACAAGTTGCAGGTCCGCTCTTTTTGCCTTTCAAGATCCTCAACACGTTATATTGTTGTTGGGTAATGTCATACTGCTTGAATACCTGTCGTATCCGATCCATCATATGGTGGTAAGTGAACATCAAATTGATCCAGGCCTTTGTCTGGGGATTTTCGAATTTTGACTGCTGTATGGATTCTGAAATCTTCATGCTGATCTATAAAAGCCCTCGTTTTTGGCGCCGCCGCGGAAACGATACGTCTATAACAACTATTGTTTAAACAAATGTTCCCCTTGCTGCGTAAAAAAATTTATTGTATGGTGAATTAGTCACCGGGTTAGCAAAGTAATTTTCAATAATTTATAAGTTCTTAGGTGGTAAAACAAAATATTAAACTATCTTTGTGCCGTGAAAGGAGGTGTAAAAAAATGATCATAGTCAACGTTAAAGAAAACGAATCTATTGAAAAAGCGCTTAAGCGTTTCAAGAAGAAGTTTGACCGCACTGGCGCTATCAGAGAGCTAAGAGCAAGACAGTATTTTGAAAAGCCTTCTATTACAAAAAGGAACGAACGCATCAAGGCTGCCTATAAGCAACGTCTTCAAGACGAAGAAGGAAACTAAGTTAATCCTTCTTTTATAAATTATAAATAAGCATATTGGTATATTCATTACCGATATGCTTTTTTCATTTATACGACATTTAGAATTTGAAAAAAGGGCAAGTGTCCACACGGTGCTTGCCTACCAAAAAGATCTTGAGCAGTTTGCGGACTTTTTAAAAACTTCTTTCGAGATCGAACACCCGGAAGCAGCAGATCATGCAGCCATCAGGGCTTGGATAATTGATCTGGTGGAGCAAAAGCTTGCTGCCACCAGTATTAACCGCAAAATAGCAACCCTCAGGTCCTTTTACAAATTTTTGTTACAGTCGGGTTCCATCAGCAAAGACCCCACCTACAAACTCAAGGCGCTAAAAACACCTAAGAAACTTCCGGAATTCGTGCAGGAGGACGCCATGGATAAGCTGCTGGATGAAATGATATTTGACAGTGACTTTGAGGGGCAGCGGGACAGGATGGTTCTAGAATTTTTGTATGGCACCGGCGTCAGGCTCTCTGAATTAATCAACCTAAAATGGAAGGATGTAGACCTAACGGAAGCTCAGGTGAAAGTTTGGGGAAAGCGCAATAAAGAAAGAATTATTCCGATCACCAAAGCCTTAATGGAAAAGATCCTAGCGTATAAAAATTCATTTTTAGAATCATTTGAAAATTTAGACCGCAATGATTATTTTATCGTTACTATACATAGAGAGCAAGCTTATCCTATGAAGATTTACCGCATTGTTAAAAAGCATTTAGATTTTTTTGCGCAGACCTCTAAGCGAAGCCCACACCTTTTGAGGCATACTTTCGCCACCCATTTGCTGAACAAAGGAGCTGATTTGAATGCCATTAAGGATTTGCTAGGCCATGCTAATTTGGCTGCCACCCAAGTGTATACCCACAATACCACAGAGAAACTTAAGGCTGTGTTTGATCAGGCACATCCTAAAGCGTAAATAAAGTTTAACTTCTAATTGTAAAAGTTATGAAACTACAAATGCAATCCCTCCAGTTCGTAGCCGATCAAAAGCTACTTGATTTTATCCAGAAAAAGGCGGATAAGCTGGACACGTATTGTGACCAGATTATTGACGGGGAAGTGATCATGAAGCTGGATAAAAACGACAGGAGTGAGAATAAAATCGTGGAGATAAAGTTAAACGTTCCAGGACGACAATTATTTGCCAAGCATCAAGCAGAATCTTTTGAAAGCGCAACAGATGAAGTGATCGAAGGCTTGAGAAGGCAAATCAGAAAATATAAACAAAAAGCAGGTCTTGCTAAACAACAAATGGTAGCCCAGTAAGTGAGCTGCTATAAGATCTAAATCAAAAGTCTTCCCGATCGGGAAGACTTTTTTTATTCCAAGTTTACTTGCTTGCCACTTGCAGCTGCCTGGTATATCGCCTCAACGATACGGATATCCCTTAAGCCCTCTTCTCCAGGTACCATTGCAGGTCTCCCTTCTTTGATGGCTAAGGCATCGTCGTCCATTTGCATGACCTGTTGCATAGGCATGTCATAAGGAAAATTAATTTCTCCCAAAGGACTACGTCCCCGTGCGCCGGTATAGGCAGAGAATGGCTCCAGCTTGATCTCGCCTTTTTCACAGCTGATAGTAGAAAAATTGACATTCTCGCCAAAGCTGGTCTTTATGTTGGCTATGACTCCCCCTGGAAACTCTAATACAGCCTCCGCAGTTTCGTCCAAGCCATTTTTATAAATTTCTGGCCTTGTAGTGGAGGTTTTTGCAGAGCGTACCGCTATTGGTTCCATATTGGTCCCTAACCTCGCGCCTTGAATAGCATAAACGCCCATATCATAGAGCGCACCCCCTCCCATCTCTTTTTTTTGCTTCCAATGATCTGTCCTGTTTTCTCTATACCCCGCGGCACAATCGACTCCTTTCACATTCCCCAGCAGTTTTTGCTGTACAATCCTGCGGTATTCTTTGGTGTTGGGTTCGTGCTGCAGCCGGTATCCAATCGATAAACTCTTTTTATTTTTTTTGCAGGCATCGATCATGTCTTGGCATTCCTGGGCAGTCATGGCCATAGGCTTTTCACACCATACATGTTTCCCCGCATTAGCCCCTCGGATTACATATTCTCTATGCATAGAGGGAGGTAACACCACGTATACTATATCTATATCCGGATTATTGGCGATGCTATCAAAGTTGTCATAGTTGTAAATACTTTTGTCAGGAATGCTGTACTTCTTTTTCCACTCCTCAGCCTTGTTGGGGCTTCCAGTAACAATGCCTGCTAAATGACAATGTTTGGTTTTTTGCAGGGCGGGAGCAAGCAAGTCAGTGCTATAATAGCCCAATCCGATTAACGCTACTCCGAGGCTCTCCTTTCTGCGTGAAGCCGCCCATAATAGACTTGGGGAGATGATGGAGATGCCGCTTCCCAACACGAGTGTCTTGAGGAGTTCTCGTCTGTCCAATGATTTCATGGTGTTTTAGGTTTAATGTTAAGGTTTGGCAGGCCTTCTGGTATAGGCCTTCACCGTCTTCAATGACGGCATTTGATGAAAGTTAATGAATTTAACGTTCCCCGTCAAAAATTTTTATCTTTGTGCTTTATCTTAACCCTCTCCAGAAGGGGACAGTAAGGGTTATTACAGCAATATTTATCGTATGCATCAGCCGGAAATATCCATTGTGGTTACCGTTTATAATGAGGAGAAAAACATTCAGCCTCTTCTTACTGCCATTTACGGCGCACTGTCCCATTTAGATTATGAATTGATTTTAGTCGATGACGGATCAACTGATGCAACGGTACTTGAAATTAAAGCTCATGCGAATAGTAGAACCCATTTGCTGATCTTCAATAGGAACCACGGACAGACTACTGCACTAGCCGCGGGGATCGACCATTCCAGGGGGGAATATATAGCCACCATGGACGGCGATCTTCAAAATGATCCGACTGACATTCCCATGATGCTTGATAAGGCCAGGCGCGAGAATTGGGACGTGGTAGCGGGAAGAAGGCAAAACCGTCAAGATGGTTTTGTCTTACGAAAATTGCCCAGTAAGATCGCCAATTGGGTCATCCGGCACACGACGAAGGTTTACCTCAAGGATTATGGCTGTAGCTTAAGGGTGTACAAAGCAGATATAGCACAGAATCTAGGCCTATACGGGGAACTTCATAGGTTTATTCCCGTTTTGGCCAAGCAAAGAGGCGCGGCTATGACGGAGGTAGATGTCAAGCATCATCCGCGTATTCATGGAGAATCTAAATACGGACTCAACCGCACCTTTAAGGTCATGGCCGATTTGATCCTGATGCTCTTCTTTCAAAAGTATTTTCAACGACCCATCCATCTTTTTGGCACACTTGGCTTATTATCCCTGTTGGGTGGAACCCTGATCAGTATCTACCTTACAATTTTAAAGATATTGGGAGAAGATATCTGGGGCCGACCCATACTGATGGTTGCCTTTATTTTGCTGCTGGGTGGGGTACAGCTGATCACTTCAGGTATTGTGGCTGAAATGATTGTCAGAACTTACTTTGAATCCCAAAACAAAAAAACGTACACCTTAAGAGAAGTTTTCAGGGGTGAATAAAAATCTGCTCAAAACCCTGCTGAAGCTGTTGTTGACGGCACTTGCCCTCTACCTCGTTTTCCGAAAAGTCGATTCGAAAATTACTTTTGCCATTGTGGAAGCCTCCAATGGATTTTATTTGTGGTTGGCACTTGTATTTTTCGTGCTGTCAAAGGTTTTCTCGGCCATCAGGTTAAATTATTTTTTTAAGGATCTAGGGCTTCAACTTCCCGCCGCTCAAAATTTCAAACTTTACGGTATTGGGATGTTTTACAACCTTTTCTTGCCAGGAGGAATTGGTGGTGACGGCTATAAGGTGTATCTATTGAATAAATATTATAAGATTCCTGTGAAGCAACTTTTGCAAGCGGTGTTGCTCGATCGGATTAGTGGGCTCGCGGTGCTGCTGTTTTTTATGTTGCTGTTGCTATTTGGGGTGAACATCCGGCTCGTCATGTCGTTTGATATACATCAACTGGCTGTTGCTGCTTTGGTAGCATTGTTTGTCGGCTTTTACAGCATGATGCATGTTTTTTTCAAGCCTTTTGTCAATTCGATGGGAATCACCCTCCTATATGCGGTGTTGGTACAGGCGATGCAGCTGGTTTGCGCTTACTTTATCCTCCTTGCTTTAGGGATAGGCAGCGACCTACTGGCTTACCAGTTTGTTTTTTTATTGTCTTCCATCGTTGCTGTACTGCCCTTAACCATTGGAGGGGTGGGCGCACGTGAATTGGTCTTTATCTTGAGCCATGATTATATAGGCATTGACAAAAATGCAGCTGTAGCGTTCAGCCTACTATTTTTTCTGATTACTGCTATTACTTCTTTGGTAGGCGTATTTTTTAAATTTCATGTTGAGGAAAAATCGGTTTCTTAAAAGTACCGAACCTGTAGCGGAGCTCCTCTGATTATCAATTTGCAAGTGGCTGGAAAACGTTATGGCAATAGATAATACAAAGCAGTTCCTATCACAGCCAGCGTACCATATAGCTGCAACACTTTAAGCCTGTTGCACCGGTCCATAAACCACAATACATATACCGGCCGGATAAAACCAAGCAGCAGACAAATAAGCGAAAGACTCGTTAGAATTTGCAGTATAATAGAGAATGCTTCAACCATTCCTGCTAAACATAAAAAAGGACAGCTTTTAGGCTGTCCTTTTTCTCTGATAAATTATTTTTTACGTTTGACTTCCTGCATGGTATAACCTTCGATAATGTCATCCACCAAAATATCATTGTAGTTTTTGATGGAGATACCACATTCGTAGCCGGCCTTAACTTCGGCCACATCGTCTTTGAAACGCTTCAGCTGATCTATTTCACCATCATGGATCACGATACCATCGCGGATCACCCTGATTTTGTTCTTTCTGGTGACAAATCCGTCTGTTACATAACAGCCTGCCACAGTACCCACCTTGGAGATTTTGAAAATTTCTCTTACTTGGATATTACCAGTAATCACTTCTTCATAAGTAGGTTCAAGCATTCCTTCGATAGCATCCTTGATCTGGTTGATGGCATCGTAGATGATGGAGTAATGTCTGATCTCGATCTCTTCCTGTTCAGCCACTTTTTTCGCGTTAGCGGAAGGACGTACCTGGAAGCCAAGGATAATGGCATCTGAAGCAGAGGCCAACAGTACATCGGATTCGGAGATCTGCCCTACACCTTTATGGATGATGTTGACACTCACTTCATCCTTGGACAGCTTGAGCAAGGAATCGGAGAGTGCTTCCACGGAACCGTCCACGTCACCTTTGATGATCAAGTTAAGTTCTTTGAAGCTACCGATGGCCAATCGACGTCCGATTTCATCCAATGTGATGTGCTTCTTGGTACGCATACTCTGCTCCCTATTGATCTGGCCACGGGAGACAGCGATATCTCGGGCTTCTCTTTCATTGTCATATACCTTAATGATATCACCAGCCTGAGGTGCGCCGTTGAGCCCTAGCACCTGAACGGGCGTGGATGGTCCAGCCTCTTTGAGCTTCTTGCCGAGGTGGTCAAACATAGCTTTGACACGGCCATAGTACTCACCGGCCAAAACAATATCTCCCACTCTTAAGGTACCTGTTTGAATCATTACCGTGGACACGTAGCCACGGCCTTTGTCCAGAGAGGCCTCGATGACTGTACCGATAGCATTCCTATTTGGGTTTGCTTTCAGCTCAAGGATTTCCGCCTCCAACAATACTTTTTCAAGCAAATCATCTACGCCAACCCCAGTTTTGGCAGAGATTTCTTGGGATTGATATTTACCGCCCCAGTCTTCTACTAAGAGGTTCATATTCGCCAACTGTTCCTTGATTTTGTCTGGATTGGCAGTAGGCTTATCTATTTTGTTGATGGCGAAGATCATCGGAACACCTGCCACTTGGGCGTGGTTGATGGCTTCTTTGGTTTGCGGCATGATGTTGTCGTCTGCTGCAATTACGATAATGGCCACATCTGTGATCTTGGCACCCCTCGCTCGCATGGCCGTAAAGGCCTCGTGACCGGGAGTATCCAAGAAGGCAATTTTGTGACCGTTTTCAGTGGTTACATTATAGGCTCCGATGTGCTGGGTAATACCACCCGCTTCACCATGGGTTACTTTTGCATTCCTGATATAGTCAAGCAATGAGGTCTTACCATGATCGACGTGACCCATAATTGTCACAATAGGTGCTCGTGGCACTAGATCCTCTTCAGCATCAACTTCTTCTATGACATCCTCTTCCTCATCCGCTTTGGTAAACTCGACGTCGTAGCCAAATTCATCTGCAATAATGGTAATGGCTTCAGCATCCAGTCTCTGGTTGATGGATACGAACATACCTAATGAAAGACATACGGAGATGATTTCATTGACAGTCACATCTAATAAGGAAGCAAGGTCATTAGCGGAAATAAATTCCGTTACGCGAAGTACTTTAACCTCATCTGGCCCTTCAGTAAGCTCTCTCTCCCTTTCGTTGCGTTTGTCTCTTCTATTTCTGCCTTTACCGCCCCCAGACTTACCGCCGCCTTGTAATCTGGCAAGGGTCTGCTTGATCTGGTCTTGAATTTCCTTTTGTGTAGGTTCAGCTTTTTGGAAGCGGGTACTGCTTTGTGCAGGCCTATTGCCGGCTCCACCTCTGCTACCGCCTTGACCAGGTCTGGATTGCCCTCCCTGCCCGGGTCTACCTGCAGGTCTTTGCTGTCCTTCAGGCTTACTGGCTTCAGCCACAGGTTTGCCTTTGCTGTCAATCCTTTTGCGGGGACGTTTCTTTTTGTCTTTGCCTTTTTCGTCGGAGGAGGCAACTGGTTTTGACTTCTTCTTCGGCCTGTCTTTGGGCAATTCTATCTTTCCAAGGACCGTAAGTCCCTTCAAAGCGTCTGCTTTGGCCGAGATAACCTCATCAGCAGTGTTTTCAGCTGCTTCCTCAGCAATAGGAGTAGCTTCTTCTTGAGAAGGCTTGGGAGAGGTTGGCTTTTCAGCTGCAATCTCCTTACGAGTTTCTGGCGTGTCAGAGGGCTGATCCTTTTGGGGCTCAGGTTTAGCAATGGTTGGCTCCTGAGACTTCACAGCCTGAGGCGCTTCTTGAGAAGGATCCTCCTTCTTAGATGCTTCTATTGGTTTTTCAATTGTTTTTTCCACCGTCTCGGCTTTTGGAGCTTCCTGCTCCGCGGGTTCTTCTGCTTCTTGTGGGGCTTCTGCTTTTGGACTTTCTTTAGCAGGTGCAGTCTCCTCCACCTTCGCTACAGGTCGCCCTTTGGCATCCAAGTCAATTTTACCCAATACGGTAATTCCCAGCTTGGGAGCCTCACTGGATATTTTTTCTACTTCTGGTTGGCTTTCCTTTTTCTCCTCCACCTTCGGAGCCTGTTTTACAGGATCTTGTTTTTTTGGTTGCTCTGGTTCAGGTTCAGCCTTGATGGTAAACGTCTCGTTATGACGTTTGCCAATGGAAAGGTGAGATGCCTCCTCCTTATCCTGCGCAGAGGACTTAAACTCCTTGGCCAGCATATTGAAGTGCTCCATGCTGATTTTGGAATTCGGGTTGCTCTCCACGTCAAAGCCTTTCTTAGCCATAGAATCCACAATCGTAGAAATACCTACGTTGAGTTTCCTGGCTACCTGGCCCAATCGCATCATTTTTTCTTCTGACATACGCTAAAACCTATTGCTGTTATGATGGTTTTGTAAATATAACACCGATAGTATTTAAACTACCGTATTTCTACTGTTCAAATTCTTGTCTGAGGATCCTAAAGATGTCCTCAATCGTTTCTTCCTCAAGTTCCGTTCTCCTCAACAAATCCTCTTTGGTGAGCGCAAGAACGCTTTTTGCAGTGTCCAGACCGGTTTTCTTAAGTTCCTGTATAACCCAACCCTCAATTTCGTCAGAAAATTCAGATAGGTCCACATCTTCCTCATCTTCATAGCCTGAAAGCTCTCTGAATACATCGATCTCATAGCCTACCAACCTGCTGGCCAGACGGATGTTAAAGCCGCCCTTACCGATTGCCAGCGATACCTGATCAGGCTTCAAAAACACGGAAATCCGCTTCGCCTCTTCATTGACTTGGATACTGGATACTTTGGCAGGACTCAATGCTCGCGAAACATACAGTTCCAGATTCTCGGTGTAATTGATCACGTCAATGTTTTCGTTCTGTAGTTCTCTGACAATGGCGTGAATCCTGCTGCCTTTCATGCCCACACAGGCTCCCACTGGATCAATCCTGTCGTCATAGGATTCAACAGCTACTTTAGCTCTTTCACCCGGCTCTCTGACGATCTTTTTAATGGTGATCAGGCCATCATACACTTCTGGTACTTCGTTTTCGAACAACCGTTCCAAGAAGATAGGAGAGGTTCTGGATAGGATGATCCTCGGATTGCCGTTGATCATTTCCACTTTGTGGACGATGGCACGGGTAGTATCGCCTTTCCTAAAGCGGTCTTTCGGAATTTGTTCCGATTTAGGAAGGATCAATTCATTGCCTTCTGCATCCATTAACAATGTCTCTCTGCCTAGGACCTGGTAGATTTCCGCGGTGATAATTTCTCCCACTAAGTCTTCATATTGTTGGAAGAGCAAATCCTTTTCAAGGTCTTTGATCCTTTGAATGAGGGTTTGCCTTGCCATCATGACTGCCCTTCGGCCAAAGTCCTCCAGCTCGATCCTTTCATAGGTTTCTTCTCCTATTTCAAAGTCCGGCTCTATTTTGCGGGCCTCACTCAAGCTTATCTTGTCATGATCCCAGATGTCTTCAGAATCATCATCCACAATTTCTCTAATTCGCACGATCTCCAAATCGCCCTTATCTGCATTGATGATGACATCAAAGTTCTCATCTGTTTCGTATTTTTTACGAATCATTGCTCTAAACACGTCTTCCAGGATCCGGATCATGGTAGGACGGTCTACATTTTTTGACCTTGCAAATTCTGCAAATGATTCTATTAGAACTTTAGCATCCATTGTTTTTATTTAAAAGAGACTAATACAATTGATTTCTTTATTTGTCCGAAAGCCAGCTGCACGGCTTCTTCGGTAGCTTTTTTACCTTTTTCCTTTTTCTTCAGCAGCAAGGAGATACCGGCAACATCGACGGCAGTAAGCGTGCCTTCTACCTCTGTGCCGTCTGCCAGTGATATTTTCAGCTTTCTGCCTACATTCTTTGCATATTGCCGTTGGGACATGAGGGGATAGTCTACCCCTGGAGAAGAAACCTCCAGCACATACGCTTGATCGATCAAGGATTCACCTTCAATTTCCTCGCCCACCGCACGGCTGACCAAGGCACAAGTATTGATGTCGAGGCCACCGTCGGCATCAATCAATATCCTAATGCGTTGTTGCGCACCCTTTTCCCCAATTTCCACGTCTACCACAAAATGAGACGCATCGGGCAGATGTCGTTCTACGATCTCTACTATTTTCTGCTTCACCCCTAAATTGTTTTTTTATTATGCGCCTATGCTGTCTTGACCCGCAAAAAAACTGGCCATCCTGATCCCTGAGCGATACCAGCATAGAATGAACATCCGTATTTGTGAATATAAGAACTACTTTCGGTTTTGAGGAGAACTTACTTCAATTATTTGGTTATAAGCAGGTTGCAATTCTGCTTTCCGCGACAATGAAGCCAACCATTCACCCCTTCGATAGTCTATAATAAAAGAGGGGACTCCGTGTCCCCTCCTGATAATAGGCTAATACAATACAAAGGTAATAAAATAATTTCTGTAAAAAAAGTAATAAAAGCATCAGAAATTCCTGATGCCAGCTACTTAATTTCTTTTTTGAAGAAAAAAATTGGGAAATCACCCGCAGCTGCAGCGCCTGGGGACACCAAATAGAAAAGGCAGCCGGTAGGCTGGGCTATTTTTCCTTTTGGATAGTTTAACGCTTAAATTGCGAATGATTATGATAAATTTGCATCATGCAACCAAATGAATTGAAAATTTACAATACCCTTACGCGGCAAAAGGAACTTTTTCAGCCTCTCACTCCTCCCTTTGTGGGAATGTATGTGTGCGGACCCACCGTATATGGTGATGCCCATTTGGGTCATGGAAGACCTGCGGTTACCTTCGACATCGTGTACCGCTATTTGCGATTTTTAGGCTATAAGGTGCGGTATGTTCGTAATATTACTGATGTGGGCCATCTCGAAGCCGATGCTGACGACGGGGAAGATAAAATTGCAAAAAAAGCCAAGCTGGAGCAACTCGAGCCCATGGAGGTAGCGCAAAACTACACTGATTCCTACCACCGTGATATGGATGCGCTCAATACTTTGCGTCCGAGCATAGAACCAAGAGCTACAGGTCATATTCCCGAACAGATACAGTTGGTACAGGATATTCTTGATGAGGGCCTGGCTTATGTGGTCAATGGTAGCGTTTATTTTGATGTACTCAAATACAATGAACAGCAGCATTATGGCAAGCTCTCTGGCCGTGTGGTGGAGGAATTGATGAGCGGAAGCCGCGAATTGGATGGGCAATCGGAAAAGCGTAACCCTATCGATTTCGCTCTCTGGAAAAATGCTTCTCCTGAGCATATCATGAAGTGGAACTCCCCCTGGGGAGTGGGTTTTCCTGGTTGGCATTTGGAATGTACGGCCATGAGTTCCAAATATCTAGGGAAGCAGTTTGATATCCATGGAGGCGGAATGGACCTGCTTTTTCCGCATCACGAATGCGAGATAGCGCAAGGTAATGCCTGCAACCATGTGGATCCGGCCAAATACTGGATGCACAACAATATGATTACCATCAACGGCCAGAAGATGGGTAAATCTTTGGGTAACTTTATCACATTGCAGCAGCTATTCACGGGAGATCATCCTTTATTGGAGCAGCCTTATAGTCCCATGACTATCCGTTATTTTATCCTGACGGCCCACTATCGATCTACACTTGATTTCTCCAATTCGGCATTGCAGGCAGCCCAAAAAGGTTATAAGAAAATAATCAATGGCCTTAGGATTGCCAAAAAGCTAAGCTTTGTTGAAGATACCGATATTGCAGTAGATCCCCAGCAATTGGAGCAGGTAGACCAAAATATCCAAAATGCTTTTAAAGCTTTGTCTGATGATTTTAATACCGCGCAAGCTATCGGATTTGTTTTCAATCTCTTGAAAAAGATTAATAGTATCTATACGGGTCAACTTGCGTCTGCCCAACTTGGGCAGGAAGCTTTTGATCGGCTTGTCTCTACCTATATTGCTTTGGTTGAAGATATCCTAGGGTTACAAGAAGAGCAGCCGGATAACGCTTTGGCTTTGTTGGATACGCTGTTGGAGATCTATCGACAGGCAAAACAGGCCAGAGATTATGCCAAGGTCGATGAAATCCGTGCGGCACTTAAAGACATGGGCATTGTGGTCAAAGATATGAGAGACAAAATTGATTGGGCATATGAGGAATAGTGGACTATGGGCGCTGGCCTTGGTGGCTTTAATAGCCTGTGGAGGTGGCACCAACGATGTAAAGGTGGTGGAGACACAGCAGGAATATCGGCATGCTCCCCCTTTTAATGCTGATTCTGCTTATGCCTTCATTCAAAAGCAGGTGGATTTTGGTCCTCGAGTGCCAAACACGAGTGAGCATCGGGCAACAGGTAAATGGCTTCAGGAAAAGCTTACGAGTTATGGTTTGGAAGTGACTCCTCAGGAATTTACCGCTACTGCCTATGATGGCAAGGTGCTCGAGCTGACAAACATTATCGCTTCATTTCAGCCTGAACTAAAGAAAAGGATTATTCTTGCTGCCCATTGGGATACCAGGCGCATAGCCGATAAAGACAGTCAAAGAATAGATGAACCTATTGAGGGTGCAAATGACGGCGGCAGTGGAGTGGCGGTCTTACTGGAAATTGCCAGGGCTATCAGCTCGGCGGAACAAAAACTTAATGTAGGGGTGGATATTATATTGTTTGATGGGGAGGATGACGGCCGACCACAGTATGCGCCAGGAGGTGGTGATGATTCAAAATGGTGGTGTCTGGGATCCCAACACTGGTCAAGGACGCCCCATGAAGCGGGTTATTCCGCCTACTATGGAATTCTATTGGACATGGTCGGAGCTAAAGGAGCCCGCTTTTTTAAGGAAGGGGTTTCTATGCAATATGCCTCCAATATTGTCAATAAGGTTTGGCGGCATGGACATCATTTGGGCTATAGTGATTTTTTCCAAAACAGGGAGTCCCATGCAATCACCGATGACCACATTCCGGTAAATGAGATTGCGAATATTCCAATGATCAATATTATTGATTATTCTCCGGATAGAGGTTTTGGACATTATCACCATACCCATATGGATAATATGGACATTATCGACAGGCACACCCTCAGAGTAGTAGGAGAGACAGTTTTATTTACCATGTATCAGGAGTAATTGCCTGAAGAATCCTTAAATCAAATAGAGATTGAAAGCAGAAGAAATCACCGCTAAATTTGATGCGTTATTTGGGGATCTTCCGTTGATCGTCCGGTCACCTGGAAGGATTAACCTGATTGGGGAGCATACAGATTACAACGAGGGATTTGTGTTGCCCGCTGCCATTGATAAAGAAATATACCTTGCATTCTCCAAAAGCGAGGGGGATACCTGCAGCATCTATTCCTATGATTATCAGGAAATGAAGACTTTTTCTCTCTTGAATCTGACTCCCGAGCCACAGGGTTGGATCAATTATATTACAGGTGTCGTAGCGCAATTACATGCTGCAAGTCATCCTATCGGGGCATTTAATTGTGTCTTTGGCGGAAATATTCCTATCGGTGCTGGACTGTCTTCATCAGCAGCCTTGGAAAATGGGGTATGCTTTGGATTGTCCACACTTTTCGACTTGAAACTGGACAGGTTGTCAATGGTGAAATACAGCCTCAAAGCAGAACATGAATTTGCTGGCGTCGCCTGTGGCATTATGGATCAGTTCGCATCCATGATGGGTAAGGCCTCCCATGCGATTCAGTTAGACTGTAGAAACCTAGCATATAACTATTTTCCCTTGGATCTGGGAGAGTATCAATTGATCTTATGTGATACAAAAGTAGAACACGCGCTGGCCGACTCTGAATACAACCAACGCCGGCGGGAATGTGAAATGGGTGTGGCGGCAGTAAAGAACTATTTCACCGGTATCAACAGCTTGCGTGATGTCAGTTTTGAAATGTTGGATACGGTAAAAGTTGAACTTCCTTCAGCAGTCTATGATCGCTGTTCTTATGTTTTGGAGGAGAATGAAAGGCTTTTAATGGGTTGCCGTTTGCTGGAATCGGGAGATGTGGTAGGCTTCGGTAAGTTGATGTACGGCTCACACGATGGTTTGTCCAAGAAGTACGAAGTGAGTTGCGCGGAATTGGATTTTTTAGTTGAGTTCACCCGGGGACGCGATGAAGTAGTAGGAGCGAGAATGATGGGGGGAGGTTTTGGGGGTTGCACCATCAATCTGGTAAAGAAAGACGGCAAAACCCAATTGATCAATGATATTCGTGCAGCTTTCAGGGAAAGGTTTAGACGCTTTCCTGAGGTATATGAGGTTAACATTACAGACGGAACCAGTCTATTGGAACGTGAAAAGTTGCGCCCATAAATCGCACTTTCATTACAATTGAAGATTTCTAAGTCTCAGGTTCTTAAACTCTACTCCCTGACCTTCACTCTGCAAGCCAATATATCCTTCAGTAAGTGCTTTACCATCAATTTTTATGGCAGCATCATATCGGTTGGCTACGCCGCCGCCGATTTGGGGGCGGGTATATTGAAGCACTGTGTCACCATTGATCAGATGAGTAACCAAGGAATCCCCGTAAACAATTAGCTCAGCACTTACCCACTCATCCCAGGCGTAAGTGTCTGAAGTGGATTCAATGCAATGGCGCGGATCCATTTCCCCTTGAAAATATACCTCCGTACCGGGGCTACACATATTGCCCGTAGGTCTTGGCTTGCCGTCCCCAGCATCAGCCAACATCTGGAATTCTACCGAAATAGGCCAATCCTGTTCCCGGAGAATGGTACGTGGATCCTGGGAATGGAACATGATGCCGCTGTTTCTATAGGTATAGTCCGGTGCATCCGCCAGCCATTCATCCGTAAATCGGTATTCCCATGTTAGATGGAAGGAAGAAAAGGGCTGTTTATAAAATAGGTGACCATAGCGTTCGTCAAACTTGGGATAGTCTTCATAGTTTACCTGTATGACACCATTCACTACCCTAAAGGTGTTGGCAAAGTTTTCCCCAACCTCATGATGATGGATTTTTGGAATCCAGCCATCAAGGTTCTTTCCGTTAAAAAGTTCGATCCATCCATCTTCCTTCACTGGAATCGTAGCAACTCTATCACGGTTGCAGGAGGACGCGGTCAGACAAGCCAGCGTCAATAGCAGAAAGGTGTGTTTTATCATCGGTTGGTTCTTTGATTTTTTGATAAACCCGCACATAATCCACTTTATATGTTCTCGGGAATGAAGTTTGGCTGGCATCACCGCCGTTAGAGCCGATCGCTAGGTTCAAAAGGATATAATGCGGTTGATGAAAAGGGTTAAAGCCATCCGGATTTCGAGTTTGCGTCAGATCCATTTCATTAAGCAGCTCCTCATCTAAATAAAGGCGGATGTAACCTTCCTCCCATTCCATTTTCCAAATATGAAATTTATCAGCCCAAGCCGGATCTTTTTCCAAAAATCTAGAAAAAGGGATTTTTGCCTCATCCCAACTCGCTCTTAACCGCTCATGTGCCCAGGCGGCATTGGCTAGTATAGTTGCCTCTCCATCCACTTGATAATATTCCAATATATCAATTTCGCCATTAGCGGGCCACGGATGCTGGATCCCTAAGGTCCAGATGGCTGGCCACAAACCCATCGCAGGATCTATTTTTGCCCTCACCTCAAATATGCCGTATTGAAAGCTTTGCTTATCCTTAGTATGGATGCTGGCAGAGGTATAGGTTGCAATTGCCTGGTTTTTTCGCCAGTCTTTGCTCGACGGGTCATAGGCGGTGTTTTCTACTTTCTCTTTTCTGCCTTCTATAACAAGCTTACCCTCTTTTATGTAAGCATTTTCAGGCTGATACCATTGTAGCTCATTGTTGCGGACAAAGCCGGTTTCATACGACCAGTTAAGCGGGTTAGGTCTACCGTCTATGTCAAATTCATCATGCCACACCAGCGTATAGCCTGGGGGTGCGGTGCAACTAGTTGTGCTGAGCCTTTGAGCCTGAGTATATGCACTGAGGAATGTAGCGTATAACAGAAGAAACATTGTACTTTTAGCGTTCACTGCTGTACTTGATTATTTTATTCCTCCAAAAGCTGCAAAGCAAAGATTTTTATGAAGGATTTCAGTTTGGCTGAACCCCACTTTTCTCATCAAATCCAGTTGGTAGGTAAGAGATCGTGGCGAATCCTCTTCCGCAATATAGGCCATTACTTTATCTCTGTATTCTTTTCCTCCAATTTGCTGAAGGTAATCTCCGTATTGCTCCCAAACATAATCATTGACGCCTTCGACATCTTGGATAACTAAATCAGATATCATCAGGCAACCACCCAATTTAAGGGATCGGTACAGTTTCTTGAAAACATATTCCCAATCTTCATCATCCCGTAAATGATGCAGCACCGCGCCCGCAAGAATTATTTCAAAATGGTTTTCTGGTAGAAGGATCTCTCTGATATCTCCCCGCACAGCATCTACGCTTTTGACTCCTTGCCCTGCTACTCGTTCCAAGGCTTTATCCAGCATCGGTTGGCTCAGGTCTACCAAGGTGCAATTCAGTTGAGGTAGCTTGTAAAGCATCATCAAGGTGTAATTTCCTGCCCCGCAACCCACGTCCAGAAGATGTTCGGCTTTGGGAACGATACGCCGGGCTGCTTCCGTAATGAGATCAAGCGTGCGCTTTGCATCTATGGTAGAAAGTTGCCCCGTTTCCAAATTAGAGAATCGGGCTACATCTTGGTCGAACCTTTCCCTGATCTGCTGTACGGTGGACTTGGTCATTTTTGCGGGTTGAGTTACTGCATGAACGGATTCTTAAAAATAACCAAAATTATGTAAAGCTATTCTTCCATCCCGAATGTGTATAAAAAAAGGCGCAGAATAAAAATTCTACGCCTGTCTTGTTATGATGATTCCTTAGTTATTACCTCTTCTCGAACCACTATTTGGGTTGGATCGGGTACTTGGTGTCGGGTTACTCTGCTGCCTTGAAGAAGGGGCTACCGTATTCGATCTTTGTGTCGGGGCAGTCTGCCTTCTAATTTGCTGATTTGATTGCTGAACTGACCTTCTACTATTTGGAGAAACTGCCTCTCTTCTACTTCTGACGTCATTTCGGTTCCTAATTACCCGTCGTTGATTTTCCTTTTCAGGTACCACAATTATATGGTCATGCATTACAGGTCTATGGTATGGATAAGCATGATAATAGCTTGGATAGCCGTAATAGTACATGTCATCGTAATAACCATACGCATCAGAACCGCTGACAACTGATCCAGTTGAACTACAGGAGCTTAAGAAGCCAATGCCCAACCCTACCAAAATCACACTTAAGAACCTTTTCATTTCTTACCTCCTTTTTTGTGTATATAAAGGAAAAACCATGCCAAGCAGACAATAGTGTCATTATGGCGCTTTTTTAAGAAAAATTAGGATAAAATTATGGTTACTGTCTGGGCGGGTTGAGGAAAAATTCAACAAATTCTAAACAAACAAAAAAGGCATCTTTAAGATGCCCGATATGCTTTGTGGAAAGAAAATTCCTAGGTGATTAGGATTAGTACCAATAAGATGATGATGATCGCACCTACTGATAAGTAAATCCCGCCACCGTTTTGCTTGGCCTCTTTCTTCAATTCCTTGAGCTCCATCTTGACTTCTTTAAGCTCATCTTTGGACATTTCAGCAAAATCCATGGCTTGGATTTCAGTTACTCTGGTTTGGATTTCCTCCAGCCGCAATTGTTGTTCTGCGGTCAGTTCGGGTTTTTCTTTCTTCTCTGTTTTAGCCATTGCTGCGGGAGCCATGGAGGTGATTAAAAACATGAGGGACAAAAAGTAAGCTACTTTCTTCATAGTCATTTGGTTTAAGTTTACTGATAAACAGACGTGGAAAAGGTTATTTTTACGATGATGAAGATTATCAAAAACCAGACCAGTTGCGCTGTCCCATTATTTGGGGCAGGAACCGTTCTTTTCGGCGATAATTCGTAATTTAGCCGTTCTTCCCAATCCGAGCAAATTTAATCAAAAGGTAAAACAATACATTAATATGACTACCCAAGGTGAAAAGAAATTGTTTCTTCTGGATGCGATGGCGCTGATTTACAGGGCGCATTTCGCGTTTAGTAAAAATCCCAGGATCAACAGCAAGGGTTTAAACACTGGCGTCATGTTGGGTTTTACCAATACCCTGCTGGAAGTGCTGGAGAAGGAGAAGCCGACGCATATAGCTGTTGCGTTCGATACCAGTGCACCTACGTTTAGGCATACCCAATTTGAAACTTATAAAGCCAACCGGCAAGCGCAACCCGAAGATATAGAAATAGGTATTCCTTGGATCAAGCAGATCATTTCAGCTTTTAATATCCCCATTCTAGAAATGGATGGCTATGAAGCTGATGATATTATCGGAACGATTGCTAAAAAAGCAGAGTATAAGGATTTTAAGGTGTACATGATGACGCCTGACAAGGATTTCGGTCAGTTGGTGGAGGAGCATATATTTTTATATAAACCCTCTTATATGGGTAACCAAGTGGATATCATGGGGCCAAAGGAAGTTTGCGAAAAATGGGGGATCAGCCATCCGGACCAAGTAAGAGATATTCTGGGCTTGATGGGTGATGCTGTGGACAACATCCCCGGTGTACCGGGCATAGGGGCCAAAACCGCTACGAAGCTGCTCAATGAATTTGGCTCAATAGAGGAGTTGTTGAAGAACACGGACAAGCTAAAAGGCAAGCAGCGTCAAAATGTAGAAACCTATGGATCGCAAGGGTTGCTGTCCAAAGAACTAGCCACCATTATTCAAGATGTTCCCATAGAATTTAATCCGGATGATTATGAATATACCGGCCCTGATCCGGATAAGTTGAAAGCCCTCTTCGCCGAGCTGGAATTCAGGACGCTTACACAGCGGGTATTCAAAGAAAACCTTCAAAAGCCAAAAGTAGCGGTCAGCGAACAGTTGGGATTGTTCTCCGGTCAGGAAGAAGAACCTGAGTTGGAAGTGGTGGATGAAACACCACCTATAGCGGTTGCTGACCAGCTTGATACCATCATCAACAGTATACATGACTACTATTGCATTGAGGGGGATGAGGCAATCCGTGAACTGGTGGCTTTTTTGGAGATTCAAGACGAATTCTGTTTTGATACAGAAGCCAGTTCTGTCAATCCAAATGAGGCAGAATTGGTGGGTATGTCATTTTCCTATGTAGAAGGGGAGGCTTTTTATGTGCCGGTGCCTTCAGATCCAGTAGCGGCTCAATCGGTTGTAGAACACTTTAGGGGTGTCTTCGAAAATGCGAACATCAACAAGATTGGGCACAATATAAAATATGATATCCTGGTCTTAAAGAATTATGGCATCGAGGTGCGGGGGAAATTGTTTTGTACCATGCTGGCACATTATCTCATAGCTCCCGAAGGCCGACATTCTATGGATTGGCTGGCCCAGCAATACCTCAACTATGATCCTGTACCGATAGAAAGCCTAATCGGGAAGAAGGGAAAATCTCAAGCGAACATGCGGGATATGTTAATTCAGGATGTGGTAGAGTACGCCTCAGAGGATGCGGATATCACTTTGCGGTTAAAGAAGAAGCTAGAGCCTGAATTGCAGCGGGATCATTTGGAACAGCTTTTTTTCAAGGTTGAAACTCCCTTAGTGCCTGTACTTGCAGCGATGGAATATGAAGGTATCCGGATTGATACCGAAAGTTTGAAGGAGATGTCTTTGGACTTGGAAAATACGGCCAGAGAAATAGAACAAAGAGTATATGAACTTGCTGGGGAGCAGTTCAATCTTGCTTCTCCCAAGCAGCTTGGAGAAATACTCTTTAATAAGCTCAATTTGCTACCCAATGCCAAGAAGACCAAAACCGGGCAATTTGCCACAGGTGAAGAAGTGCTTTCCAAGCTAGCTATGGAGCATGAAATCGCCCAAGCCATCTTAGATCATAGACAGGTAGTAAAGCTAAAGTCAACCTACGTAGATGCTTTGCCTTCGCTTATCAACCCGAAGACCGGGAGGGTTCATACTTCTTACAACCAAGCCGTAGCCGCAACAGGACGGCTTTCATCCACCAATCCTAACCTGCAGAATATACCCATCAGGACGGAGAGAGGGCGCGAAATACGTAAAGCCTTTGTGCCCCGAGATGAAAATTTTAAAATATTGGCTGCCGACTACTCACAGATTGAGCTAAGGATTATGGCCTCTTTTTCTAAAGACCAATCCATGATTGATGCTTTTAGAAATGGTCGGGACATACATGCCACTACGGCTTCTAAGATTTTTCAAGTGCCATTGGAAGCAGTTACTTCCGACATGCGTAGAAAGGCGAAGACAGCCAACTTTGGTATTATCTATGGGATCTCGGCTTTTGGTTTGTCACAGCGGCTTGGAATCCCCCGTGGTGAAGCAAAAGAAATCATTGATGCCTATTTCAAAGAGTTCCCTGGAGTCAAAGCTTATATGGATCAAAGCATCAAAAAAGCACAAAGAGATGAGTACGTAGAAACAATATTGGGGCGAAGGCGCTATTTACGCGATATCAATAGCAGAAACGTGACCATGAGAGGTTTTGCAGAAAGAAACGCTATTAACGCCCCGATCCAGGGAAGTGCTGCGGATATGATTAAAGCAGCAATGATTGATGTGCACAATTGGATGAGCGAAGCTAAACTTAAGTCCAAAATGCTGCTTCAGGTTCACGACGAACTGGTATTTGATGCACATGTGGACGAAATAGAATTATTGAAGCAACAGATCCCCTTGCTGATGGCCAATGCGGTAACAATGGACGTTCCCCTGGAGGTGGAAGTAGGCATTGGGAATGACTGGCTGGAAGCGCATTGATTATGGCAAAGATCAGAACCAGCTATTTTTGTCAGAATTGTGGTGCGGAAAGTGCAAAATGGATTGGTAAATGCCCTTCCTGCGGACAATGGAATACTTATGTGGAGGAAGTTGTCCAAAAGGAAGCTACTACCCGAGGCGGCTGGCAGCAGAGCTCAGAGAAATCCAAGCGAGCTGCTGTACCTAAGCGGTTACAGGATATCAGCGAGGAAAAATATCCCCGCATTGTGACAAAGGATCAGGAACTTGATCGGGTGCTGGGTGGGGGAATCGTGCAGGGTTCTTTAATACTGATTGGAGGAGAACCCGGTATTGGTAAGTCCACCCTCATGCTGCAGATCGCGTTAATGCTAAAAGAACTCAAAGTGTTGTATGTATCGGGTGAGGAGAGCGAATCTCAAATCAAGATGCGAGCCGAGCGAATGCACTTTTACTCCGACAGCTGTTATCTGTTGTCAGAAACGAATACACAGCAGATTTTTCAGCAGATTGAGTTGCTTGAACCCGACTTGTTGGTTATTGACTCCATTCAAACCCTTCACAGTAGGTACGTGGAATCCGCTGCGGGCAGTGTATCACAAGTACGGGAGTGTACGGCAGAAATTATGAAATTTGCGAAGGAGACCGCTACGCCGGTCTTCTTGATTGGGCATATTACTAAGGACGGCTCCATTGCTGGGCCGAAGATATTGGAGCATATGGTAGATACTGTGCTCCAGTTTGAAGGCGATCAACATCTCTCTTACCGTATCCTACGCACCTCCAAAAACCGATTTGGTGCTACCAATGAACTCGGCATTTATGAAATGCGTGCGGATGGTCTTAGAGAAGTCGCCAACCCTTCAGAAATTTTGTTGACCCAAAGGGAGGAGACATTAAATGGTGTGGCGATTGGCGCCTTAATGGAAGGAAACAGACCGCTGCTAATAGAAATACAATCGCTGGTAAGTCCAGCCACCTATGGGACGCCACAGCGATCCAGCACTGGCCACGATGCCAAGCGACTCAATATGCTGCTTGCTGTGCTGGAGAAAAGGGGAGGAATGCGACTCGGGCAGCAGGATGTGTTTCTTAATATTGCAGGAGGACTGAGGGTAGATGATCCTGCGCTGGACTTAGCGGTATGCGCTTCTTTAGTTTCCTCGTATGAAGACAAGCCTCTTCCCGAACTGCTCTGTTTTGTGGGAGAGGTAGGTTTAGGAGGTGAAATTAGAGCGGTCAATCGCATAGAGAGCAGAATTGCTGAAGCCAATAAATTGGGTTTCAGAAAGATTATGGTTTCCAAATATGCTCTTAAAGGGTTAGATCTACAGAAGTTCGATATAGAAATTATTCCCGTAACTAAGTTGGAGGAGATGTACCAACATCTTTTTACCTAAGCCGAATCTATTTCTTATGCAGGTCTTTCAAAATACAATAACATTAAAAGTGCCACGTGGATTTCATTTAGTTACAGATGAAATTTTGAGGGGAATTCCTGAGATCAAGCAGATTAAGATGGGCAACCTGCACGTTTTTATCAAACACACTTCAGCGGGACTGACCATCAATGAGAATGCGGATCCAACTGTCAGGCGTGACTTTGAAACCTTTGTCAATGACATGGTTTCAGAGGATTATCCACATTTTATCCACACCTATGAAGGGCCTGATGATATGCCCGCCCATTTGAAGAGCAGCTTGATCGGCCATCAACTAAATATCCCGATAACCAACGGAAAGCTTAATTTAGGGACCTGGCAAGGTATTTATTTCTGTGAGTTCAGGAATCATGGAGGCACCAGACATTTGGTATTGACAGCTATGGGGGTATAAATATCCACAAATCTTCGCCCTTAGAAGAAATTATTGTTGGCTGTATGTGATTGCTGTTTCTAATTCAGAAAAATTGATCTATTTTATGCCATTAAACCGGCTACAGGGGTGACGGGTATGGGGGCATCAGCTAATTTTTGAAATAATTAACAAAAATCCTAAAAGAATGAAGAGAAGAAAATTCTTAAAAAACGTAGGTATGGGAGGAGCCGTTGCCAGTTTGGGAGCAGGCGTCGGTCTGGATGCAGTGGCCGCCGAGAGAGATCCTGCTGCGCCTTTCAATATGAAATATGCTCCTCACTTTGGTATGTTTGCCAATCATGCCGGAGATGACCTTCTTGACCAATTGACCTATATGCATGAGCAAGGGTTCCGCGCCTTGGAAGACAATGGCATGATGGGAAGAACCCCTGAAATGCAGGAGAAAATCGGAAAGAAGTTGGATGAGTTGGGAATGGAGATGGGGGTATTTGTACTGGATAAGGGGGGCAATTCGGCCAATACTTTTGCAGCGGGAAATCCGGAATTCACGAAAATCTTCCTGGATGGTTGCCGACGTGCTGTAGAAGTGGCCAAGCGTGTCAACGCCAAATGGACAACTGTGGTCCCAGGGGATTTTGACAGAAGGTTGCCATTGGATATACAGACCAGCAATGTCATTGACACCTTGCGGAGGGGAGCAGAGATTTTAGAACCCCATGGCTTGGTGATGGTACTGGAGCCGCTTAGTGATACGCCTAATCTTTTCCTGCAGTATTCTACACAGACACACATGATCTGCCGTGCTGTAAACAGCCCCTCCTGTAAAATTTTATATGATGCCTATCATCTGCAAAAGAATGAAGGCAACCTGATCACCAACATTGATCACTGCTGGGACGAAATCGCTTACTTTCAAATAGGCGACAACCCAGGTCGTAAAGAACCCGGCACAGGAGAAATAAACTATAGGAATGTGTTCAAACACATCTATAACAAAGGCTATAGGGGAATCATGGGCATGGAGCATGGCAAGGCCCTACCGGGCAAAGAAGGCGAAATTGCGCTGATAGAAGCCTATAGAGATGCAGATAAGTTTATGTAAAAAAGTCCCGATCACTACAATGATCGGGACTTTTTTTATTTAGCTTCTTCAGCGGTTTGCTTTGCAAGGCCTTTTCTTTTCAAAATCGTTTCTACAAACTTCCGCTCATTTTCAGTGTTAAAAATACGGAAGGGTAGATGAATAAACTGCGCTTTGGACATTACCAGCACAAAATCCTCCTTATTGATTTGGGCTTTTTTGATCATATCCCACTTGATTGGCATCCCTTGTTTAGGGTTGATTTTCATCAGGATTTGTCTGCTATCAATGTCGTAAGAGACTTTTTCAAACATTACTTTGTTTTGTTCCATTTGGCTGACCCCGGCAAATTGAATCACCCAAAAAAGCAGGTATAAAATATAGGCAAGAATGGCCATACTAATCCACCACCAAGAAGGAATAAAAAAATATCCTGAGGCAATCGCCAGTGCGATGAGAATAACCCACCATTGTTCCTTCAAAATGTTTATCATTCCAAGCTTAATGTACGTCTTTGGTTCGAGTTTATATTTTTTTGTTTTGACAATCATCTTGTTAATTTTTTGCGTCCGCAAATATCCAATGATATCGCTTATATAGCAAATCAAAGCAGAAATGAATTGGTGTATTTGCCGAGGTGCTGCAAAAGTCCGAGGAGCAGCGTATCCGCTGGACTAATTGGAATAAAAATTGTAACTTATCATTCATCATTGCACACCTAAGTCGTTGAATGTATGAGCAGTTTAGTGATAGATTTAATCCTGTGTGGCATAGCCTACGTTGTGTTGATCTACTTCGTGGCAAATATGACCAAAGTTCGCTTCGCTAAAGGAAAGAAGAATGAAGATGACGAAGGTGATGGTGGTGTTGAGGATCTTACTCCTCCAAAAATAGATCTTCCCCCAGGTGTTATTTGGCCTTCCGATGTGCCAAAAAAGAGAACGCCATCAGGTCCTGTTGAAGTCTAGCTGCAATTTTTACAAACTCCTTGGACCAGTAAATTCATCTCTTTGGCCACGTAGCCGTTAGGTAATTGGATGTTTGGCAAGGCTACTTCTTCTATACAATTGGTTTGGCCACATTTTTCGCATTTGAAATGAACATGTTCATGATCGTGTGTCTGCACATCATGTAGGCAGAGTGCGTATTTTGTAGCACCGCTATCATCTAGCACCTTATGGATCAGGTCACTATCCACGAACGTTTTCAACGTTCTATAGATAGTCACCCGATCATAACTTTCCTTAAGCTCTTCTTCAAGATCAGAATGAGACAGTGCAACTTTTTTGTTCAAAAAAGTCTCTAGCACATCTCTCCTACAGCTGGTCACCCGAAGCTGGTTATCTTTTAATATATCGGCAGTTGTTACAGACATGTCATTATTCTATCCTTATCTTAACCAGATAAAGATAAAAATAATTCTGCTATTATTTCAATTTGCTCCAAGCCCTAAATACAACCACCCCGCCAAGAATTGCAATGACAGTAGTAATGACAGCTGGAACGGTATTGCCATAAATCCAATAGCCGGTAGCGAACAAGGCAGCATACACCATGATGGATGCGATCAACATCAAGCCGATCTCCATGGGCAATTTACCCGGTTCTACAGCTTCATTGGGGAATCTTTTCAACAGACTGTTCCAGCCATAAGCGGCTGGCCTCACCTTTCTGTAAAATGACAACAGGACTTCATCCTTTTCAGGCGCTGTCAACAGGGTCACCAGTAGCCAAGATGCGGTGGTAATACCGACTCCGATCAGTAATTTCCAATGGCTGGCGATAGGTTCAAAACCGATATTTACATGAACAATTTCGAAATACAGGGCTACGAAAAAGGATACAATCATCGCGGAAATCTCTGTGTAAGCGTTGATCCTCCACCAGAACCATCGTAGAATGAAGATCAATCCTGTACCAGCGCCAATTTGCAGGAGAATGTCGAAAGCCTGCAAGGCGTTGGAGAGGCCTAGGGCTAAAAACGCTGCAAATACCATTAATAATACGGTAGAAATTCTTCCTACCATCACTTGCTCTTTGTCAGTAGCGTCGGGCTTGACAAACCGCAGATAAAAGTCATTTACTACATAAGAAGATCCCCAATTAAGGTGGGTGGAGATAGTGGACATAAAAGCTGCTATAAGGGATGCCAATACAATACCCATCAAACCGGAGGGCAGATAAGTCAGCATGGCGGAATAGGCCAAATCATCATTGATGGTGCTGTCCGCAACATGAGGAAATGCCGCTTTTATATCACTCATTTCAGGGAAAATAACCAAGGAGGCAAGAGCGACAATGATCCATGGCCAAGGTCGTAAAGCATAATGTGCAACGTTGAAGAAAAGTGTGGCGCCAATGGCATTTTTCTCATCTTTGGCTGAAAGCATTCTTTGGGCAATATAACCCCCTCCACCCGGCTCTGCGCCAGGATACCAAGTAGCCCACCATTGCACGGCTAGAGGAATCAGTAGAAGCGGTACAAGCGTAGCAGTATCGGAGAAGTCAGGCAACATATTCAACCTTCCGGACACACTAGGATGGCTGAGAAGGTTGTCCAGTGAACCAATCTCGGGCAAACCCAACACATAATATGCCGCTCCAAAGGAACCCACGATAGCAATAAAAAACTGAAAGAAGTCGGTAAGTAAGACCCCTTTTAACCCACCTAGAGAGCTGTATATGACCGTTACTATAGAGGCAATCAACATGGTTTGCATCGGCGAAAGCCCCAACATCACACCCCCGATTTTGATGGCAGCCAAGGATACTGTTGCCATAATAACGATGTTGAAGAAAACGCCTAAGTACAAAGCCCTGAATGCCCGGAGAAAGGCAGCCGCTTTCCCTCCATAACGAATTTCATAAAATTCAAGGTCCGTGTTCAGTTCGGATCTTCTCCACAACTTGGCATACACGAATACGGTAAGCATACCTGTCAGCAAAAAAGCCCACCAAACCCAGTTGCCGGAGACACCGTTTTTCCGGACGATGTCAGTTACTAAATTAGGGGTGTCCGCCGAAAAAGTCGTTGCTACCATAGACACACCCAAAAGCCACCAAGGCATATTTCTTCCCGAAAGGAAAAATTCTTTGGCGCTTTTGCCGGCTGTCCTGGACGCAAATACGCCGATCAGCATGGAAATTACAAAAAAGGCGACAATGATCGCCCAGTCTAAAGTAGAAATAATCATAAGTTCATGTACATGAAGGTTGGTAATTCAATTATTCACGGGTTTAAAAAATACCTACGGTTTACCTTAGCGCCTCAGCCAGGTAATTGATTTGCTGGGCTCCATGGAGGCCCGTCAAGTACGCCTCTAATAATTTCCCAAACAGGCTTTTTTAATCCTCCGCTAATCTAATTCAATAAATTATAATCGGCAACAAATGCCAGAATGAATGCTTGTAGATATAATTGACATGTTTTTTCATAACTTCGCAGGAGAGTAAACCGCACTGGCGGATAGGTGTATAAACGGAGAATAGCATAAGCCAAGAAACCGGCGCTGGTGTCAGACTTCTAGCAAAAAAAATCAAAAACAGGAGCAGATAATGGATAAAAGTACCCTTATTGAAAAGGCTTACGGGTTAGTT
Organism: Cyclobacteriaceae bacterium; assembly: GCA_035303945.1. Classification (GTDB taxonomy): domain Bacteria; phylum Bacteroidota; class Bacteroidia; order Cytophagales; family Cyclobacteriaceae; genus DATGMS01. The sequence goes on from DATGQZ010000010.1 coordinate 46,466, forward strand.
CGAGACGGACTAAAGTTTGAAAAATTCGGCTCCGGCCATATCCATTCAACCTATCTGGTGAGTGCGGGGGAGAAAAAATACATCCTTCAGGCATTTAATAAGCATGTGTTTCGTTATCCAGAGCGAATATCGGCAAATCACCAGCTCCTGTCCCAGCATTTTGACGCCAAGGACCTTCCTTTTGTGCTGCCCTTCCCGATTAAAAATACGCAAGGGGAATTCTTTACTCAAGACGAAGAAGGATTATACCGTCTTTTTCCCTTTGTGGAAGGGGTGACCAAAGATGCAGTGGAACAACCACAACAAGCCCGTTTGGCCGCCGAAGCCTTTGCCATTTTCAACAAGACCTTTTTGGAAGTGCCCGTAAATGAGCTACAGGAATCCATTCCGGATTTTCACAATCTCCTTCTCCGGTATCAGCAGCTTCAGGACAGTTTTGAGAATACCCAACTCATTCTTGAGCCAGAGGTGGAATTGTTGTTGGACTTTTATCTTGACCAAACGGACTTATTATCTCAGTACCAACACTATCAGCAGACTCTTCCGCTCAGGGTTACCCATAGTGACACCAAAATCAATAACCTTATCTTCAGCCATGAAATGACCAAGGTGAATGCCTTGATCGACTTGGATACAATCATGCCGGGTTACATATTTTATGATTTTGGGGATTTGGCCCGTACGGTAGCCTGTACAGAAGATGAATCTTCCCAAAATTGGGGCAGGATAAAGCTCGATATGGATAAGTATGCAGCACTGTTAAAAGGCTTCTGTGAGCCGCTTTTTCCCTATACCTCAAAGGACGAATTATATTCCTTACCTTTTGGTGGAGAAATGATGACTTATATTATGGGCTTGCGCTTTTTGGCCGATTACCTCAATGGCAATATTTACTACACCATCCACTATCCCGAGCAAAATCTGCATCGGGCAAAAAATCAACGTGAACTGTTGATCGCCTTAAGAGAAAATCGTGATATTATAGATCTGAAGATGGGAGAGATCTTGGCAAACTTGGTAATTAAGCCTTAAATTAGAGGTTTCATACATAGCCCATCGCCAATATCCTTAACCCTTGTCTGGTTTTTTTGACACCAAAATTGATTATCTCCGGGGTATGCAGCCCCAAAAGGCTGCTTTGATCAATAAGGAGCTGCAGATTTTTACCTATGGCGAACTGCTGCAGTATTATCCTTTCCGGCATGAGGACCGCACGCAGTATTATAAGATCGGTCAGCTGCAGGGGGAAATGCCTGCGGTGCAGTTGGTGGTTAACCTTCGTCGTAAAGAAATAGTAGGAGAAGGCAGGAAGAAAAGGCTAGTTGCCCATGTGTATGACGATACCGGAGAAATGGAACTCACCTGGTTCAAAGGTATCCAATGGTTGCAGGGTAAGCTGGTGGCGGGGGCTACCTATGTGGTATTTGGAAAGCCCAGTCAATATGGGAGGAAATTCAGCATAGCTCATCCTGAGCTGGAGCTGTATACGGCGGCACAGGAAGGGAAAAAGTATCTACAGCCTGTATATCCCACGACGGAGAAGCTGCGGCAAAGATTTTTAGATAGTAAGGGGATGTCCAAACTTATGAAGGAGCTGTTAAAAGCCGCTCATCCTCATATTCATGAGACCCTCCCCGCCGAAATCCTTTCCCAGTACAACCTGATCGACAAGAGAAGGGCGATGGTGATGATTCATTTTCCTAAAGACGCAGGTGCATTAAGAGAGGCACAATTTAGATTAAAATTTGAGGAGTTTTTTTACGTACAGCTGCGCCTCTTAAAATTAAAACTTACCCGAACCGAAAAATTTAGGGGACAAGTATTGAATAATACTGAGCTCCTGACTGCTTTTTATCAAAAACATCTACCCTTTGATCTTACCAATGCACAAAAAAGGGTAATTAAGGAAGCTTTTGCCGACATGAAGTCCGGCAAACAGATGAATCGCCTATTACAAGGTGATGTGGGTAGCGGCAAGACAATGGTGGCGTTTATATGCATTCTAATCGCAATAGGATCCGGCACGCAAGCATGCTTAATGGCACCTACAGAAATTCTTGCTAATCAACATTACGAAGGCTTAAAAACCTTTGCGGCTATCATGGGGCTTAGAATCGCTTTACTGACGGGTTCTACGAAGCAATCTGCAAGAAAAATTATCCATCGGGAACTTCTAGCCGGGGATTTACACATCTTGATCGGGACGCACGCATTGTTGGAGGATACCGTCCAATTTAGAAATTTAGGTTTAGCCATTGTGGATGAACAACACCGCTTTGGTGTAGCCCAACGGGCGAAGTTGTGGTCGAAAAATGCGGAATTTGTGCCTCATGTACTAGTCATGACCGCTACACCTATTCCGCGAACCTTAGCGATGAGCTTGTACGGGGATTTGGATATATCGATTATAGATGAATTGCCCGCAGGCAGAAAACCAATACAGACCATACATCGCTACGATAAAGACAGGCTTAGAGTCTTCGGCTTTATCAAACAGGAGATTGAAAAAGGCAGGCAGATCTATATCGTTTATCCATTAATAGAGGAATCGGAAAAGCTGGATTTAAAGAGCCTAATGGACGGCTATGAAAGTGTATGCCGGGCTTTTCCCCAGTATCCTATCGGTATTGTGCATGGCAATATGAAGCCAGCCGATAAGGATTTTGAAATGCAACGGTTTGTCAAAGGGGAAACTAAGATCATGGTGGCTACCACGGTGATCGAAGTGGGTGTAAATGTACCGAATGCCTCTGTGATGATCATTGAAAATGCCGAACGCTTCGGATTGTCCCAACTGCATCAATTGAGAGGGCGCGTTGGAAGGGGCGCAGAACAATCTTACTGCATTTTGATGAGCGACTACAAATTGTCCAAAGATAGCCGGGTTAGATTGGAGACTATGGTGCGCACCAACGATGGATTTGAAATAGCAGATGTAGACCTGAAGTTGCGAGGACCGGGTGACTTGATGGGTACCCAACAAAGCGGAGTGGCAGATTTGCTTATTGCAGACTTAAGCAAAGACGGGCCTATTCTCGCCATGGCGCGTGATGCTGCCCAAAAGGTGCTGGAGGAAGATCCGGACTTAAGCCTGCCTAGCCACACCATGATCCGAAGACAGATCGAGAATCAAAAAAAGCATGCACTGAACTGGAGCCGTATCAGTTGACGGGAAATTTTGCCTGCTTTCTAGCCAAAGACCTTGTGAAGACTTATCTTTCGGTAGAAAACAATTAACAATTCCTTAATAACATCAATTATGCTCAGAAAATTATCTTTATTAATGATGCTGGTGGTCATGGCCGGCATGTCGGCCTTTGCGCAAAGCAATCAAAGAACGTTGACCTTGGAAGAAGTAAAAGTGATGGCTAAGGCGGCTGAAGACAGAGCCAGACAAGACAACTGGAATGTGGTCATAGCCATTGTAGATGGTGGAGGACACCTGCTGTTTCTACAGCGCATGGATGGTGCGCAGATAGCCAGTATTGAAGTTGCCCAAAAAAAGGCCAAAGCTGCTATTTTCTATAAAAGGCCCACCAAGGTATTCGAAGATGGCTTAAAAGCCGGCAATCAAGGTCTTATGTTATTGCCAGATGTTATTGCTTCAGAGGGAGGCGTTCCCATCATACACGATGGGCAGGTAATCGGAGCGATTGGTGTAAGCGGGGTCACCTCTGCCCAGGATGGAATTATCGCTACGGCCGGCGTTGATGTGCTACAATAAATGCTTCTAAAGCACCTTTGACTCCAATTATTCCTTGGGGTCAGAGGGCTTGTGAGAAGCTATTTAAGAGGATCTTCTTCATGGCATTAGTTTTGATCTTTTAGAAGATATAAACTCAACTGTCAACAGCCATGAAAAACTTACCCCTTGCCCAACTTTTACTATTTGTTCTTTTGGCCACTACGTTGACTGGCTGTGAATTAGTAGGTGATATTTTTGAAGCAGGTATTTGGGTAGGCGTCATAGGCGTTGTTCTGCTGATCGTATTAATATTCTGGATTTTCAGGAAGCTAATGGGCTGAGTTTCCAGCTTCAAGTTTTTTGTCTGAGATGGGCCGGCACCATCCATTTTTCCAGCTCTTCAAATAGCAGTTCTATGACAACAGCTAGCAGTGCGGAAGGAATAGCTCCTTTTAGAATTAAACTGGTATTATTCAGTGCAAGGCCTGTTACTATAAACTCACCCAAACCACCTGCACCAATAAATGCAGCTAAGGTAGCCGTACCGACGGTAATAACGGATGCCGTTCTGATTCCCGCTAAAATAGCAGGTATGGCCAAGGGCAATTCTATCAACTTTAGTCTTTGCCATGGATTAAGTCCAATAGCGGCAGCTACCAGCTTTAGCTGGGGATCAACTGTAAACAAGCCGATCAACGTGTTTCTTAGAATCGGCAATAAAGCATACAGAAACAGTGCTACCAGCGCAGGTATTTTGCCGATGCCAAACAAAGGGATCATAAGCGCCAGCAATGCGATAGAGGGCACCGTCTGCATAATGCCGACGATGTATAAAATCGTATTGGAAAAATGAGGATGACGGTAAAGGTATAATCCTAAGGGAAGCGCGATGATAATGGCGAATGCTACTGCTAAAACAGTTAATTGCAAATGCACCAATATTTTGCTCATGATGTCGCGCCATTCTGCAGCATTTTTTATTTCTTGGTGGCGTATGAGATGTTTTTGCAACAAAAAGTTATGCGCAATGGTAATGTGATTTTGTTTGCCAAACAATGCGAGGGCATTCAGCTCTTGCATTTCCTCAGCTGAAATAATGGAGGATAACTTAGCAACTGTTTCCTTAGCTTTTTGGGGGAGTTCAGAACGGTAAAAGGATACCGCATGGTATTCCGGAAAAAAATTTCGATCATCTTCTAGCAAAAGCAGGTCGTAGCGACTGATTTCCCCATCTGTGGAATACGCGTCCATCACATCGATTTTGCCTTCCAATATGGCCTGATAGGCAAGTCCATGCTCAAGCGCCAGTGGGCGTTGGGGCAGCCCATAATTCTGCGCCAATACCTGCCAACCATCTTGCCTTTCCAAAAATTCGTGGCTTATACCAAATCTCAATCCAGCTTCTCTGGGGAGGTCAGAAATGCGCTCGATGTTGAATTTTTGCGCTTTCTCCTTTTTCATCAACAGTGCATAGCTGTTTTCGAAGCCATAGGGGTTGGACAATTCCAAATTATATTTCTCCAACACCATGGCTTTTAAATTATCCAATGACTGAGCCTTCTCTAATCGCAGGATTTCAGTAGAAATGGTACCGGTATATTCAGGGTATATGTCAATGGCTCCTTTTAGAAGCCCTTCAAAGGTCACTGCTGTTCCACCGAGGTTGAATCGCCTATCTACCCTGTAACCAGCATCTTCTAGTAGGAGCGCAATCATTTCCCCTAAAATATAGCCTTCATTGAAATGTTTTGCACCTACAGTTATGCGGTCGTTGTTTTGTGAAGAGCTGGGGAGAAAAGGAATTATCCATCCCATAATAAAAATGATTGCTACCGCTCTTTTCATAAAGTTTTAAGATAAGTGTTCTTCATTTCCACAAGCTTAGTTTTATCCCCTGACGCTTTGATCCGCCCCTGTGCCATCCATATAAAATCATCAGCCAATCGGATAGCTTCCTCCCAGTCGTGTGTTACTAGGGCGATCGTCCTGCTTTCCTGATCTTGGATATCAAGTAGATGCTGATAAATCGCTTGCTTGGTGGCATAATCTAATGAGGCAAAGGGCTCATCCATCAGTAAAAGTGGTGGTTGAAGCAACATGGCACGGCAAAGTCCAACCCGCTGCTGCTCGCCGCCCGACAGTTGATGGGGATATTTGCTAAGGTAGCTTGTGGGAAGTCCCACCATATCCATCAATACCTTGATTCGTGTATTGACTTCCTGTACAGGTTTATGAGCTATTTTTCCCAAAAGCTCGATGTTTTCTTGTACAGTCATGTGTGGGAAGAGGCCCACCTGTTGGACGACATATCCGATCTTAAGCCTTAAAAGAAATATGTTCTCATAATCCAAGGGTTTGCCACTAAACCATACCTGGCCAAAATCTGGACGAATCATCCCATTGATCACCCGCAAAAGAGTGGACTTACCACTACCGCTCTTTCCTAAAATGGCGCAGATCCTCTTTTCGGTTAAATTGGCAGAGATATCATCCAACACCTTTTGATTTCCGAAGGTGTGACTAATTTGCTGTAATGCTACAAGACTGCTGGATGCGTTCAAAGCTTGAGAGGTTATGGCCGTGGCATGTCCTAAGATAATAATAATTTTAGCAAACCACTAAGACACAGCTCTTAAGGTCACGCTTCTGTTGATCTAATCAAAAAATGCGTTGGCATCGATAAATCGCTGGTGGCGAGGGCTTTCTGTAGCAATACTTATCCAATAAGACTCCTCCAGCAGGCAGCTGGCAATCCGCCATTCTCCTTTAACGTCTAGCGTCGGGGGAAAAGGCTGTACTCCGTTGAGGCAGCTGAAGTCCGTCAAGTAATCTCCAAGCCCAAGGGCGGTTGCTTTCAACAGTGCCTCCTTGCGTGTCCAATAGCGGAAAAACTCCTTTCTGCCATTATCGGAGGTTTTAATTACTGCTATTTCCTGCTTCATAAAACAAGCGTCCAGCATGATTTCGTAATCGAATTGTGGATTGATAAACTCAATATCCACACCCAATGGCTCGGGTCCCACTCCGACCAGCACATAATCATGGGAATAGGAGAGATTGAATGCGATGGTAGAAGGGGCGGGAAGTTGAGGCTTTTTGTTAGTTCCCAACAAAAGGCGAATTTCCCGCGCGGCGCTATTTAAATAGTAGCCAAGAATTTGCCTTAACATGCCTCTGCCAACGGTAAAGCGGTTTTTATCCTTTTGCTGAAAATACCTGGCAACTCTGGCTTTTTCATCTGGCGATAGTAAAGCAAATAGTTGATCCATTTTGCGGAGTGACTTAGGGATGGAGATCTTCCACAGATCGTTGTATTGTAAAGAAAGGTCCGGACTTGCTTCCCAAGACACTGCCTGTATGTCCTCAACGACGATAAAATGGTTCTGCTGCCTCATGTACATGTTTGCATTGCGATCGCGCAGCTAAAGTTAAATCCCCTGATCTCCAAAATGAAGCGAACGACAGATTTTAGTCTACACGCAGGTGGGGAAAGCGTGCTTGATAAACCAAAATAATGCTTTTCCGGGAGCTGCTTTTTGGCAAGTAATATAACCTAAAAGAAAGCTACAAGGTGAAACCACAAAATTTTCCGTACTTTTGCAGCAAAGTAGAAGAGATTGAAAACAAGAACATTAAAAAAGGATAAGGTCAATATTATCACCATGGGCTGTTCTAAGAACCTCGTGGATTCACAGGTTTTGTTGACCCAACTTAAGGGCAACGGTATCCATGCCTCCCATGAAGCAGAAAATGCGCTTGACCATAATATCGTCATCATCAACACCTGCGGTTTTATTGATAACGCGAAGCAGGAGTCCATCGATACCATTCTACAATATGTGGATGCAAAGGAACAAGGCCTTGTCGATAAGGTATATGTCACCGGTTGCTTATCACAGCGTTATAAGGATGATTTGGAAGCTGAAATACCACAGGTGGATGCCTATTTTGGAACACGTGACCTTCCCGCCATCCTAAAACGGTTTAAGGCAGATTACAAGCATGAGTTAGTGGGCGAACGTTTGCTTTCGCACCTCTCGCATTATGCATACATGAAGATATCAGAAGGCTGTGATCGCCCTTGCTCTTTTTGTGCGATCCCGTTGATGCGGGGCAATCATATTTCAAAACCTATAGAAGAATTGGTCCGTGAAGCAGAAAATAAGGCCGCCAGCGGTACCAAGGAATTGCTGTTGATTGCCCAGGATTCCACCTACTATGGCTTAGACCTGTACAAAAAAAGAAGACTCGCCGATCTAATGTCAGCCTTGGCCGATGTTAATGGCATTGAATGGATCAGGTTGCATTATGCGTACCCCACTGGTTTTCCAATGGATGTATTGGAGGTGATGGCTGAGCGAAATAATATCTGCAAGTATTTGGACATTCCCTTGCAACACGGCTCCACAGAAGTACTAAAGACCATGCGTCGTGGTACCTCGCGGGAGAAGCAGGAAGAATTGATTCATCGTATAAGGGAAAGAATACCAGGAATAGCTATCCGTACCACCATGATTGCAGGGCATCCGGGTGAGGGGGACCGGGAATTCCAGGAAATGGTTGACTTTGTACAGCGCATGAAATTCGAGAGGTTGGGGGTGTTTACCTATTCCCATGAGGAAGATACCCATGCCTATACCATGCAAGACCTTCTTTCCCAAGATGAAAAACAGGCTCGCGCAAACCACTTGATGGAGGTTCAAGAACAGATCTCCTATGAACTGAATCAAAAGAAAATTGGCCAAACCTATAAAGTATTGATTGATAAGAAAGAAAACGGTCACTTCGTGGGAAGAACTGAGTTTGATTCTGTAGATGTTGACAATGAAGTTCTCATTGATGCAAGCCTACAATATTGCAGGATCGGAGATTTTGTGCAGGTAAGGATCACAGATGCCACAGAGTTTGACCTTTACGGGGAGGTGATTGGCTGATCCTTCTCTTTTTGTTATCCATCAAATTTAACTTTGCCTAAAGACTGATACTATGAAATTACTGGAAGTAACCAGTGCTGCCCATCAGCGGGAGTTTTATGAAATGGCCGTAAGGCTCTACAAGAACGAAAAAAACTGGATCCGGCCCTTAGACAAAGACATTGAAGGACTTTTTCACGCTGAGACCAATAAGCTGTTTCGACAGAAGGCGGAGGCAATCCGATGGTTGTTGCAGGACGATCAAGGCAAGAGCATCGGCAGGATAGCAGCCTTTATCAATCCCAAATGGAAGGAAAAGCAGCCTACAGGCGGCATTGGATTTTTTGAATGCGTAAATGACCCAAAAGCCGCATTTATGCTATTTGATGCTGCCAAGGCTTGGTTGCAGGAGCGAGGCATGGAAGCCATGGACGGTCCCGTCAACTTTGGAGAAAGGGATAAATGGTGGGGTTTGCTGGTGGAGGGATTTTCTCCTCCCAACTACAACATGCCATGGAATTTCGCCTATTATCAAGACTTATTTGAGGCATACGGCTTTCAGCTGTTCTTTAAGCAGTTTACCTATATGCGCCCGGTCAAAGGGGTAGATTTCGATCCCAAGTTCTATGATAGAGCCAACATAACCTTGAACAATCCGGATTATGAATACCGATATTTAAAGGGTAGAGAATTGATGGAGAAAGGGCCTGAATATTTCATGACGGTTTACAATAAAGCTTGGGCAAGACATTTGGGCAAAAGCATGAGCATCAAGGAAGCACAGCTGATGTTCAAAAAGATGAAGCCGGTCATTGATCCACGATTGATTTATTTTGGATTTTTTAAAGGAGAGCCGGTATCCTTTTTTATATCCATCCCCGAATTGAATCAGATCTTTAAATATGTAAATGGGAAAATGGACCTACTAGGGAAATTGAAGTTTCTTTATCACAAGGTCTTCAACCCGCCTAATAAAATGCTGGGATTGGTTTTTGGGGTTGTGCCGGACCACCAAGGCAAAGGTGTGGAAAGTGCGATGGTGATGCGGTACAATGAAATGGCAACACTTCGTTCATTCCATTATGAAACCATAGAGATGAACTGGATCGGTGATTTTAATCCGAAAATGATGCGGGTATGTGAGCAGATCAATGCTACCATTTTCAAAACCCACCATACTTACCGGTATCTTTTTGATAGGGAAAAACCGTTTGAAAGACATCCGATTTTTAAATAATGATAAAGGCCGAAGAAGTAATTCCTCGGCCTTTATCATTATTATTTATCTCGCTTAGCTAAGCGTAGTTGCCAGTTCCAACTGTCTCTCAGGGCTTCCTCCAAATTGTGCTTTGGATACCAACGAAGTTCTTGGTTAATTTTTGTAGTGTCCGCCCAAACCTGCTCAACATCTCCAGAACGTCTAGGGCCAATCTGATAGTTTAAAGCTTTACCGCTTACTTGTTCAAAAGCTTTTATCACCTCTAATACCGTATTTCCTTTGCCCGTGCCTACATTGAAGAGGTCAAAAAAGTTATCCGGCTTGTCTTCCAGGTATTGCAGTGATTTTACATGGGCATTCGCCAAATCCATTACATGGATATAATCTCTTATGCAGGTACCGTCAGGTGTGTTGTAATCATTCCCAAAAACGGTAAGGCTTTCTCTAATTCCGACTCCTGTCTGCGTCACGAATGGAACCAGGTTGGCGGGGACACCCAAAGGAAGTTCACCAATATCTGAGGACTCGTGCGCACCGATTGGGTTAAAATACCGTAAGACAATGACGCGGATTGCTTCCCCGCTTTTAGCGTAGTCGGTAAGAATGTCCTCTCCTATTCTTTTGGTATTGCCGTAGGGGCTCTCTGCATCTTTTCGAGGAGTGGTCTCCCTTACGGGTAGTTGGTCAGGCTGGCCATACACGGTACAGGAAGAAGAAAATACAAGATCGGTAACCCCATATTTCTTCATCACTTCCAATAGGACCAATAGGGAGCCAATGTTGTTTTTATAGTATTTTAAGGGAAGCTGTGTGCTTTCTCCTACAGCTTTGTGGGCGGCAAAATGAATGACCCCAGTGATGGATTGCTCCGCAAAAATCCGCTCCATGAGTGATTGGTCATTGCAGTCTCCTTCATAGCAGACCAAATCCAGGCCAAGGATTGCCTTCAGCCCATCTAGAACGGATTTTTCCGAATTGGAAAAATCGTCAACAATAACAGGTTCAAAGCCAGCTTGGACTAGAGATACGGCGGTGTGAGATCCGATATATCCTGCTCCTCCGGTAATCAAAATTTTCTTCATAAAATCATCATGGGTTTGATAGAATCGTCTATTGATCTTGTATGGACGGCTGTTGTCACTTGCGGCCTATTCCACCTGTGGCCCAAAAATATCCATAATTGAATTAAAATATTTACAAAGGGGCGTTTATTCTTTGATGATTTTAAAGAGATCCCCTGAATACAGGGTATTAATACCCATAAAAAAAGGAGACTGCATACAGCCTCCTTTTAGGACGAGTGAAAATTATTTCTTCACCCTGATTTTTTCTTTAATCCTTGCGGATTTACCTTGACGTCCTCTCAAGTAGAAAAGTCTAGCTCTTCTTACTTTACCTTCTCTTAGGACTTCGATTTTTTCGATAGCAGGGGATAAGATTGGGAAAATCCTTTCAACACCAATACTATTAGAAATTTTTCTTACAGTAAAAGTCTCTCCGTTACTGTTAGGGTTTCTTCTTTGTATTACTGTTCCCTGAAATTGCTGTACACGTTCTTTGTTACCTTCAACGATTCTTACGTGAACGTTAATGGTATCACCTGCCTTGAAAGAAGGGAATTTGGATCTAGCCTCTGCGTATTCCTCTTCTACAATTTTAAGTAGTTCGCTCATATCTTTAGTATTATGTGCTTATCGCAACTCTGCGAAATCTTTTTCTATTTTATTAAATCAATTCTTCTGTTATCGCCTATCCAGATCTTTGCCTTCCAACAAGTCAGGCCTTCTTTCGTTAGTTCGGCGAACCGATTCTTCAAATCTCCAATTTTCGATGTTGGCACTGTGCCCGGAGAGCAGTACTTCCGGAACTTTCATTCCTTCGTAATCTGCAGGCCGGGTAAATACCGGCGGAGCCAATAGCCCATCCTGAAAGGAATCTGTCAGTGCTGAAGTTTCATCATTTAATACGCCAGGTATTAATCTGATAATCGCATCCGTGACCACTGCCGCAGCTAGTTCACCTCCTGACAAGACATAATCACCAATACTGATTTCCTTGGTGATCAAATGCTGTCTTACCCTCTCATCGACTCCTTTGTAGTGTCCACAAAGGATAATGAGATTTTGTGTAAGTGATAGAGCATTCGCCATTTTTTGGTTGAATACCTCGCCGTCAGGGCTCATATAGATCACCTCATCATAGGCTCTCTCGGCCTTGAGGGCGTTGATACAACGCACAATAGGCTCAATCATCAAGACCATTCCAGCACCGCCCCCAAAAGCATAGTCATCGACCTGCTTCTGTTTGTTGGTGGCATAGTCCCTTAAATTATGGATGCGGACCTCAGCGAGGCCTTTGTCCTTCGCCCTTTGCAATATGGAATGGGAAAAAGGACCTTCCAGTAATCCCGGAACTACTGTAATGATGTCAATATGCATGGATTAATCCTCCAGGTAGATTTCAAGTAAGCCATTTGGCAATTGGCAGAAAACTTTTTTCTCTGCCTTATCAACTTTTAGGATGACTTCATCCTGAATGGGTATTAATACTTCTTTGCCTTTGTAAACTACGCCAAGTAGATCCTGGGTTTGAAGATCATATATCTGCTTTACCTCTCCTAGTTCCCCGTGCACTTCGTCATACACTGTGAAACCGATCAATTCATGAAAATAATATTGGTCATCCGCTAGAGGAGGAAGATTCTCCAAGGGGAGAAATAATCCAGAACCTACCAGTTTGGAAGCCTCTTCCACCGAGTCGAACCCTTCAAACTTCGCCAGCACCTTATGATTAGGCTGTAGTACGAAGTGTTCGATAAAAAGGGGAACTAACCGCGAGCCTTGGGCTACGAAGACATGTTCAATATCTTCATAATCTTCGGGATAGTCCACATCGAGCACGATGGAGATTTCTCCATGAAGTCCATGGACCTTAGCGACGTAACCTAGTTGGAAACAGTTCTCTTTGTCCATGAAACAATAAGGTATTAAGCTTGGTTTTCTTCGTTAGACTCAGGAGCATCTGCGTCAGTGGCATCTGCAGCATTGTCTTCTGCAGGAGCTTCTGCGGCTTTAGCTGCAGCGAGTGCTTCCTCTTCTTTCTTCTTCAGTGCCTCAGCACGGGCAGTGTTTTTAGCTGTCTCAGCTTCCAAAGCCTTCTTACGGGCGTCAGCTTTTGCCTGGGAAAGTTTGTCCACTTTGCCTGTAATAGCTGCTTCTTTGTTAGCCTTCCAATCTTCAAAGCGCTTGTCCGCCTCTTCTTGCGTCACAGCACCCTTCAATACGCCGATCTGAAGGTGTTTTTTCAACAATACACCTCGGTATGAAAGCATAGCTTTAACGGTGTCGGTTGGTTGCGCACCGTTCAATAACCACTTCAGCGCACGATCGTTGTTGATATTGATCGTTGCTGGATTTGTGTTGGGGTTGTAGGTCCCGATTTTCTCGATAAAGCGTCCATCACGTGGAGCTCTTGAATCAGCTACAACAACGTCATAGATAGCCATTTTTTTTCTGCCTCTACGCGCTAATCTGATTTTTACTGCCATATATTATTGATATTTAGTGAATTGATGGATCCCGTCCATCTAAATTTTGGACTGCAAAGATAGCTGAATTATCTTAAAAAGAACAAGTTGGGATTATTTTATTTGCGGAAATAGGGATTATTGTTTTAACTTGCGGGAAATTTCTGCCACCCTTATAGGGTGCATTTGGCGCTCCATGGGTGATCCCATTG